>NZ_JBEYUA010000012.1:0-59872 GCF_040643285.1 Spirillospora sp. NPDC047279
TCGCCCGCGCCCTCAAAACCGACGGCGACCACCGCCGCCTGGACACCATCCGCGCCGACGTCTTCCTCTCCCTCCTCCTCGGCATCCTCCCCACCACCCTCATCCCGACATCAGCCACCCCCACACAAGCCACACCGGCAGCCACTCCCACGCCAGCCACCCCCACTCCCGTGGCATCCACCCCCACGGCATCCACCCCCACGGCATCCACCCCCACGGCATCCACCCCGGCGCCAGCCACCTCTGCGCCGGACGTGCCTGCGCCAGCCGCCTCTGAGCCAGCCGCCTCTGCGTCGAACGTGCCTGCGTCGGATGTGCCTGCGTCGGATGTGCCTGTGGTCGGTCGTGGCGTGGCTGCCGCGTCTGCGGATGCCGCCGCCTTCGCTGGTGCTGGGGGTGCGCCGGGGTGTGACACCAGGTCAGCTCGAGTCGATGGCCGAGACCACCGCCTGGCCGCGTGCGTGCCCCGGGAGTCGTTGGTCACGGCGCCAGCCGCCAGGGCCGCGACGGACGCGCAGCCGGGCGTCGCGTTGCCGGGAGTCTCCCCGCCATCGACAGATCCTGTGGTTCGCCGCGCTGAGGCTCCACCTGCCAACGCGGCCACCTTTGAGGGGGACGACGGCGATGGGGCATGGCTCGGCCCGCGGCAGGCTCGACCTGATGGCCAGGACAGCAGCCTGAACGTGTGCATCCCGGGGCCGGAGTCTCCGGCCACCCTTCCCACGGATGGCTCGATGACGGACGTGCAGGTGGGCGAGGTCTCGCCGGGCGCTTATCCGGACGCTGGGGTGGAGGAGATCCGACCCTGGTTCCAGGACTGCGACGAGCCTGGCGGGGGTGAGGGCGGCGAGGCGCCGGTCGTGTGGAGCGGTGAGGTCGCGGCTCGGGCGGGTGCCCAGGTCGGCACCGTCCAGCTCACCGTCCCGCTCACCACGTACCTCAAGCTCGCCGACGAGCCGGGCGAGATCGGCGGGTACGGGCCGATCCTGGGCGAGGTCGCCAGGACGCTCGCCGGCAACGCCCGGGACGCGCGCTGGTGTGTGACCGTGGTGAACGACAAGGGTGAGGCCATCGCCCACGGCGATACCCCCTACCGGCCCGGCTCCAAGACCCGCGCGATGGTGCAGGCACGTGACCGCACCTGCCGCTTCCCCGGATGCCGCAGACCCGCGCACCGGTGCGACCTCGACCACTCCACGCCACACGATCAGGGCGGGGCGACATGCCCGTGCAACCTGGCCGCGTTGTGCCGACGACACCACCGGCTCAAACAGCGGAACGACTGGGCGCTGCACCAGGTCAGCCCCGGTGTCTTGATGTGGGTCACGCCGACCGACCACTGGTACATGGCCCAGCCCGACACCTACGGCTGAGGTCCGCGAGCGCCCGGCCCCTTTCATCCAGGATGGGGGCGCTCGCCGCCAACGTTCCAGATGTGTGCGCTGGTCTGTGGTCGTTCCGGTCCGGCTGCAAGGTCTGGGCGATGGTGCGGGTGTGTGGTCGGGGGTGCCGTTTCTCGGGGTGCCGGAGACTGGTGGGTCGGGGCGGCCTTGACGTTCCGCGCTGCATGATCGGGGGTGGGGTGATGTGTCCGTGCAGTCTGGCTGCGTTGGGTCGGCGGCATCAGCGGCTCGGGCTGCGGAGCGATTGGACGCTGCATCAGGTCAGTCCGGGTGTCTTGATGTGGGTCACCCCGACGGACCATTGGTGCGTGGCCCAGCCTGACGTCTACGGGTGAGCGGGCGGTTGGTCTAGGGCCGCCACCAGGCGTTGGACCAGGGGGAGGGTCTCCTCGTAGGGGGCCTGGGTCAGGGCTGGGGAGGCGACCACGGAGCGCATGACGCCGATGCCGACCAGGAGCGCGCCGACGAGTTCGGCGCGGAGGTCGGGGGCGGCGCCTTTGAAGTGGTCGGCGAAGGTGCGCAGGTAGCCCTCGCAGAGGTCGTGGCGGAGACGGTCGCGGACCTCGGCGCGGCCGGACGAGCGCAGCATCACGATCAGGGGGTGCTCGCCGTCGAACTCCTGCCGGTCGGCGAAGACGACGTCGTTCAGCAGTGCGGCGGTGATGTCGGTGAGCGAGCCGCCGGCGGACTCGGGGATCTCGACGTGGACGGCCTCCTCGAAGAGGTCGTCCTTGGAGCCGAAGTAGCGGAAGACCAGGGCGGGGTCGACGCCCACGTCGGCGGCGATGTCGCGGACTCCGGTGCCGTCGTAGCCCTGCCGGGCGAAGCGCAGGCGCGCCGCGTCGAGCAGGGCCGCACGGGTGGCCGCCTTGTCGCGGCGCTTGCGTTCCATGGAAGTCAGCATAAGTCATCACCTGCTGACTTGGCGCTAGGCTTGTGTCATCGATCGATGACTTGGGAGGCGAGATGCGCACGTACGTGATCACTGGTGGCACGGACGGGATGGGACGGGCGCTCGGGCTGCACTTCGCGCGGCGGGGGGACCGCGTGATCGCGGTGGCGAGCGGGGCGGAGAAGGGGCGCCGGTTCGTGGCGGAGGCGGGGGAGAACGCCTCGTTCCTGCGGGCGGACCTGAGCACGCTGGAGGGGATGCGGCGGGTGGTCGAGGAGGTTCCGGACGTGGTGGACGGGCTGGTCTTCGGGGCGCAGCGGTTCCGGCCGTCGCGGGAGGAGACGGCGGACGGCCTGGAGTTCACGTTCGCCCTGATGTACCTCAGCCGCTTCGTGATCGGGCACGGGCTGGTGGAACGGCTGGAACGTGCGGAGGCCCCGGTCATCATGAACATCGCGGGGCCGGGAGGGCTGCCGGGCACCGTTCACTGGGACGACCTTCAGTTGACCCGGAGGTACAAGGGAATGCGCGCCTCGATGCAGGCCTCCCGGTGCCTCGACCTGCTGGGCGCCGACTTCGCCGAACGTCACCCGGGCGCCCGTACGCGCTATGTGCTCTACAACCCGGGGTTCGTCGACACCGGCATGGCCGACCCGCTGCCCCCGGCGCGGCGGGTCCTGACGAAGGTGCTCGCCAAGGCGTTCGCCAAGTCGCCGGAGAAGGCCATCGTGCCGATCGCGCGTCTCATGGACGAACGGCCCGAGGCCCCGGTGAGCGCGTTCAAGCAGGGCAAGCCCCTGGCGCTGGAGGGTGAGGACTTCGATCCGGTCCGCGCGGCCCGGCTGCATGACGTCACCGTGGAGCTCATCGGCGGGCCGCCCGTTCGGACGTAGGCGGCCCGCCGGACGTCAGACCGTCGCCCGGGGCCGGGGGGCCGGGTGCGGGGCGGCGGCCGGGGTGTTCGGTGACGCGAGCAGGGCGGGGAGGACGGCGGCGAGGGCAATGGCGGCGGCGGTCCACATCGCCGGGACGAAGCCGTCGATGAAGGCCGCAGGGGAGGCGTAACCGCCCTGGCCCGCGAACACCAGCGCGATGATCGCCACGCCGAAGACGCTGCCGAGCTCGCGCAGCGCGCTGTTGACGCCCGAGGCGACGCCCGCGTCGGAGAACGGGACGGACGCGGTCACGGCGTTGGCGACGGTGGGCATGACCGCGCTGAGGCCGACGCCGGAGACGACGAGGGGCGCGACCAGGGAGGAGTAGGGGACGCCGGGTTCCACCACCGCCGCGAGCCAGCCCAGCCCGGCGGCCTGCAACGCCATGCCGCCCACCATGAAGGGCCTGTTGCCGAAGCGGTCGGCGAGGGCTCCCGCGATCGGGGAGGTGACCATCAGCGTGCCGTTCCAGACCAGGATGCGCAGGCCCGCCTCCCAGGGCGAGTAGCCCATCCCGACCTGGAGCAGCTGCGCGATGACGAACAGCGAGCCGATCAGCGAGACCTGCTGGAGGAACGCCACCGCGTTGGACGCGGAGAAGCCGCGGGAACGGAAGTGGCGCAGCGGGACCATCGGGTGCGGGGTGCGGGCCTCCCAGCGGAGGAACGCGAGCAGGAACGCGGCGCCGGCGACCAGCGCGACGATCACTTCCGTGCTGGCCCAGCCGGCGGCGGGGGCGCGGACCGGGGCCCAGGTGAGGGCGAAGAGGCCGGCGCCGGCGAGGAGCAGGCCCGGAACGTCCAGGTGGGGGTTCGGGCCGCGGCTCTCGCGGAGGAGGACGAGGGAGAGCGCCGCCGCCGTCAGCCCGACCGGGACGTTCACCCAGAAGATCCACTGCCAGGACAGGCCCTCGGTGATCGCACCGCCGATGACGGGGCCGGCGGCCACGCCGAGCCCGGCCACGGCGCCCCAGACGCCGATGGCGGCGCCGCGCCGTTCCCCCGGGAACGCCTCGACGATCAGGACGAGGGTCAGCGGCAGGATGACCGCCGCGCCCGCGCCCTGCACGACGCGCGCGACGATGAGCGCCTCGGCGGTCGTGGACAGGGCCGCCACGGCGGACGCGAGGCTGAACACCGTGAGGCCCGTGACGAACATGCGGCGGCGCCCGTACCGGTCGCCGAGGGCCGCGCCGGACAACATCAGGCAGGCGAACACCAGGTTGTAGGCGTTGATGGTCCATTCGAGGTCGGCCAGGCTCGCGTCCAGCTGCGTGCGCATGACCGGGAGCGCCGTCGCCACGACGACGATGTCCAGTGCGGTGAGGAACACCCCGAGGGGTGCCAGGACGAGCGTCCATACCGCGCGTGGTGGGTTGCTCATTCAGATGCCTTTCCGAGTCGGGCCGTCTCCTATGGAGAGGCGCGACCGGGCGCCGATTCATCGGTGCGGGAGCGGCGGTGTCTCCGGCTCGGTTGACCTGGAGCACACTCCAGGTGGAAGAGTGGAGGGGTGAGCCTTTACTCTCCGGGCGAGACCGCTCAGAAGAGCGGATTCAGCATCGACACCCTGCGCTACTACGAGAAGATCGGGCTGCTGTCGGACATCGCGCGCAACTCCTCGGGGCGCCGGGTGTTCAGCGACGACGACCTGGCGTGGCTCGGGATGTTGCGGTGCCTGCGCGACACCGGCATGCCGATCGCGGAGATGTTGCGCTACTCCGAGCTGGCCCGGGGCGGAGACGAGACGATCGTGGAACGGCTGGCGCTGCTCCGCGCCCACGACCAGCGGGTCGAGGCGCAGATCGGCCTGCTGCGGTCGCAGCAGGCGCACATCCAGTGGAAGATCGGCTACTACGGCGACCAGGTCTAGCGCGAGACCGGGCCGATCCGGCGGCCCCGGGCGTCGAACACCAGCAGCCGGTCGAGGGCGACCGCGAGCCTGACCTCCTCGCCGCGCTGCGGTCGCGGGCCGCTGATGATGCGGAAGATCAGGTCGGTGCGGCGGTGGTGGCCGGTGTGCTCCAGCTCGGGCTCGGGCTGGGGCGCCGGACGGCGGAACAGCGCCTTGACGCGCGACACCGCGGGCTCGACGTGCTGCGGCGCCACCCGCTGGGTGAACTCGGTGGCGTCCACGGACGGGATCCCGGCCTCGGCGTACGCCAGCCACTCGTGCCCGTGGAACTCCAGCGTCCGGACCTGGCCGGTGAGCTCCTGACCGGTCGCGGGGCCGCTGACCTGGGTGAGCGCGTCGGCGCGCAGGCCGACCGTGACGGGCTCGCCGTGGTGGTGGATGAGGCCGGTCGAACGCGGGTCGTCCCAGGGCAGCGTCAGGCGCTGCGGCCCCAGGTCGAGCACCACGCCCTGATCCTGGACGGCCCACGCGGTGGCGCTCATCAGGTTGATCGGCGGTGAGCTGAGGAACGCGGCGACGAACATCGTGGCGGGGTCCTGGTAGACCTGCTCGGGGGTGCCGACGTCCTCCAGCACGCCGTCGCGCATGACGGCGATGCGGTCGGCCATCGTCATCGCCTCGACCTGGTCGTGCGTCACGTACACCGTGGTCGCCCCGGTGGAGCGCACGAGCGCGGCGATCTCGACGCGGAGCTCGGCGCGCAGGCCGGCGTCGAGGCTGGAGAGCGGCTCGTCCATCAGGAAGAGGGAGGGCTCGCGGATCAGCGCGCGGCCCATCGCGACGCGCTGCCGCTGGCCGCCGGACAACGTGCCGGGCAGCCGGTCGAGCATGGAGTCCAGGCCGAGCGCGCGGGCCAGCTCGGTCACCTTGCCGCGCGCCTCGACCGGGTCGTCCTTGGTGATCTGCAGCGGGAACATCATGTTGCCGCGCACGCTGCGATGCGGGTAGAGCGCGCCGTTCTGGAAGACCATCGCGACGTTGCGGTCGCGCGGCGAGAGCTCGTTGGCGACCGAGCCGCCCAGCCACAGGTCGCCCGAGGTGATCTCCTCCAGGCCCGCGATCATGCGCAGCACGGTGGACTTGCCGCAGCCGGACGGGCCGAGCAGCACGAACAGCTCGCCGTCCCTGATGTGCAGGCCGAGGTCGTGCACCGCGTGCAGCCCGCCGGGATACACCTTGTCGACACCGTCGAGCACAACGTCGGTCATCGGGCCGCCCACCCTGGATGTGACACTGGTTACATCCTGTCGATCCCATCGCGCGAGTCCGGTTTTGTCCAGGGTCTCCCAGGTTGACTGCGAGATCGTGTCACCTGACTCGCTCATGTCACGCGGATCGTGGGATTCTCGCGAGATGCCGGATGGACCGATCTACGAACGTTTCGCCCGCGAGTACGCCGAGCACGCGGAGGGCAGCCCGTACAACGCGATGTACGACCGGCCGGCGGTGCTCGAGCTCGCCGGCGACGTCCGGGGCCGCACGGTCCTGGACGCCGCGTGCGGGCCCGGCCTGTACGCGGTGGAGCTGGCGCGGCGCGGGGCCCGGGTCCTGGCGTTCGACCAGAGCCCGACCATGGTGAAGCTGGCCCGAGACCGGGTCGGCGACGCGGCCGACGTGCGGGTGCACGACCTGGCCGAGCCGCTGCACTGGGTGCCGGACGGGTCGGTGGACCTCATCGTCCTCGCGCTGGCGCTGCACTACCTGGACGACCGGGTGGCGACGCTGCGCGAGCTGCGGCGCGTCCTGTCGCCCGGGGGAGCGCTGGTGGTCTCGACCCACCACCCGGTGAGCGACTGGGTGGCGTTCGGCGGGTCGTACTTCACCTGCGAGCCGGTCGAGGTGTCGCTGAGCGCCGAGAACGACTGGCCGATCCGGGTGTGGCGGCGGCCGATGTCGGAGATCTGCGCGGAGTTCCGCGAGACGGGCTTCCTGATCGAGGAGCTGCGCGAGCCGCGCCCGGTGCCGGAGATGGCCGCCCGCTATCCCGAGGACTACGAGAAGCTGGAGGCCGCGCCCGCCTTCGTCGCGTTCCGGCTCGTCCCGGCCGCGTGATCCTCGCCGCGGGCGAGCCGCCGGCGGAGGGCGGCGGAGTCGGCGGCGACCGCGGTGACCAGGACGCCGGGACCGGCCAGCGGGAGGACGGCCAGGCCCTCGGCGGTGTACGGCGTCCGGGTGAGGCCCGGGGCGACCAGGAGCACGCTGCCGGCCGCCTTGGCGTCGCCGAGCACCGCGCGGCTGCCGAACGTCGAGGGGTCGGTGAGGCGCAGCTCGTGCCGCAGCAGCGGGACGCCGCCGAGCGTCACGTCGAAGCGGCCGGTGTGCCTGCCGGGCCGCTCCCCGTGGCGGCCCAGGATCAGCTCCTCGTACCAGCGCAGCGTGGCGCCCTCCGCGAGGGAGATCCCGGCGGCGGAACGGTGGTCGCAGCCGGCGGCGGCGACCGTCGGCTCGGGCGCGAAGTCGAGATGCCCGCCGGCGCCGACCTCGGCCCGCACCGTCATGCGCGACTCGCCGTCGCCGGGCAGCACCAGCGTGGTCGCGACGGAACGTACGGCCAGGCGGGCGCCCGCGCCGACCTCCAGCGACAGCGCGAAGTCGTCGCCGCCGAGCGGCCCGGCGGCGGCGCCGACCAGGTAGAGGGCGTCGGCGGTCTCGCGCAGCGCCAGCGGGCCGTCCGACCGGATCCTGGTCAGCCGGGTCCGGCCGGTCGCGTCGCGCTCGGCGCGCGCGGCGGCGCGAGCGGTGTAGCCGCGGGTCATCAGGCGTGCGCGTGGTCGTGGTGGCGGGCCTCGTGCAGGACGGCGCGGACCCAGCCGGCGACCTCGGGGGCGCCGGGCTGCTCGCGCAGCGAGGTGAACGCGACCGGCTTGCCGCCGCGGACGCGCGCCGAGTCGCGGGCCATCATGTCCAGGTCGCTGCCGACGAGCGGGGCGAGGTCGGTCTTGTTGACGACCAGGAGGTCGGCCGCGGCGACGCCGAGGCCGCCCTTGCGCGGCACGTCGTCGCCGCCCGCCACGTCCAGCACGAAGATCTGCCGGTCGGCGAGGCCCTGGCTGAACAGCGCGGTCAGGTTGTCGCCGCCGCTCTCCACGATGATGAGGTCCAGGCCCGGATGCCGTTCCTCCAGCGCCTCGACCGCGTCCAGGTTGGCGGAGATGTCGTCGCGGATCGCGGTGTGCGGGCAGGCGCCGGTGCGGACGGCGGTGATGCGGTCGTCGTCGAGGACGGCGTTGCGGCGCAGGAAGTCGGCGTCCTCGGTGGTGTAGATGTCGTTCGTCACGACCGCCAGGTCCAGTTCGTCGCGCAGCGTGCGGCACAACGCGGCGGTCAGCGCGGTCTTGCCGCTGCCGACCGGCCCGCCGATGCCCAGCCGCAGCGCGCGGCCGTGCGCGGGCGCGGCGGTGTGCGGGTCGTGCGAGTGGTCGTGTCCGGCTCCCATGAGCACCTCCGGGTCGTACGTCAGGATTCGAAGAGGCGCAGGTCGGCGCCGTGATGGAGTTCCGCGTAGAGATCCAGGACCGGGGCGGACGCGGCGGGCAGCGCCGTCCAGTCCAGGGGGTCCGCCGCCGCGTCGGCCGCCGCCTCGGCCGCCGTCGCGTCGACGTCGGCCGACAGCGCGGCGAGCACGCGGTGCACGGCGAGGGGGTCGAGGCCGAGCAGGCGCACCGCCGCGGACGCGGGCCCGGTGATCGCCGCGGAGGCGGTGATGGCCGCCGCGTCGAGGGGCGTGCCGCCCGCCGCCGCCGCTGCCGCGCCGAGCACGAGCGGGTGGTGGGGCTCGCGGGTGGTGGCGGCGAGGGCGTCCAGCGCCGGGTGCGGCCAGGTCGTCCTGGCGGCGCGCAGCAGCGAACGGCCCTGCGCGCGGGCCGCCTGCCGCTGGGCGGGAGAGGGCGTCCGTGCGTCGGCCTCGGCGTCGAGCCGTTCCCACGCCCGTTCCCCGGCAGCTGCTTCCCCCGCCGCTTCCCCCGCCGCCGCGTGGGCGCACGCGGCGGCGGCCAGGGCCGCGGCGACCAGGCCGGAGGTGGCCAGCCGCCCGCGCAGGAACCCGGCCAGGCCCTCGACGTCCCGCACCGCGCCCGCCGTCACGGCGGGCTCGACCCCGCCGGAGTGGGCGTGGCCCCCGGCGGGCAGCCGCGAGTCGGCGAGCAGGAGCAGCGACGCGTTCATCAGAACAGGAAGTAGCGCTGGGCCATCGGCAGCTCGGTGGCGGGCGCGGGCTCGACCTCGTCGCCGTCGATGGACACGGTGAAGGTGTCCGGATGCACCTCGATCGACGGCAGCGCGTCGTTCAGGGGCATGTTCGCCTTGGTGAGGCCGCGGGTGCCCTTCACCGGGACGAACCTGCGGCGCACGTCGACGTTCGAGCCGAGATCGGCGTCCAGCGCGGCCTGCGCCACGAAGTGCACCGACGTCGCGGCGGCGACCGGCGCGGCGGCGCCGAACATCGGCCGGGGCAGGACCGGCTGCGGGGTCGGGATCGAGGCGTTGGCGTCGCCCATCGCGGCCCACGCGATCACGCCGCCCTTCAGCACCACCTGCGGGCGGACGCCGAAGAACGCCGGGTCCCAGAGCACCAGGTCGGCCAGCTTGCCCGGCTCGACCGAGCCGACCTCGCCGTCCAGCCCGTGCGCGATCGCCGGGTTGATCGTGTACTTGGCGACGTAGCGGCGGGCCCGCAGGTTGTCGGCGGGCGTGGACGGGGAGCCGTCGCCCGGCAGCGCGCCGCGCCGCTTCTTCATGGCGTGCGCGGTCTGCCAGGTGCGGATCACGGTCTCGCCGATGCGGCCCATCGCCTGCGAGTCCGAGCCGATCATCGAGATCGCGCCCAGGTCGTGCAGGACGTCCTCGGCCGCCATCGTCGTCGGCCGGATGCGCGACTCGGCGAACGCCAGGTCCTCGGGCACCGACGGGTTGAGGTGGTGGCACACCATGAGCATGTCGAGGTGCTCGTCGAGGGTGTTGACGGTGTGCGGGCGGGTCGGGTTGGTGGAGGACGGCAGGACGTTCGGGTGCGAGGCGACCGTGATGATGTCGGGCGCGTGCCCGCCGCCGGCGCCCTCGGTGTGGTACGCGTGGATGCCGCGGCCGCCGATCGCCTCGAGCGTCGACTCGACGTACCCGGCCTCGTTCAGGGTGTCGGAGTGCAGCGCCGCCTGGACGCCGGACTCGGCGCAGACGCGCAGGCAGGCGTCGATCGCGGCGGGCGTGGTGCCCCAGTCCTCGTGCAGCTTGAACCCGGACGCCCCGGCGCGCAGCTGCTCCCAGAGCGCGTCCTCGCCGACCGTGTTGCCCTTGCCGAGCAGCGCCACGTTCACCGGCCAGGAGTCGAGGGCCTCCAGCATGCGGTGCAGGTACCAGGCGCCGGTCACGGTCGTGGCCTTGGTGCCCTCGGCCGGGCCGGTGCCGCCGCCGACGAGCGTGGTGACGCCCGCGCCGAGCGCCTCCTCGAGCAGTTGCGGGCAGATGAGGTGCACGTGCGAGTCGACGGCCCCGGCGGTGAGGATCTTGCCGTTGCCGGCCATGACCTCGGTGGACGGGCCGATGACCAGGCCGGGGTGCACGCCGTCCATGGTGTCGGGGTTGCCGGCCTTGCCGAGCGCGACGATCCGCCCGTCGCGGACGCCGACGTCGGCCTTGACGACGCCCCAGTGGTCGAGCACGACGACACCGGTGATGACCAGGTCGAGGGCACCGTCGGCACGCGTCGTCCGGGCCTGGCCCATCGACTCGCGGATCACCTTGCCGCCGCCGAACACCGCCTCGTCGCCGGTGGCGGCGCCGCCGGGACCGCGGCTGAGGTCCTCGGTCACCTCGATCAGCAGGTCGGTGTCGGCGAGCCGGACGCGGTCGCCCGCGGTCGGCCCGTACAGCTCGGCGTAGCGGGCCCGGGACAGCCGGGCGGGCGGGATCTCAGTCATCGAGGGCTCCACGGCTCTCCAGGCGCAGGCCGGGCACCACGCGGGCGCCGGCGAGGGGAACGAGGGAGACCTCGCGGGTCATGCCGGGCTCGAACCGCACGGCCGTGCCGGCGGGCACGTCGAGCCGCCGGCCCCACGCCGCGTCGCGGTCGAACTCGAGCGCGGGGTTGGCCACGGCGAAGTGGTAGTGCGAGCCGACCTGGACGGGCCGGTCGCCGGTGTTGACCACGGTGACGGCGACGCGCGGGCGGCCGGGGTTGAGCTCGACCGGCTCGTCGCCCGGGATCACCTGGCCCGGGACGAGGCCCCCGGCGGGCGGCGTGGCGGCGCTCACGGGATCGGCCGGTGGACGGTGACGAGCTTGGTCCCGTCGGGGAACGTCGCCTCGATCTGGACCGAGTCCAGCATCTCCGGGATGCCCTCCATGACGTCGTCGCGGGAGAGCACGGTGCGGCCCGACTCCATGAGCTCGGCCACGGTGCGCCCGTCCCGGGCGCCTTCGAGGATGTGCACCGCGATGATGGCGGTGGCCTCGGGATGGTTGAGCCGCAGTCCGCGCCCCCGCCGGTCCCGGGCCACCTGCGCGGCCACGTGGATCAGCAGGCGCTCCTGCTCATGTGGGGTGATCAGCACACCCGCACGCTAGTCCCGGCGCGGGCCGCGGCGGAACGGGACGCGGTGCCCTTTAACAGTCATTTCACAAGCCTGTGTCGCCCGAAACACGACCGACACATTCGGCTCACACGGCGGCAACCACATCCGGAAACCTGTCTATTACAAACCGGAACATCTGCCGAAACGTGCTGATCGAAGACTCCTGGCGAAGAGATCTTGGAGGTGTCCATTGCCGACTTCGGCAGAGTCACAGGGCGTCAGCAGGCGCGGTTTCCTCACCAGGGTGGGGGCCACCGGCGGCGCCGGCGCGATGTTCGCCACCATGGGGGCGCTCGGCCTGGCCCCGTCCGCGGAGGCCGCGACCAAGGCCCCGTTCGACCCCCCGCAGGCCTCCGACTTCCGGCTGCGCGGCCGGGGCGCCGCCAAGGTCGTCGTGCTCGGCGCCGGTGTCGCCGGCCTGGCCACCGCCTACGAGCTGGGCAAGGCCGGCTACCAGGTGACGGTGCTGGAGGCGCAGGACCGGGTGGGCGGCCGCAACCGCACGCTGCGCGGCGGCGACCGGCTGACGGAGATCGACGGCCCCACGCAGCGCGTCGGGTTCAGCGACGGCCAGTACATGAACGCCGGGCCCGCCCGCATCGCGCAGTGGATGACCACCATGGACTACTGCCGCGAGCTGGGAGTCCCGCTGGAGGTCTTCACCAACTCCAACGCCGAGGCCTACCTCTACAACGAGACGGCGGGCATGACCGCGCCGGTGAAGTGGCGCACCGCCAAGGCCGACGTCTTCGGGTACATCTCCGAGCTTCTCGCCAAGGCCACCGACCAGGGCGCGCTGGACCAGCGGCTCACCACGACCGACAAGGAACGCCTGCTGTCGTTCCTGTCCGGCTTCGGCGCCATCGGGAGCAGGGCGAACGGGTTCGCCTACACCGGCACGGACCGGCGCGGCTACACCGTCGACCCGGGCGCGGGGGAGACCGCGGGCACGCTCCTCGGCCCGCCGCCGTCGCTGAGCGAGGTGTTCGCCAGCGGCGTCGGCCGCTACTTCTCGTTCGAGTTCGGCTACAGCCAGGCGATGCTGATGTTCCAGCCGGTCGGCGGCATGGACGCCATCCCGCGGGCGCTCGCCAAGGCGGTCGGCCCCGGGCGCATCAGCACCGGCGCCAAGGTCACCGAGATCACCAACCTGGCGTCCGGCGTCAGGGTCGAGTACGAGCGGTACGGCCGCACCCGCGTGATCGAGGCCGACTACTGCGTCGCCACGCTGCCGCCGCAGATCCTGGCCAGGATCCCGCACAACCTCGGCGCGAACGTTCAGGCGGCGCTGAGGACCCCGGTCCCCGCGTCCACCGGCAAGATCGGCCTGGAGTACCGCAACCGCTGGTGGGAACGCGACGACAACATCTACGGCGGCATCACCAACACCGACCTGGACCTCTCCACGATCTGGTACCCGTCCTACGGCTACAACGGGCGGCGCGGCCTGGTCGTCGGCTACTACAACTTCGGCGGGAGCGCCGACGCGTACGCCAGGCTCACGCACCCCGAAAGGCTGCGGCGGGCCCTCGACATGGGCGCGAAGATCCACGGCGACAAGTACCGCCAGGACATCGCCGCGTCCGCGTCCATCGCCTGGAGCCGCCAGCCGCACATCGAGGGCGGCTGGATCTCCTGGCCCAGCCGCGGCGCCGAGTACAAGCTGCTCTGCGCCCCGCAGGGCAACGTCTACTACGCCGGCGACTGGCTCAGCTACGAGATCGCCTGGCAGCACGGCTCGTTCGAGTCGGCCCGCAAGGTCGTCACCGAGCTCCACCAGCGCGTACTCCAGGGATGAGGGGCCACAGGACGATGAGAGGCCACGGGATGAGGACACGGATGAACGGGCGCAGGATCATCGTCGGCGGGCTCGTCACCGCCGCTGCCGTCGGCATCGGCGGAGCGGCCTCGGCCGCGCCGGAACGGGCGCCGCGGCCGCCCAAGCTGACCGAGGTCCGGCCGGCGCTGCCGGACGGGCAGACCAACCCCTCCATCGCCAACGGCGTCGCCACCGGCGCGCTGGTCGCCACGTACACCTCCAGCGGCCTGGGGCCCAGGGACGCCAACCCGGCCGCCCCGGCGGGCACGCCCGAGCGGTACATCGACTTCCCCGGCGGCACGCTGCCGCCCGGGGTCTCGACAACCGAGGCGCAAGCGATCAATGTCTTGAAGCAGATCACCGAGAACCTGAAGGTGCAGGGCCTCACCCCGAAGGACGTGATCTCGATGCGGGCGTACCTGGCGAACCCGCCCGGTGCCGCGGCGGCCGACTTCGCCGGCTGGAACCGCGCGTACCGCCAGTTCTACGCCAACACCGACCTGGCGACCGGCAAGCCGGTCGACGTGCCGCTGGGAAGCGCCACGCCGGCGAAACCCCTGCTCGTCAACCCCGCCAGGCCGTCCCGTGTCACCCTCGAGATCGAGAATCTGCCGGTCAACGGCTGGCTCGTCGAGGTCGAGGTGGTCGCGGCCTTCCGCCACAGGTGACACAGCGGGCGCCCGCCACCAGGAGGTGACGGCGCCCGGCACCAGGAGACAAGGAGATCCATGTCCGAGCTCCCGCCGACCTCTCCGACCCCCGCCCCGTCCCCGCCTCCCGACCCCTCGTCCGGTCCGGCTTCCGTGCCGGTTCCGCTCTCCCGCCGCGCGTTCCTCGGCCGCGCCGGCGCCGGCGCGGCCCTCCTCGCGGGCGGCCTGGCGGCCGGCGGAGGCTCCGCGGTCGCCCGCACCACCCCGGTGCGGGCGATCGCGCCCGCCGATCTCGATCCCCTCGCCCTGCTGAAGAAGATGCTCGTCTTCGACACGCAGAACGCCGGCGACGGCGGCGTCACCCGCCCGCACGCCGAGATGCTCAAGGCCATGTGGGACTCCGCCGGCGTCGGCGCGGAGATCATCCCCACGCCCACGAAGGACAACGTCCACCTGATCGCGCGCATCCGCGGCACCACGGCCAACCCGCCGCTGCTGCTGCTCGGCCACTCCGACGTCGTTCCGGTGGAACGTTCGAAGTGGACCGTCGACCCGTTCGCCGGGGTGGTCAAGGACGGTGAGATCTACGGCCGCGGCGCGCTGGACATGAAGGGCGCGAACGCCGCGTTCATCGCCGCCCTGCTGCGGCACCTCGACGAGAAGGGCTCCTTCGACCGGGACATCATCGTCCTCACCGACTGCGACGAGGAGGCCGGTCCGCACGGTTCCCGTTGGCTCGCCGAGAACCACTGGAACAAGATCGACGCGGGCATGGTCCTCACCGAGGGCGGCTGGTTCCTGGCCCAGAAGGACCGGACGACGCCGATGCTCATCACGGTCACCCGCCAGGACAAGGTCTACTTCAACCTCGACCTGGTCGCCGACGGCACCGCGACGCACTCGTCCAAGCCCAACCCCGACTCGGCGATCGCCAAGCTGTCGCGCGCCGTCGCCGAGCTCGACGGCTGGCTGGCGCCGGTGACGCTCACGCCGGTCACCCGCGAGTACTTCGCGGCGCTGGCCGCGGCGACCGGCGACAGGCCGTTCAAGCGGGCCGTCGAGCTGCTGCTGAGCGCCCGGTCCGGCCCGTCACGGGAACGCGCCGCGGCCCTGGTCGTCAAGCGCAGCTCGTACCCGTGGCTGCACCGCGCGCTGCTGCGCACCACGCACGCGTTCGTCATCGAGGACGCGGGCTACAAGGAGAACGTCATCCCGTCGTCGGCCACCCTGCGGGTCAACTGCCGGGGCGTTCCCGGCGGGCAGCGGCCGCGCGACTTCCTCGCCCAGGTCAGACGGCTGCTGGCGGACCGCGACGTCCAGGTCAAGCTGGTCGGCAACGCGGGTGAGACGGAGGAGGCCGCGCTCGCCCGCCTGGACGAGACGTTCGCCAAGCCGCCCTCGTCCATCGACAGCCCGCTGTACACCGCGATCAAGGACGCCGCGGGGAAGACCTACCCCGACGCGGTCTTCGCCCCGGCGCTCTTCGAGGCGGGGACGAGCCTGTCGCCGTGGACCTCGCGCGGCGTCCCCGGCTACGGCGTCTACCCGTACGTCCTCGACAACGACCAGCTCATCGGCATGCACGGCAACGACGAGCGCATCTCGGTGGCCGCGCTCCAGCAGGGCACCGAGTTCATGTACCGCCTGTTCGAACGTTTCCGGGTCTGACCCCCGGAGCCTCGGGGCCCGGCCTCACGGTCTGACGCGGCGGCCGATGTCGGGGTAGTCCTCGACCAGGCCGTCGGGCCCGAACTCGATCGTCCGGGTGAAACCCGGGCTGGAGAAGCGGACCGCGTCCCGGCGGACGTGCGCGTACGTCTGCCGGGACGGGGTCACCGTGAGGTCGGGCACCGAGACCCACGCCATGAGGTACTCGTGCTCCCCGCCCTCCGGCCGCCCGCCCTCCAGATGGCCGCCGCGCAGCACCGGCATCGTGTTGGTCAGCGGCGAGAGACCGAGATCACAGTCCAGCGCGCCCGCGAGGGACGTGGCGTCCCCGCCGGGCGGCGGCAGCCTGATCTTGCCCTCGGCCCGCGCGCTGATCGTCCATTCGCCCTCCGGGCGGTTGGCCAGCTCCAGCCACCGCCGCCACGGCCCCGTCTCCGGGTCGGTCCCGTACGCCTCCACGAGCAGCCGGGAGGTGATCCAGCGTTCGCCCGTCGTCAGCTCGTACTCCAGCCGGTACGGGAGCGGGTCGCCCCCGACGGCCGTGCCCTTGGCCGCCAGCCGCCCGTCGCCGAACTCCACCTCGGCGAGCTCGGCGCCCTCCGGTTTGACCCATACGACCGGTGTCATCATGGCGTCCCCCTACCCAGGCGGGCGGCGGACACGCTGCGTGAGCGGCGGGGGCCGGTTCTGGCGTGATGCGCCGGATGTCGTGGGGCGAGATTAGACTCCAACGTCGTGGCAGGCCGGATCAGGAATGAGGACATCGCTCTCGTGCGAGAGCGGTCTTCCGTCGAAGAAGTGATCGGTGAGTACCTCCAGCTCCGCAGCGCGGGCGGGGGCAACCTCAAGGGCCTGTGTCCGTTCCACGACGAGAAGTCGCCGTCGTTCAACGTGACGCCGGCTCGCGGGTTGTTCTTCTGCTTCGGCTGCGGCGTCGGCGGCGACGTCATCAAGTTCGTCCAGGACATGGAGCACCTGTCGTTCTCCGAGGCGGTGGAGCGGCTCGCGTCCAAGGCGGGCATCCAGCTGCGCTACGAGGAGGGCGGGTTCACCCCCCGGCAGGACGGCGGGCAGCGGGCCCGGCTCGTCGCGGCGCACAAGGCGGCGGCGGAGTTCTTCGCCGAGCAGCTCAACACGCCCGAGGCGATCATCGGCCGCAAGTTCCTGTCCGAACGGGGCTTCGAGGCGTCCGACGCCGCGCACTTCGGCGTGGGGTTCGCGCCGCGCGAGTGGGAGGCGCTGGTCCGCCACCTGCGGGGGCGCGGCTTCGCCGACAAGGAGCTGATCGCCGGCGGGCTGGCCAAGGAGGGCCGGCGCGGCCCGATGGACCGGTTCCGCGGGCGGCTCCTCTGGCCGATCCGCGACCTGTCCGGCGACGTCATCGGCTTCGGGGCGCGCAAGCTCTACGACGAGGACGACGGCCCCAAGTACCTCAACACCCCCGAGTCGCCGATCTTCCACAAGAGCTCGGTGCTCTACGGTGCCGACCTGGCCAAGAAGGAGATCGCCCGGCGCCGCCAGGCCGTGGTCGTGGAGGGCTACACCGACGTGATGGCCTGCCATCTGAGCGGCATCCCGACGGCCATCGCCACCTGCGGCACCTCGTTCGGCGACGATCACATCAAGATCCTCCGGCGCCTGCTGATGGACCAGGACGAGTTCCGCGGCGAGGTGATCTTCACGTTCGACGGCGACTCGGCCGGCCAGAAGGCCGCGCTGCGGGCGTTCGCCGACGAGCAGAAGTTCGTCACGCAGACCTTCGTCGCCGTGCAGCCCGACGGTCTCGACCCCTGCGACCTGCGGATCGGGCAGGGCGACTCGGCCGTGCGCGACCTGGTCGCCTCCCGCCAGCCGCTCTTCGAGTTCGCCGTCCGCAGCGCGATCTCCCAGCACAACCTCGACACCGCCGAGGGGCGCCTGGCCGCCCTCGACGCGGCCGCCCCCGTCGTCGCCAAGATCAAGGACCGCGCGCTCCGGCAGATGTACGCGGTCAGCCTGGACCGGTGGCTCGGCATCATGGACGAGCAGTTCGTGCTGCGCCGCGTCCGCGAGCTGGCGGCGCGCGAGCAGGGCCGGCGCAACGGGCGGACCGGCGAGCCCGAGGCGCCCGCCGACCGTCCCGCCTGGGACCCCAACGACCCGGACGTCCAGCGCGAGCGCGAGCTTCTCAAGATCGCGGTGCAGCGCCCGTCCCTCCTCGGCCCGGTCTTCGACGACGTCCCGCCCGAGGCGTTCATCGCCCCGCCGCACGCCGCCGTCCGGGCGGTCATCTCTGCGACGGGTGGGGTCGCTGTGGTGGCCGGGGCGGCCGAATGGGTCGCCGCGCTCCATGAGCACGCACCGAACGAGCAGGTCAAAGCCCTGATCACGCAGCTTGCTGTGGAGCCGACACGGTCCGCACAGGAATCGGATGACCGTTATGCCGTAGAGCTGCTCGCCCGAATTCAGGAGCGGCAGCTCACACGCATGATCGCCGACGTGAAATCTAAACTCGGACGGCTGAATCCGGTCGAACAGGGTGAGGAGTACAACAAGCTCTTCGGCGATCTTGTCGCGCTTGAGCAGCGGAGACGGGAGTTGCGGGAGCGAGGGCTTGGGTCCCAGTAAGTCAAGAGACCGCAAAATGGGTCCTGTGATCTAGGGCCTCGATAACGCAGACTGTCCCCGTGGGCCCTTCGGTGCTGCCTAGCGAGGCGCCATCGGTTGATCAGGTGGCTGACCTTGTCGCACGTGGCAGAGAACGCGGCGGTGTAACCGTCGATGACGTCGCTGCTGCACTCGATCGCTCCGACTTGCCGGACGACTCCCTCGAACGGATCGTCCGGATGCTCGCAGAGCAGGGGGTAGAGGTTCTCGAGTCTCAACAGGAGACCGAGGACGTCACGCGAGCGGACGAGGGAGACCTCGGCAAGCGGGCGCCGACGAGCGACCTGGTCAGGATTTACCTGAGAGAGATCGGTCGCGTACCGCTTCTCACGGCAGAAGATGAAGTCGAACTAGCGAAATCGATCGAGGCGGGACTGTTCGCCGAGGAGAAGATGGCGCACACCGCCATCCTCTCCCGGATGGAACAGCTCGACCTCGAACTGCTCGCCCGCGACGGCGTCCGGGCGAAGCAACGACTGATCGAAGCCAACCTGCGTCTGGTGGTCTCGATCGCCAAACGCTACGTGGGCCGGGGAATGCTCTTCCTCGATCTCATTCAGGAGGGAAATCTCGGACTCATCCGTGCGGTCGAGAAATTCGACTACACCAAGGGATTCAAGTTCTCGACCTACGCCACCTGGTGGATCCGCCAGGCGATCACCAGAGCGATCGCCGACCAGGCCCGGACGATCCGGATCCCTGTTCACATGGTGGAGACCATCAACAAGCTGGTCCGGGTGCAGCGTCAGCTCCACCAGGACCTCGGCCGGGAGCCCAGTCCCGAGGAGATCGGCCTGGAGATGGGCCTGTCGCCCGTCCGGGTCATCGAGATCCAGCGGATCGCCCAGGAGCCGGTGTCCCTGCAGTCGCCCATCGGAGAGGAAGACTCCGACCTCGGCGACTTCATCGAGGACGCGGACGCGGTCGTGCCCATCGAGGCGGCGGCGTTCATCCTGCTCCAGGACCAGCTCGAGGACATCCTCGGCACCCTCTCCGACCGCGAGCAGCGCATCATCCAGCTGCGCTTCGGCCTGACCGACGGCCACCCGCGGACCCTCGAGGAGGTGGGTCGCGAGTTCGGTGTGACTCGCGAGCGCATCCGCCAGATCGAATCCAAGACCCTGGCCAAGCTGCGTCATCCGTCCCGAGCCCAGATGCTCCGCGAATACCTCGACTGACCCCGCCCCCTACCGGCTCTCCGCCGTGATCGTCCGATCACCACCCCGGTCGCACGATCACGGCGGAGAGCCGTTTCACGCCGTGACCGGATGTGGCATGCCGCGATCAGGTGCGGGCGGCCTCGGGGAGGTTGCGGACCCGGAAGGCGTGCCCGCAGGGCAGCAGGGTGAGGGTGCCGGGGACGATCCGCACGGTCTCGGCGGGGGTCGTGCAGAGGGGGCAGGCGGGGCGGTCGGCCTCGGTCCTCGTGCCGTAGGGGGCGGGGAGGAAGGGGCGCGCCTTCCAGAGGCTGATCCTGGGCTGCCTCGACCGGCCGTCGCGCAGGGCGGTCAGGAGGTCGTCGTCCCCGGGGGCGGCGGGAGCGGGCCGCCGGCGGCGTCTGAGGAGCGCGTAGGCGGCGGGGGCGGCGAAGGTGAGGACGAAGGCCGCCAGGAAGAGGAACCGCGCGGGGGAGAGCGGGGTCTCGTTCCCGGTGGCCAGGTCGGCTCCCGTGCCGACCAGGAGGGCGGCGAACGGCAGGACGACGACGGCCACCAGGAGCCAGGCGGCGACGGTGAACGCGCGTCCCATGGTCGCCATGATCGGGGATTCGGGCCGCGGCGCCTACTCATCTGTTAATAAGGTTTTCGGCATGACTGAAAAGGTGGCGCCCTCTCTGGACGGACGGCGGTTCCGGGCCGTGGCGGAGACCGAGGGCGGCGAGGTCGTGCCCGAGACGCTCTTCACGTACCACGAGGAGGGCGGCGAGGTGTGGGCCGAGTACGCGGGAGGCTCGATCAGGCGGGGGCGCCTGGTGGGGACGCGGGCGGGGGACAGGCTCGACTTCCGCTACAGCCAGCTCAACACCGGCGGGGAGACCAGCAACGGGCACTGCGTGTCGACGATCGGCGTGCTGGCCGACGGGCGGGTGCGGCTGGAGGAGGTCTGGGAGTGGGAGTCCAGGCCCGGTTCGGGGGTCAGTGCCGTGGAAGAGGTGCCATAACGGTTCATTTCCGGCGCCGTTCCATTACCGTTGAGACATGCTGATCGTGACGACAGACGGGCTGGCCGGGTACGAGATCCGCAACGTGCTCGGTGAGGTCCTCGGGGTGGCCGTCCAGACCGATCAGGCCACGCCCGGCGGGCCGCAGAGCAGCGCGACGTTCCGGGTGACGGGTGAGCAGCAGGGCGTCGGCCTGGCCGCGGCGCGGCGCGAGGCGGTCGACCGGCTCGCGCAGGAGGCGCACCGCAAGGGCGCCAACGCGGTCGTGGGGATGTGCTTCGACACCGCGCAGCTGTCCGGCGGCCACGAGGTCTGCGCGTACGGCACCGCCGTGTGGGCCGAGCCCGCCAAGGCCGCGGCCGCCCAGCCCCAGCCGGGGCAGATGCCGCAGCAGGCGCCCGCGGCGCCCCCCTACGGCGACCACCCGCAGCACGGCGGGGCGCCCATGGCGGCGCGCAACCTCACCATCGGCCTGCACGACCGCCCGCGCTGATCAGTTGCCCGCGGCGCGCTCGGCGCGGATGCGGGCCACCACGTCGCCGGCGGCCGTCTTGACCGCCTCCAGCTCGCGGAGGTAGGCCCAGTAGTCGGGGTGCGCGCCGGTGAGCGCCTTGGGGGCCGCCTCCAGCCGTTCGACCAGGCCGTCCAGGACGCGGGCGTGCTCGGGCGCGGCACCGCCCGGCTGCGCGATGGCGAGCTTCTGCGCGTCGCGCACGACGAAGCGGGCGGACTCGACCGGTGCCGCCGGATCGGCGCGGACCGCGTCGAGGTCGGCGACACGCCCGGTGACCTGCCCGGCCCGGCGGTCGGCGGCGTTGAGCTCGGTGCGGGCGGCGGTGAGCGCCTGCTGGGCCCGCTTCCACTCGTTGCGCGACAGCAGGTCGGACGCCTCGTTCAGCCGCTCGCGGGCGCGGGTCACGCCGCCCTCGATGGCCTCGGGCGCGCCCCGCAGGTCCTGCCAGCAGGCCTGCGAGTAACCGACCAGCAGCTTCTTCATCGCCTGCCGCACCGGCTCGACGCGCCCGGCCACCACGTCGACGCGGGTGCGGACCGACGCCACCGAGTTGCGGACCTTCTCGCCGAGCCGGGGCAGCTCCTCGGCGGCCTCGCGGGCCCGGCGGGCGATCTGGGCGACCTCGTCGGCCTTGTCGAGGGCCCCGGACAGGCCGAGCCCGCCGAGCCCCTGCGCGCTGAGCTGCGCCAGGCCCTCGCGGGCGGCGGACAGCTCCGCCTCGGGGTCGGCCGCGTCCATGCCCGCCTTGCGGGCGGACTCGATCGCCGCCTCCGCAGCGGCCACGGCGTCGCGGGCCGCGGTCAGCCGGGGCGGCAGCCGGTCGAGCGCCGACTCCAGCCGGGCCATCTGCGGCACCAGCCGTTCGGCGAAGTGGTTGAGGTCGCCGGTGATCTTGCGCAGCCGGTCGGTGACGGCCAGGAACGCGCGCCGCGCGGCGTCGTACTCGGCCAGGGAACGGTCCGCGGAGTCCAGGTCGTGGGCGTCCACGACGTCGATGTAGCCCATGGAGGCCGCGTCGGCCGCCGAGTCGAGCCGTTCGAAGTCGCGGCGCGCCGTGGCGCCGGCGTTCTGGTCGAGGTCGGTCAGCAGGGTGACGCGCCCCTCCAGGTACTTCTGCGCCTGGTCCATGTCGTAGAAGGCGCCGGCCGCGCCCTGCTTGGCCTCGACGGCCGACCCGAGGGCCTCCGCTTCACGCCCGGACCCGCGGCCTCGACGACGCTGATCGCCCGGTCCCCGCAACGCTGCCTCCCTTCCGTGCCCGTGCTCGCTCTAGTTTCGCCCAGGTGGGCCCCTGAGTTCACCTACGTGGGACGGTCGAATTGGCCGCCTCGTGCCCCTCTTTCCCATGTATGCCGCCGTTTCCCCGGAGGGGCGATCGATCCACAGGGAACGGATAGCATCTCTTCCAGCGTCTTTATTGCGAGGCGCCGTGCGGCGCCGTCGTGCAGCAGCGATCTTGGAGGCACTGTGGGTGTCAGTCTCAGCAAGGGCGGCAACGTCTCCCTCACCAAGCAGGCGCCGGGGCTGACCGCGGTGACGGTGGGTCTCGGATGGGACCTGCGCACCACGACCGGCACCGATTTCGACCTCGACGCCTCGGCCCTGGTCCTGGACGCCTCTGGCAAGATCGTCTCAGACCAGCACTTCGTCTTCTTCAACAACCTCCGCACTCCCGACGGCGGCGTCGAGCACACCGGCGACAACACCACCGGCGCGGGCGAGGGCGACGACGAGCAGATCAAGGTCAGCTTCGCGGCCATGCCGCCGCAGGCCGAGCGGGTCGCGTTCGCGGTGTCGATCTACGACGCCGACAGCCGCAGCCAGAACTTCGGGCAGGTGCGCAACGCCTTCATCCGCGTGGTCAACCAGGCCGACAACTCCGAGCTCGCCCGCTACGACCTCAGCGAGGACGCCTCGACCGAGACGGCGATGGTCTTCGGCGAGCTCTACCGCAACGGCGCCGAGTGGAAGTTCCGCGCCGTCGGCCAGGGGTACGCGTCCGGGCTCGCCGGCATCGCCACCGACTTCGGCGTCAGCCTGTAGGCGCCGGCGCCCGCCACGACCATCCGGCCGCAGGCGTCCGGCACGAAATTCGCCCTGGGAGGAATTCCAGGGTTTTGCGGAACTCCCGCCACCGTGCGAACGTCGTCACTGAGGAATCTGAAGACCAAGGAGCAGCGCGATCATGGGAGTATCGCTGGCCAAGGGCGGCAACGTCTCGCTGACGAAGGCCGCGCCCGACCTCACCGCAGTCTCGGTCGGGCTGGGCTGGGACGTGCGCGCCACCACGGGCGCAGACTTCGACCTGGACGCCTCGGCCCTGCTGCTCAACAGTGGCGGCAAGGTGCTCTCCGACCAGCACTTCGTCTTCTTCAACAACCTGCGCAGCCCGGACGGCTCGGTCGAGCACACCGGCGACAACCTGACCGGTGAGGGCGAGGGCGACGACGAGGTCGTCAACGTCGACCTGACCACGGTGCCCGCCGAGTGCGAGCGCATCGTGTTCCCCGTGTCGATCTACGACGCCGACAACCGGAGCCAGAGCTTCGGCCAGGTGCGCAACGCCTTCATCCGCATCGTCAACCGGGCCGACAGCAACGAGCTGGCCCGGTTCGACCTCACCGAGGACGCCTCGACCGAGACCGCGATGGTCTTCGGCGAGCTCTACCGGCACAACGGCGAGTGGAAGTTCCGCGCCGTCGGCCAGGGGTACGCCTCTGGCCTGGCCGGGATCGCCATGGACTTCGGCGTCAACGTCGCTTAACGCCCCAGTCACCCCGCCTAGAGAAACGCATCCATGATTCTTCGCACCTTCGGGTGGTCCTTCGGCGTCACGGCCGTCGGCCTCGTCGCAGCCCTCGTCTACGGAGGGCCCTCCGCGCTTGCCCTCGTGGCCATCCTGTCCGTTCTGGAGATCTCGCTCTCGTTCGACAACGCGGTGGTCAACGCCAAGGTGCTCGAGCGGATGAGCGCGTTCTGGCAGAAGATCTTCCTCACCATCGGCATCGCCATCGCGGTCTTCGGCATGCGGCTGGTGTTCCCGCTGGCCATCGTCGCGATCACGGCGGGGCTGAGCCCGTGGGAGGCCTTCGACCTGGCGCTCACCGACGAGAAGGCCTACGCGCACGCTCTCGAGTCGGCCTACCCGATGATCGCTGCGTTCGGCGGGATGTTCCTGCTGATGCTCTTCCTGGAGTTCGTCTTCGAGGAGCACGACTACCAGTGGCTGTCCTGGCTGGAGCGGCCGCTGGTGCGCATCGGCAAGCTCGACCAGCTGCCCGTCGTCATCGCCGGCGCGGCGCTGGCGGTGGCCGCCGGCTACTTCGCCGCCGACCCGGGCGAGGTGATGATCGCCGGTGTGCTCGGCATGATCACCTACATCCTGGTCAGCGGCCTCGGCGAGCTGTTCGAGGGTGCGGGACAGCTCGACGTCGACGAGGACTCCGAGGACGCCAAGAAGGGCCCCAACGGGCTGGTCGTGGCCACCGGCAAGGCCGGGTTCTTCCTGTTCCTCTACCTGGAGGTGCTGGACGCCTCGTTCTCGTTCGACGGCGTGATCGGCGCGTTCGCGATCAGCACCAACCTGGTCATCATCGCGCTGGGCCTGGGCATCGGGGCGATGTACATCCGGTCGCTCACGGTCTACCTGGTGCGCAAGGGCACGCTCAGCGAGTACGTCTACCTCGAGCACGGCGCCATGTGGGCGATCGGCGCCCTGGCCACCTGCATGATCATCAGCATCGGCCACCACGTGCCCGAGTGGATCACCGGTGGCCTGGGCGCGGGCCTGATCATCGCGGCGTTCGTCAGCTCGGTGGTCCGCAACCGGAACGCGGGCCCGGACGACGAGGCCACCCCGGACGTACAGCTTCATTCGACCCGAGTGTGACGATCGAAGGAGACGAAGATGTCGATCTCGTTGCAGAAGGGCCAGAAGGTCTCTCTGTCCAAGCCCGGTGGAGGTGACCTCACCCGCGTCAAGATGGGCCTGGGCTGGGACGCGATCGCCAAGAAGGGCCTGTTCGGCAAGAAGGGCAAGGCGCAGTCGATCGACCTGGACGCGTCCTGCCTGCTGTTCGACGCCAGCGGCAACCTCGCCGACACGGTGTGGTTCCGCCAGCTGCGCAGCAAGGACGGCGCGGTCCTGCACACCGGCGACAACCTCACCGGCGAGGGCGAGGGCGACGACGAGGTGATCAACGTCGACCTGCAGAGCCTTCCGGCGAACATCACCCAGCTGGTGTTCACCGTCAACTCGTTCACCGGCCAGGACTTCTCGCAGATCGAGAACGCGTTCTGCCGCCTGGTGGACGAGGCGACCGGCCAGGAGCTCGCCCGCTACGACCTGAGCGGCTCCGGGCAGCACAACGCCCAGATCATGGCCAAGGTGTCGCGGGACGGGCAGGGCTGGTCGATGACCGCCATCGGCGCCATCGCCACGGGGCGCACCGTCCAGCATCTGGTGCCCGCGGTCACCCCGCACCTCTGAGGCGGCGGTTCCTCCGCGTCGGCGGCACCTCTGAAACGACGGCCGGAACACGCCGGTGGCCATCGATGTGATGTCCACCGGCGTTTCCGTCCGGCCGAATCCCGGCATTCACCGCATACCCTGGGTTATCGTGCCCGCGTGCGGGCCCGACGACGCGGAAGGACCCAGCGTGCATGCGGCACTTTGACCACATCGACACCGCCTACCGCAAACACCTGTTCTACCGGCAGCCGCGCCGCTTCGACCGCCACGCGGACCCGGAGGTCCTGGCGGTGGCGCTCGGCGCCACCCTCTACAGCCCCGCCATCCGGCCCGCGCTCGCCGACGACATCGCCAAGGCGCACCGCCGCGGCGTGACCAGCATGGTCATCTGCCTCGAGGACTCGATCGCCGACGAGGACGTGCCCGCCGCGGAGGCCAACGCCGCCGCGCACCTGCGCCGCGTGCACGCCGAGCGGATCGAGGCGCCGCTGCTGTTCATCCGGGTCAGGACCCCCGAGCAGATCGGCGACATGGCCGGCCGGCTCGGCGACGCCCTGGAGCTGGTCAGCGGCTTCGTCCTGCCCAAGTTCACCGCGTCCGGCGGCGCGGCGTTCCTGGAGGCCCTCGGCGCCACCGCCGAGAGCACCGGGCGCCGCCTGCTGGCCATGCCGGTGATCGAGAGCCGCGAGGCGGTCTACCGCGAGACCCGCGCCGAGATGCTCCAGGACGTGGCGCTGCTGCTGGCCAAGCACCGCGAGCGCGTCCTGGCGGTGCGGCTCGGCGCCACCGACATGTCCGCCGCGTACGGGCTGCGCCGCCCGCCGGACCTGACGATCTACGACATCCAGCCGGTGGCCGGAGTGATCTCCGACGTGGTCAACATCCTGGGCCGCGCCGACGGCACAGGGTTCGTGGTCACCGGGCCGGTCTGGGAGTACTTCTCGGCCGGCGAGCGCATGTTCAAGCCGCAACTCCGGCAGTCGCCGTTCGACGCCCAGCGCGCCGCGCCGCTGCGGCAGCGGCTGATCACCGCCGACCTCGACGGCCTGATCCGCGAGGTCCACCTCGACAAGGCCAACGGGCTCACCGGCAAGACCGTGATCCATCCCACCCACGTGACGGCCGTGCACGCGCTCTCGGTGGTGACGCACGAGGAGTACTGCGACGCCGCCGACATCCTCGGCGTGTCCGGGGGAGGCGCGATGGCCAGCTCGTACGCCAACAAGATGAACGAGGCCGGGCCGCACCGCGCCTGGGCGGAACGGCTGATGTTGCGCGCCCACGTCTTCGGCGTGGCGGCCGAGGACGTCACGTTCGTGGAACTGCTCGACGCCGCCGCGGGTGGCCGGTGAACGCGGCACGCGCCGCCGGTGCGGGCGCGGCGGGGTCCGTGTGGGCGGGGGAGTGGGTCGCGGGGCGGCTGGACGTCCGGCCGGCCGACGGCGACCGCCCGCTGGGGGTCGGGCTGAGCGATCTCGTCGGGCTGGCCGTGCGCCGCAACCCGCGGCGCGCGCACCTGCTGGTGTCGGCCGTCCTCGGCAAGCACGTGCCGACCGATCCGCGCCTGGTGTACGGGGCGGGACGGCTGCTGGGCGAGCTCGTCCGCGCCGTGCTGACCGGCGTCCCCGCCGCGACCGGCCCGCTGGGCGCCCTGCTGGCGCGAGCGCTGGCGGACGAGCCGGGCGCCGCGGGCGCGGCCTGTGCGCTGCGCGACCGGCTTCGGGAGCCGCGGGCGCCGGTCGACGCGGTGGTGCTGGGGTACGCGGAGACCGCCACGGCGCTGGGGCACTCGGTCGCGGACGCCCTCGGCGGCGCGTACTACCTGCATTCGACGCGGCGGCCGGTCGCGGGCTTCGCCACGTACGGCGGGTTCGAGGAGGAGCACAGCCACGCCACCAGCCACCTGCTGCTCCCGGCCGACCCTTCCGATCTGGAGACGGACGCCCCGCTGGTACTGGTGGACGACGAGCTGTCCACCGGGCGCACGGTCCTCAACACGATCGAGGCGCTGCACGCCCTGCGCCCGCGGCGCCACTACGTCCTCGCGGCGCTGGTCGACCTGCGCGGCGAGGACGACCGGGCGCGGATGGCGGGCCTGGGGGCCAGGCTCGGCGCGCGGATCGACGCCGTCGCGCTCGCCGGCGGCCGGGTCGAGCTGCCCGACGGCATCCTGGAGGCGGGCCTGTCACTCGTCGCCGAGCTGGAGCGCGAACCGCCCGGCGAGACCGCGCGTTCGGTGAACGGCGCGCGTTCCGGCGCGGGAGAGGGCGTGGCGCGAGTCGATGTCGGCTGGCCGCGGGGGCTGCCCGAGGGCGGGCGGCACGGCTTCGCGCCGCACGACCGGGAGCGGCTCGACAAGGAGCTTCCGGCGATGGCGGCGCGCCTGGTTCCCGCCGTGCGGGAGGGGAAGCGCGTTCTGGTGCTGGGCTTCGAGGAGCTGATGTACGCGCCGCTGCGGCTCGCTGAGGCCCTGGCGGACGCCCTGCCGGAGGCGGCCGTGCGGTATTCGACGACCACGCGTTCGCCGGTGCTGGCGGTGGACGACCCGGGGTACGCGATCCGGACACGGCTGCGGTTCCCGGCCCACGACGACCCGGCCGACGGGCCGGGGGAGCGGTACGCCTACAACGTCGACGCCGGATTCGACACGATCGTCCTGGTCGTGGACGAGCCGGGCGACACCGCGGCGCTGCGCGACGGGCTCCTGGCGGAGCTGGCCGCGCCGGCGCGCGTCGTCCTCGTGGTGATCCCCGAGGAGGCGGCGAGGTGCGCGCGATGACCGGCGGGCCGCCCCGGCCGCCCCGGCCGTCCGGGCCGCTGCCCGAGCCGCTGTACGGGCCGGAGTTCGGGAGCTACGCCCGTTCCGAGGTGGCCTGGCTGCTCAAGGACCTGTCGGACGTCCGGCTCGAGGCCCCGACCGAGGAACGCGAGGCCGCGATCCAGGCGGGCGCCGCGCACTACGCCGAGTCGCTGCCGGTCGAGTACCAGCCGGGCGAGGCCTACCAGCGGCTCTTCCACGAGGCGCTGGAGGCGACGGCCGGACGGCTCGCGCACGCGGTCGGGCTGATCACCGAGATGATCCTCGCCGAGCGCGGCCCGGACGCCGTGCTCGTGTCGCTGGCCCGCGCCGGGACGCCGGTCGGCGTGCTGGTGCGGCGCTGGGCGCGGTTCGCGCACGGCCTCGACCTGCCGCACTACGCGGCCAGCATCGTCCGCGGGCGCGGGATCGACGCGACCGCGCTGCGGTACCTCGCCGCGCACCACGACCCGGCGTCCGTCATGTTCGTCGACGGCTGGACCGGCAAGGGCGCCATCACCCGGGAGCTGGCGGCCGCCCTCGACGAGCACGCCGCCGCGTACGGGCACCGCTTCTCCGCCCGGCTCGCGGTGCTGGCCGACCCGGGCCGGTGCACCCCGGTCTTCGGGACGCGCGACGACTTCCTGGTCCCGTCCGCCTGCCTCAACTCGACGGTGTCCGGCCTGGTCAGCCGAACCGTGCTGAACGACCGGCTGATCGGCCCCGGCGACTTCCACGGCGCCAAGTTCTACGCCGAGCTGGCCGGCGCCGACGTGTCCGCGCTGTTCCTCGACGCGGTGAGCGCGCGGTTCGACGACGTCGCCGAACGGGTGGCCAAGGACGCCCCGCCGCTGATCGCCGCCGACCGTACGCCGGACTGGTCCGGCTGGGAGGCCGTGCGCCGGGTGGGCGCCGCGCACGGCGTCGGCGACCTCAACCTGATCAAGCCCGGGGTGGGGGAGACCACCCGGGTGCTGCTGCGCCGCGTTCCCTGGAAGGTCCTCGCGCGCGCCGACGCCGGCGACGACCTGCGCCACATCCGCCTGCTCGCCGCCGAACGCGGCGTACCCGTGCTCGACGTCGACCCCGCGTCGCTGCCGTACGCCTGCGTCGGCCTCATCCACCCCCGCTTCGGGAAGGGCGCCGTGCAGTGATCCCCCTGGTCTGCTCCGACCTCGACCGCACCCTGATCTACTCGGTCAACTCGATGGCGCTGGCCGGCCCCGACGCCGGGCTGCCGCGCCTGCTGTGCGTGGAGCTCTACCAGGCGGCGCCGCTGTCGTACGTGACCGAGACCGCCGCGCGCGGGCTGGAACTGCTCGCCGCCGGCGCGACGTTCGTCCCGACGACGACGCGGACGATCGAGCAGTACGCGCGGGTGCACCTGCTGGAGAAGCCGCCCGCGTACGCCATCTGCGCCAACGGCGGCCACATTCTGGTCGACGGCGTCGAGGACCGGGAGTGGTCGGCCGCCGTCCGTGCGCGGATCGCCGGCGGGGGCCGGGCCGAGCTCGCCGAGGTGCACGAGCACCTGCGCGGCGCCGGCGGCGAGTTCATGTTGAAGCTGAGGACCGCCGCCGGCCTCTTCGCGTACGCGGTCGTCGACCGGGCGGCGCTCCCGGCGGGCTGGACCGCCGACCTGACCGGCTGGTGCGCCGAGCGCGGCTGGCGGGTCTCCCTCCAGGGCCGCAAGGTCTACTGCCTGCCCGAGACGCTCACCAAGGCCGACGCCGCCGCCGAGGTCGCGCGCCGGACCGGCGCCACCGCCACGCTGGCCGCCGGCGACTCGCTGCTCGACATCGAACTGCTGGAGTTCGCCGACGCCGCGATCCGTCCCGCGCACGGCGAACTGCACGACACCGGCTGGAGTTCGCCCCGCACCGCCGTCACCGCCGCGCACGGAATCGCCGCCGGTGAGGAGATCGTCGGGTGGCTGCTGGAGCGCGCCGCGGGCACCGGGGCGTGAACAATCACGAACGAGCGCCCCGCGACGAAGAGAAACGACGGCGAATAAGGGGTCGTCCTGGTCGCCTTCTGCCGTCACAATCGCGTTAATCCACGGTGCGCGACCACCCCGGAGGCGCGGCATGAAGGTCGACGTTGCTGTGGGGGGCCCGGAGCTCCGGCAGATCTCCGCGCTCGCCCGTCTCGCCGAGGACATCGGTTTCGATGCCCTCTACACCGCCGAGTCCTGCCACGATCCGTTCCTGCCGCTCGCCGGGGCCGCCGAGCACACCGTCCGGATCGGGCTCGGCACGTCCATCGCGCTCGCGCTCGGCCGCAGCCCGCGCACCCTCGCCCACCTCGCCAACGACCTCCAGGAGTACTCGCGCGGCAGGTTCGTGCTCGGCCTCGGAGCCCAGGTGGGGGCGCAGGCCGGCGGGCGCGTGCCCGTGCCGGGCGACGGCCTGCAGTACGCGGTGTCGTTCCAGCCGCCGGTGCCGCGGATCCGGGAGACGATCCGGACCGTCCGCACGATCTGGCGGTCCTGGCAGAACGACGCCGTCCCGCACGCGCACTTCACGCCGCCGCCGCACCCGTTCGGCCCGCCGAAGATCTACCTCGCCGGGGTCGGCCCGCGGATGACCCGGCTGGCGGGCGAGCTCGCCGACGGGCTGATCCTGCACGGCTTCACCTCGGCCGCGCACCTGCGCGAGACCACCGTTCCCGAGCTCGAACGAGGGTTGCACGAGGCGGGCCGCAGCTGGGAGGACATCGAGGTCGTGGCGCCCGCCCTCCTGGTCACCGGCGCGACCGACGAGGCCTGCGAACGGTCCCGGCGCCGGGCGCGCGAGGCCATCGCCTTCTACGGCGCCGCGCCCGCGTACCGGCGCGTCCTGGAGTCGGTCGGCCGCGCCGGGCTGCACGACGAGCTCACCGCGCTCGCCCGGCAGGGCCGCTGGAACGCGATGCCCGCCCTGATCGGGGACGACCTGGTCGAGGAGTTCGCGGTCTGCGGCGAGCTGAAGGACATCCCCGAACTGCTGGTACGGCGGTACGGCGCGCTGTGCCGCCGCGTGACCCTGATGGGACCGTTCCACCAGGATCCGGGCACCTGGGCAGGCCTGGTCGCCCGCATCCACGAGATCACCTGTGAGCCCGTGCCGTCCTAGGGGTGGCCAGAACGCGATCGGAGGGTCACTCTCAGGCTATGAGTCCCCGTCTGACCGGCGACGAGAGCGCGCTGTGGCAGGCAGCGGCGCGGGTGCTGGACGCCAACTGGACCGGGGCGGCGACCGTCCCGTCCCCGGGCCTCTACCCCCACCAGTGGAGCTGGGACTCGGCGTTCATCAGCATGGGCCTGGCGCGCCACCGGCAGGACCGCGCCGAGTCCGAGCTGGATTCCCTCTTCCGGGGGCAGTGGGCGAACGGCCTTCTCCCGCACATCGTGTTCAACTCCAGCGAGTCCCGGCTCGCCTACTTCCCCGGCCCCGAACTGTGGCGCAGCGACCGGCACCCCGACGCGCCACGCGGCGTGCACACCTCCGGCCTCACCCACCCGCCGCTGCACGCCCTGGCCGCGCTGCGCCTGCACGAATGCGCCCGCGACGCCGAGGACAGCCGCGACTTCCTGGCCCACCTCTACCCGCGGCTCGCCGCCCAGCACGCCTACCTCGCCGCCGCCCGCGACCTGGACGACAGCGGCCTCATGGCGATCTGCCACCCCTGGGAGGCGGGCCTGGACAACAGCCCCGCCTGGGACCGCCCGCTCGGCGCGCTCCAGCTGCCGCCCACCGGCTACGCGCCGCGCCGCGTACCCCGCACCCTGCCCACCGGCGAGGACTACGACCGGTACGTGTGGCTCGTCACCACCCTCCGCGACGCCGGGTACGGGAACGGCTACCTCCGCGACGAGCACCCGTTCGCCGTCCAGGACCCGCTGGTCAACGCCACCTACCTCGCGTCCACGCACGCCCTCGCCGAGATCGCCGTGATCATCGGCGCCGACCCGCGCCCCCACCGGGAACAGGCCGGGCACATCCACCACGGCCTCCTGGACCGCCTGTGGGACCGCGACACCGGCTGCTTCCGCGCCCGCGACCTGCGCGACGACCGGCTGCTGCCCGTCGTCACCGTCTCCTCGTTCGGCCCCCTCCTCGACCCGGACCTGCCGCACCCGGTGATCCGCACCCTGGTCGACCTGCTGCTCTCCGCCCGCTTCGCCGGCGCGGCCGGCTACCCCGTCCCGTCCTGCGACATCCAGGCCCCCTCGTTCGACCGCGGCTGCTACTGGAGGGGGCCCACCTGGATCAACACCAACTGGCTGCTCTGGTACGGCGCCCTCGGCCACGACCTGACCGTGATCGCCGACCTGCTCTACGGCTCCACGCTGCGGCTGGTCCGCCAGTCGGGGTTCCGCGAGTACTTCGACCCGTTCGACGGCACCGGCCGCGGCAGCCACGACTACAGCTGGTCCGCCGCCCTCGTCCTGGACCTTCTGGGCGCCCGGCGCGCACCCCAGGCGGCGTGATCGCCTACCGTTGACCCATGCGCTCGCCCGTGAAGCTGGACCTCCACCGCCGCGAGCGCGTGCTCGCCCACGCCCCCACCCGCGGGGGCTCCCACGTCGTCGCCACCACCACGGCCCTGCACCTGCCCACCGCCGAGGGCGGCTTCACCCGCGTCCCCTGGGAGCGCATCGACCAGGCCGGCTGGCAGAACGGCGCCCTCCACGTCACCGAGGCCTCCGGCGGCCCCGAGCACCACGTCCGCCTGACCGACCCCGGCTCCGTCCCCGAGACCGTCCGCGAACGCGTCACCGCCACCATCGCGATCAACCACCAGGCGAGCCTCCCGGGCGGCGGCACGGTCAGGATCGCCGGCCGCCGCCCCCTGGACGGCGGCGACGTAAGCTGGTCGTTCGTCTTCGACGCCGGCCTGGACCCCGCGGACCCCGGCCTGCGCGCCCAAGCGGAGCAGATCCTCGAATCCCTCCGTCGCCAGACCGGGCTCTAGCCCACCGGCTCCCGGACGTCCTCGGACTCCGTCTCCCGGCGCCCGGGCAGCTTGTGCATGGCCTCCCCGGCCTTGCCCGCCGCGGCCCCGGCCAGCTCACCGCCCTTGACCCTGGCCACCCCGGCCAGCTCACCGCCCTTGGCCCGCAGGATCCCCGCGGCCTCCTGGACGGTCGGGTTCTCCGCGACCTTCCGCGAAGCCCTCCGGATCTGGTCGTACCGCTCTCGCCCGGCCCGCGTTCCGAAGACGTAGCCGACAGCGGCGCCCGCGACGAACATCGCGCGGTACTTCATGTCCACCCCCCAGGTGCTGGATCGTCCAGCCAGACATACCCAGGAACCGCGTGACCAGTCCCCTGACTGCGCGAAGCGCTCCCCGGATGCGCTAATCTAGAGCCGCTGGCAGGGCGAGAGCCCGCCACGATCCCGCGTAGCTCAATCGGCAGAGCAGCCGGCTGTTAACCGGCAGGTTATTGGTTCGAGTCCAATCGCGGGAGCTCTTGTATCCCCTCAAAGCGTCAGGCCAGGCCCGTACCCCTGTGGGGTGCGGGCCTGATCGTTTGAGCGGGGACCGGGGTGAGTGCCTAGGGTGTCCTCACGTGGTCTTCGGATCCCGTTTCCGGTCCGGTGCTGCTCGAGGTGGAGATCGTGACTGAGGACGAGGTGGGAGCGCTCACCGCCGCGTGGCGGGCGCGGTGGGGCGGTAGGCCGATCGCGCATGAGCTTCGCGGCCGGCATGCCGATCGCTGGGTGCGGTTTCACAGTCTCCCCGGGTCCAAGCGGTACGCCGAGACGGAAGAGGAATACGGCGTCGTCCTCGGCCGTCATCGCAGCCTCCTGGCCGAGCTCGGGGCTGATGAGGGCCTCTATCTGATCGCCGGATACTTCGCGGGCGCACGTGTCGGCGCTGCTCCCGACCCGCGGACCCATCCCGGTGCGGTGCCCTGGCTGACGATCGAGCCTGACGAACGCTCGGTCTTCGAGACGCCGCTGACGTTGTGCGTCAGTATGGCTTCCCTTGAGAGGACGGCTCTGGACCCGTTGCTGCGGAGCGTGGCCGACGACGAGCTCGGCCATGTGATCATCGGCCCGCCGGATCTCAGGTGGCTCTACCACCCGTACGACGGTGGAGGCGACGTCATCGCTCCGACCGTTCACGACCGCGACGTCCTGAAGAGCCGCCATGCGGGCTGGCTGTCCGCGCATCCGGCCGGGCTCTAGGAACGCGCACATAGCCCTCCGGTTTCGTGCCGCTCGTAGGCCGTGTGGGGTGGACGGGGGCATATGTATGCAATGTGCCTGAAATATTTGAGTTTTCCCTTGTCAGACGGTTTTGGATGTACTAAATGTGTACATCTCACAGCGAGGCTGGTCGGCTCGCTCATGCGCGCGACGGTCCTGCTCAAGGCCCTGCGGGCGTTCGACGGGGCGGAGTGATCTGACAATGGAACAGGAGGCCCTCGTGCGTTACAGACTGGGTGTGGACGTCGGAGGGACGTTCACCGACATCCTTCTCATCGACGAGGAGAGCGGGCGGACGTTCCGAGCGAAGACGCCCTCGACGCCTCACGACCAGTCGGTCGGCGTGCTCGCCGGGATGCGCAAGGCCGCCGAGGAGGCCGGGATCTCGCCGGGCGAGATCGGGCAGGTGCTGCACGGGACGACGGTCGCGACCAACGCGGTGCTGGAGGGGAAGGGCGCCAAGGTCGGGCTCGTCACCACCCGCGGGTTCCGGCAGGTGCTGCAGATCGCGCGGTCGTTCGTGCCGGGCGGGCTGGCCGGCTGGATCATCTGGCCCAAGCCCGAGCCGCTGGCGGCGCTGGAGAACACGATCGAGGCGACGGAGCGGATCGGCGCGGACGGTTCGGTCGTCACGGAGCTGGACGAGGACGGGGTGCGGGAGGGGCTGCGGCGGCTCGGGGAGAGCGGGGTGGAGGCGCTCGCGGTCTCGCTGATCAACTCTTATGTGAACGGGGCGCACGAGCGGCGGATCGCGGAGATCGCGGCGGAGGAACTGCCCGGCGTGCCGGTGTCGGTGTCGTCCCGCGTGCTGCCCGAGCTGCGGGAGTACGAGCGGACGATCACCACGGTGGCGAACGGGTACGTGCAGCCGCAGGTCGCCCGGTACATGGACGGGCTGGCCGGCAAGATCACTGAGGCGGGGGTCGACGGCGGGCTCTACATCCTGCGCAGTGACGGGGGGCTGGCGAGCGCCGAGATCGCGGCGCGCAACCCGGTGTCGCTGCTGATGTCCGGGCCGGCCGGCGGTGTCACCGGCGCGATCTGGGCGGCGAACCAGGCCGGGTTCAGCGATCTGCTGACGTTCGACATGGGCGGGACCTCGACCGACGTGGCGCTCGTCCAGGACGGCACCGCCAGGATCGGCCGGGAGACCAGCGTCGGCGACCTCACCGTCCGGGCCGCGTCGGTGGACGTGCGGACGGTCGGCGCCGGCGGCGGGTCGATCGCGCACGTTCCCGAGCTCACCCGGGCGCTGCGGGTCGGGCCGCAGTCGGCGGGCGCCGAGCCGGGGCCGGCCGCGTACGGCAAGGGCGGCGCCGAGCCGACCGTGACCGACGCGAACGTCGTGCTCGGCAACCTGCCCGCCGAGCTGGCGGGCGGCGAGATCACCCTGGACCGGGCGGCGGCGCGGGCGGCGGTCGGCACGGTCGCCGAGGCGATGGGGCTGCCCAGCGTCGAGGCCGCCGCGCAGGGCATCATCGACATCGTCAACGAGAACATGTTCGGGGCGCTCCGGCTGGTCTCGGTGCAGCAGGGCTTCGACCCGCGCGACTTCGCGCTGGTCGCCTTCGGAGGGGCCGGGCCGCTGCACGCCAACGCGCTGGGCCGGCTGACCGGCGCCTGGCCGGTCATCATCCCGCCGTCGCCGGGCGTGCTGTGCGCCTACGGCGACGCGACCACCAGCATGCGGGACGAGGCCGCGCGCACCTACATCCGGCGGTTCGGCGAGCTCACCGACGCCGAGCTGCACGGCATCCTCACCGAGCTGGCCGAGACCGCCGCGGCGACGCTGGAGGCGCAGGGCGTGCCGCGCGACGGTCACACCGTCACCTACCAGGTCGACCTGCGGTACCACGGGCAGGGCTTCGAGATCCCGGTGCCGGTCGACATCGCGACGTTCGACGGCGGGGGCGGGCTGGCCGCGCTCGGCAAGGCGTTCGACGCCGCGCACGAGCGGCTGTTCTCGTTCCTGCTGAGCAACGAGCACGAGCTGGTCAGCGCGCGCGCCGCGGTCAGCGGCCCGCGCCCCAACGTCCAGGCCCCCGAGCTGCCCAAGGGAGACGGCGATCCCGCGGCCGCGGCGTCCGGCACCACCCGCGTGTACGTGGACGGCGCCGAGACCGAGGCGACGGTCTACGACCGGACGCTGCTGCGGGCCGGTGACGTGATCCCCGGCCCCGCGATCGTCACCGAGATGGACTCCACCACCCTCGTCCTGCCCGGCCACGCCGCGACCGTGCACGTCGGCGGCAGCCTGCTGATCCGCCCGGAGGCCTGACATGGCACAGATCATCCAGAGCAACGGCACGCCGCACGCCCGGGTCGAGGTCGACCCGGTCACCGTCGACATCATCGAGAACGCGCTGCGCAACGCCCGCTACGAGATGGACGAGGTGCTGTTCCGCACCGCGCTGTCGCCCGGCATCCGCGAGCAGCACGACGAGTTCCCGCTGATCGGCGACGCCGAGGGCAAGATGGTCGTCGGGCAGTTCGGGTTGTCGATCCCGGCGCTGCTCGACCGGTTCGAGGGGACGATCGAGGAGGGCGACGTCCTGCTGACGTCCGACCCCTACTCCTGCGACGGCGCCATCAGCCACGCCAACGACTGGCTGGTGGTGATGCCGGTCTACGTCGACGGGCGGGTGGTCGGCTGGGCGTCGATGTTCGGGCACATGTCCGACGTCGGCGGCAAGACGGTCTCCTCGATGCCCACCGACGCGCACACGATCTTCGAAGAGGGCGTCGTCATCCCGCCGTTCAAGCTCTACAACAAGGGCGTGCTGAACGAGGACGCGCTGCGGATCATCCTCAACCAGGTGCGGCAGCCGGACTGGAACCGGGCCGACCTCAACGGCATCGTGGCGGCCTGCCGCACCGCGTCCCGCCGGATCCAGGAACTGTGCGCCCGGTTCGGCGCCGACACCTACCTGTCCACGCTGGACGCCCTGCTCGACCGCAACTACCAGGCGATGAAGGTGCTGCTGACCACGCTGTTCGAGGACGGCGAGACGATCAGCTTCTCCGACTACATCTGCGACGACGGCGTCGGGTACGGCCCGTACAAGCTGACGCTCTCGCTGACCCGCACCGGCGACAAGGTGCTGCTCGACTTCACCGGCAGCGACCCGCAGTCGCCCGGTCCGATCAACTACTACATCAACGAGAACCTCGCCCGGATGTTCTTCGGCATCTACATGATCACCGTCGCCGACCCGCAGATCCTGTGGAACGACGGCTTCTACCCGCTGGTCGACGTGCACATCCCGGACAAGAGCTTCTGGAAGCCGGAGTTCCCCGCCGCCCTCAACGCCCGCAACCACGGCGTCGGCCGGATCTTCGACCTGTTCGGCGGGCTGCTCGGGCAGAAGACGCCCGACCTGCTCAACGCGGCCGGCTTCTCGTCCTCGCCGCACTTCATGTACTCCGGCCACTATTCCGACGGCGACCGCGAGGGGGAGTGGTTCCAGCTCTACTCCATCGGCTTCGGCGGGATCCCCGGCCGCCCCATCGGCGACGGCCCCGACGGGCACTCGTTGTGGCCCTCGTTCGTCAACATCCCCTGCGAGTACCTGGAGTCCTACTACCCGCTGCGCATCGAGCGCTGGGAGACCGTCCCCGACACCGGCGGCGCCGGGTTGCACCGCGGCGGCAACGGGGTGGACGTGGCGTACCGGTTCCTGGAGCCGGGCACGATCGCGATCCACGACGACCGCTGGCTCACCTACCCGTGGGGCGTCAACGGCGGCGACCCCGGCGCCCGCGGCCGCAAGTGGATCGAACGGGCGGACGGCACCGTCGAGGTGCTGCCCAGCAAGATCCACGACGTGCCGGTCGCGCGCGGCGACGTGCTGCACTTCGTCACCTGGGGCGGCGGCGGATGGGGCGACCCGCTCGCCCGCGCCGCCGACCTCGTCGCCCTGGAGGTGCGCCGCGGCCTGCTGAGCGCGGACGGCGCCGCCCGGTACGGCGTGGTCGTCTCCGCGGACGGCGTCCTCGACGCGGACGCCACCGCCCTCCTGCGCGAACGGCTGCGCGGCGAACGTCCCGCCGAGCTGCCCGTCTTCAACATGGGCCCGCCGCTGGAGGAGATCCTCGCCAACTGCGAGGCCGAGACGGGCCTGCCCGCGCCCCAGCCGCCGGTGTCGGCATGAGCTCCGATCCGCCCGCCCGGCCGGACAGGAACCTGGCCGAGGACTACTCCTCGGCCGGGTTCGGCCGGACGCTGGAGTGGGGCGAGTCGCCCGCGGTGATCGTCATCGACATGGTGCGGGCCTACTTCCAGCCCGGCGCCGAGCTGTACCTGGGCGGCCGCGACTGCCTGGAGTCGGCCGCCCGGGTCGTCCAGGCGGCCCGGCTCGGTGGCGTGCCGGTGCTGCACACCCGTGTCGCGTACGGCCCCGGCGGGGTGGACGGCGGCGTCTTCTACCGCAAGGTGGCCGCGTTGCGGCACTTCGCCGCCGACGCCGAACACCCCGAGCTCGGGGAGATCATGCCGGAGGTCGCGCCCCGCCCGGACGAGCTGGTGCTGGTCAAGCAGTACCCGAGCGCCTTCTTCGGCACGTCCCTGTCGGCGACCCTCGCCGCCGCGCGCATCGACACCCTGGTGATCTGCGGCGTGAGCACCAGCGGCTGCGTGCGCGCCACCGCGGTGGACGCCATCTCGCACGGCTACCCGCCCGTCGTCGTCCGCCAGGCCGTCGGCGACCGCGACCCCCGCCCCCACGAGGCCAACCTCTTCGACCTCCAGGCCAAATACGCCGAGGTCAGCGACGAGCCAGAGGTGATCGAACGCCTGAAACGCCGCTGACCACCGGCGCCCCCGCGACCTGCTGGCCGTAGCGCTCATTGAATTGCCTGATCCGGCTGGCCACCTGGGGATGGTGAACGGGACGCCGGACGCCGCGCGGTCGGCGAGCATCAGGACCTGATGCCGGTTGTCCAGTTCACGTATGACGCGCAGCAGGGTGGCGCGTTCGCCGGGAAGGCTGGAGCCAGCCGGTGCCGGCGACGGCCACGCGTTCCATGACGCGGGGCTGGGGGTGGTAGTCGTTCACGGCGTAGTGCTGGACGGCCCAGTTGTCCCAGATGGCGACCGAGCCGGGGGCCCAGCGGAAGCGGACCTGGTACTCGGGGACGCGGGCCTGGGCGCGGAGGTATTCGAGGAGCTCGTCGTCCGCGCCCAGGATGCGGGTGGTGAACGGCTCGTTCACGTAGAGGGTGGGGCGGCCGGTCTCGGGGTGTTTCTTGACGACCGGGTGGCGGACGGTGGGGAGGCGCTCGCGCAGCTCGGCGATCTGTTCCTCGGTCATGAGGAGGCCCCAGCTGGCGACCCAGTCGTGCTCGGCCTCCAGGGCGTCGATGCGCGACTTGACGTCGGCGGGGAGGTTGTCGTACGCGGCGGCCATGTCGGCCCACAGGGTGTCGCCGGTGCAGGGCGGGACCTCGACGGCGCGGAGGACCGACAGCCGGGCGGGCTCGGCGAGGAACGAGTGGTCGGAGTGCCAGATGTTCTCCATGCCCATGGACCGCGCGTCCTTGGCCAGGCGGGAGATGGCCGCGGCACCGGCCCGGGGGAAGAACGGGTTGGCCTCGGGCTCGCCCCAGATGCGGGCGATCTCCAGATGGCGTTCGGGGGTGAGGTCCTGGTCGCGGAAGAAGAGGACCTTCCATTCGAGGAGCGCGCGGCGTAGCTCGGCGGTGACCTCGGCGGAGAGCGGTGCGGTCAGGTCGAGGTCGAGCTCCGCGCCGATCAGGCCGGTGAGGGGATCGAGGCCGAAGAGCCGGAAGTCGGCGGCGGGGCGGGTCAGCCGCCTGGCGCCGTAGTGCATCAGCTGCATGTCCGGATAGTAGGCCCACCGCGGGGCCGGGGCCGTTGCGATCGGTCACGGGCGCGGACGGACCTTTAGTGATCATTTGGAGGACGCCCTCCGGTCTCCTGCGGGTCGTGTCGCCGGCGCACGATCACGGCGCACGATCCGCTCCCCCAGGAGGTCCCATGTTGCGCCGAGCCCTGCTCGCCGGAGTCTTCGCCACCAGCCTGATGTCGGCCTCGCCCGTGGCCGCCGCGCCCGGGCCCGCCGCGCCCGAGCCCCCGCCCGCGACCGACCCGCTGCCGGCCGCGCTCAAGTCCGAACTGGCGGCCAAGGTCAGGGTCGGCGGGACCGCCCGGGGGCTGGTGATCGGGGGTGACCAGGGCTTCGACCGGATCTGGGTGCTGGACGCGGCGCGCGAGTGGAACGCGGGCGCGGCGAGGTGGTCGTGGGCGCCGACCGCCGAGGGCGGCTTCGGCGACGTGGCCGACGGCTGGGGCGCGGTGTCGGACGTGCGAGTGCGCTCGGCGGGACGCAGGACCTACGTGCTCGCCGGTGATTCGTGGGGTTACATCGGCGCGGTCGAGTACCCCTCGGGCAGGCGCCGCTGGGCGGTGAACGCGGGACGGCCCAGCAACGTCCACGCGGCCGAACTGCTGCCGGACGGCAACATCGCGGCGGCGGCGAGCACGGGCGGCTGGGTCCGCGTGTACACGGCGTCGCAGGGGCCGGCCAGCGCCACGTACACCGAGTTCAGGCTCAAGGGCGGCCACGGGGTGCTCTGGGACCCGAAGCGCGAGGTGTTGTGGGCGATCGGCGACGACGACCTGGTCGAGCTGAAGGTCGGCGGGACGGCCGCGGCGCCGACGCTGAGCGAGGTGCGGAGGGTGGCGCTGCCCACCCAGGGCGGGCACGACCTGGCGCCGGTGTACGCGAACCGGGGGCGGTTGTGGATCACCACCAACTACGGCGTCTACCAGTTCGACAAGCGCACGGGGACGTTCAGGACCGACTACCGCTACGCGACGAGCGTGAACCTGCCGATCGTCAAGGCGGTGGGGGACGACCCCGTGACCAGGCAGGTACTGCTGACCAGGCCGCGGCAGGGGTGCGCGACGACGTGGTGCACCGACACGGTCGAGCTGTTCGGGCGGTCCACCGCCACCCGGACACTCACCGGCGCGCAGTTCTACAAGGCGCGCTGGTTCGTGCCCAGGTACCAGTGAGTCAGTCTTCGCCGGTGTGCGGGTTCTGGCCGGCGAGCGACTCGGCGAGCAGCTGCTCCTCGCCCGCGCCGCGCCGCCAGTAGCCCATGAACTCGACGGCGGAACGGTCGTAGCCGCGCTCGTTCACCAGGTGGCGGCGCAGGCCGCGGACGGCGCCGGCCTCGCCCGCGATCCAGCAGTAGGCGTCCGCGGGCAGGTCGGCGGCCCTGATCGTGTCGATCAGGGTGCCCGGCTCCACCCAGGTGATCTCGGTGTCGGCGGCCGAGCGCAGGTCCTGCCGGTCGGCGGGCTCGGGGACCTCGATCCAGACCCGGGCCCGGCCGCCCGCGGGCAGCCAGTCGAGGATGGCGCCGATCGCGGGCAGCGCGGTCTCGTCGCCGGCGATGACGAACGAGCCGGTGCCGGCGGGCGGCTCGAACTCCACGCCGCCGTTGTCGGCGAGCGTGGGGCCGAGCGCCACGACGGTGTGGCCGGGACGGGCCGCGCCGGCCCAGCGCGAGGCCGGGCCGACGTCACCGTGCAGGGCGAAGTCGATGTCGACCTCGCCGGCGCGCTGCGCCCGCACGGTGTAGGTGCGCATGATGCCGCGCACGTCGGGGTCGAGGGCGCGCCACTCGCCGAACCAGTCCTCCGGCGACCGGGGGACCACGGTCTCCTCCTGCCCCGGGTGGGGGAAGAAGAGCTTGATCCGCTGGTCCCGGCCGCCGGACACGAAACCGCCGAGGTCGTCCGCGCCGAACGTCACGCGTGCCATGTGCGGGCTGAGCCGCTCGGCCCGCACGACGTGCAGGTCGAAGAACCGCCACGGAGCCTCGGCCGCCATCAGGAGACCTTCTTGGCCGACTGGATGGTCTTGGCGAGCTCTTCGAGGATCGGCGCGCAGCCCGCGTACGAGAAGCGCGGCTCGGCCTGCCAGCCCAGCACCTGGTTCGCCTTGACGGCGGGCAGGTCCTTCCAGGACGGCTTGGAGCCGAGGTCCTTGGGCTGCAGGGCCTGGGTGCGGCTGTCCAGCAGGAGCAGGTCGGCCTTGTACTTGTCGGCGTTCTCCCAGCTGAGGCCCTCGAAGTAGTCGTCCTTGTCGAGCTTGTTGGGGACGATGAGGTCGACGCCGAGGTCCTTGAAGTACCAGAGGTCGGAGTTCTTGCTGGGGTTGGAGGCGTAGAACAGGTCGGGGGTCGCCGAGCACGCGAGGACCTTGAGCCCGCCGCTGGCCTTGGCGGCCTGCCGCACGGCCTCGGACGCCTTGTCGAAACGGTCCTTGGCCGCCTTGTTCTGCGCGGAGTTGAGATCGGCGCCGAGCGAGACCGCGAGCTGGGCGTACCGCTCGATCGGCTTGGGGAGCGGCGCGTCGCCGGTGGAGATGGCGACCTGCGGCGCCAGGGCGAGGATCTTGTCCTTGCTCTCCGGCGGCACGTAGAAGATGTCGTCCTTGACGAACATGTGGCCGACCATCACCTCGGGCCGCAGCGAGGCGTACTTCTCGATGTTGAACTCGCCGTACGCGTTGCCGATCGAGGTGACCTTGTTCACGTCCAGCTCGCCGGCCTGCGGGTCGCGGCTGCCGTCCTTGAGCTTCTGCGGGCCGAAGACGCCGGTGACGCGGTCGGACACCCCGTAGTCCGCGAGGATCGCGGCGGCGCCGACGTAGGCGACGATGCGGGTGGGCTTGGCGGGCAGGTCGACCTTCTTGCCGCGGTCGTCGGTGAACGTCCAGGCGCCGCCGCCCGACGTGCCGGAGCCCGAGCCGGAGCCGCTGTCGCCGCCACAGGCGGTCAGGAACGCTCCAAGGGCGGTGGCGCCACCTGCGGCGAGGAATCCCCGGCGCGAGAAATGCGAGGCTCGGCTGTCTGACATGGTGATTATGCTCCTGAAGGTGCGGGGGTTCCTGATGGCCCGATTCGATCGCTTAGGTTAACCTAACCTAAGCCTTTGTCCAGTCCAGGGGGCCTCCACGGCCTTCGCCACCGTCCGAAAGCCCCGCAGGTGACCCTCACGAAAGCTCCGCCCCCGGACGCGCCCGCCGCGCGCCCGCCGGGGAGTGGCCGCTACGCGGCACGTACGGCCGGGTTGCTCGGCGCACTGCTCGCACTGCTCGCCGTCGTCGCGCTCAGCCTCGCCGTCGGGGCCAAGCCGCTCTCGCTGAACGAGGCGTGGCAGGGGCTCGTCGACAGCGCCTCGCCCGCCTACACGGTCGTGCACGAGATGCGGCTGCCGCGCACCCTGCTCGGCCTCCTCGTCGGCATCGCGCTCGGCCTGGCCGGCGCCGTGATGCAGTCGGCCACCCGCAACCCGCTCGGCGACCCGGGACTGCTCGGCATCAACGCCGGCGCCGCCGCCGTCGTCGTCACAGCGATCTCCTTCCTCGGCGTGACCTCGTTCCTGGGGTACGTGTGGTTCGCGTTCATCGGCGCCGCGGTCGTGTCGGTCGCCGTCTACGTGGTGGGCGGCGGGCGCAGCGCCACACCCGCCCGGCTCGCGCTCGCGGGCGCCGCGCTCAACGCCGCGCTGTTCTCCTACGTCAACGCGGTGATGCTGCTCGACACCGCCGCGCTCGACCGCATGCGGTTCTGGACGGTCGGCTCGCTGGCCGCCGCCCAGCCCGAGACGGTCGTGCGCGTCCTGCCGTTCGTCGCCGTCGGGCTCCTGCTGTCGCTGGCGCTCGCCCGGCCGCTGAACGCGGTGGCGATGGGCGACGACGCCGCGACCTCGCTGGGCGCCGACCCCGCGCGCACCCGGACCCTGGCGATCATCGCCGTGACGCTGCTGTGCGGCGCCGCGACCGCCGCCTGCGGGCCGATCGTGTTCGTCGGGCTGATGGTGCCGCACCTGGTGCGCTCGCTGACCGGGCCCGACCTGCGCTGGATGTTGCCCTACTGCGCGCTGCTGTCGCCCGCGCTGATGCTCCTCGCGGACGTCATCGGACGCGTCATCGTGCGCCCCTCCGAACTCCAGGTCGGCGTCGTCACGGTCGTGCTCGGCGGCCCGTTCTTCCTCTACTTCGTGCGGCGGCGCAGGACGGTGGCCTCGTGAAGCGTCCAGTGCACTCCGGCGTCGTCCGCACCGCCGGGGGCCTCTCGTTGCGGTTCCAGCCGCGCGCCGTCCTGGCCTGCGCGGCGTTCCTCGTCGCCGGGCTCGGCGTCGCGGTGCTGGTCATCGGCAGCGGCGACTTCCAGCTGAGCCCCGGCCAGGTCGTGCGGACGCTGCTGGGCAACGGCCACCCGGCCGACTCGTTCATCGTCAACGAGATCCGGCTGCCGCGCGCCGTCACCGGGCTCGCCGTCGGCGCCGCGCTCGGCATGGCCGGAGCGATCTTCCAGTCGTTGTCGCGCAACCCGCTCGGCAGCCCCGACCTGCTGGGCTTCACCCAGGGCAGCGCCACGGGCGTGCTCGCCGCGATCGTGCTGTTCGGCGCGGGCAGCCTGGCCGCGGCGGCCGGCGCGGTCGCGGGCGGCATCCTCACCGGCCTGTTCGTCCTGGTCCTGACCGGGCGCCACGGCGCGCACGGGCAGCGGCTCATCCTCGTCGGCGTCGGCGTCGCCGCGATCCTCACCGGCGTGAACGGCTACCTCATCACCGAGGCCGAGCTCACCGACGCGGCGCGCGCGGTGTTGTGGATCACCGGCAGCCTGGACGGCCGCGACTGGGCGGACGCGGCACCGGTGCTCGTCGCGCTCGCGGTGCTGATCCCGCTGGTCATGGTCGGGTGCGGGCGCCAGCTGCGCATGCTGGAGATGGGCGACGACGCGGCGCACGGCCTGGGCGTCCGGATCGAGCGCGTGCGGCTGGTCCTGCTCGGCGCGGCGGTGCTGCTCGCGGCGTTCGCCGCCGCCGCGGCCGGCCCCGTCAACTTCGTCGCGCTGACCGCGCCGCAGCTGGCGCGGCGGCTCACCCGCGCGCCCGGCCCCAACCTCCTGCCCGCGGCCTGCCTGGGCGCGGCGATGCTGGTGACCGCCGACTTCGCCGGGCAGCGGCTCTTCCCCGGCCACCAGCTCCCGGTCGGCGTGGTGACCGGGCTGCTCGGCGGCGGATACCTCGTGTGGCTGCTGGCCACGGAACGTAAGACGGGACGGATATGAAGCACGACGCGACTCCGCAGGACGACGTCTCTCCCCGGGGCGGCGTCACTCCGCAGGACGGCACCGTGCCGCGGGACGACGTGCCCGCGCGGCTGACCGGCGAGGGCCTCACCCTGGCCTACGACCGGCGCGTCATCGCCGAGGGCCTCGACGTCGTCGTGCCGGACGGCTCGTTCACCGTGATCGTGGGCCCGAACGCGTGCGGCAAGTCGACGTTGCTGCGCGCCCTCGCCCGCATCCTCAAGCCGTCGGCGGGGACGGTCGTGCTGGACGGCGAGCGGATCGGGGCGTGGCCGGCCAAGAAGCTGGCCCGCACGCTCGGCCTGCTGCCGCAGACGTCCATCGCGCCGGACGGGATCTCGGTCGCCGACCTGGTGGCCCGCGGCCGGTACCCGCACCAGGGCCTGCTGCGGCAGTGGTCGCGGGAGGACGAGCGGGTCGTGCTGGAGGCGATGGCCGCCACCGGCGTCGACGACCTCGCCGACCGCTACGTGGACGAGCTGTCGGGCGGCCAGCGGCAGCGCGTGTGGATCGCGATGGCGCTCGCGCAGCAGACCCCGATCCTGCTGCTGGACGAGCCGACCACCTACCTCGACATCGCCCACCAGATCGAGATCCTCGACCTGTGCGCGCGGCTGCACGAGGAGGGCCGCACGGTCGTCGCCGTGCTGCACGAGCTCAACCAAGCCACGCGGTACGCCACCCACCTGATCGCGATGCGCGAGGGCCGGATCGTCGCCGAGGGAGACCCCGGCACGGTCGTCACCGCCGACCTGGTCGAGCAGGTCTTCGGCCTGCCGTGCCGGGTCATCGACTGCCCCGAGACCGGGAGCCCGCTGGTCGTCCCCGCTTCGTCCCGCGTGCGCGCCCGCGCCTCGTGAGACCCCGGGCTCCGGGGAGACGCGCGTTCTCGTGAGACGCGCGTTCTCGTGAGACGCGCGTTCTCGTGAGACGCCGCGTCGTCAGGAGACGTCGAACTCGGCGAACTCGGGCGTGCTGAGCATGCGGGCGTGGTCGCGCGGCGTCCACGGCCACAACTCGGGCAGGCCGTCCTTGCCGAGGTACCAGCTGGCGCAGCCGCTGGTCCAGATCGTCCGGGGCATCGCCTGCCGCATCGCCTCGTTGTAGGCCTCGGTCGCGTCGGCCCGGGGCGCCATCGAGGTGACCAGCCCGGCCCGCCAGCGCCTGATCCAGCCGGTGATGTAGCCGGCCTGCGCCTCGGCGATCGCGATCAGGGAGTAGTTGCCGATCGGGCTGTGCGGGCCCATCAGGAAGAAGAGGTTGGGGAAGCCGGGGAGCGCGACGGTCCGGTAGGCGCGCGGGCCGTCCCGCCAGGCCTCCTCGAGCGTGCGGCCGTCGGGCGCCACCAGCCCCATCGGGCGGACGTAGGCGTGCGCGTCGAACCCGGTCGCCAGCACCAGCACGTCGGCCTCGTGCAGCCGGCCGTCCGCGGTGACGATCCCGCGCGGCTCGACGTGCGAGATCGTGTCGGTGACCAGCTCGACGTCGTCGCGCTGGACCGCGTCGTAGAAGCCGCCGGAGGCGATGAGGCGCTTGCACATCGGCTCGTCGGGCGGTGTCAGCCTGCGGCGCAGGTCCGGGTCGGCGACCTTGTTGAGGTTGCGGCGGCACATCGCGCCGATGAGCCGGCGCTGCCAGCCGGGCTTGATGATGGCCTGGGACAGCACCTTGCTGATGACGGTCTCGTGCCAGCGGTAGCCGAGGCGGTCGAGCACGGGCAGACGGCGGTGCGCGGCGCGGGTGAACCTGCTGTACGCGCGGTTGGGTGCCGGCAGGATCCACTGCGCGGTGCGCTGGAAGAGCAGCAGGCGGCCCGCGGTGCCGGCCAGGTCGGCGGTGATCTGCACGCCGGTCGAGCCGGTGCCGACGACGGCGACGCGGCGGCCGCGCAGCGGGACGTCGTGGTCCCAGCGCGCGGAGTGGAACGTCGCGCCCGCGAACGTGCCGAGGCCGGGGATGTCGGGGTGGCGGGGATGGTGCAGCACGCCGGTCGCGGTCACGAGGAAGTCGGCCTCGTCCGTGCCGCCCGCCGAGGTCTCGACGTGCCAGCGCCCGCCGGTGTGCCGGGCGGCGGTGACCTCGGTGCCGAAGACGATGTGGCGCCGGACGTCGAAGCGGTCGGCGATGTCGTCGAGGTAGGCGCAGATCTCGGGACCGGGGGAGTAGAGGTGCGTCCACTCGGGGTTGGTGGCGAACGAGAACTGGTAGAAGCGCGACGGGACATCGCAGGTCAGGCCCGGATAGGTGTTGTCGCGCCAGGTGCCGCCGACCGCCCCGGCCTTCTCGTAGATCGTGATGTCGCCGACGCCCGCCTGCCTCAGCTTGATCGCCATGCAGAGCCCGGACATGCCGGCACCGACGATGATCACCCGCGGATCAGCCATGCGGATAAGTAAACACTGACACGCCCTCGTCAGGAAGGTCCGTCGCCGGGAATGGCGGTCGTCAGGAAGGGCGGTCGTCAGGAAGGGCGGTTGTGGCCGGCGTCGGTGTCCATCCGCGCCCAGCCGGCCTCCCACTCGGCGTCCCTGATCCGGTCGAACCGGTGCCGGAACAGCGCGTACACGCCCAGTATCGGGACGCCGCCCGCGGCGAACGCGGCGAACGCGGCGTACGCGGCGTCGGTGACCGTCCGGCTGTGCGGCCGCGGCCGCATCGAGACCTCGCCCGCCCGGTCGACCCAGATGGCCCTGGTGTCGCCGGCCTTCGCGCCCTTCCAGCTGGGCAGCGCCCCGGTGTGCGGCCTGCGGTCCGGGCCCGTCCACCGGGCCTGCACCGTCTCGTGGACGTAGCGGTCGCCGGTGGTGCCGACCCCGCCGGTCGACAGGACGGTCGCCGTCACCCGGGCGCGGTCGGCGTGCTCGGCGCGTTCGGCCCGGGTGCCCGCGTCGTACGACCAGGACGCGCACCACAGGGCGAACGGCGGCGCGGCGAGCAGGAAGAGGGCGAGGAGCGCGAGGGCGGTACGCCGCTGGACGCGGTCGATCCGGCGGCGGAGCTCGTTGTGCTCCAGCCCCAGCCGCCGCCACAACCTCCTGGCGGGCGAGCACCGCTGACCGGCGCCGGGTCTGCCCATCCTCGTCACCTCCCCGGGGAGCAAACTCCCGGTAAGAGGCATTTAGCCATCTTTCACCAGGATATTCCCGATTCGCATGACGGGCACAGACCCGGCCCCGATTTCTGCCCTCCGCCCGGTGGCCGACCGGCGGTTCTGGACCTAGCGGCGCTTGACGGCCTCTTCGAGGAGCTCGCCGAAGCCGCCCTCGACGCCCTTACCGAGCATGTCCAGATCGGGCATCGCGTCGAAGTCGCCGGTGATGCCGAAATGCAGCCGCCCGCAGTAGGACACGATCGCCGTCGCGACCCGGATGCCGCCGGTGAGGGGGACGTACGGATGCAGCTCCAGCACGCGGCGGCCCAGCATGTACAGCGGGAAGTTGGGGCCGGGCACGTTGGTCGTGACCGTCTGCACCAGGTCCTGGCGCAGCCGTACCGGCAGCCGCGCGGCCAGCGAGAGCAGCGCGGGCGCCACGGCGGTGTCGGTCAGGCGGGTCAGCGCCTTGGTGCCGGCGGCCTGGTTGCTGCCCTTGACGTCGTCGGTCTGCTCGCGGATGCGGCGCAGCCGTTCGAGCGGGTCGTCGACGCCGACCGGCAGGTTGACGAACACCGCCGCCACCCGGTTGTTGAGCACGCCCTGCTCGTCGGTGGCGCGGACCGAGACCGGCACCGCCGACCGCACGCACGTGTCGTGGGTGAGCTCGCCGCGCGCGTTGAGCAGGTCGCGGTAACCGGCGGTGACGGTGGCCAGCACGATGTCGTTGATCGTGCCGCCGAGCGCCCTGCGGATGGTCTTGACGTCGTCCAGCGGCGCCTGCTGCCAGCACCAGCGCCGGTGCGGGCCGATCGGCCCGTTGAGCGACCCGGCCGACGGGTGGACGAACCGCGCGGTGGCGCGGGTCAGGCCGAGGGCGAAGTCGCGCACGTCGCGGCCGGGGCCGGAGGCGGTCAGCGAGCCGAGGCCGCCGTCCAGCACGCGGATCACGTTGTCGAGGCCGACCACGCGCGGGATGCCGAGGCTGCGCGCCACGTCGCGGGTCTGGCGGATCGGCTGGGTCACCGCGCGCTGCGCCGAGTCGCGCAGCAGCTCCAGGGCCGACGGCCCGGGCGCGGCCTCCCAGGGATCGGGCTCGCCCGGCGGCTCGTAGTCGGGCTCCAGGTCGAACAGGACGGTGGCCAGGTCCATCCCGGCGACGCCGTCGACCATGCAGTGGTGCACCTTGGCGATCATCGCCCAGCGGCCGTCGGTGAGGCCCTCGACGAGCCAGATCTCCCACAGCGGCTTGTCGGGGTCCAGGCGCTGCGCGAGGACGCGGCCGGCGAGGTTGCGCAGCTGCTCGTCGGTGCCGGGGGCGGGGAGCGCGGTGTGGCGGACGTGGTAGAGCACCTGGAAGTGCGCGTCGTCGGCCCAGACCGGCCGGCCGAGATGCAGGGGCACCGGGCGCACCCGCTGCCGGTACCGCGGAACGAGCGGGAGCTTGGCGACGATCGCCCTGATCAGGTCGCCGTACTTCGGCACCGGGCCCTCGAACACGATCACCGATGCCACGTGCAGGGGAGTGTTCTCGTCCTCCAGGAGGTAGAAGCTGGCGTCCAGTCCGCTCATCCGTTGCACGGCCTCACCGTCTCTCTGCCACCGGGTCGGGGGAAGGGCGTCACTCGGGGTCGGTGGCGGCGGTCCAACCCAACACCCGTGGGGCGATCTCTGACAAATGCACTGACTCGACCTGACAGTTGTCACCTGGGTACGGACTACTGTCGGGTAATGCCGGATTCGGTGCCCGAAGTCGGCACGTCACGCTAACCAGGACGTGTGTCGGCCGAGTGAAGAACGCGGTGGTTGTGCATGGCGTGGCCCGGGATGAGCGACCACATGCGGACAATGGTCCTCTGCGAGGTTTGGGTTCAGCCGTCGCCGGCGAGCTTGACGAGGTCGTCGAACCCCGCGCGGATGCCGTCGGCCAGCACGTTCAGGTCGGGCATCCCGTCGAAGTCGCCGGTGAGCCCGAACGTGAGCCGCCCCTCGTACGAGAAGAGCGCGATGCCGACCCGCATGCCCAGCGCGAGCGGCACGAACGGGTAGAGCCCGACGAGCCTGCGCCCCAGCACGTACAGCGGGAACGGCGGGCCGGGCACGTTGGTCACCACGGTCTGCATGATCGGCTGGCTGTGGCTGAGCGCGTACCGGGACCCCAGCGCCATCAGCGTCGGCGCGAACCCGGCGAGCAGGGCGAGCGCCTCGCCGCCAGCCGCCTCGTGCGTGCGCTTGACCTCGTTCATCTGGTTGCGGATCTCGAAGAGCCGCCGGCGCGGGTCCCCCTCGCCCACCGGCAGGTTGACCAGCACGCCGGAGACCTTGTTGGCGAGCTCGCCGCGCTCGCTCCGCGCGCGCACCGACACCGGCACGAGCGTGCGCACCCGCGTGCCCTCCTCCAGCTCGCCGCGCGCGTCGAGCAGCTCGCGGAAGCCCGCCGTGACCGCCGTCAGGACGACGTCGTTGACGGTCCCGCCGAACGCCTTGCGCACGGTACGGATCTCGTCGAGGTCGGCGTGGATCCACATCCAGCGCCGGTGCGGGCCGACCGTGCCGTTCAGCGAACCGGTGGTCGACCGGGCCAGCCGCCCGATCGTCGCGGGCACGTCGATGCCGACGCGGCGCAGCGTGCTCGTGCTCAGCAGCCGCCGCGCCGCTCCCGGCAGCGCGGCCACCTGCCGGGCGGGCTCGGCGACCGCGGTGCGCGCGGTGTCGGCGAGCAGTTCGAGGGAGGACGGCTGCCGTTCGGGCTCGGGGATGCCGGTCGCCTCCGGCGGGCCGGTGTCGGGGGAGATGTCGAACAGCGTGGTCATGAGGTCGACGCCGCCGACGCCGTCCACCACGCAGTGGTGCACCTTGGTGATGAGCGCCCAGCGGCCGTCCTCCAGTCCCTCGACCAGCCAGATCTCCCACAGGGGCTTGGCGGTGTCGAGGCGCTGCGACAACACCCGGCCGGCGAGGTTGCGCAGCTCCTCCGGCCCGCCGGGCTTGGGGACCGCGGTGTGGCGCACGTGGTAGAGGATGTTGAAGTGCGGGTCGTCGACCCAGACGGGGCGCCCGAGGTGCAGCGGCACGGCACGCACGCGCTGGCGGTATCGCGGCACTTTCGGCAGCTTGGCGATCACCGCCCGGACCACCTCCCCGTACGTGGGCGCCGGTCCCTCGAAGACCGTCACCGACGCGATGTGCAGGGGGGTGTTCTCCGACTCGGCGAAGAAGAATCCGGCGTCCAGTCCGCTCAGCCGCTCCATGGCAGGTCCGTCTCGTCGTCGTGCAGGGGGTGGTCGTCACAGGCTTCCCCCCGATGCCCCGCCCAACCGGACAGACCGCCAATTAGTGGACGACCTGGAGCGGCGCGTGCCAGGCCGGGCGTGTCGGATGTGCCGGCCGGACGTCCGGCGGTGCCGTCCCGGCGGTGCTGTCCCGGCGGTGCTGTCAGGCGGCGACGTTCCTGGCCCGGCGGCGCGGGCGGGGACGCGGCCGGCGCCCGGTGATCCGCCCGACCTTCGGCGTGGTGCGCTCGCGGATGAACGCGCCGACCTCGTGCAGCGCGGCCAGCCCCTCCGGCACCAGGTCGGCGAAGACCTGGAACACGTGGACCTGGCCCTCCCAGACCTGGAGCCTGCACGGCACGCCCGCCGCGTTCAGCCGGTCGGCCATCAGCTCGGCGTCCGGGCGCAACATCTCGGTCGAGCCGACCTGGATCAGCACCGGCGGCAGGCCGGTGAGGTCACCGTTGACCGGCGAGACCATCGGGTCGAGCGGCACCGCGCCCTCGGTGAGCAGCCCGGCCAGCCGTTCCACCCGCCGCGCGGGCAGGTAGGCGTCGAGCCTGGCGTTCGCGTGCGAGACCTTGGTGGTGTGGTCGAGGTCGGTCAGCGGCGCCATCGCCACGATGCCGGCGGGCGCCGGCAGCCCCTCCTTGAGGGCCTGCTGGATGGCGGCGAACGCCAGGAACCCGCCCGCCGAGTCGCCCGCGACCACGATGCGCTCCGGGTCGTACCCCTTCTCCAGCAGGAAGCGGTACGCGTGCACGCAGTCGGCCACCGAGACCGTGAGCGGCGCGGCCGGGAGCTGACGGTAGGCCACCGAGAGAACGGGGGCGCCGGACGCCGACGCGATCCGGGCGATCATGCGCCGGTGGGTGCGCAGCCCGCAGGAGAAGAACCCGCCGCCGTGGAAGTACAGGACCACCCTGTCGACGGCGCTCTCGGGCCCGCGTACCCACTCGGCCTGGAAGTCGCGGAACCTGACCCGCTCCACCTCGGCCCAGCGCGGTGCGGGCAGCGCCACCGGCGCGGCGAGGTCGATCGCGAACGCCGGGCGCAGCCCGCGCGGGCTCAGCGGCCACACCGCCAGGAACGGCCGCACCGTCATGCGCAGGCCGTGCGCGGCCAGCTTGGAACGGACGGTCGTTCCCGGGCGCGACTCGATCGTCAGGTCCATGCGAGGCCTCCCCGATGCCGTCCCGGTGCACGGGTACGGACATGACCAAGCGGTCAGTTGGTCAACTTCGCATCGGGACGATCAGTGTGTCAAGAGTTCTTCCTGACTGGAATCCGGCGTTCCGGACGCCTCCTCGCGAGACGTGACCATGAGGGCCAGCAGGGCGCCGATCACGCACAGCGCCGCCGTCACCCAGAACATCTCCTGGTACTGGGTCCGCAGCGCCTCCTTCAGAGCCTCCTGGTACGCGGCGAGCTTCTCCTTGAAGCCCTCGTCGAACGGCAGCGGCATCTGCAGGTCGGCCGTCAGCGACCGGAAGCGGTAGAAACCCCAGGCGGACAGCGCCGAGATCCCCAGCAGCATGCCCATCATCCGCGCCACCACCACGGCCGCCGAGGCGACGCCGTGCTGCGCGGCGGGCACGAAACGCAGCACCGCCGACGACACCGGCGCGATGACCAGGCCGAGGCCGAGGCCGGTCACGATCAGGTCGGCGTCCATCCGGGGGATCGGGCCGTACGAGGCGTTCTCCAGATCGGCCGGCCAGCCCGAGATCAGCAGGAAGCCCACGGCGGAGACCGCCATCCCCGCGACCATCGGCCGGCGGTCGCCGACGCGACGCGCCACGAAACCGCCCGCGACCGCCGCCACCGGCAGCGCGACCAGGAACCGGGTCAGCATGAGCGCGCCGTCGACCGAGTCCTTCTCCAGCAGCGTCTGGGCGACGAGGACCACGTCCACCAGCGTGACCATCAGCGCCGCGCCCGACAGCAGGCTCACGCCGAGCGTCGCGAACAGCGGCCCGCGCCGGACCCCGGTGAGGTCGAGCAGCCTGGTCCTGGCCCGCGCCTCCCAGAGCACGAACAACACCAGCACCACCACGCCGGCGCCGACCGCGGGGAGGCCCCACGGCGGCAGCGCCGACTCCTCGGGCTCGGGGTTGTAGAGCCCGCCGACCAGCAACCCCAGCCCGAGCGCCAGCAGGACGCCGCCGACCACGTCCACGCCGGGCCGCTCCGCCGCCCGCTCGCGCCCGCCGCCGGGCACGGTGAAATGGATCGCGACCATCGCGACCGCGGTGAGCGGCAGGTTGATCCAGAAGATCCAGCGCCAGTCGTCGAACGCGGCCGCGACGGCCACCCCGTACAGCGGGCCGAGCACGCTGCCGAGCTCCTGCGCGGCGCCCACGGTGCCGAGCACCACCGGGCGTTTGCGCTCCTCCCAGAGATCACCGGCCAGCGCCATCGTCACCGGCAGCAGCGCGCCGCCGGCGATGCCCTGGACCACCCGGCCGGTGGTCAGCAGCGGCACCCCGTGCGCGAACGCGGTGATCGCCGAGCCGACCGCGAAGAACAGCAGGCAGACCTGGAGCACCGCGCGCCGGCCGAACCGGTCCGACAACTGGCCGAGCAGCGGCATCGCCGCCACGTAGCCGAGCAGGAACCCGGTCAGCACCGGCGTGATCCGCTCCAGCCGGTTGATCGGGATGCCGAGGTCCTGGACGACGGTGACCAGGATGGTGGTGATGACGTAGGCGTCCAGCGCGGCCAGCAGCACGACCGCGCCGCCGACGCCGATGGCGATCCGGCGGTCGGCCATGGCTTACTGGGGCGCCTTGAAGGTGTAGGGCGCGTCGAACTCGGTGAAGTTGATGATCACCGAGCCCTTGTCGCCGCCGCTCGCCACGGGCGGGATCTCGGCCTTGACCCGGACCAGCCGGTGGTCGGCCTTGTTGATCCAGACCTGGCCCTGGATGTCGGAGGTGATGCCGGGGATCAGCCCGCCCAGCGTGTCCTTGGGCAGCGTGCCCCGCACCCGGTCGGCGTCCTTGCCGTTGATCTTCTCGGTGCCCTCGACCTTGGGGCCGGCGACCGTCGTCAGCAGCTTGGAGATCCCGCGGTTGGGGTCCAGCACCGCCGACGGGTCGTACAGCGCCGCCGCCATCGTCTTCGGAACCTTGCGCCAGCCCCCGGTCACGCCCTTGATGTAGATGCTGTCGCCCACCGCGACGATCTTCATCTCGACCGACTGCCCGGACTGGGTGATCTGCAGCGTCCCCTCGGCGTCACCGCTCTTGAGCAGCTTGATGTCGCCGCTCTTGACCATGATCGGCGGCTTGTCCTCGGTGGCCAGCGTGAACGCCACGCTCTTGAGCCCGGCCATCGCGGTCGAGGCCTGCTGGAGCGTCGGGCTGCCGTCGGGCTGGTTCGCGGCGGGCGTGTCGCCGGGCTTGTCGTCTCCGCCCGAACACGCGGTGACAGCCGTCAGCGCGCAGAGGGCCATCATGAGAGCGGCGAGCCGGCCGGGGATTCTGGACATAGGCGGACCCTACCGACCGGTCACCATCCCCGTCACTCGCGCCCGGGTATGACATCGCGGCCCTCCCTGAGTCGGATGGGGGTTTACGCGGTGGCCCCGGGAAAGACCGCGCCGCTATCATGGCCCGCGGCGCGCCCCACACCTGGTCACAGCGGTCCACGGGCCCGCCCTGGGGCGGTAGCTCAGCTGGTCAGAGCAGGGGACTCATAATCCCTGGGTCGCGGGTTCGAGTCCCGCCCGCCCTACGCAACCGCGGTACCGCTTCACCCTGCGCTCCCTCGGGGCCCTGCTGTCACGAGCCGTGACCCTGACCAACAGCGGGTGGCGTGGGGCGAACGCACCGAGATCACGCTCTGGGACGTGGCCTCGGCCCGCAAGGTCCGTACCTTGAAGGCCACCGGAAGGCCACCGGAAGGCCACCGGAAGGCCATCGGCTCGGTGGCGTTCAGCCGGGACGGCGGGACGCCGGCCGGCAGGAGCGCCCTGGACGGCACCACACGGCTGTGGGACGTGGCGACCGCGACCCGGCCGTCGTGTACTCCGGCCACCGGCCGACGTCGATCATCAGCGGGGTCGACTTCAGCCCCGACGGCGGGCTGCTCGCCAGCACCTCCACCGACGGCACGGTCAGGCTCTGGAACGTGCCCTGACGCCGGGGCGGCGCCTCGTACCCTCGATCGGATTCGAACCGACAACAAGACCGTTTTAAATGGTCCGCCTCTGCCGTTGGGCTACGAGGGTGAGGAGATCGTATGTCCCGGTCTCTCCTGACCACGACCCCTGTGGACAACCGTGCCCACGCCGGTCGGAGTCCAAATGCCGGGAATCGATGGTTGGACGCGCGGCGGCCGTCAGCGGCCCGGCGAGAGGTAGAGGCGCAGGTCCGGGGAGCCGGGGACCGGCAGCTCCCGCCAGGCGGCGACCGGGGCGCCGGACCGGACGTCGGCCGGGGACGCGGCGATGACGACGCGCAGGCCCCGGCGGCGGAGGCGTTCGACGTTGGCGGTCGTGAGGTCGTTGTGCGCGTCGCGGGGCGGGACGCCGTCGCGCATGTCGGCGGCATGGCAGGCGCGGTCGAAGGCGATCTGCGGGGCGTACCGGCCGATGACCGCGCAGTGGCCGTCGACGCCGTCGCGGCGTAGGGCCCCGGCCGCCCGGACCGCGGGGGTCAGCGCGGCGGTCGCCTGGTCGGCGGCCCGCTTGGCCATCACCAGCTGGAAGTCCACGTGCAGGAACGCCGCGAACGCCGCCGCCCACGCCAGGACCCGTACCGCCGGACGGCCGGAGCGGACGAGCGCCATCAGGCCCTCGGCGGCGGGCACGGACAGCAGGGCGAACACCGGCAGGAGGTAGCGGGGCACCGCCCAGTCGGAGAGCACGAGGTAGGCGGCCCCGGAGAACGCGGCGGTGATGGCGCAGAGCGCCACCGGCCGGCGGTGGCGGGTCATGACCAGGCCCAGGACGACCAGGGCCGCCCCTCCCGCCCACCAGAGGACCGCCGCAGGGGAGATGGGGCCGCAGCCGGCGGTCGACGGGAGACAGGTCTCCTTGCCGCCGCTGACGGTCGCCCAGTAGCGCAACAGCTCGAAGTGCAGGCCCTCGGTCTGGTTGACCGAGGAGATGGCCCGCAGCCGGGTGGCGGGGCCGCCGAACCGGGCGTACGCCTCGATGACCCACCACAGGCCCCCGGCGGCCAGGCCGAGGCAGATCGAGGCCGCGGTCCTGGTGCGGCGCAGGACGAGCGCGGCGACCAGCAGCACCAGGGCGATGGTGACGGCGTCGGTCGGCCGCAGCAGGGTCAGCGCGGCGACGACGAGGGCGAGGCCCAGGCGGCTGTCGCGGACCAGGAGGCCCACGGCGGCGACGGCGCCGATCGCGACCAGCTGGTTGGGGAGCACGGCGCCGCCGAAGCGCAGGGCCGGCCAGGTGAACGCGAAGAGCGCCGCGGCCAGCGGGGCGGCCATGCCGCGCAGGACCTTCAGCCAGGGGAGGAAGGCCAGGAAGAGCAGGAGGGCGGAGAGCGCCGCGAAGTAGACGCGGATGACCGTGACCGAGGAGGTGAACGGGACCACGGGGGCGGCGGCCAGCGCCTCGCCGGGGGAGCGGTGCGCCGCGTAGGGGATCGCCGGGACGCGCGGCGAGAACTGGCTGAGATAGACGGCCTCGTCGAGGTCCAGCGGGACGCGCGCCACGCCGACGATCAGCTGGGCCGCCGCGTAGGCCAGGGCCACGAGGGCGAGGACGAGCACGGGACGATGGCTGGTCGACACGTTCCCCCGATTCCGCCGCCGGCCGTTCCACTCCACGTTATCGAACGATCACCGTGGGTGCTTCCCGTCGTCCGTCCGTCACGGCGATGACCCGGATGCGCGCCGGGGCGCCGGGCCTCAGGCGGGCCATTCGGGGCGGCGCTTCTCCAGGAACGAGGCCATCCCCTCCTGGGCCTCCGGTGTCTGGCTGGCGGCCGCCATGACCTCGATCGCGTAGGTGTAGGCGTCGGCCTCGGTGCGGTCGAGCATCGCGTACATCGCCTGCTTGCCGAGCGCCTTGCTGCGCGGGCTGCCCTGGGTGGCGCGGTCGAGCAGCTCGCGGGTGGCCTTCTCCAGGCCGGCCGCCGGGACCACGCGGTTGACCATGCCCCACTCGTACGCCGTGCGCGCGTCCACCACGTCGCCGGTGAGCGCCATCTCCACGGCGCGCTTGCGCCCGACGTTGTGCGAGATCGCGACCATCGGGGTGTGGCAGAACCAGCCGCCCTTGCCGCCCGGCGCCGCGAAGCCCGCCTCGTCGCCCGCCACCACCAGGTCGCAGGTGACGGCGAGCTGGCAGCCCGCGGCGGTGGCGAGCCCGTGCACCTGGGCGACCACGACCTGCGGCACCGACTGGATCGTGCGCATCAGCTCCGTGCACGTCTGGAGCAGGTCGCGCGCGTCCTCGTGGGAGGCGCCCGCCATGTCGGCGAAGTCGTGCCCGGCCGAGAACACCGGGCCGTTGGCGGCGAGCACGATGCCCAGCGCGTCCGTGCGCCCCGCCGCGCGGAACGCCTCGGTGAGCTGGAGCAGGAAGTCCCGCGACAGCGCGTTGCGGCGCCGCGGCCGGTTCATCGTGATCGTCGTGACGGCGCCGTCGGTCCGGACCAGGACATCGTTCATGACCACGACGCTACGTCAGGCCGATGGATCACGCACGACCAGGGGATTCCGTGATTCGCCGTGAGATGTCGGACCCGCGTCGTACGGTGGGCGCGACACGAAGGGGGCCGGGCCTTGAAACTGCTCACCGCCACGAACGTCACCCAGGGCTACCGTCACAACGACTTCGACTGGTGCGTCGAGGGGGAGCTGGTGCACATCGGCGTCGTCTGCGCCAGCGACCGGCAGGACCCCGACGGCGGCTGCGGCTGCGGCCGCGCCTTCGCCGGGCTCAACTCGCACCGGGCCACCACCACCGCCATGATCCGGGAGATCCCCGGCTTCTCCGACGACGACTACGTCGAGGCGATCAGGTCCAGTCTCGAGCAGCAGGGATACGACGCCTCGTACGCCGAGCACGAGGCCGCCGAGCTGCGCATCCTGGTGCGCGACTGGCCGGTCGGGGCGATCGTCGAGCGCCGGCTCGACGAGATCGTGGTGCGCGAGGTGGTGCAGCAACCCGGTCAGGAGGCCGACACCTGAAGGAGCGCCTGATCTGAGGAGCCCCGGCTCCGGAGCATCCCGCCTACGGGGTCTCGCCGTCGAGCCAGGCGGCGAGCTCGGCGTCGGTGGGCGGGAGGAGGCACCACAACGCCTCGGTCTCGGTGGCGCACAGCGGGATGCGCTCGTGCAGCCGCAGGATGTGGAACATCTTCGCCGCGAACGGCCGCACCCCGACGGCGGCGAGCCCGATCCCGCGCTCCTCGCAGCGCCGCGCCGTGGCCGACACCGCCCGCAGGCCCTCGGCGTCGAAGAACGACACCCCGCTCAGGTTCAGGACCAGCGGGCGGCCCGTCGTGGTGGCGAGGCGGCGGAGCCGCAGCTGCACGGTGGGGGACGACATGCGGTCCATCTCCCCGGTGAGCAGCACGGTGGTGTGCCGCAACCCCTCCACCACGACCATGTCGACGACGGTGTCTCTCACGGCGACCTCGCAATCGGCGCTCTGGTAACACAAAAGCATCGCGCGAGTACGCTTGGTTGCCAAGGGTGTGAGCCGAGATTCTTGGAGTTCCCGGCGGCGGTTCGTCGGCGGCCGGCCGCCGACGAACCGAC
>NZ_JBEYUA010000012.1:59882-332266 GCF_040643285.1 Spirillospora sp. NPDC047279
GGGTCGTGGCAACCCACCAACCCCCGGTGGCTCCGTGGTGGTCCCATGGGTTGTGCCCGTGTTTGGGGGTCGCCCGGGGGGGGGGGGGGGCGCCCCCCCCCCCCCCCCCACCCGACCGTGCGCGCCGGCGTCACCGCCGGAAGGTGTCGCGGGCCTCCTTGGCCGCGTCCTTGGCCTGCTCGCCGACCTGCTTGGTGCCACCGGCCATGCGGTCCTTGCGGCCCTCGGCCTCCAGGTTGGGGTCGCCCGAGTCGCGTCCTGCCTGCTCCTTGGCCCGGCCCTTCGACTTCTGCATCTTGTTCTTGATCTTGTCAAGGAAACCCATGATTCACGCCTTTCGATTGTTTTCGGTACATCACCGCCCCTGCCCACTGAAATGTGTTCCATGCGTTCCGGGCGGACGGCCGGGATTTGCGGCCAGGGGAGTTCAAGAGGGTGATCGTGGCCGGATCCGGTCAGATGGCCGACCAGGGCAGGAGCTGGAACGATCCAGGACTTCCTGACATGGGGCTTGCGCAGGGTTGCCAGATGAAGTCAGGCTATTGAGCACAATTCTCCCCTTGTCGGCAATACGAGGCTTCTTCACGATTCTCATGACTCGGAGCGCGTCACCCGGACACGTTCTGACTCACTGGAGGCACAGTGAGGATGAGACCCATCCGCCCCGTCACTGTCGTGAGCCTGACCGCCGCCACCGCGGCCGCCATGCTGACCGCCGTTCCGGCCGCGCAGGCCGCGGCGGCCCCGTCCGCGACGTCCTCGTCCGATGCGAGCACGCTGGCCGCGGCCCTGGCCGGCAAGCTCGGTTCCCGCAGCGCGGGTTCGTACCTCGACGGCGGCAAGCTCGTCGTCACGGTGTCCGACGCCGACGCGGCCCGGCAGGTCCGCGCGGCCGGCGCCGTGGCCAAGAGCGTCGCCCGCAGCGGCGCCGCCCTCGACCAGGTCACCGCCAGCCTCGGCCGCACGGCCAAGGTGGCCGGCACGGCCTGGGCCGTCGACACGACCACCAACCAGGTCGTCCTCTCCTACGACGAGTCGGTCACCGGCGCCAAGCTCGCCAAGGTGCGCAACGCCGCGGCCGCCCACGGATCCGCCGTACGGCTCGAGAAGGTGGCGGGCACGTTCAGCACGACGATCGCCGGTGGCCAGGCCATCTACACCGGTGGCTCCCGCTGCTCGCTCGGCTTCAACGTGCGCAACAGCGCCGGCACGCAGTTCTTCCTGACCGCCGGCCACTGCACCAACATCGGTGCCACCTGGTACGCGAGCTCGGGCGGCACCGTGCTCGGCACCCGTACGGGCACCAGCTTCCCCGGCAACGACTACGGCATCGTCCGCTACACCAACACCTCGATCGCCAAGCCCGGCACGGTCTACCTGTACTCGGGCTCCCAGGAGATCACCTCCGCCCGCAACGCGGTCGTCAACGAGACCGTCCGCCGCAGCGGCAGCACCACCGGTGTCCGCAGCGGCCGGGTGACCGCGCTCAACCAGACCGTGAACTACGCGCAGGGCAGCGTGTACGGGATGATCCGTACCACGGTGTGCGCCCAGCCCGGTGACAGCGGCGGCTCGCTGTTCGCCGGCACCGCCGCCCTCGGCCTCACCTCCGGCGGCAGCGGCAACTGCACGACGGGCGGCACCACCTTCTTCCAGCCCGTCACCGAGCCGCTCGGCGTCTATGGCGTGAGCGTCTACTAGACCCGGGCGTCCAGACCCGGTCGTCCGCGACCGGGACCACACGGGACGAACAGCGGGGACCCCCGGGGCCGGGCCGACGGCCTCGGGGGTTCTCGTGTGCGCGGGGGTTCTCGTGCGCGCGGGCGGGGCGCGCCGGGGCGTGCGCCTCAGGCCACCTCGGCGGCGAACTGCCGGTAGGCGGCCAGGAAGAGGGTGGTGAGGAGGTCGATGATCTCCTCGATCGAGGCCTCCTGGTAGCCGAGCGTCCAGTCGACCATGACCTCGATGATGCCGCCGGCGAGCGCGAGGGCGCCCATGCGCAGCCGCGGCGGCGCGGTGATGCCGAGGTGGCCCGCGGCCAGGTCGGCGTTGAACTCGGCGAAGTCGTGGATCGCGCGGCGCCGCCGGTCCTCCAGGTCCGGGCTGACGCCGACGACCTCGAGGAAGATGACGCGGGCGACGCGGCGGTCGCCCGCGACCGCGCGGATGAACGCCTCCATGCCGGCCCGTGCCTGCGCCTCGATCCGTGGCTCGGCGGCGCCCACCGCCTCGACCGTCGCCTGCCGGACCCGCTGGATGTGCTCGTCGAAGACCGCGCGCAGCAGGTCGCCGCGGTCCTTGAACGATTCGTAGAAGTACCGCTCGGTCAGCCCGGCCTCGCGGCAGACCTGCTTGACCGACACCGACGCGTGGCCCGCGGTGCCGAAGAGCTCCAGGCCCGCCGACAGCAGCCGGGTCCGCCGGGCGCTCCGGCGCTCCGCGGCGTCGAGCCCGCCGTACCGGCGGGCCTTGTCCGAAACTGCGTCGGCCACCTCGTGCTCCCCATCATCCGTTGAGTAGAGGCCCGGTTCCTCATCTGACACCGTTGCGTGTCAGTTCGTCTGACATGGGTTCATGTCAGATCGTCGGCCGTGCAAGGAGACTCCATGGCGTCCACCGGACAGGTCAGGGATCGCGAGGTCACCGCGACCCGGTTGCTGCGTTCGGCCGCGCGCGCCTCGTTCGACCCCGGGACCGAGGTCGACTGGGACGCGCCGTTCGATCCCACCATGCCCTACATGCCGCCCGAGCGGATCTCGCTCTACGGGACGCCGGCCTGGGACCGCCTGGGGGAGCGGGAGCGCATCGAGCTCTCCCGGCACGAGCTGGCCAGCCTGACCGCGATCGGCGTCTGGCTGGAGCTGAACCTGATGCAGCTGTTCATGCGGCACATCTACGACCTGGACCCGCGGACCGCGCACGCCCGGTTCGCGCTGACCGAGGTCGGCGACGAGACGCGGCACTCGGTGATGTTCGGCCGCCTGCTCGGCAAGCTCGGCACGCCCGCGTACGGGGTGCCGCGCGCGGTGCACAACCTCGGCCGCGCGTTCAAGGCGCTGGGCGGCGGCCCCTCGATGTGGGCGATCTTCCTGGTCGGCGAGGAGCTCTTCGACCGGTTCCAGCGCGAGACGATGGACGACGAGCGCGTGCAGCCGGTCGTCCGCACGATCAGCCGCATCCACGTCGTGGAGGAGGCCCGGCACGTGCGGTACGCGCGGGAGGAGATCGTGCGCAGCATGGACGGCGTCGGCCGGGCCCGGCAGGCCCTGCACCGGGCCGTCGCCGCGTTCGGCGCCACCGCCGCGATGGAGTACATGGTCGACCCCGAGGTCTATCGCAGCGTCGGCATCCCGCCGCACGTCGGCCGGCGGATCGCGCTGGCCAACCCGCACCACCAGGACACCCGCCTCTGGATGGGGGAGAAGATCGTCCCGTTCCTGGCCGAGCTCGGGATGGTGAGCGGCCCGCTCTGGCGCCGGGCCGGGCTGGTGCGCTGAACGCCTCGCGTTCACCTGGGTGAACGCACGCCCCCCGAACGAGAGTTGTCACGTCGGTGACAAGTAGCCCGCGGAGTTTTGCGGCAAATTATGAACCGACGTTGAGAGGGTGTGGCGTTGGATGTTCCGGGTCGTCTGATCGATCTCCGGCTGCCCGTTGACGGCGTGCCGGCCAAGGCCGCGGCGTTGCGCAAGTACGTGCCCGGCATCGCGCGCGACGCCGTCCGCGAGATCGAGCGGGAACTCCCGGAGTACGCGCGCCCGCACGACCCGCGCTACGCCGACGTGCTCGGCCAGACGGTGGAGTGGGTGATCGGCCACTTCATCGACCTGATGATCGATCCGGACGCGCCGTCCGACGAGATCCTCGACTTCCACCGGCAGATCGGGGTCGGCGAGGCCAAGGAGGGCCGCAGCCTCGAGACCTGGCAGGCCGCCATGCGCATCGGCGCGGGCATCGCCGTCCAGCGGCTCACGGCCGAGTCGGAACGGCAGAGCCAGGGTTTCACCCCCGCCGCCACCGGCCTGGTGGCCCAGGCGGTCTTCGTCTACCTCGACCAGATCGCGGGCGCGGTCGCCGAGGGGCACGCCGAGGCCTCGGCCCGCGCCGCCGGGCAGGTCGAGGGGGGCCGCCGGCGCCTGCTCGAACTGCTGATCGGCGCGGACCCGCAGCTCCGCTCGATCAAGGAGCAGGCCGCCGACGCGGGCTGGCCGCTGCCGCAGACCGTCGCCGCGGTGGCCCTGGTCGAGCGCGGCCCGGCCACCGGCCGGCCGGTCCCGCCGCCCGACGTCCTGGTGGGCCTGCACCTGGACGAGCCGTGCCTGGTGCTGCCCGATCCCGAGGGCCCGGGCCGGCGCCGGCTCCTCACCGCCGGGCTGCGCGGCTGGGTCGCGGCGATCGGCCCGACCGTCGAGCTCACCGAGGTGGCCAAGTCGCTGAGCTGGGCCCGCCAGGCGCTCGACCTCACCCGGCGCGGCGTCATCGCCGCGTCCGACCTGGTGGTCGCCGAGGAGCACATGCCGGTCATGGTCCTCATGCGCGACCGCGAGCTGGTCGAACGTGTCGCGGCCCGCCGGCTCGCGCCCCTCCAGGAGGCCCGCCCGGTGCACCGGCGGCGGCTCGCCGAGACGTTGCTCGCCGCGCTCGAATGCGGCTTCAACGCGACCGAGGTGGCGGCGCGCCTCCAGGTGCACCCGCAGACCATCCGCTACCGCATGCGCCAGCTCGAGGGCCTCTTCGGCACCGACCTGGCCGACCCGGCGCACCGCCTCGAACTGCACATGGTCGTCTACGCCTGGCTGCTGGCCGACGCCCGGGCCGAGCCCGGCGCCGGCGGGTAGGGTCGGATCATGGGTTCCGGCTTCGTCTGACGCTGACGCGCCAGGGCTCCGCCGTCGTCTCGGCATCGCCGTGCACCCCACCGAGACGACCCAAGGAGACCCGAGTGTTCAGCCATGACGACATCGCGCACTACGAGGCCTTCGGCTTCGTGGTGCTCCGCGGCCTGCTCACGGCCGGCGAGGCGGCCCGCCTCCGCGCCGAGGTGACCACCGAGCTGCGCGCCGCGTTCGGCGGGATCGGCACCGCCCCCGGCGACGAGGGCGGCATCCCCGGCGACTACCTGCCGCTGGCGGTCGACCGCGCGCCGTTCGCGCAGTCGCTGATCGCCGACGACCCGCGCTTCTACCAGGGCGCCACCGAGCTGTGCGGGACGATGACGGTGCCGGCCGGTCCGGGCATCGCGACCTGCTTCACCGGCAACGCCGGTTGGCACACCGACGTCGGGCCCGACGTGCGCGGGATCAAGTTCCTCCTGCATCTCGACCCGCGTACCGCCGCGACCGGCGCGCTGCGCGTCATCTCCGGCTCGCACGACCCGGCCTTCGCCCGGCGGGTCGAGCGGTACCTGGCCCGGGACCCCGCCAACCAGGGCTTCCTCCCGGGGCTGCCCGTCCCGGACACGGCCCTGGAGACCGAGCCCGGCGACGTGCTGGCGTTCGACGCGCACCTCCATCACTCGTCCCGGGGCGGCGACCGGCGTGTCGCCTGGTCGGTCGAGTACCTGGAATGGCCGGGTGCCGCCGGCGAGGAGCGCAGGCGGACCGTGCGCGGCCTGATCGACTGCGACGGCGACCACGACGACGTGGACACCGGCCGCTGGCCGGTGTGGCGCGAGTGGGCGGCCGGCGCCGCGCACGCGGGCCCGTCGCGCCGCACCGCCCTCGAACGCCTGGAGCTCCTCGGCGTCGGCGGCCTGAGCTGACGGTGCCCGGAACGCTCGGGGTCAGCCCCCGTTCCGGGCGACGATCTCGCGCGCGACGGCGACGAGCGCGGCGTTGCCCGGAGCGGGGGAGCCGTCGGGCAGCAGCAGGGTGTCCTCCAGGCCGATCCGGGTGTCCAGCCCGAGTGACGCGGCCAGGCGGAGCACCGGCCAGGCACCCCCGTGCTCGCCGTGCAGGAGCAGCGGCCGGGTGCTGGGCGCGAGCTCGGTGAGCAGGTCCCGCGCCGTCGTGGCGGCGGTCGCGGGGTCGGTGTCGACGACCTCGGCGAGGACGCGCAGCACCCGGTCGGCGGACGGCCAGCGCAGGAACCGCCGGGCCGCCTCCGTGCCGGAGAAGATGCCCGCCTCGATGCCCACGCCGTGAGCCAGGAGGGCGTCGGCCACCAGGTCGGCGCCCTCCTCGTGCCAGTTGACCGAGGCGTGGTCGGGCAGCACCGACCACGAGGTGACCAGCTCCGCGCGGCGGCGCGGGTCCGGGCACGCCTCCTCCCGGGTGGTGACGCCCACCGGCACGCCGGGCGCGGCGGCCCGCACGGTGGTGAGCGCGGCGGCGACGTGCTCGGGCGCGACCGAGTCGTTGCCCGCCGGGTCCTTGGGATGGAGATGGACGTCCTGCGCGCCCGCCGCGACCGCCTCCCGCACGGAGGCGGCGAGATCGTCCGGGGTGAGCGGCACCGAGTGGCCGAGCGGGCCGTTGGGGCAGACCTGGATCATGGGCCGATTCTCACAGACGCTTTCGGGAACCCCTCGCCTGTTCCGCGCCTGTTAAATCTGCCCGGCTGGCGTTTCGTGTCCGTTTCGGGGGGTTCCGGATGTCCGTGGCGAGGGACATAGTGAGCGCGTCGTCCGCACCGCCGTGAAGGGAAGGGCCCCATGGACTCCGTACCGATCATCGATCTCGGCCCGTGGTTCGAGGGCGGCGACGGCGAGCGGCGGGAGATCGCCGCGAGGGTGGACGAGGCGCTGAGCGAGATCGGGTTCCTGGTCGTCACCGGGCACGGCGTGCCGGCCGGGATCCGGTCGGAGATCCGCGCCGCGGCCAAGCGGTTCTTCGCGCTCCCGGAGGAGGTCAAGCGGCCGTACGCGGTGACGGTCGGCGAGCGCGGCTGGCTGCCGCCGGGCGTGGAGGCCAACGGGTACGCCGAGGGCACCGAGACGCCGCCCGACCTCAAGGAGACCTTCGCGGCCGGCGCGGACCGCCCGATCGGCGACCCGGTCCTCGACGCCGAATGGTTCCTGCCCAACGTCTGGCCCGGCGAGGTGCCCGAGCTCGAAGCGCTCCTCACCGGCTACCTCGACCGGATGCGCACGCTCTCGGACGAGCTGCTGCGGTTGTGCGCCGCCGCCCTCGGCCTGGCCCCCGACCATTTCACCTCGCTGACCGGCCACGCCTCGTACACCCTCAACATCAACCGCTACCCGCCGATGTCGCAGCTCGGCGCGCCCGAGCCCGGCCAGTTCCGGATCGGCCCGCACACCGACTTCGGCACCGTCACCGTGCTGGACCGCCAGGACGGCGTCGGCGGCCTCCAGGTCTACTCCGACGAGAGCGGCTGGGTGAACGCCCCCTACGTCGAGGACTCGTTCACCATCAACACCGGCGACCTGCTCGCCCGCTGGACCGGCGACCGCTGGAAGTCCAACCGGCACCGGGTCCTGCCGCCCGACCCGAGCGCTCCCGACGAGGAGCTCGTCTCGCTCATCTACTTCTACGAATGCGACCCCGACGCGCGCATCGAGTCCATCGGGCCGCCGGTCGGCCGGGTCGCGCACGAGCCGGTGCGCGCCCACGACTTCCTGCTCGAACGGCTCGACGCCATCACGATCGGCTGACCGGCCCCCGCCTGCCTGGAAGGACCCCCATGACCGAAGCCGAGACCGAAGCCGAGACCGAAGCCGAGACCGAAGCCGGGACCGAAGCCGGGACCAGGACCGGGACCCGCGCCGCCGGGACGCAGGATCCGCCCGCGGGCGTCGAGGTCCGGAAGGCCGAGTACGGTGACCGGCTCGCCGCCGTGGAGCCCGGTGGCACCGAGTTCATCCCCTACGACCAGAGGCACGGCACGCCGCTGAAGCTGCTCTGGACCTGGACCTCGCCCAACCTGGAGTTCGCGACGATCTTCCTGGGCGTGCTCGCGGTCGCCGCGTTCGGGCTGAGCTTCTGGCAGGCGGTCGCGGCGGCCCTGCTCGGCACCGGGCTGGGTGCGGTCACCCACGGGATCCTGTCCGCCCGCGGTCCCGGGCACGGCGTCGGGCAGATGGTGCTCGGCCGCATCGCGTTCGGCTACCGCGGCAACGCGCTGCCCGCCGGCCTCAACACGATCGCCGGCGGCGTCGGCTGGTTCGCGGTCAACAGCGTCAGCGCCACGTTCGCGCTCGCCACGCTGACCGGCCTGCCCAAGCCGCTGTGCCTGGCGGTCGTGGTGGTGCTCCAGGTGGCGATCGGGTTCTTCGGCCACAACCTGGTGCACACCGTGGAGCGGTACGCGTTCCCGGTGCTGGCGGTCGTCTTCGCCGTCGGCGCGGTCGTCATCCTGAGCAAGGCGAACTTCTCCGCCCCCGCGAGCGGCGAGGGCGGCGGGCTCGGCGGCTTCCTCATCGCGACCGCCGCGGCGTTCGGCTACGCGGCGGGCTGGAACCCCTACGCCGCCGACTACACCCGCTACCTGCCGCCCGGCACCGGCAAGCGCGCGACCGGGTTGTACGCGGGCCTGGGCATCTTCCTCGGCTGCACGACGCTCCAGATCGTCGGCTCGGCGGCCGTGACCATCGGCGGGGACGCGCTCGGCGACCCGACCGGCACGTTCACCGGCCACATGCCCTCATGGCTGGGCGACCTGACGTTGCTGGCCATCACGCTCGGCGCGATCTGCGCCAACGCCATCAACATCTACTCCGGCGCGATGTCGTTCGTGACGCTGGGCGTGAAGTTGCCGGTGGCGCTCCAGCGCGCCGCCGCGGCGCTGGCCTTCGGCGTGATCGGCCTGGTCGTGGCCTACTTCGGGCTGGAGGACGCGGGCCACGACTACGAGGCGTTCCTGCTGATCATCGCGTACTGGGTCGCGCCCTGGCTGGGCGTGGTGCTCACCGACCAGTGGCTGCGGCGCGGCACGCCGATGGACGAGGCGCGGCTGTTCGACAGGTCCTACGCCAACCACGCGGGACCGATCGCCATGCTCGCCGGCGTGGTGATCTCGGTGTGGCTGTTCTCCAACCAGCAGAAGTACACCGGGCCGGTACCGGACGCCTGGCCGTCGATCGGCGACATCACCGCGCTGGTCGGCTTCCTGCTCGCCGCGGCCCTGTACGCGCTGCTCGTGCGCGTCCTGCCCGCGTCCCATCGTGACAAGACAGTCGACGAGCCGGCTCACAAGGAGGCGGCGGACCCCCAGGTCACGTGAGATCCCCGAGGGACGCGCCCGTCCGGCCGTAGGCCTTGTCGGCGGACGTCGGGCCGGACGAGCGCACCAGCACCGGCGCGCCCGCCACCTCCTCGACGGTCCGCACGACATCGCCGAGCGGCTCGTACACCGGCCGCGCGGTCAGCAGCCGCCGGGTGAGCGCGGCCTGCCGGTCGAGGTCGCGCGCCGGGCCGGCCGGCAGCCGCTCCACCCGCCGCCCGCCCATCTCGTACGCGCGGCACACCATCAGGTCGTCGCGCTCGCGCGCCATGTCGAGGTGCGTCACGGCCAGCGCGTCGACCCCGCCGGCGACCTCCAGCGCGTACCTCAGCGCCACCGCGTCCAGGTGCCCGACCCGGAACGCGCCCTGCCAGCGGCCGTGCGCGTTGTGCCGGTCGGGCAGGTCGACGGTCAGCGCCGGGTCCTCGGTCACGAACGGGCCCGGCCCGTGCCGCGTCGCGTACGCGCGCAGCACGCCGAGCCGCAGCCCGTCCGCGCCCGCCTCGGCCAGCAGCGTCTCGGCGTTGGCGAACGTGGTGGTCGACCAGGTGGTGTACGGGTGGAAGCCGCGCCACTCGTCCAGCAGCACGCCCTGGGCGCCCTCGAACACCACGTTGCCGCCGCGCAGGAGCCCGTGGAGGTGCTCGCCCCCGACGAGCCGCACCCGCCCTCCGAACGCCAGGAACACCTCCATGCACTCCCGCACCGACGGCACCGGGCCGCCGCCGGGGAACGACTCCAGGTACCACTCGCGCAGCGCGGCGAGCCGGCGGCGCAGCCGCGCGGGGGAGCGGCAGTCCCCCGCGCGCGGCGCGTCGTCGTGGTCCAGGGCGTACGCGGCGGTCTCGCCGACGCCCATGCCGCACGAGCCGTGCCGTGCCGCGCCCCGGGCCGCCTCCCGCGCACGGTTGGCGGCCTGGTGGAACGGCGTGGTGAGCAGCGCGCCGTCGTCGACCGTGAGCCGGTCGAAGGCGTCGGGCACGCCGACCGCGCGCAGGTGGTCGGCCTCGGCGGCGAGGGCGAGCGGGTCGACGAGCACGAACCGCGACAGGTGGGTGCGCACGCCCGGCGTGAACGTCCCCGACCCGAACTGGGCGAACGTGTGGTGCCTCCCGTCCGGCGCGACGACGTTGTGCGCCGCCTGCGCGCCCCCGTTGAACCGCACCACCGCGTCGACCCGTTCCGGCCCCCGGGCGCAGAACCAGTCGACGACGGTGCCCTTGCCCGCGTCCCCGAACCCCAGATCGGTGACGATCACGTGCCGTCCCATGACGCCCGCCTACAGCCGCGTCGTGGCCGAGGGGGTGGCGCGCAGGTCGGCCGGGGCGGCCGAGGTGGCGACCGGGGCGCGGTCCGCGTCGAGCCGGGCGAGCGCGCGGCCGACCGACGCGCCGGCCGTCGAGCCGGCCTCGTCCAGGTGCCCCAGGCCCTCGCCCAGGTCGATGGCGTCCTCCGCGAGCCCGATGGTGAGCGCGATCGTCTCGGCCGCCGCGCCCAGGTCGTCCAGGTAGAGCACGTGCTGGCCGAGGAGCCCCTGCCAGAAGTCGCGCAGCTCCCGGCTCGCCGAGTGGTAGCCGCCCTCGGGGATGATGAAGTACACCTCGTACATCCGCTGGAGCTCGCGCAACATCTCCTCGACCGGGACGTCCCCTTCGAGCTCGCCGCCGATCACCTTGCCGACCTCGCGCCGCTTGACCTTCGGGTAGGCCAGCTCATCGCCGATCATGAACAGGTAGCCCCGCTTGCCGCGCTTCTCGTAGCAGTCGATCGCGGTGTGCCGGGCCATGAAGTACATGCCGAGCTCGTACGACTCGGTCATCTGGCCGCCGCCGCCGCTCTCCAGGTAGATCTTGCCGAGGTCGTCGTCCATGCGGTTGTCGGACTCGAACTGGCCGACCTGCAGCGGCGCCCGGTCGCAGGTCGCGTCGCCGATCGCGCCGAACAGGATCTGCGGGTGCTCGAGGTAGCCCTTGCGCAGCAGCAGGCCGAGCAGGTCGGGCAGCTTGGTCTGCAGCGTGCGCGGAACGGTGCCCATCGAGCCGGTGACGTCGAACAGCACCGCGACGGCGACCGAGTCGGGGTGGTCGTCGGAGTCCCGGCTCTCCCGCACGGTCACGCCGTACGGGTCGAGGTCGGGGTGGACCTTGGCGGCGCCGCTGTCGCTGTAGGCGAAGGCGCTGGCGCCGCTGGCCGCGCGATAGCTCGCGGCGGCGTCGTAGACGTCGGTGGACCAGTGTCCGCTTCCCATGGTGTTCCTCCTCAGATCGCAGAAGTGGGGGTCGGTTCGGGGGCCGGCATGTGGAACGGGCGGAACCGCCGCGGTCCGTACAGCCGGTCGAGCAGGTCGTCGAACTCGCCCAGCAGCCGCCAGGCGTCGTCCGGGCGGCGTTTCCGCGAGCTCAGCAGGCAGCCCTTGGCGAACATCCGCATCGCCTTGGGCGCCGTGCCGTCCGGGCCGGTCCCGCCCATCAGGTCGGTCATGCACAGGGTCGCCATGTAGATGTCGGTGGCCGCGCTGGCCCGTTCCCTCGCCGGGACCTCGGGCGGGTACCAGGAGGTGTAACGGTCGACCATCGCCGGGACGCGCCCGGTGGCGTCGGCGTACGAGTAGCAGCCCGGCACCGAGTAGCACCAGTCGACCAGCACCAGCCCGTGCTTCTCCGGATGGACGAGCACGTGCTCGGGCAGCACCGCGCCGTGCAGCACGCCCGCGCGGTGCGCGAAGCCGAGCGCGACCAGCAGCCGCCGCCACATCCACGCCGCGTCGCGCGGGTCGACGCCGCCCGGGTAGGCGGCGCGCACCTCGGCCAGGCTGCGGAAGCCGCCGAGCGCCTCGATCACGTTGGCCTGCCGCCGCACGCCGGTGGCGTCGTCACGGTGCCGGAACGACTCGACCAGCTTCGGCACGTACGCCCGGTACCGTTCGTCGCCGTCCTCGGGCAGCTGCCGCAGCGCGACCGCCTCACGTTCCAGCAGGTCGCTGTCGCGGGGGTCGCGCGGCAGCTTGATGACCGCCTCGCGGTTCCCGTCGTAGGTCGCGTGGTAGAGGTTGGCCAGGTCGCCGTCGGCGGTGAGGTGGTCGAGCCGGTACGAGTGGCGGCGGGTGGAGATGGTGTCGGCGTCGGCGCGGGTGTGGGCGCGCCAGAGCGCGTTGAGCCGGCCGAACGCGTCGCGGGTGCGGCCGCCGGTGGCGTCCGGGTGGACGAGCCGGGCCAGCCGCCGGTAGGTCCGGGTGGCCTCGGCCAGGTCGTCGCCGAACAGGTCGGAGGCGGTACGGGCCCGGTCGAGCCGCGCCAGCGCCTCGTCCAGCTCACGGTCGGCGGCGGAGCCGCCTCGGGGGGTGGGGGGGGTCGTCCCCCCTCGGGTGGTGCGGTCGGCGGCGGAGCCGCCTCGGGGGGTGCGGGGGGTCGTCCCCCCTCGGGTGGTGCGGTCGGCGGCGGAGCCGCCTCGGGGGGCGTGGTCGGTGGTCATCTGATCTCCTCCTCCCGGCTGGGCCGGAGCAGGGCGGGGTGCAAGAGGCGGGCGTCGCCCGCGCGGTAGAGCTTGGGCCGGGGGCCGCCGCGCCGGCCGACCTTGTCGGAGGTGGTTCCGGTGCCCTCGACGAATCCGGGCACCGACAGGACCTTCCGGTGGAAGTTGCCCGCGTGCAGCTCCTCGCCCCAGACCGCCTCGTAGACGGCGCGCAGCTCGGGGACCGTGAACTCGGGTGCGCAGAAGGCGGTGGCCAGCGGCGTGTACTCCAGCTTGGCGCGGGCGCGTTCGAGGCCGTCGGCGAGGATGCGGGCGTGGTCGAACGCGAGCCTGCGCGTCGTGCCGGGCCGCTGGCCGGCGCCCTCGGTGAGGCCGAGGACGTCCACCGGGACCCAGGCCGCGTCGGCGGCGTCACCGCCCGCCTCCGGGTCGGGGAGCTCGGGCGCGAACGCGAGGTAGGCGACGGAGATGATGCGCATCCGCGGGTCGCGGCCGGGGGTGCCGTAGGTGCCGAGCTGCTCCAGGTGGACACGGCCGAGCGCGCCGGCCTCGGCGCTGAGCCCGGTCTCCTCGGCGAGCTCGCGCACCGCCGCGTCGGGCAGGTCCTCGGCGTCGCGCACGCTGTGCACGAAGCCGCCGGGCAGGGCCCAGCTGCCCTCGAAGGGGGCGTGGCCGCGCCGGACCAGCAGGACGTTGAGCACGCCGTCGCGGATGGTGAGCGCGACGACGTCCACGGTGACCGCGATGGGGTCGTAGTCGCGCGGTTCGTAGTTCGCGAGGAACTCCTGCTCGTCCCGCCGCGGATCCGGGGCCATCCGTCGATCTCCTCGTGAGTCAATCTCAGTCTGAGTCAATCTCGTATTGAGAAGAACGTAGCCCATGCCTCGGCGACGTGTCCAGACCCGAAATGCGAGAGGCCGCCTCCCCGGGTGGGGAGACGGCCTCTCGCGCCGGCGGCGGCGCGCGCCGTTCAGCGGCGGTGCCGGCCGCCCGGCGGCGGATCGTTGTCGTCGTCGCGGTACGGGTCGTCGCGGCCGCGGTCGTTCCGGTCCGTCGCATACCGGTCCGAGGAGTACCGGCCGCGGGTGAACCGGCCGGTGGGGTGCTGGCCGGGTTCGGGGGGGCGCTCCTCGGGACGGCGCGGGTCCGGCCGGCGCTGGTCCGGAAGCTGCTCCTGCGGGCGGTCCCGGAAGTGGTACGGGTCGGAGGCGAAGGCGCCCGTGGACTGCGAACGGCCGACAGGCGGAGCGGGCGGAGCGGGCGGCGCGGGGGAGGGCGTGTGCGTCTGCCGCATGCCGGCCGGGATCGAGCCGTCCGGGTATCCGCCGGGCGGCATCGACGGGGCGGGGTACTCGCTCTGCGCCGGCGAGGCGGCGGGGTAGGCGCTCGCCGGGTACGCGCCGTGCGGCGGCGCGCCCATCGGCCCGCCCATCGGCCCGCCAATGTACGCGTTGGTCTGCGCGCTCATCGGCCCGCCGATGGGCACGTTCATCGGCGAGCCCATCGGCGCTCCGGCGGGCACCGGCGGCGGGCCCGCGGCCTCCGCGTCCAGCAGCTCGCGCAGCCGGCTCTTGCGGCGCCCGTACGCCAGATAGACGACCACGCCGATCGCCATCCAGATCGCGAAGTAGCCCCAGGTGGCGACCTGCAGGTTCAGCATCAGCCAGCCGGTCGCCAGGATCGTCACCAGCACCGTCAGCCCGGCCGCCGGGACCTTGAACGGGCGGTGCAGGTCGGGTCGGTCGCGGCGGAGCGCCAGCACGCCGGCGGCGACGAACATGAACGTGAACAGGGTGCCGACCACGACCATCTGCTCCAGCGTGAGCACGTCCAGCGTCTGCGACATGACGATCGCCGCGCCGCCGGCCGCGACGGTGGCCTTCGACGGCACCCTGTAGCGGCTCATCTCCGACAGCCCGCGCGGCAGCAGCCCGTCGCGCGCCATGGAGAAGGTGACCCGGGTCAGGCTGATGACCAGCACCAGGATGACGGTCGTCAGGCCGAGCACCACGCCCACGTCGATGATCTTGCCCATCGAGTCGGCGCCGACCTGCCCGAAGGCCGTCGCCAGCAGCGGTTTCTCCGGGTCCAGGCTCTTGTACGAGAGCATGCCGACCATGGCGATCGCGACGCCGATGTAGAGCACGATCGTGATGGAGAGCGCGGTGAGCATGCCGCGCGGCACCTTGCGCGGCGCGTCCTCGGTCTCCTCGGACGCGGTCGCGATCATGTCGAAGCCGATGTAGCCGAACGCGATCGCCGGGGTGGCGGCGAGGATGCCCCAGACCCCGAACACCTGCGGGCTGCCGCCGGTGATGCCGCCCCAGATCGCGTCCATCACGGTCTGGCTGCTGCTGTCGGGGGCCGGCTCGGCGGGCGGCACGAACGGGGTGAGGTTGGCCGGCTGGAAGAACTTCAGCCCGGTCGCGATGACCAGGCCGAGCACGATGAGCTTGGCCATCACCATGTACCAGAGCGTGCGCAGCCCCAGCCGGCTGCCGGTGGCCAGCATGCCGACGACCAGCACCAGGATGAGGAGCGCGAAGAGGTCGAAGCCCCTCTCCTGGCCGATCACGCCGGCCAGCGGCTCGGGGATCGGGACGCTGAAGTCGCTGAGCGCCTGGGTCAGGTAGAGCGACCAGGCGCGGGCCAGCACCGACGCGGCGAGGAGCAGTTCGAGGACCAGGGCCCAGCCCACCACCCACGCCCAGAGCTCGCCGAACGCGACGTAGCTGAAGGAGTAGGCGCTGCCCGCCACCGGGATGATCGAGGACAGCTCGGCGTACGAGAGCGCGGCCAGGAGGCACACCACCCCGGCCACCACGAACGAAATGATCACGGCGGGGCCGGCGTTGTTGACGGCCTGCTGGCCCGCGATCTTGAAAATGCCGGCGCCGATCATGACGCCCAGCCCGAGCACGATGAGGTCGCGGGTCCGGTAGACGACCCGCAGCCGGTGCCGTCCCCCGTAAAGCTGTCCGGTCGCCTGCTCCACGGGCAGCCGCCGGAACATGTCATTGCGCATGCGGATGTCCCAGGTCATAGGTGTCCCTTGGCCTGAACCCGCGCCGCTGTTCGCGAGACAGAGCTTGCTGAAGTCCCTAAGAATTCACCACGTATAGGTAAAACCGCAACGTTTTCCCTTGATTCGGGCCGGGTGCGTTCTCTATGGGGATCTTCGTCGCATGTCGGCAGTCAAGATCATTAGAACTTTCGAAATGGCGGAAATCCAGCGTTTTCAGGGGGTCCGGCCGACCTCGGCCGGGATGCTGGCGGTGAATGGAGATCGATGGCACGGTGGGTCCGTCGCGTTCTCCAGGAGGCTCCGTGTCCCGCAGCACGCCCCGCCGCACTCCCACGTTCAGGCCGCGCGGCCGCACCGCCCTGGCGGTCCTGCCGGCCCTCGCGGCCGCCCTCGTCGCACCCGTTCCGGCCGGCGCCGCCACGCCCGCGGCCGCGCCCCCGGCCCCCGTCCAGGCACCCGGCCGGCAGCCCGTGGCCACCGGCTACGGCGGCGCCGTGTCGACGGTGGACCCCGACGCGAGCCGTACCGCGATCGAGGTGCTCAGGCAGGGCGGCAACGCCATGGACGCGGCGGTCGCGGCGGGCGCGACCCTGGGCGTCACGGAGCCGTACGTCGCCGCCATCGGCGGTGGCGGCTACATGACCTACTACGACGCCCGCAGCCGCCGGGTGCACGCGCTGGACGGCCGCGAGACCGCGCCGGGCGCGATGAACGAGCGGTCGTTCGTCGACCCGGCGACCGGCGCGGCGATCCCGTTCGACCAGGCCGTGACCAGCGGGCTGAGCGTGGGCGTGCCGGGCACGGTCGCGCAGTGGGAGCTCGGCCTGCGCCGGTTCGGCACCCGTGACCTGCGCACGCTCCTCAAGCCGGCCATCCAGGTCGCCGACCGCGGCTTCGTCGTCGACCAGGAGTTCCGCGACCAGACCGCGGTCAACGAGGCGCGCTTCCGCGACATCGTCCCGACCCGGCAGTTGTTCCTGCCGGGGGGCGCGCTGCCCGAGGTCGGCTCGACGTTCCGCAACCCCGACCTGGCGCGCACCTACCGCGAGCTGTCCAAGCGCGGGCCGCGCTGGCTGTACGGGGGCGAGCTGGGCCGTGAGGTCGTCGGCACCGTCCAGCGGCCGCCGGTCGACCCCGCGTCCGCGCGCAACGTCCGGCCGGGCCTGATGCAGGCGGCCGACCTGCGCGCCTACGACGCGCTGTCCAAGTCGCCGACCCGGGTCACCTATCGCGGCCTCGACGTGTACGGCATGCCGCCGTCGTCGTCGGGCGGATCGACCGTCGGCGAGGCGCTCAACATCCTGGGCAACTTCCGGCTCGGGCCGCAGGACACCGTCCGGACGCTGCACTACTACCTCGAGGCGACCAAGCTCGCCTACGCCGACCGCGGCCGCTACGTCGGCGACCCGGCCAAGGTGGACGTGCCGCTCAAGGAGCTGCTGTCCAAGGGCTTCGCGCGCGAGCGCGCCTGCCTCGTCAACCCCGGCCAGGCCGCCACCGCGCCGGTGGCGCCGGGCTCGCCGGACGGCGACTACACGCCGTGCATCCCGCCCGGGCAGGCGACCCGGCAGCTGGCGTACGAGGGACCGCAGACCACCCACCTCGTCGTCGCCGACAGGTGGGGCAACGTGGTGGCCTACAACGTCACCATCGAGCAGTTCGGCGGCAGCGGCATCACCGTGCCGGGCCGCGGCTTCCTGCTCAACAACGAGCTGACCGACTTCAGCCTGGCGCCGCCCGCGCCCGGCTCGCCGCCCGACCCCAACCTGCCCGGCCCCGGCAAGCGGCCGCGCAGCAGCATGGCCCCCACGATCGTGCTGAAGGACGGCCGGCCGCTGCTCGCGCTGGGCACTCCCGGCGGGTCGACCATCATCACCACCGTGCTGCAGATCCTGCTCAACCGGATCGACCTCGGCATGGACCTGCCCGCGTCGCTGGCCGCGCCGCGCGCCACCCAGCGCAACACCCCGGCGGTCTTCGCCGAGCAGGCGTTCATCGACCGCTACGGCGCCGCGCTGGCCGCGCGCGGCCACCAGGTGCAGCTCTTCCCGGGCCCGCCGGCCGGCACCATCGGCGCGGCCACCGGGCTGGAGATCCTGCGGCCGGGGCTGGTGCAGGCGGTGGCCGAGCCGTCCAGGCGCGGTGGCGGTGCGGCGCTCGTCGTGTATCCGGCCAGGTAAGACACACGGGGCACGGCTACGATCGGTCGTGGGGGAAGGAGCTTGCCATGGCGCAGGCGTACGTGCAGGTGACCACGACCACCGACTCGCGGTCCGAGGCCGCCGAGCTGGCCAAGTCGGCGGTCACCGACCGGCTCGCGGCGTGCGCGCAGCTCGTCGGGCCCATCGCCAGCACCTACTGGTGGGAGGGCGAGATCGAGTCGGCCGAGGAGTGGATGGTGGTCTTCAAGACCACCGCCGACCGGTTCGACGAGCTCGCCTCCCTCATCACCGAGGTGCACTCCTACGACACACCGGAGATCATCGCGACCTCGGTGGTGGCGGGGAGCATGGACTACCTGGCCTGGGTCACCGAGCAGACCGAGCCCGCGGAGATGGACGAGGCCGTCGACGACGCCGCGGTCGACTGACCGGGATCGCGCCACCCCGTGTGACCCAGGTCATATCGGGGCAATAAGTCATTGATTACTTTGGGTGGTGAGGTGACGGCCAATGGCGGAACAGGTGAGTGACGAGGACTACGGGTTGTTCGGGCCCGGCTCGGTGACCTGGCGGGTCATGGGCGAGCCGGTGCTCATGGTCGGCGGCGTCCGGGCCCTGCTGCTCCAGGCGCTCCACCCGCGGTCGATGTGGGGGACCGCGCAGAACTCCGAGCTGATGGACCCGAGCGCGGCCTGGGCGCGGCTCGGCCGCACCGTCGAGTTCGTGCGCGTCCGCACGTACGGCACGCACGACGAGGTCGACCGCGTCGGCCGCCGGATCCGCAAGCTCCACTCCAAGCTCACCGGGCTCGACATGCGCACCGGCGAGACGTTCCGCGTCGACGAGGCGGAGAACCTCCTCTGGGTGCACATGGGCGAGGTCGACTCCTACCTCGACGTCGCCCGCCGCGCGGGCGTCCCGCTGTCGGGCGCCGACGCCGACCGGTTCGTGGACGAGCAGCGGCGTGCCGCCGAGGTCGTCGGCCTCGACCCCGCCGCCGTGCCCGCCTCGGTCGGCGAGATGAAGGACTACTACGACGGCATGCGGCCGCACATCTGGGCGTGCAAGGAGGCCAGGGTCGGGCTGCGCCGCATGTTCAACCCGGACGTGCCGAGGCAGCTGCTGCCGCTCAAGCTCGCCGCCCCGGCCATCGGCGTGCTGACCGTGTCGACGCTGCCGCGCTGGGCCCGCCGGATGTACGGCCTGCCCGGCCTGCCCACGTCCGACCTCGCCGCCACGCTGGCGCTCAAGGGCCTCTACCGCACGTCGCACGTCATCCCCGAAAGGCTGCGCTACACCCCGGACGCCAAGCGTGCCCGCGAGCTCAGCCGCGAACGCAGGGAGACGGCCCCGGCCTACCCGGTCGCCTCCTGACGTCCCGCGGTACGGAGGTCAGGCCACCGGCGGCGGGCCGGCGCCGGTGCCGGCGCCCTTCCTGGGCAGCAACAGCGCGGGCACGATCAGCACCGCGGTCAGGATGAGGGCCACCCAGAAGGTGGTGGCGAACGACTCGGCGAGCTGGGGTGCGACCTGCTCGCGCACCGCCTCGGGGATCTCGCCCATCCGGCTCTCGCCCGCGCCGCCGCCGGGCGCCTGCGCCAGCCGCGACCCGATCTCGCGGGACAACACCACGGCGAGGAGGGCGGTGCCGAACGAGCCGCCGAGCTGCAGGATGATGTTGAGCGAGCTGGTCGCGCGCGGCACGGCGGACCTGGTCAGCGTCGTCATCGCCGCGGACATGGTCGGCATCATCGTGCACCCGAGGCCCAGGCCGCGGACGAACAGCGCGCCGCCCAGCAGCCAGTACGAGGTGTCGGACTCGACCATGGCGAACGGGATGGTGCCGAGCACCAGGACGACGATGCCGAGCGGGACGATGCGGCCGGCGCCGAGCTTGTCGACGGCCAGGCCCGCCAGCGGCATGGCGCAGGCGGCGCCCAGCCCCTGCGGGGCCAGCAGGAGCCCGGCCGTCAGCGCGTCCTCGCCGCGCGCCACCTGGAAGTAGAGCGGCAGGAGCAGCAGCGAGCCGAGCAGCGCGATGCCGACGAAGAACACCGCCGCCGAGGCCGCCGCGAACGTCCGGTCGGCGAAGAGCCGCACGTCGATGAGCGCCCGTTCGCGGCGGGCCAGGCTGTGCACCACGAAGAGCGCCATCAGGGCGGCGCCCGCCACCAGCCAGGCGATGGTCGACGGCGCGCCGAAGCCCCCCTCGCCGCTCGCCGTGGACAGACCGTAGATCAGCAGGGCGAACCCGGGCGGCAGCAGGAGCAGCCCGCGCAGGTCGAGTGCGGACGCGCCGTTCTCGCCGCGCTCGTCCGGGACCTTCCACCAGGCCAGCGCGAAGGCCAGGATGCCGACGGGCAGGTTGACGAAGAAGATCCAGCGCCAGTCGATGCCGACCAGCCAGCCGCCGAGCACCGGGCCCAGCACCGGCCCGAGCAACATCGGCACGCCGACGATGCTCATGACGCGGCCCATCCGGTGCGGCCCGGCGGCCATCGTCAGGATCGACATGCCGGTGGGCATCAGCATGCCGCCACCGAGCCCCTGGAGGACGCGGAACGTGATGAGGCTGCCGACGTTCCAGGCGGCGCCGCACAGGACCGAGCCGAGAACGAAGAGGAAGATGGAGGTCATCCACACCCGGCGGGTGCCGAACCGGTCGATGGCCCAGCCGGTGAGGGGGATGACGGTGCCCATGGCCAGCAGGTAGCCGGTGATGACCCACTGGATGGTCGCCAGGTCGGCGCCGAAGTCGCGGGCGAGCTGCTCGAGCGCGACGTTGACGATCGTCGTGTCGAGGATCGCCATGATGTTGCCGGAGACGACGACCAGCCCGAGCACGATGATCGCGCGGTCGATCCCGGCGGGCGGCGCCGTCGCGGCGCCGGCCGGTGGGGAGCTCGAGGATTTCGCAGGCGGAAAGTCGGCCATGACTGGGCCCCTAGCCTTCGAGACGATCGTTGCCTCGGTCCCCCGACCCGCTAGGGGGAAGCAGACCATGGACCGGTCCCGTCCCACAAGGGCCCCGCGGCGTCAGCCCCGCCGCATGAGGCGGCCGACCGCGGCCATCAGTTCGGTGGACATCGCCTCCCCCTTGCCCTCCTCGGCGCCCTCGGCCACGCAGTGCCGCACATGCCCGTCCAGAAGGCCGAGCGCCACCTTGTCGAGCGCCGCCTGGACGGCGCTGATCTGGGTGAGCACGTCGATGCAGTAGCGGTCGTCCTCGACCATCCGCTCGATGCCGCGGACCTGGCCCTCGATCCGGCGCAGCCGGGTCTGGAGCTGGTCCTTGGTGGCGGTGTAGCCGCGCGTCGGGGTCTCGGTCGCCATCGTCGTCCTCGCAATCGCCTGGGGCACGCCCACGAACACCCGCTGGAGGGAAACCCCCCAGGGGGTATTCTACCCGGTCACTCCGTCTCCCCGCGTCGCGCGGCGAACGCCGCGGCGGCCGCGAGCGACGCACAGATCTCGCAGGTCAACCATACGGTGACATAGCCCGATTCGGTGGAGGTGTCGCCGTCCCCGTGGCGAACGCCGTGAGCAGGGACCCGAGGACACCGCCCGCGGCGTTGCGGTTCCGGTGCGAGGTGGCGCGGGCCCCGCGACCGGGGCCGTGACGGCGGCTCAGGCAGGGCCTACGTCGGGGGCGGCGGGACGTTCCAGGACGTGATCACGGGCCGGTCGTGCTCGGCGCCCAGCGTGGAGAGCGTGCCGGTGTCGAGCGCGAAGAGCCGCCCCTGCGAGGGATCGAGGCCGAGCCAGCGCGCGGTCAGGACGCGCAGCACGTGCCCGTGCGCCACCAGGGCCACGTCGCCCTCCGCGAGCAGGGGGCGGACCCGGCCCAGCACGGCGTCCACGCGCTTGCCGACCTGCTCGACGGTCTCGCCGGGGTGCTCGGCGTCGCCGGGGATCACGCCGTCGTCCCACAGGTAGTAGCCGGGCCGCTCCTCGCGGATGGCGGCGCTGGTGATGCCCTCGTAGCCGCCGTAGTCCCATTCCCACAGGTCGGGGTCGATCTCGTCGACGGTCAGCCCGGCCAGCTCGGCGGTGCGCCTGGCCCGTTCGGCCGGGCTGGCCAGCACGCGGACCGGATGCCGCGCCGCCACCAGCGGAGCCACCGCGCGGGCCTGCTCCTCGCCGCGTTCGGTGAGGGGCAGGTCGGTCCGCCCGGTGTGGCGCCGGGCCCGGCTCCACTCGGTCTCGCCGTGCCGCAGGATGATCAGTTCCCCCATGGGGCCACTGTACGGAAGTCAGCCCAGGACGTCGGCGAGCGGGGTGACGGGGAGGCCGTGGGCCTCGGCGACGTGGTCGTAGGTGAGCGCGCCGTCGTGGGTGTTGAGGCCGAGCGCCAGCGCCGGGTCGTCGCGCAGCGCGTCCTTCCAGCCCTTGTCGGCGATGGCCACGGCGTACGGCAGGGTGACGTTGGTCAGCGCGTGCGTCGAGGTGTTGGGCACCGAGCCGGGCATGTTGGCCACGCAGTAGAAGACCGACCCGTGCACCGTGTAGGTGGGGTCGGCGTGCGTGGTGGGGCGCGAGTCCTCGAAGCAGCCGCCCTGGTCGATCGCGATGTCGACGAGCACCGAGCCGGGCTTCATGCGGGCGACGAGGTCGTTGGAGACGAGCGTCGGCGCCTTGGCGCCCGGGATGAGGACGGCGCCGATGACCAGGTCGGCGGCGCGGGCCTCCTGGTCGACGGTGTAGGCGTTGGAGACCAGGGTCTTGAGCCGGCCCTGGTAGATGGCGTCGATGTGGCGGAGCCGGTCGACGTTGACGTCCAGGATCGTGACGTCGAAGCCCATCCCGACCGCGATCTGCGCGGCGTTCAGGCCGGAGACGCCGCCGCCGACCACGACGACCCTGGCCGGCGCCACGCCCGGCACGCCGCCGGGCAGCACGCCGCGGCCGCCGTTGGAGCGCATCAGGTTGTAGGCGCCCACCTGGGGGGCGAGGCGGCCGGCCACCTCGGACATCGGGGCCAGCAGCGGCAGCGAGCGGTTGGGCAGCTGGACGGTCTCGTAGGCGATCGCGGTCACGCCGCGGTCGAGGAGAGCGTCGGTGCACTCGCGCGAGGCGGCGAGGTGGAGGTAGGTGAAGAGGGTCTGGCCGTGCCGCATCCGGTGGAACTCGTCGGCGATGGGCTCCTTGACCTTGAGGATCAGGTCGCCCTCCGCCCAGACCTCGTCCGGGCCGTCGAGGATCTTGGCGCCGGCCGCGGCGAAGTCGTCGTCGGGGATGTGCGAGCCCAGGCCCGCACCACGCTCGATGAACACGTCGTGCCCGTGGCGGGCGAGCTCGTGCACTCCCGCCGGGGTGATGGCCACCCGGTACTCATGGTTCTTGATCTCGCGTGGAACGCCGACCTTCACGATGCCCTCCGACGGTGCCCTCGATCTTCGTTGACCAGGGATGTGAGCAGGATGCGCCGCGGCGCACGCCTCAAGGGTGCGATGTGACCGACCGCTCCTGCCATGTCCAACGTGTATAGGCATTCCCCGCATTCCGAACATGATGTAAACCCGGCCCGCCGGGCGGCCCGTCAGCCTCGGTGATGCTCCGTCCGTCCCGCTCCGGCGGTCAGGCCCCGCGCGGCGGCAGCCACTCGTCGGCGATCGCGACGGTGAGCTGCTCGAGCAGCGGGCCCGCCTGGCGGCGGCACCGGTCCACGTCGGGCTCGATGTCGGTGAGGACGTAGGCCGCCTGGATGCGGGCCCGGCGCAGCTGCTCGCCGGTCAGCCCGCGGCGTCCCGCCACCGCGATCACCGGGACCCCCGCCCGCGCCCCCGCCTTGGCCACCCCGACCGCCGGCCGGCCGCGCAGCGTCTGCACGTCCAGCGTGCCCCCGCCGGTGACGATCAGCCGTGCGCCGCGTGCCCGCTCGGCGAACCCGAGCAGGTCGAGCAGCGGCCCGACCCCCGGCTCGAACCGCGCGCCGAGGAAGGCGAACGCGGCGAAACCCACTCCGCCGGCCGCGCCCGCCCCCTGCCGGTCGCGGCTGGGTCTGCGGCACGCCGCCTCCGCCAGGTCGGCCCAGCGGCGCAGACCCGCGTCGAGAATCCTCACCTCCTCGCGGCCCGCCCCCCGGCGGGGGCCGGTGGCCGCCGCGCCGTTGCGGCCGAGGAGCGGGTCGCCGGAGCCGCCCGCGAGGATCACCGTGACGCCCGACAGGTCGGGCATCGCGCGCAGGTCGAGCGCGTGCAGCGAGCGCAGCGCCGCGCCGCCCGGCGGGAGGTCCTTGCCGAGCGCGTCGAGCAGCCGCCCGCCGAGCCCCTGGACGAGCCCGGCCCCGCCGTCGGTGCAGGCGCCGCCGCCGACCCCGAGGACGATCCGGCGCGCGCCCAGGCGCAGCGCGTGCGCGACGAGCTGCCCGGTGCCCAGGCTCGTCGCGGTGAGCGGCTGCGGCTTGCCGCCGGGCAGCCGCCGCAGCCCGGAGGCCTGGGCCAGCTCCACCACGGCGGTGGTGCCGTCGATCGCCAGGGACGCGGTGACCGGGCGCCCGGTGGGTCCGCAGACCTCCAGCTCGACCCGGCGGAAACCCGAGACGACCGCGGCCTCCGCGGTGCCCTCCCCGCCGTCGGCCACCGGCAGCTCCACCAGGGGCACCTGCGGGCGGGCGCGGCGCAGCCCGGCGGCGAGGTGGCGGGCCACCTCGGGTGCGGTGAGCGTCCCCGGGAACCTGTCCGGCGCGAGCAGCACGTGACCGCGCGGGGGCGGATCGGGGGGAGTGTCCGCGGAAACCACTGCCAGCCTTTCACGCAGGGGGGTAAGGCCCTACCTTCTGCTTACGCCATGAAGGCACTATTTGACACCTTCCACTTCCCCGGCGGCATCCAAATCGGAGTACCGGACGAACTGGAATCTCAGTGGTCCGCCCCCGTCCCGCCTACTTCACGCCGAGCCACTCCTCGATGGGGCTGATGGCGAAGAAGAGCAGGAACAGCACGACGACCGGCCAGAGCCAGACCGAGACCTCGCGCCACTGCCCGCGGGCGGCCTTGATGGCGGCGTAACTGACCACGCCCATCCCGATGCCGATCGTGATCGAGTACGTGAACGGCATGAAGACGATGGTGAGGAACGCCGGGATGGCGACGCCCAGGTCGCTCCAGTCGAGCTTGGCGACCTGCGTCATCATCAGGGCGCCGACCAGCACCAGGGCGGGCGCGGCGGCCTGGGCGGGCACGACCGCGGCCAGCGGGGTGAGGAAGAGCGTCACGGCGAAGAGCGCGCCGGTGGCGAGGTTGGCCAGCCCGGTGCGGGCGCCCTCGCCGACGCCGGCCGCGGACTCCACGAAGACGGTGTTGGCCGACGAGCTCGTCACGCCGCCCAGCGCGGCGGACACGCCGTCCACGGTCAGGATGCGGCCCAGCCGCGGCACCTCGCCGCGCTCGTTGACCAGCCCGGCCTCGTCGCTGATGCCCAGGATCGTGCCCATCGCGTCGAAGAACCCCGAGAGCACCAGGGTGAACAGCACCACCAGCGCGGTGATGACCCCGGCCTGGCCGAACGCGCCGAACAGGTCGACGTTGCCGAAGAGGCCGAAGTCGGGGACGGCGAACAGCCGGTCGGGCATGTCCGGGGTCACGATGCCCCAGCCGCCCTGGGGGATCGACGCGTTCGCCTGGATGACCACGGCGAGCACGGTGGCGGCGATGATGCCGATGAGGATCGCGCCCGGCACCTTGCGCACGTACAGCACGATCATCAGGACCAGCGAGAACGCGAACACCACGACCGGCCAGGTCTGCAGGTGGCCGCCGGTGCCGAGGGCGAGCGGCGGGCTCTGGTCGCTGGAGGTCACGAACCCGGAGTCCACCAGGCCGACCAGGGCGATGAAGCAGCCGATGCCGACCGCGATGGCGTGCTTGAGCGACAGCGGGATCGCGTTCATGATGCGTTCGCGCACGCCGGAGACCGCCAGCAGCACGATGACGCAGCCCTCCAGCACCACCAGGCCCATCGCCTGGGGCCAGGTCATCACCGGCGCGGCCTGGAAGGCCACGACCGCGTTGATGCCGAGCCCGGCGGCGACCGCGAGCGGTGCGTTCCCGACCAGGCCCATGATGATCGTCGCGATCGCGGCCGAGAGCGCGGTCATGGTGGTGAGCTGCGGGATCGAGAGGGTCGCGCCGGTGACGTCCTTCGCCCCGCCCAGGATGATCGGGTTGAGCAGGATGATGTAGGCCATCGCGAAGAACGTGGTGACCCCGCCGCGGAGCTCGCGCGCGACGGTGGTGCCCCGCCCGGTCAGGTCGAAGAACCTGTCGATCGGGGTGCGGGGTCCGCCGCCCGCGGGCGGCGGGGCGTCGTCGGCGGTGGCGGCCGTGCTGTGAGACATGATCTTTAACTGCCCATGGCTAGATACGGTCGAACCGATACTGGAGTAAATGGTGCCGATTTAATCGGTTCGTTCCTATCAGGACGGGTCAGCTGCCGCGGTAGGTGGAGTACCCGTAGGGGCTGAGGAGCAGCGGGACGTGCTGGCGGGTGCCGCCGTCGGCGACCGTGAAGATCACGGAGATCTCGGGGTAGAACGTCGGGACGCCCAGCCCGGCGAAATAGGGGCCGGTGCCGAACCGCAGCCGGTACGTGCCGGTCTCCGGCGGCTCCTCGAGGGCCCTCCAGCGGCCGTCGGCGTCGGTCTCGCCCTCCGCGACGGATCGCCACGTCTCCCCGTCGTGCCGGTCGAGGCGGACCGGAACGCCGGTCGCCGGGAGTCCGCGGTGGGTGTCGAGGACGTGCGTGGACAGGCTCATGGTCGCCAGTACAGCAGGAGACTGCGCTCCGTAGTCTCCGGCCCCCCTTCTGTACTCGGCCGTACCGCCCTGTATAGCCTGCCGAGGTGCGAATGCGAGAGTTGGTCGGAGACATCGACTCGTACGCGTTGTTGCTGGCCTCGGTGCCGGAGCGCGTGCGCTGGTCGTTCCGCGACCGGCTGCTGGGCCCCCTGGAGGAGTACGACACCGACAGGCGGGCCGATCTCGTGCACACCCTGGAGATGTTCCTGGCATGCTCCGGCTCCTGGAGCCGTACCGCGACGCGGCTGCATGTCCATGTGAACACGCTTCGGTACCGGATCCGCCGAATCGAGGAACTTACCGGGCGGGATCTCGGCACACTGGAAGATCGAGTCGATTTCTTCCTCGCCCTGCGAGCGACGCAGCGGTGAGACGGTCGTAGGCGGTGGTCACACGATGGATCGGGAGACTCTCGGACAGCGGATCCGGGCGTTGCGCATCCGGCAGGGCGTCAGTCAGGCTCAGCTGGCGTTCCCGGAGCTCTCCGACAGCTATATCTCGCTGATCGAGAGCGACAAGAGGGTGCCCGCGCCGAGCGTCATCGAACTGCTCGCCGCCAAGCTGAGTTGTTCGCCGACGTACCTGGTCAGCGGGGTCAGCGAGGACGTGGTCGACGAGCTGCGGGTCACGCTCGACTACGCCGAGATCGCCCTGCAGAACGGCGCGGCGGCCGAGGCGCGGACCCGCTTCGCCGAGGTCCTGGCCAACGCCGACGCGGTCGCGCTGCCGGAGATGCTGCACCAGGCGCGCTGGGGCCACGCCCTCGCCCTGGAGGCGGCCGGCGAGCTCGAGGAGTCGATCGCGGGCCTGCGCGCGCTGACCGCGGAGGCGTCGGCCGACGCCGACCTGGACCACTGGTCCAAGGTGCACGTCGCGCTCAGCCGTTGCCTGCGCGAACGCGGCGACATCAGCGCCAGCGTCCAGGTCGCCGAGGAGGCCCTGCGCCACCTCATCGCGATCGGCGCCGACTCCACCGACGCCGCCGTCCACCTCGGGGCCGCGCTGCTGGCCGCGTTCATCGAGCGCGGCGACCTGGTCCGGGCCCGCCAGCTGGCCGACCAGCTCATCGACCGCGCCGAGCGGATCGGCAGCCCGCGCGCGCGGATGGCCGCCTACTGGGAGGCCGCGTACGTCGCCGAGGTGCGCGGAGAGTACGAGGAGGGCGTCACGCTCGCCGAGCGGGCGCTGGCGCTGGCGGGGGAGCGGCCCGAGGGCGGGCTGAGCTCCGACCCGCGCAACCTGCACCGGCTGCGCATCGCCTACGCCGGGCTGCTCCTGCGGGCCCGCCCCGACCAGGCGGGCCGTGCCCGCGACCTGCTCACCCGGGTCCGCAGCGAGATCAACACCAGCGCGGCCGGCGAGATCGACGTCGCCTGGTGCCTGACCGAGCTGGCCCGCGCCGAGATCGCGATGGGCCGTCCGGCCGAGGCGGTCGAGCTGGCCGAGCAGGCGCTCGACCTGCTCGGCGACGCGCCGCGCCGGGCCACCGCGTGGGCGCTCACCGTCCTGGGCGAGGCCTGCGTGCGGCTGGGCCGCCGGGACCGCGCCGTCGACGTGCTCACCCGGGCCGCGACCCACCTGGAGGAGATGGAGTCCACCCGGGAGGCGGCGCAGGCCTGGTTCGACCTCGCCGAGCTGCTCGCCGAGACCGGGGCGCCGGACGAGCCGCGGCTCGCCGCGTACCGCCGTGCGCTGACCTGCGCGGGGGTCTAGCGGCCTGAACCGCGCGGGGAGGGCGCCCTGACCTGCGAAGGCGACGCGAGCTCTTGACCAAGCGACCGCTTGGTGACACGCTCGCGATCGTGGTGACCTTCGCGGAACTCCTGCTGGCGCGGGCCGGTGACGCGCACACCGGCCTGCGCTTCGAGGACGAGTCGTACAGCTGGGACGAGGTCGTGACCGCGGCCCGGCGCCGCGCCGGGCTGCTGGAGCCCGGCACGCACGTCGGCGTGCTCCTGGAGAACGTGCCGGAGTACGTCTTCTGGATCGGCGCCGCCGCCCTCGCCGGCGCCACCGTCGTCGGGATCAACCCCACCCGCCGCGGCGCCGAGCTGGCCGCCGACATCCGGCACACCGACTGCACGCTGATCGTCACCGACTCGGCGCACGCCGGGCTCCTCGGCGAATCGCTGGGAGAGCCCGGCATCCCGCTGATCCTGGTCGACCGGCCCTACGACCTCCCCGGACCGGCCGACCCCGTCCCCGTCCAGCCCCAGGACCGGCTCCTGCTGCTGTTCACCTCGGGCTCGACCGGGGCGCCCAAGGCGGTCGCGTGCGGCCAGGGCAGGCTCGCCGCGATCGCCGTGATGTCGGCGCGCATGGGCATCACCCGCGAGGCGGTGACCTACGTCGCGATGCCCCTCTTCCACGGCAACGCGGTGATGGCCAACCTGGCGATGGCCGTGCACGCCGGGGCCACGGTCGCGCTGCGCCGCCGCTTCTCCGCGTCCGGCTTCCTGCCCGACGTCCGCCGTTACGGCGTCACCTACTTCAACTACGTCGGCCGCGCCCTCGCCTACATCCTGGCGACCCCCGAGTCGCCCGACGACGCCGGCAACACGCTCCAGGCCTGCTTCGGCACCGAGGCCTCGGCCCAGGACATGGCGCGCTTCAGCGCCCGCTTCGGCTGCATGATCATCGAGGGGTACGGCTCCAGCGAGGGCGCCATCTCCCTGCAGAAGACCCCGGAGACGCCGCCGGACGCGCTGGGCGTGCCCCAGCCCGGCGTGGAGGTCGCGATCCTCGACCCCGAGACCGGCGCCGAGTGCCCCCGCGCCCTTTTCGACGACCACGCCACCCTGCTCAACCCCGAGTCGATCGGCGAGATCGTCGGCCTGAACGTGGCGTCGGCGTTCGAGGGCTACTACAAGAACCCCGAGGCCGACGCCGAACGGGTCCGCGACGGCAAGTACTGGAGCGGCGACCTGGGCTACCGCGACGAGAAGGGCTTCTTTTACTTCGCCGGCCGCGGCGCCGACCGCCTCCGGGTGGACAGCGAGAACTTCGCCGCGGCCCCCGTCGAGCGCATCCTGTCCCGCTGGCCCGCCGTCGTCATGTGCGCCGTCTACCCCGTCCCCGACCCGCGTACGGGCGACCAGGTCATGGCGGCCCTGGAGCTCCACGCCGGATTCGACCCCGGTGAGCTGGCCGCCTTCCTGGCCGCGCAGCCCGACCTCGGCACCAAGTGGGCCCCGCGCTTCGTCCGCGTGATCCCCTCGATGCCCCTCACCGCCACCGGGAAGGTCGACAAGCGCCCGCTCCGCCGCGACCTGTGGGAGACCGCCGACCCCGTCTGGTATCGCCCCGGCCGCGACCTCGCCTACGAACCGCTCTCCCCGGACCGGGCCGAGACCCTGCGCACCGAGTTCGCCGCGCACGGCCGGACCCACCTCCTGGTCACCCCCTGATCTCAATGATCACCCCCTGATCTCAGTTCCCGCCCTGGAGCGCACCACCGGCGCGGGCTCAGTAAGGTGTGGTTGCTCGCGCCCTCACTGGAGAACTGATGCCCACCTCACTTCGTATGCCGGCCCGTCGTGCCGGCATCGTCGCCGCGCTTGTCGCGCTCTTCGCGGCGATTTTCGTTTCCCCCGCTCACGCGCACACCCGGCTCGTCAGCAGCACACCGGGCAAGGACGCCACCGCAGGTGGTGTCGCCCAGGTCGACCTGGTCTTCAGCGACAAGATCAGCGTGGCCAAGGTGCTGGTCAAGGACGACAAGGGCAAGGAGTTCCAGTCCGGTGAGGCCACCCGGGCGGGCACCAAGGTCACCCAGAAGCTCAACGGGATGCTGCCCGCCGGCACCTACACCGTGTCGTACGCGGTCGTGGGCGAGGACGGGCACCGGATCGAGAAGTCCGACCTGACGTTCACCGCCACCGCGGAGACCGCCGAGGGCACCGGCGAGAAGATCGCCGGCGCGGAGGAGACCGGCGGGCCGCAGGCGGCCGGGATGGCCACCACCGCAGAGCCCATGAAGGACGGCACCGAGCCCGCCAAGGCCGACGAGGAGTCCGGCGGCGGCACCATCCTGATCATGGTCGTCGTCGGGGTGCTGATCGGCATCGGCATCGGCGTCGGGATCGTCTTCCGGGCCAAGCGCAAGCACGGGGCGGCGTCCGGAAGTGAATAAGGGCACGCTCGGCGTCCTCCGAGTCGCGGTCGTCGCCACCGCGGTCTCGGTCATCACCCTGGTGGCCGGGCTGGTGCTCGGCGGGGCGGTGGCCGAAGAGGTCATCCCGGGGCTCGGGGACGCGGGCGTGGTCACCCGGTGGGGCCTGCCGGTCTCCCGGTTGCTGATGGACCTGTGCGCGGCGGTGACCGTCGGGTCGCTGCTGGCCGCCGGCGTCCTGCTGCCGCTGTCGGGCGGGCGCGAGGCCGCCCTGTCCGACGACGCGGTCGGCTACCTGCGCGCCGGGTCGTGGGTCGCGGCGGCATGGGCCGCCGCGGCGGCCGCGACCCTGGTCTTCACCATCGCCGACGTGCTCGGCGAGCCCGTCGGGCAGGTCGTCACCGGCAGCGAGCTCAGCGCGTACGTGGGGCAGCTGCCGCAGGGCACCGCCCTCATGCTGGTCGTGCTGCTGGCCGTGGTCGTCGCCCTGCTGGCGCGCACCGCGGTCACGCCGGGCGCGGCCCTCGGGCTGCTGGCGCTGGCGATGGCGGCCCTGCTCCCGCCGCCGCTGACCGGGCACGCGGCCTCCGCGGCCAACCACTCGGTGGCCGTGACGGGCGTGGCGCTGCACGTGGCGGCCGTGGTCCCGTGGGTCGGCGGGCTGGCGCTGCTCGTCGTGCACGCCGCGCGGGGACGCGACCGGCTGGACGTGATGTCCGACCGGTTCAGCCGCATGGCGCTCTGGTGCTACATCACCGTCGGGGCCAGCGGGCTGGTCAACGTCATCGCCCGGCTGCCCGACCCGGCCGAGCTGCTCAGCACCGACTACGGCCGGCTCGCCCTGGGCAAGATCGCGTTCTTCGTGGTGCTGGGCTGGTTCGGCTGGTGGCACCGGCGGCGCACGCTGCCCGCCATCACCGAGCGCAAGCCGCTCGCGTTCACCCGGCTGGCGGGCGTCGAGGCGGCCGTCATGGCCGCGACCATGGGCCTCGCCGTCGCGCTGGCGCGCACCGCGCCGCCGGCGCCGGCCACCGAGGAGTCGCGGGTCAAGGGCCTGACCGGCTACGAGATGCCGCCCCCGATCACGCCGGGCCGGCTGGCCTCGATGTGGACGTTCGACCTCTTCTTCGCCGTCCTGGTCGTCGTGCTCGGCGGGCTCTACGTGGCCGCCGTGGTCCGGCTGCGGCGGCGCGGCGACGCCTGGTCGATGGGGCGCACCGTCTCGTGGTTCATCGGGCTGCTCAGCATCGTGGCGGTCACCGAGACCGGCGTGGCGCGCTACGCGCAGGTGCTCTTCAGCGCGCACATGGTGCAGCACATGGTGCTGTCCATGCTGACGCCGATCTTCCTGGTGATGGGCGCCCCGGTGACGCTGGCGCTGCGGGCCCTCAAGCCCGCCGCGATCAGGGGTGACCGGGGGCCGCGCGAGTGGCTGACGGTCGCGCTGCACAGCAGGGTCACCGCGTTCATCGCCCACCCCGCGGTGGCGACGATCATCTTCGTGGCGAGCACGTTCACGCTCTACTTCACCTCGCTGTTCGAGGGCGCGATGCGCAACCACCTCGGGCACATCGCGATGAGCGTCCACTTCCTGCTGGCGGGGACGCTCTTCTTCTGGGTGCTGATCGGGGTCGACCCGGCGCCCAAGAAGCTGCCCTACCCGGGCCGGATCCTGCTGCTGTTCGTGACGATGCCGTTCCACGCGTTCTTCGGCCTCGCGCTGATGAACCTCGGGGAGCCGATCGCCCGGGGCTGGTACACCGCGGTCGACCCGCCGTGGGGCACCTCGATCATCAAGGACCAGCACACCGGCGGCGCCATCGCCTGGGGCTTCGGCGAGATCCCCACGTTCATCGTGCTGATCGTGCTGGCCTTCCAGTGGTACTTCGACGACCAGCGGCAGGCCAGGCGGCTCGACCGCAAGGCCGACCGGGCCGCGGCCGCCGGGGGAGACCCGGAGGACGACGAGCTGGCGGCCTACAACTCCCGGCTCGCCAAGCTCGCGGAGCGGGACGAGCGGAGCCGCAAGAGCTGAGCCGCAGGAGCGGCGGCCGGGCCGCGGCGGCCGGGGCCGCCCGGCGCCCGGGTCTCACCCGGCCGGGGGAGAAGCCCCCGACCTGCGGGGGAGCCCGGGGCCCGGGAGATCTGTAAGGATCGTCGTGTGCCCTTGGTTCTGCGCCTGATCGCCGAAAGGACCACCTGGAAACGGTGGTCGTACCTCGTCGTGGGCGGCGCGCTGCTCATGCCGTACTGGTTCCTCGGCCTGGTGCTCGCCTCGATCGTCACCAACCGGGGCGCGCTCATCGCCGTCATCGTGCTCGGCCTGCCGGTGCTGGGCGCGTTCGTCACCGGGCTCGTCCCGACCGTGCGGGCCCTGGAGGGCACCGCGTGCCGGGAGCTGCTGGGCGGCGCGAGCGCCGGGCTGGACCCGCCCCCGGCCGCGAGCCGGGAGTCGCGGCTGCGGACCGGCGCGTGGTTCAGCCTGCACCTGCACGCGGGGGTGCTGATCGCCGCGCTCAGCCTGGCCGTCCCGCCGTTCGCGATCGCGCTGCTGCTCTTCCCGTTCGCCGACTGGTCGATGTTCACCGACCCGCAGTCGCCGCTGCACGACTGGAAGTCCAGCTCGCTGGCGTGGCTCGGCCCCGTGGCCGGCCTGGCGATGGTGTTCGTGCTGCTCGCGCTGATCGTCCTGACCGGTGACGTGCTGAGCCGGCTGGCGCCGCGCTTCCTCGGGCCGTCGCCGACCGAGCGGCTGGCCGAGCTGGAGAGCGAGGCGGTGCGGCTGGCCGAGCGCAACCGGCTGGCCCGCGAGCTGCACGACTCGGTCGGGCACGCGCTGAGCGTGGTGACCCTCCAGGCCGCGGCGGCCGGGCGGGTGCTCGGCACCGACCCGGCGTTCGCCCGCGAGGCGCTCGGCGCGATCGAGGAGTCGGCGCGGTCGGCGCTGGAGGACCTGGACCACGTGCTCGGCCTGCTGCGCGAGGACGCCGCGCCGCGGACCGCCCCGCAGTTCACCCTCAAGGACGTCGAGCGGCTCCTGGAGCAGACCCGGCTCGCCGGCGTCGAGCTCGACGCCGAGGTGGACGCGGGCGTCGAGCTCGTGCCCGCCGCCGTCTCCCGCGAGGCGTACCGGATCGTCCAGGAGACGCTGACCAACGCGCTGCGGCACGCCGGCAAGGTGCCGGTGCGGCTGCGCATCATGATCCGTTCCGAACGGCTGGAGGTCGAGGTGAGCAATCCGCTGGGCGGCGCGTCCGCCGGGCATCACAGCGGCGGGCGCGGGCTGGAGGGCATCCGGGAACGGGCGACCGTCCTGCGCGGCCACATGTCCGCGGGCGCCGACGGCGGGCGCTGGCGCGTCGCGGTGTCCCTGCCCCTAAGGTCGGGATCATGACCACGAAGGTGCTCCTGGTGGACGACGAGCGGCTCATCCGCGCCGGCCTGGCCGCCATCATCAACGCCGAACCCGACCTCACCGTGGTCGGCGAGGCCGCCGACGGCGCCGACGTGCCGGCCGAGGTCCGCAGGCTCGACCCGGACGTGATCCTGATGGACGTGCGGATGCCCAGGCTGGACGGCATCCAGGCCACCCGCAACATCATGGAGAGCTCGCCGGAGCCGCCCCGGGTCATCGTGGTCACCACGTTCGAGAACGACGAGTACGTCTACGACGCGCTCAAGGCCGGCGCCAGCGGGTTCCTGCTCAAGCGCACCAGGCCGGAGGAGATCCTGCAGGCCATCCGGATGGTGGCGCACGGCGACACGTTGTTGTTCCCGGCCGCGATCCGGTCGCTGGCCGCCGCGCACGCCACCGGGCCGGCGGGCGGCCGGGGCGGCGAGGCGAAGGGCGCGCGCTGGCACGCCCGGCTGACCGAGCGCGAGGCCGACGTGCTGCGGCTGATGGCCAAGGGCCACTCGAACGCCGAGATCGCCGGCGAGCTGTTCGTCAGCCCGCAGACGGTGAAGACCCACGTCGGCAACGTCCTGGCCAAGCTCCAGGCCCGCGACCGCACCCAGGCCGTGATCCTGGCCTACGAGACGGGCTTCATCACGGTGGCGTCGTGACCGTCCAGGCGTAACCGGTCACTTGCGCAAACCCACCCGAACGCGATTCTATTTGCCCTGACGACCTGCAAAGACTCGTGAAGGGCTGTGTTCGTACGTGACGACGATCGGCGCGACGTCTCCTGAACTCTCCCCGCGATGGCCGGCCGGGCTGCCGACGTCGCTGGACTACCCGGACGTGCCCGTGGGCGCGATCCTCGCGGGCGCGGCCCGGCGGTGGGGCGACCGCACCGCCCTGCACTACGCGGGGCGCGACATCTCCTACACCGAGCTGGCGCGGGAGGCGGCCCGTTTCGCCCACGGGCTGATCGCCCGCGGCATCGGGCCCGGCGACGTGGTGGCGCTCCACCTGCCCAACCTGCCGCAGTTCCCGATCGCCTACTACGGGACGCTGCTCGCGGGCGCGACGTTCTCACCCTGCAACCCGCTGCTGCCCGCCGGCGAGCTGGCGTTCCAGCTGGCCGACTGCGGCGCGGTCGCGGTGGTCACGCTGGACTTCGTGGCCGCCCCGCTGGCCGAGGCCCTCGGCCGGACGAACGTGAAGACGGTCGTCGTCGCCGGGCTGGTGGACGGCCCGGTGGACATCAAGGGCCTCTGCGACGGCGCGTTCGCCGAGGTCGGCGTGGACTTCGGCGAGATCGGCGCCGGGCGGCCGGACGACTTCCCGTCCGTCGGGATCGACACCTCCTCGCCGGCGCACATCGCCTACACCGGCGGCACCACCGGGCGCTCCAAGGGGGTCATGCTCCCGCACCGCAACGCGGTCGTCTCCTCGTTGCAGTACGCCTGCGTCGGCAGCGGCTCGGTGCCCGCGCTGGACGACCGGGGCGGGGTGGTCCTCGACCAGATCGGCTCCGAGGAGGAGTACCCGTCCCGGCTCGGCACCGGAGTGATCGTCAGCGTGGCCCCGTGGTTCCACGCGATGGGCACCATCGGCTACCTCAACAGGCTGCTGCTGCTCGGCAGCACGATCGTGGTGCACCCGCGCCTGGACGTCCCGGCGTTCCTGGCCGACATGGAGAAGTTCCGCGCGACCGACCTCGGCGGCGCGCCCGCGCTCTTCTCCGCGGTCTTCGCCGACCCGACGTTCGACACCCGGGACCTGTCGTCGGTGCGGGCGATCTCGTCGGGCGCCGCGCCGCTGTCGGTGGAGATGCTGAAGCGGCTCAACGCCAAGTTCCCCGACGCGGTCGTCGTGGAGGCCTACGGCCTCACCGAGGTGACCATGGGCGCCACCTCCAACCCGGCCGCCCGGTCCGCGGAGCGCAGGCTCGGCACGGTCGGCCTGCCGGTCTTCGACACCCAGATCAAGATCGTTGGCGTGGACGAGGAGACCGTGGACGACGCCACGCCCGGCCTCCCGGCGGGCGAGGAGGGCGAGGTCTGCATCAAGGGCCCGCAGGTCATGACCGGCTACCTGGACCGTCCCGAGGAGACCGCGGCCGTGCTCGGCGCGGACGGCTGGCTGCGCACCGGGGACATCGGCACACTGGACGGGGACGGCTACCTGGCCATCGTCGACCGCAAGAAGGACATGCTGATCTACAACGGCTACAACGTGTACCCGCGCGAGTTGGAGGAGATCCTCTTCACCCACCCCGCGGTCGTGAACGCCGCGGTCGTCGGCAAGCCCGACCCGGCCGCCGGCGAGCTGGCCACCGCGTTCGTGGTGCGGTCCGGCGACGTCACCGAGGAGGACCTGATCGCCTTCGTCAACGCCGAGGTCGTGCACTACAAGAGGCTGCGCGCCCTGCGGTTCGTGGACGAGATCCCGGTGTCGGCCGCGGGCAAGGTCCTCAAGCGCGACCTGAGGGAGCGGCTCTGACATGAGGCGGCGGAGCCACTGGGCGTGGGGGTACGCGGACGAGGAGCCGTCGGCGGCCGACGTCGCCGCGGCCGCCGGGCTGATGGCCGCCGTGACGGGGCTGAAGCTCGACGGCGTCGTCGAGACGCCCGCCGGCCTCCCCGAACCGCCCCCGCCCCGGGTGGCTCCGCCGCCGTTCACGTTCTGCACGACCGACCCGTACGAGCGGATCTCCCACACGTACGGGCAGGCCTACCGCGACCTCGTGCGGGCCTTCCGGGGGCGCTTCGACGGCCCGCCCGACGTCGTGGCGTACCCGGACGACGAGCACGACCTCATCCGCGTCCTGGAGTGGGCCGAGAACACCGGCGTCGCCGTCGTCCCCTACGGCGGCGGCACGAGCGTGGTCGGGGGCGTCGAGCCCCGCGACCTCGGGCCGTCGGTCAGCCTCGACCTCACCCGCCTCGACCGCGTCCTGGAGGTCGACGAGGTCTCGCGGGCCGCGCGCGTCCAGGCGGGCATGCTCGGTCCCGCGATCGACCGGGGCCTGGCCGGGCACGGGCTGACGTTGCGCCACTTCCCGCAGTCGTACGAGTTCTCCACGCTCGGCGGCTGGATCGCCACGCGGGCGGGCGGGCACTTCGCCACGCTCGCCACCCACATCGACGATCTCGTGGAGTCGGTCCGCGCCCTCACCCCGCGCGGCGTCTGGGAGTCGCGGCGGGTGCCCGGCTCGGGCGCCGGGATCTCGCCCGACCGGATGTTGCTGGGCTCGGAGGGGGCGCTGGGCGTCATCACCGAGGCGTGGGTCCGGGTCCGCCCCAGGCCCGTCCACCGCGCCTCGGCGGCGGTGCGCTTCCCGTCGTTCGAACGTGCGGCGGACGCGGTCCGGGAGATCTCGCAGGCGGGCCTGTACCCGTCCAACTGCCGGCTGCTCGACCCCGTCGAGGCCCGGCTCACGTCCGGCGGCGACGGCACGTACGCGCTGCTCATGCTGGCCTTCGAGTCCGCCGACCACCCGGTGGGCGCCTGGATGGACCGCGGCCTGGAGATCGCCGGGTCGTACGGCGGGACGTGGGACGAGGTCCGGACGGGCGGTGGTGGCGGGCAGGGTGGCGGGCAGGGTGGCGGGCAGGGCGGCGCGTGGAAGGACGCCTTCCTGCGGATGCCCTACCTGCGCAACGCCTACCCGGCGATCGGCCTGGTCGCCGAGACCTTCGAGACCGCGATCACGTGGGACCGCTTCCCGGCCTTCCACGCCGCGGTGACCGGGGCCGTCCGGGACGCCCTCGGCGGCGCCGGGATCGTGACCTGCCGCTTCACCTTCACCTACCCCGACGGCCCGGCCCCGTACTTCACCGTCCTCACCCCGGCCCGCCGCGGCGACGAGATCGCCCAGTGGGACGGGATCAAGCGCGCCGCGGGCGAGGCCATCCTCGCCGCGGGCGGCACCATCACCCACCACCACGCCGTCGGCCGCGACCACCGGCCCTGGTACGACCGCCAGCGCCCCGACCCCTTCGCCGCGGCCCTGCGCGCCGCCAAGGCGGCGGTCGACCCGGCCGGCGTCCTCAACCCCGGCGTGCTGGTCTGAGGCACGCCCTGCCGGGACGGAACCTATGCGGGAAGCTGGCCGAGGGTGACGTCGACGGTGGCCTTGGAGCCGTCGGGGTGCTGGACCTCGACCTTGGTGGTGGCGCCGGGCTTGAGGGTGGCGAGCACCTCCGAGAGGGCGGTCTGGCTGGGCGTGGCGGTGCCGTTGACCGAGAGGATCAGGTCGCCGGGCTCGATGCCCGCCTTGTCGGCCGGGCCGTCGGCGGTGACGTCGACCACGCCGACCGCGGTCTGCCGCCCGCTGTCGGGGTCGATGACGGTGCGCACGGTCACGCCGAGGGCGGCGCGGCCGGAGGCGGAGACCTTCCCCGACTGGATGAGCTGCGGCGCGATCGACTTGACGGTGTTGCTCTGGACGGCGAAGCCGATGCCGACGGCCGCGCCGCCCATCTGCGGGTCCGAGGCTGCCGCGGTCGGGATGCCGATGACCTCGCCGTTCATGGTGACCAGCGCGCCGCCGCTGTTGCCGGGGTTGATCGCGGCGCTGGTCTGGATGGCGTTGGCGACGGTGGAGCCGGGGAACGCGCCCTCCCGCTTGGTCGACACGGTCCGGCCGAGCGCCGAGACGATGCCGTTGGTGACGCTGCTGGTCAGGCCCAGCGGGTTGCCCATGGCGAGCACCATCTGGCCGACCTTGAGGTTGCCGGAGTCGCCGAACACGGCGGGCTTGAGGTCTCCGCCGGAGACCCGGATCACGGCCAGGTCGTCGGCGGCGAACGAGCCCACCAGGCTGGCCTGAAGGGGAGTGCCGCCGCTGGCCGCGGTGACCTCGATCTTCCGGGCGCCCGCGACGACGTGCGCGTTGGTGACGATGGCGCCCTTGTCGTCGAAGACCACGCCCGAGCCCTCGCCCTGGTCGGTCTCGATCTCCACGACGGACGGCAGCACGGCCGCGACGACCTTCTCGAACTGTTGTTCGACTTCGGTGGCTGCCGGGACCGCGCTGACCGTCGGGCCGCCCGACGCCGCGACCGGCGCGGCCTTCCTCTCGCTCCCGCCGCTGCAGCCCGTCAGTAGCGCCAGCCCGGCCAGCGCGGCCGCACCCGTCCTGGTGATCCTGATGTCCATGCAGGAGTTGTCCCCCGGCGCCCCCGCCCCGGCCGCCCGGCACGCCGCACGCCCCCTTGATCTTGGTTCCGGCTTTAACCCGCCGCGATCCTCAATCCCCTCTTACGCCTCATTTACCTGCGGTTCGTTATGAATGAGACAGCAGCGGTCAAGACCAAACGATCGGGGGATCATGGACGCCGTTACTCTGTCCGAACTGCGCAAGCCGCGGACCTTCCCTGCGGTGTCGGTGCTGATGCCGACCAACCGCACGGCGCCGGAGAACCGGCAGGACCCGATCCGGCTCCGCAACCTCCTGGCGGAGGTGCGCCGCCGGCTGCGCGAGGACGCCCGGGTCACGCCCGGTGCCGTCGACGAGGTCGTGCGCGGCCTCGAACAGGCGGCCGGGGAGGTGGACCTGAGGTACGCGGCGGACGGCCTGGTGCTGTTCGCGGCACCGGACGGCGAGCACCATGCCTTCACCATCGACCAGCCGGTCGACGAGCGGGTCATCGTGGACACCACGTTCGCCACCCGCGACCTGGTCGCCGCCTACACCCGCATGCCGCGTTACTGGCTGCTGTCCATCTCCGACCAGCAGACCCGGCTCTGGGACGGGCAGGGCGAGGAGCTCACCGAGTTCACCGGGCGCGGCTTCCCGATCGTCCCGGCCGAGGACGGCGAGGAGCGGACCACCCGGCACTCGCCGCGCCTCGCCCGCCACGGCGACGAGCAGCACCGGCAGCTCATCCGCGAGGTGGTCGCCGCCCTGCACACCGTCCTGGGCAAGGACAGGCGGCCCGTCATCGTCGCCGGCGTCACCCGCCACCAGGCGTTCTTCGACGAGTTCTCCGGGCCGGGCGTGACCGTGGCGGGCCGCATCGACGGCAGCTACGAGGGCGCCCCGGCCGCCCAGCTCGCCGAGCTGGCCCGCCCGGTCCTCCAGGCGTACGAGGACTTCCGCGAGGTCGCGGTGCTCACCGAGCTGGAGGCCGCGCGCAGCATCCAGCGCTACGCCGCCGGCCTGGCCGAGGTGATGACGCTGGTCGAGGAGGGCCGCGGCGAGCACCTGGTGGTCGAGCGCGGCTACTACGCCCCGGCCGTCAAGACCGAGGGCGAGCTCGTCCCGGTCGAGGGCCCGCTGGGCGCGCTGAAGGGCGCCGACGTCGTCGACGACGTGGTCGACAACATCATCGAGACCGCCCTGGAGTACGGCGGCGAGGTCACCTTCGTGTCCGACGGCTTCCTCGTCGACCACGACCGCATCGCCCTGGTGACCCGCTTCTGACGCCAGGCACGACCCGCCGGTGCCCCAGGGCTCGTCCCCCGGGGCACCGGCGGCCTCCACCGTCAGCCCGTTCGGTTGAGCCAGTCGACGGCGACGTCGCCGAGCATGGAGCGGATGGTCAGGATCGCGACCCCGAGGGTGATCAGGGGGGCGATGACGAACTTCTCCACCTTGCCGTTCGTCTTCGGGATCAGCGGGACGTCGACGCGCCATCTGAGCGGCCAGAAGACCGGGCAGCCGCGCGGTGTCAGGCAGTCGCCGGCGACGTGCGCCAGGCAGCCGAGCGTTATCGCGAAGCCGACGAAGCTCATGTCGAGGTCGTGCATGAGCCAGACGGTGATCCCGGCCAGCGCGCAGTCGGCCAGCGCGGACTGCGGCTCCTTGCCCTCGAAGTCGAACCCGACCCCGCGCAGGCCCAGGCCCACGATCATGAAGAGGCAGGCCCACCAGGCGTACACGTAGTGCGTGGCCAGCAGGTCCATGATCACGCCGATGACGACGGCGAACAGGATCGAGTGGGTGGCCATCCGGTGCCCGCCGGACGCCTTGCCGATCCACTTGCACATGACCTTGGTGATCGGGCCGAAGGTGTTGGCGATGCGCCCGTTGTGATGGTCGATGTCGGGGAGGATCGCGGCGCCCGCGCAGACCACGGCGCCCGCGAGCACCTGCTGGGGGGAGAGGGAGACCGCGTGTTCGCCGAGGAGTCTCTCCTGGCTTATCACCGGGACGGCGGCCATCCAGACCAGCGCGCCGCTGAGGGCGTGCGTCTGACCCATCATGCGAGCTTCACCCGCGTATTCACCTTTTTCATCGCCACGGCCGGACTCTAACCGGATGGTCACTGTCGGCGACGGCGGCACGCCGATGCCGACATGTACCGAATTGGAGTCGATCGACCCGCCCCAGGTTCCACCACGGACCGCCATGACCGTGTGCGTTCTCGCCGCCGCGGGCAGCCCGCTGAACGAGGACGGCGAACGGCACGTCGACGAGCTGGAGAAGGGCGACGCGATCCGGCGCCGCATCACCGTCGCCGCATCACCGTCGCCTATTGAGACTTGCGGACGGGGATGAGGCGCCAGGCGTCGCTCTGCTCGCCGGGCCTGTAGGGGGAGCCGAGCCGTTTGGCGAGGACGCCGGGCAGGCCCTGGAGGCGGGCGGTCTCGCGCACCGCCCCGCCGTCGCCGGGGAACCACGGCGTGGTCTGCCAGCGCGGCCCGGACAGCCCGAGGCCGTCGAGCAGGTCGCGCCGCTCCTCGTACGGCCGGTCGAGCAGGGGGTGGCCGTCGAGATGCAGCAGGTCGAAGATCAGGTAGGTCTCGCGGCCGTCGACCTGCGCGAGCTCGCCGTCCAGGACCGCGGGCCGTGCGCCCAGCGCGCGGCCGAGCGGGCCGCCGAGCCCGGCGGGGCCGCCGAGCCCGGCGGGGCCGCCGACCTCGCGGGCCCGGCCGTCGGTGAAGCGGGTGCGGCCGCCCTCGACGTAGGCCAGCAGCCGGCGGCCGCCCCACGCGAACTCGAAGCCGAACGACGCCTGGTCGCGGGGCAGCCGGGCGCGCTCGGCCGGGCGCATCGGCCGCAGCCGCTCGGGCAGCGGCTCGGCGTCCGGGTCGGCGGGCGGGTCCATCCGGTGGATCATCCAGTTCTTGCCGCCGGTGCGGAACAGCACGTACCGGCCGGAGACCCTCGACCCGTGCAGGACGATCATGACCTCGCGGTCGGACCACTTCTCGGTCTCGTACGTGCCGCGGTCCCAGATCGTCATCGAGCCGGCGCCGTACTCGCCGCGCGGGATGTCGCCCTCGAACGCGGCGTACTCCAGCGGGTGGTCCTCGGTGTGCACGGCCAGGTGGTTGACCTTCGGGTCGGGCGGGACGCCCTTGGGCACCGCCCACGAGACGAGCACGCCGTCGCGTTCCAGCCGCAGGTCCCAGTGCAGGCTGCGGGCGTGGTGCTCCTGGATCACGAACGTGTCGTCGTCGCCGCGGGGGAGCGCCGCCTCGCCGCTCGGCACGGGCTCGGGCGTCCTGCCCGCGTCGCGCTTGCGCCGGTATTCGCCGAGCCGGCCGCCGTCCTCGCCGGGCTCGTCCTTGCCGGGCTCGTCCTTGCCCTTGTCCGCAGTCTTGGGCGCCACGGGGACTGTCTACCCAGGAACGGCCGACTCCTGCACCGGGACGGCCGTCGAGTAACGGACGATGGTCTGGATGGCGAGATCGCCGCCGGGCGTCCGGGCGTCCTCCATGACCGTGCACGCGGCCTCGCGGGCGGCGTCCACCCGGTCGGCGGGCAGGCGTTCGACGACGTCGCGGCCGCCGTGCGACCACACCCACTCCCACCACTGCCCCGGCCCGTCGAAGCGGGTCTCGAACGTGACCTCCGCGTGCGCGATGCCGGTGAACCCGTTGGCCAGCAGCGCCCGGTGCACCGCCTCGGTGTCGCGGAGCGCCTCGGCGGCACGCCGGGTCGGGGTGCCGGCGTCGGGCAGGAAACCGACGATCGTCTTCATGGCCTGCGCGTGCCGGGGATCCTGGGCGCCGAACGTGGTGAGGGCCAGCCGGCCTCCGGGGCCGAGCGCCTTGGCCCAGGCCCGCAGGGCGGCGTCCGGGTCGGGCAGGAAGAAGATGACCAGCCCCGCGATGACCACGTCGAACGAGCCCGGCGCGACGTCGGGGGCGGTGGCGTCGCCCACGAGCACCGAGACCTGGCTCAGGCCGCGCCGTTCGGCCTCGGCGGCGGTGCCCGCGACCATGCCCGGCGCCAGGTCGATGCCGACCGCGGCACCGCCGGTGCCGACGGCCTCGGCCGCGGGCAGCAGGCTGTGGCCCCGGCCGCACCCGACGTCGAGCACCCGTTCGCCGGGCCGGGGCGCCGCGCGGCGGGCCAGCTCGGCGCCGATGGGTGCGAAGAACTCGGGTCCGACCTGTTCGTAGGTCGCCGCCGACCGGTCGAAGATCTCGGCGATCGCGGCCTTCACGTCCTCGGGGTTCGCCATGGGAACGAGCCTGGCACGACCGGGAGGATCATGACAACGAGAATCGTTCTCAGCGCAATCGGCCGGGTCAGCGGATGAAGACCGCGTAGTCCGCGACGTCGGCGGTGAGCGAGGGCGGCAGCCCGGCCACGGCGGACAGCTCCTCGGCGGACACGAACCCGCCGGTCTCGGCGCGCACGCGTTCGATCTTGACGGCCAGCTCGGGCGTGATGCCGGGCAGCAGGGTCAGCGCCTCGGCGGGCGCGTGGTTGACGTCGACCAGCCCGCCGTCGTTGTACTGGCGCGGCAGGTCGGGCCGCCCGATGCGCAGCTCGCGGGCGAGCCCGGGGTCGCCGGCGGCCAGCTTGCGGGCCTTGTCGCGCAGCAGCCGCTGCCGCTTGACCCGCTCGACGACCATGTCGTTGCCGACCGCGGACATCCCGTCCGGGTCGAAGACGCGGCGCCTGATCAGGAAGGCGTGGCCGCAGCCCACGATGGCCAGCACGAACGTGAGGATGCCGATGATGCGCCGGGTGCCGTCGTCGTCGATGTCGGGCAGGAGCACGAGCAGCGTCGCGAAGATCCCGATGTAGGCCGCCGACGCCACGAGAAGGTGGGCGCTGCGCCGCCACAGGGCCGCCGCCGCGAACGTGAAGGGGGTCGCGTAACCGAGGGTCAGGAACGGCAGCGCGGCCCAGGTCACGCTCAGCGCGGCCCGTCCGGGCGGCATGCTGTCCGACGGGACACGCGGTTCGTACGGCGCTGGGGCGTTCATCGAGTGATCTCCCGAGCCGGTATGGGTGTTTTGAGCCCTAGATCCTTTTTGTACCCGAGGGTACGGCCACGGAATGGTCAGGGAAGGGTCAGGATCTCGTGGCCTTCTTCGGTCACCAGGAGCGTGTGCTCGAACTGCGCGGTGCGCTTGCGGTCCTTGGTGACGACCGTCCAGCCGTCGTCCCACATGTCGTAGTCGAAGGTGCCCAGCGTCAGCATCGGTTCGATGGTGAACGTCATGCCCGGCTGCATGAGCGTGGTGGCGTTGGGGTCGTCGTAGTGCGGCACGACCAGGCCCGAGTGGAACGTGGTGCCGATGCCGTGACCGGTGAAGTCGCGCACCACCCCGTAGCCGAACCGCCGGGCGTACGACTCGATCACCCGGCCGATCACGTTGAGCGCGCGGCCCGGCGCGACCGACCTGATCGCCCGCATGGTGGCCTCGCGGGTGCGCTCGACCAGCAGCCGCGACTCCTCGTCGACGTCCCCGCACAGGAAGGTGGCGTCGGTGTCGCCGTGCACCCCGTCGATGAACGCGGTGATGTCGATGTTGATGATGTCGCCGTCGTTCAGCACCGTGTCGTCCGGGATGCCGTGGCAGATCACCTCGTTGATCGAGGTGCACAACGACTTGGGGAAGCCGCGGTAGCCCAGCGTGGACGGGTAGGCGTCGTGCGCCAGCAGGAACTCGTGCCCGATGACGTCCAGTTCGTCGGTCGTCACGCCCGGTCTGATGTGCCTGCCGACCTCTTCGAGCGCCTGTGCGGCGATCTTGCCCGCCACCCGCATACGCTCGATGATCTCGGGGGACTTGACGTCCGGCTCACCGGTCCTGGGGCGCTTCTTGCCGACGTACTCCGGGCGCGTGATGTGGGCGGGAACCTTGCGCATGGGCGAGACGCGGCCGGGTCGGAGTACTTGGGTCGTCATATATGTGGAGTGTAGCCAGCCGGATCCGGGCACGAATCCGGAGCACGGCCATGATCGGAGGATTGTGATGAGTGACGCGGCCAACGACGGCGACTGGTGGTTCTGCCTCAAGCACATGAAGGTCGAGCACGGCGCAGGATGTCCCGACAAGGACCGTATGGGCCCCTACCCGAGCCAGTCCGAGGCCGCGAACGCACTGGAGACCGCCCGCCAGCGCAACGAGGCCTGGAAGAAGCAGGACGCGGGCTTCGACGGCGACGACTAGGGGCCGGGGCCAGGGCGTGCGATCAGGGAAGGTGCCGATCGTCGATCGCCGGGCCGCTGATCTTGTCGAGCACGCGGGCCAGCCGGTCGCGCAGGCCGGGCCTGGCGCGCGGCGCCGCCGCCTCCTGGCCCGCGGCTGCGCTGACCAGGTGCTGGGCGCCGTCGAACGAGAGGAGCGCCTCGCCGGGCTCGACCGTCAGCGCCTCGTGGGCCAGTCCCTGGAGCTCCCGGTCGCCGCCGTCCATGGTCATGATCACCGCGCCGGTGCGGCGGGCGTCGTCGACGCGTTCCAGGAGCGGCACCGGCGCCTCGTCCTCGGCGACCACGAAGAGCGTCTCCCCGCGCTGCGCCCGCTCCAGCCGCTCCAGCCCGATCCGCAGGTGCGCGGGCGCGTCGTCGGGCGGAGACCAGCGCACCAGGGTGGGGGAGAGGGCGGGCACGGCGCCGTAGCGGCTCTCGTCGTCGAGGTGCGCGGCCAGGTGCCAGGGGTCCTCGGCGGGAGTGCCGACGAGCAGCAGCCCGCCCGGCGTGCGGGCGTTGACGCGCAGCGCGCGGCCGAACTCGCCGGTGCGCTCCAGCCACCCGGACGAGCCCAGCACCTCCCGCAGCAACATCACCTGCTCGGCGTCCACACCGTCCATCGTGCCGCAGACGGCGGGCCCTGCCGAGCGTTTCGGCGAGGAGGGCGGTCGGCTGAATCCCGTTCGGGCCGACCTGGCAGACTTCGAATCATGACTGAGCAGCAGACGAAGACGCCTTACGACCTCCCTGACGTCAGCGGACTGACGATCGGCATCCTCGGCGGCACCGGTGACCAGGGCGGCGGCCTCGCGCGGCGGTTCGCGCTGGCCGGGCACGAGGTGATCATCGGCTCGCGCAAGGCGGAGCGGGCCGAGGAGGCCGCGGCGGCGCTGGGCGAGGGGCTCCCGGTGCGCGGCGCGGAGAACGCGGTCGCGGCGGGCGAGGCGGACGTCGTGATCATCGCGGTGCCGTGGGACGGGCACCGGGCCACGCTGGAGTCGCTGCGCGCCGAGCTGGCCGGCAAGATCGTCGTCGACTGCGTGAACCCGATGGGCTTCGACAAGAAGGGCGCGTTCGCGCTGCCGGTCGAGGAGGGCAGCGCCGCCGAGCAGGCCGCCGCCGTGCTCGCCGACAGCCGCGTGGTCGCCGCGTTCCACCACGTCTCCGCCAAGCTGCTGCTCGACCCCGAGGTGGACGAGATGGAGCTCGACGTCCTCGTGCTCGGCGAGGACCGGGAGGCGACCGACCTGGTGCAGGCCCTCGCGGCCCGCATCCCCGGCATGCGCGGCGTCTACGGCGGCCGGCTGCGCAACGCGCACCAGGTCGAGGCGTTCACCGCCAACCTGATCTCGATCAACCGGCGCTACAAGGCGCACGCGGGACTGCGGATCACCGACGTGTGACGCGTCTCTTCACGTGTAAGCCGGGACTTTGCGCCGCCGACTCAGTACGGTGCTGATCGTGGTCGAGGGAGAGAACGGGACACGGCGTCCGCGCGTGCTCCTGCCCTCGTCCAAGGCCGGGCCGCTGCACTCGGTGCTGTACCGCGTCGGCATCGCGATGTTCCTGCTGCTCTCCGTGGTCGCCGTGGTCTACTTCGACCGCGACGGCTACAAGGACAACAACGGCGGCGAGCTGTCGCTGCTGGACGCGTTCTACTACTCGACGGTGACCATCTCGACCACCGGGTACGGCGACATCGCGCCGGTCAGCGACTTCGCCCGGCTGGTCAACACCATCTACATCACGCCGGTGCGGGTGCTGTTCCTCATCGTCCTCGTCGGCACGACCCTCGAGGTGCTCGCGGAACGGACCCGCCAGGACTGGCGGCTGTCGCGCTGGAGGGATCGGGTGCGGGACCACATCGTGGTGGTGGGCTACGGCACGAAGGGCCGCAGCGCCATCAAGAGCCTGCTCAAGTCGGGGACCCCGCGCGATTCGATCGTGGTCGTCGACCCGGACCCGCGGGCCGTCGCCGAGGCGGCGGAGGCCGGGTTCGTCGCGGTGGCCGGCGACGCCACCCGCAACTCGGTGTTGCGGCAGGCGGCGGTGGAACGTGCCCGCGAGATCGTGGTGGCGACCGCCCGCGACGACACCGCCGTGCTGGTCACGCTGTCGGTCCGGCACCTCAACCCGACCGCGGGCATCCAGGCGTCGGTGCGCGAGTCGGAGAACCTCCAGCTGCTGCGGCAGAGCGGCGCCGACCACGTGGTGACCTCGTCCGAGGCGGCCGGGCGGCTGCTGGGCGTCTCGACCAGCGAGCCGAACGTCAGCCAGATCATCGAGGACCTCCTGGACCAGGGCAGCGGCCTTGACCTCATCGAGCGCGAGGTGACCGTCGACGAGCTCGGCAAGCCGCTGCGGGCGATCCGCGAGCCCGCGCTCGCGCTGGTCAGGGAGGGCCGGACCCTTCCGTACGACCACCGGGACTGCCGGATGTTGCAGCGCGGCGACCGGGTGATCGTGGTGCGCTCGAAGGGCCGCGACGAGGACGAGGACGAGGAGTCCGGCGACGGGTCGGGCGAGACCGCCGTCCCGTCGAAGAAATGACCGGAACGTCCGACGTGGCCCATGCGTCCTACTCTTGACGCGGGGGCATGACCTCGGCACCACCCCGTCGTATGATCGAGCCGACAGGGCAGGTGACGATGAGGCAGAAGCGCTCGACCGACCCGTGGAGCACCTTCCTGACGCCGTCCGGCGGCCAGGGCGGCGGCACCGCTCCCGGGCGCGACGAACGGCGCGTCTCGGCCGCCGAGCCGTCCGGGGAGCCGTCGGGGCCGTCCGGGCCGTCCGGGCCGGGATCGAAGCCGGAGCCGGGCCACGCGTCCGGCGGAGGCGACGACACCGACCTGCCCGACAGATGCCGCCGGGTCCTCGGCCAGCTTGACGCGGTCGGCGTGCCGCAGACGCTCGAAGAGATCCACCACGGCACCGGGCTGGGCCTCCTGGAGATCGCCGAGGCCGTCGAGGCGCTGCGCGACAGCGGTCTGGTCGCCGTCGAACGCGAGGTCGACGAGGTGGTCCGCCGGACCGGCGACCTCGGGCCAGGGTGATGGTCGACTACCTCGTCACGGTCGCGCTGAGCTGCCTGGTGGGGGTCGCCGAGCTCATCAGCCGCTACCGCGACCATCCGGGCAAGCTCGTCAAGGTGCCGAGCACCTGGGCGTACGTCCTGATCAACGGTGCGGCGGGCGCGGGCTCGCTGCTGCTCCTGCACACCTTCGACTGGAAGCTGGGCGTCACCTCACCCGCGATGGTGGGCGCCGCCCAGGTCCTCGCCGCGAGCCTCGGCTCGATGATGATCTTCCGTAGCGCGGTCTTCACCGTGCGGGTCGGCGACGAGGACGTCGCGGTCGGGCCGAGCACGCTGCTGAGCGCGCTGCTGGCGGCCGCCGACCGCGGCGTCGACCGCATGCAGGCCAAGACCAGGGCCTCGGAGGCCGGCGACATCATGGCCGACATCTCGTTCGACAAGTCACGGCTCGCGCTGCCCACCTACTGCCTGGGCCTGCTGCAGAACGTCTCGGCCGAAGACCAGGCGGCGCTGCGCACGGCCGTCGACGCGCTCGCGGGCACCGACGAGATGACCGACCGGCAGAAGGCGCTCAACCTCGGGCTGCTGCTCATCAACGTGGCCGGGCCGGACGTGCTCCGGGCCGCCGTCGGCACGCTGCGGTCCGAGATCGAGATCCAGCCGGCGCGGTCCGGTGACACCGGCAACGGCAACGGCGCGCGGGTGCCCGGCCCGCGCGAGCCCGCCCGCGACCCGGTGCGGTCCAACCCGGACTGACGGCTCACGCCGACGGCCGGCGCCGACCGCCGGGACCGGTGCCGCAAAGCGGAAACGGCCGGGCGGGCCCGGCCGTTTCCACGGGGTGGATCAGTGGTAGCTGTGCTCGGCCGTGGGGAAGGCCCCGCCGACGACCTCGTCGGCGTACTGCCGCGCCGCGTCGCCGAGAACGGTCTGCAGGTCGGCGTACTTCTTGACGAACTTGGCGGTGTGCGGGGTGAGCCCGGCCATGTCCTGCCAGACGAGCACCTGCGCGTCGGTGTCGTCGCCCGCGCCGATGCCGATGGTCGGGATCGACAGCGAGTGGGTCACCTTGGAGGCGAGGTCCTCGGGGACGCACTCCAGCACGACGGCGAACGCGCCCGCGGCCTCCAGCGCCTTGGCGTCGGCCATGAGCTCGTCGCCCGCCTGGCCGCGGCCCTGCACGCGGTAGCCGCCGAAGACGTTGACCGACTGCGGGGTGAGGCCGAGGTGGCCCATCACCGGGATGCCCGCCGCGACCATGGCCTCCGCCTGGGGGAGGACCCGGCGGCCGCCCTCGAGCTTGACGGCGTGCGCGCCGGTCTCCTTGAGGAAGCGGGTGGCGGTGGCGAGGCCCTCGGCGACGCCGGTCTGGTACGAGCCGAACGGCAGGTCGGCGACGACCATCGCGCGCGTGGAGCCGCGGACCACCGCGGCGGTCAGCGGGATGAGGTCGTCGACGGTGACCGGGATCGTCGAGTCGTAGCCGTAGACGACCATCGCGGCCGAGTCGCCGACCAGGAGCACGGGGATGCCCGCCTCGTCGAACACCCGGGCGGTGAGGGCGTCGTACGCGGTGAGCATGGGCCACTTCTCGCCGCGCTCCTTGGCGCGGGCGATGTCGCGTACGTTGACCCGCCTGTTGCTCTTGCCGCCGTACAGGGCGGTCGGCTGAGCGGTGGGAGCGGAAGATGCAGAAGATGAAGACACGCTGAACCTCCACGTCTCGAGGCGCCACGGTGGCGTACCCGGACGAAACCGATGATCCCACTCGAGGAACGGTTTCGGAACCCTCGGACATTCCCGAAGTAATATCGAAACGATACGGTTGCGTATCGGAGAGATCGGGAGTACTTTTCGGTACGTCATTACGAAACGAATCCGTATCGCTGGATCTTCCCGGCCCGAGTGTGTCCCGGGTCACGGGGATCCGAGGGAGTGCAGTGGATCAAGAAGCAATCCAGCGCCGTCGCTGGGCGATCCTGGGCGTGCTCACGTTCAGCCTGCTCGTCGTCGTCCTCGACAACACGATCCTCAACGTGGCGCTCAAGACCATCGCCGACCCGAACCAGGGGCTGGGGGCGACGCAGAGCCAGCTGGAGTGGTCGATCAACTCCTACACGCTGGTCTTCGCCGGGCTGCTGTTCACGTTCGGGGTGCTCGGCGACCGGTTCGGACGCAAGCGCGTCCTGATGGCGGGCATGGTCGTCTTCGCCGTCGCCTCGCTGGCCTCGGCGTACGCGCAGACGCCCGACCAGCTGATCTGGGCCCGCGCGCTGATGGGCCTGGGCGGCGCCGCGATCATGCCGCAGACGCTGTCCATCATCACCAACGTCTTCGAGCCGCACGAGCGCGGCCGCGCGATCGGCATCTGGGCCGGCGCGGTCGGCCTGGCCGTGGCCATCGGCCCGGTCACCGGCGGCCTCCTGCTCGCCCACTTCTGGTGGGGCTCGGTCTTCCTCATCAACGTGCCGGTCGTGGTGGTCGGCCTGGTCCTGATGGGCCTCCTGGTGCCCGAGTCGCGCAACCCGCTGCCCGGCGGCCTCGACCCGTTCGGCGTGCTGCTGTCGATCATCGGCCTGGTCGCCGTCTCGTACGGCATCATCCAGGGCGGCGAGCGCGGCGCCTGGCTCGTGCCCGGCGTGCTCGGCCCGATCCTCCTCGGCCTCGCCGTGCTGGCGCTGTTCGTCTGGCACGAGGCGCGCACCGAGCACCCGGCGTTCGACGTCCGGCTGTTCCGCGACCCGCGCCTGTCGGCCGCCGTCGCCGCGATCGCGCTGTGCTTCTTCGCCGCGGCCGGGGTGTTCTTCTTCACCAACTTCTACATGCAGTCGGTGCGCGGCCTGTCCCCGCTGCAGGCGGGCGCGATGGTGCTGCCGTTCGCGGCGGCGCAGCTCATCTTCTCCACCCGCAGCGCGACGATGGTGCGCCGGTACGGCGCCAAGGCCGTCTGCACGGTCGGCCTGCTGCTGGTCACTGCGGCGCTGGCCGGCTACCAGTTCGTGGACGAGAGCAGCCCGCTGTGGGTGCTCGGCGTCATCTTCTTCATCCAGGGCAGCGGCATGGCGAACGTGATGCCGCCGGCGACCGAGTCGGTCATGTCGGCGCTGCCCAGGGAGAAGGCGGGCGCGGGCTCGGCCATCAACAACACCGCCCGGCAGGTCGCGGTCGCGCTCGGCGTCGCCGTGCTCGGCTCGGTCGTCGCCTCGGTCTACCGCCAGGACCTGGCCGACCGGCTCGCGGCCCTGCCGCCGGACGCGCGGCACGCGGCCGCCGAGTCGGTCGAGGGCGCCAACCACATCGGCTCCGGGCTGGGCGCCGCGGGGGAGGGGCTGATCGAGTCCGCGAACCGCGCGTTCATGCACGGCATGCACACCGCCGCGATCGCCGCCGCCGTCATCGCCTTCCTCGGCGCGATGGTCGTCCTCAAGTGGATGCCGGGCCGCGACGCCACCGCCGCCCCGGTCGGCGGGCACACTGGAGACGTGGCGCGCCAGGAGCGGGAGACCGCCGGAGTATGAAAAGTTGACTCGGCATGAGTGAGACGACGACGCAGCGGCCCGGGGGCGGGCGGTCCCCGGGGCGGCCGCGCAGCGAGCGCGCGGACAAGGCGATCATCGAGGCCACCCTCGACCTCCTCGCCGAGGAGTCGGGGGTGGCCGGCGTCTCGATCGAGGCGGTGGCCGCCCGCGCCGGCGTCGGCAAGACCACGATCTACCGGCGCTGGCCCAACAAGGAGGCGCTCATCGTCGACGCGCTCGCGTCGGCGAAGGGCACGCTGGAGACGCCGCCCGGCGAGTCGGTGCGCGCCGACCTGCTGGCGCTGGCGCGCGCCATGCACGGCGAACGGCATCGCAAGCACGCCAAGTGCTTCTGGAACGTGGTCGGCAGCGCGGAGAAGTACCCCGAGCTGTACGCGCGCTACCGGCAGGACGTCATCGAGCCGCGCCGCGACGTGATCCGCGCGGCGCTGCGGCGCGGCATCGACAAGGGAGAGCTGCGGCCGGAGGTCGACGTGGAGGTGGCGCTGGCGATGTTCATCGGCTCGCTCAACCAGAAGACGCCGAGCGACCAACTGCCGCCCGGCTTCCCCGAGGCGGTCGTGGCGACCCTGCTCGACGGCATCGCGGCCGGTGGGCACTGACCGGCACGGCCGGTGGGCACTGACCGGCACCGGCCCACCGCGCGCTGTTTCGGCGTGGCAGGCGTGATCTTCTCCCCTGATCCCCCCTAATGCTCCATACTGGCGCTGGGGAGTGGTAAGACCGGCTGTCTGGAGCGCGTCAGGTGAGATCCGTGATTGCGCCGCAGAGCGATGCGGCCACCGCCGATACCGCGTCGCGGACGCTCGTCCTCGGCATCGACGGGGCACAGAGCATCGTCCAGTGCGGACCGAACGCGCAGGCCGTGCTCGGGCGTCCACCGGCCGACCTCATCGGCAGGGCCGCCGCCGACCTGGTCGACGACGATTCCAAGGCCGAGCTCGAGGCGCTGCTCGAGGCCATCACCGGCGGCCAGGAGCGCCGTGCGGTGCTGGGCGTGCGCCGCGACGACGGCGGTTCGGCGGACGCGGTCGTGACCGCGCAGCCGCTGGTCGGCAACACCGCCGAGGGATCGCCCGCGGGCCTGCTGTTCGTCCGGGTCGCGCTGCCGCCCAGCGAGCGCTACCAGGATCCGGCGCTGATGCGCCGCGCGCTGATGGACGACCCGCTCGCACGCTTCGGCGCCTCGCTCGACCTCGACCAGACCGCCAAGGGACTGGTCGACGTCATCGTCCCGCACTTCTGCACGACCGCCTCGGTGCTGATCCTGGAGAGCCTGGTCGCCGCCGACGAGGTGCACAGCGAGTCGGGCTCGGCGGTGCTGCGCCGCATCGCGGTGACCTCCGACGACGGCAACCCGGCGTGGACCGCCACGTTCCCGGTCGGCGAGGTCCTCATCTACCCCGAGGGCACCCCCTACCGCGAGGTGCTCGACACCGCGCGTCCCGTCCACCTGCCGCACGTCGACGTGCGGCTGGCCGGCGACATCGCCGACAGGTGGCGCCGCCTCCCGGTGGGCGAGCTGCTCACCGGCGTCTCGATGGTGCTGCTGCCGCTCATCGCGCGCGACACGCTGCTCGGCTTCATCGCCTGCACCCGGGTGCCCGGCTTCCGCAAGTTCGACGCCTACGACGTCGAGATCGGCATGGAGTTCGCCTCCCGTGCCGCGATCGTCATCGACAACGCGCGGTTGTTCAGCCGCGAGCGCGCGACCGCGCTCACCCTGCAGCGCAGCCTGCTGCCCAACCGGCTGTCGGCGCCGTCCTCGGTCGAGGTGCGGCACCGCTACCTGCCCGGCAGCAAGCTGGTCGAGGTCGGCGGCGACTGGTACGAGTCGATCGCGCTGCCCGGCGCCCGCGTCGCGCTCATCGTCGGCGACGTCGCCGGGCACGGCGTGCGCGCGGCCGTCACCATGGGCCGGCTGCGCACGGCGCTGCACACGCTCGCCAACCTCGAGCTGCCGCCCGCCGACGCGCTGCACGTCATGCACGAGCTGATGATCGAGCTGGGCGAGCAGGAGCCGCACTTCGCCACCTGCGTCTACGCGGTCTACGACGCGACCACCGGCACGATCGAGATCGCCTCCGCGGGCCATCTCCCGCCACTGCTCGTCGCGCCCACGGGGAGCAACGAGTTCCTGGAGGTGCCGCCGGCGCCCCCGCTCGGCGTCTCCGGCGGCGCCACCATCGAGAGCCGCGAGTTCAAGGTCGAGGACGGCAGCCTCTTCGTCATCTACACCGACGGCCTGGTGGAGAACCGCGGCACCGACATCGACGACGGCCTCGCCCGGCTGCGTTCCACGTTCGGCCCCGGGAGCGTCGACCGCCCGATGGAAGACCTCGCCAAGGCCACGATCGAGGGCGTCTACGCCGACCATCACCGCGACGACATCGCGGTGCTGATCGCCCGGCTGCACCGCCTGCCGCAGGACCGCTGCGCCACCTGGACGCTGCCCGCCGACCCGGCCGCCGTGCGCCGTGCCCGCGGCCTGGTGCGCAGCAAGCTGGACGAGTGGGAGCTGGGCGACCTCTCCTACACCACCGAGCTGCTGGCGTCCGAGCTCATCACCAACGCGCTGCGCTACGCGCCCGGGCCGATCGAGCTGCGGCTCCTGATGGAGCGCACGGTCGTCTGCGAGGTCCTGGACCGGTCCGCGGCGCTGCCGCGCCTGCGGCACGCGGCCGACGACGAGGAGAACGGCCGCGGCCTGCTGGTCGTGAGCCAGCTCGCGCACCGCTGGGGCACCCGCCGCACCGCCGCGGGCAAGGTCGTCTGGTGCGAGCAGACCATCCCCGGCGTCGACCCCGACCCCTCAGAGCCGGTGCCCACCTGGCCGGGGGAGCACCACCACCGCGAATAGCGGCCTCGCGCCCGCCCGGACGCTCGCCGGAGTCACCCGGCCGAGGGTTCGCGCCAGCGGTTGGTGATGGGCAGGCGGCGGTCGCGGCCGAAGTTCTTGGTGGTGACCTTCGGGCCCGGCGGGTACTGCCGGCGCTTGTACTCCGCGAGGTCGACCAGCCGGATGACCCGTTCGACCAGCGCCGGGTCGTGGCCGGCGGCGACCAGGGCGTCGCGGCCCAGGTCGCGCTCGACGTAGTCGACCAGCAGCGGGTCGAGCACGTCGTAGGGCGGCAGCGAGTCGCTGTCGCGCTGGCCGGGGCGCAGCTCGGCCGAGGGCTCCTTGCCGATGATGACCTCGGGGATCGGCTCGGCCTCGAACGGGTGCAGGAACGGCAGGCCGGACCCGGCCCCGACCTGGGCGTTGCGCCAGCGGGCCAGCGCCCAGACCATCGTCTTGACCAGGTCCTTGATGGGGCCGAAGCCGCCCGCCGAGTCGCCGTAGAGGGTGGAGTAGCCGGTGGCCAGCTCGCTCTTGTTGCCGCCGGTCAGGACCAGGTGGCCCTCCTCGTTGGACAGGCCCATCCACACGTTCGCGCGGATGCGGGCCTGGAGGTTCTCCTCGGCGAGGCCGGTCAGGTCGAGCTGCTTCTCGAACGCCTCGACCATGTCGGCGATCGGCACCACGCGCGAGTGCAGGCCCTGGCGCTTGACCAGGTCTTCGGCGTCGGTGACCGAGCCCTCCGAGGAGTAGCGGCTGGGCAGCAGGACGGCGTGCACGTTGCCGGGTCCGATGGCGTCGGCGGCGATCGTCGCGACCAGGGCCGAGTCGATGCCGCCGGACAGGCCGAGGATCACCGAGCGGAAGCCGTTCTTGCGGACGTAGTCGCGGGTGCCCAGGACCAGGGCCGCGTAGACCTCGCCGAGCTCGTCGAGCGGCTCGGCCAGCTCCTGCGGCCGGACCGGGTAGGCCGGGACCGGCGCGGAGGACAGCACGTGCCGGTCGATGGTGATCGTGGTGCCGTCGAGCGCGTCGACCGGGGTGCGGCTCGGCTCCAGCGCCGGGTCGGCGGCGGGCAGCGCCAGGTCGGCCACCAGCAGGTGCTCGGCGAACTGCGGCGCGCGGGCCAGCAGCGTGCCGTCGGCGCCCACGATGACCGAGTCGCCGTCGAAGACCAGCTCGTCCTGGCCGCCGACCATGTTGACGTAGGCGAGCGCGCAGCCCGCCTCCACGGCGCGCTGGGCGCACAGCTCGAGGCGGAAGTCGTCCTTGTCGCGCTCGTACGGGGAGGCGTTGAGGGACAGCAGGAGCCCGGCCTCGGCCGTCTCGGTCACGCTGACGGGGCCGCCGTCCTGCCAGAGGTCCTCGCAGACCACGGTCGCGACGTCCACGCCGTTGACCCGGACCACGGGCAGCGTGTCGCCGCGCACGAAGATGCGGTATTCGTCGAAGACGCCGTAGTTGGGCAGGTGGTGCTTGGCCGAGCGCATCAGCACCTCGCCCTCGTGCAGCCAGGCGGCGGCGTCGAGCGGCGACCCGGCGGGCTGGCCGGCCCGGATCAGGCCGATCGTGCGGCGGTCGAGGTATCCGGTCACGACCGGGACGTGGCCGAGGCCCTCGTCGGCGAGCCGGCGCGCGGTGCGCTCCAGCGCGCGCACCGAGCCCTCGACGAAGGACGCGCGCAGGGCGAGGTCCTCGACCGGGTAGCCGGTCAGCGTCATCTCGGGGAACGCGACCAGGTGCGCGCCCTCCCCGGCGGCGCGCCGGGTCCATTCCACGATGAGGTCGGAGTTGCCGTCGAGGTCGCCGACCGTCGAGTTCACCTGTGCGAGCGCGATCCGTAGCTGTGCCACATCCACCAGCCTAAGCCGCCGCCGTTTCCGATCCGCAGGCGGGTATCGTCACTATGACGAAAAGCGGCTCAGGTCGTCAAGGCCGCCACCCGGCGGCGCCGGATCGCGGGGCCGAGGGCGAGCTGCCCCGCGGCCGCCGCCAGGCCCAGGGCCAGGCAGGTCAGCCACAGGGCGGGCGCGCCCACCGCGAGCAGCTGGGTGCCGCCGAGCGGTGCCAGCAGGAAGCCGCCCGACCACGCCATCCCGTAGAGGCCGCTGTAGCGGCCGCGCAGGTGCGGCGGTGCCAGGTCGGCGACCACGGCCTGGATCACCGACGCCGCGATGATCTCGCCCAGCGTCCAGACCAGGACGGTCCCGACGTAGCTCCACAACGACCCGGCGAACGCGGTGAGCCCGTATCCGAGGCCGACCAGGGCGAACCCCGCGGCCAGCACCCGGCTGTGGTCGCGGCGGGTCAGCCACGCCGCCACCAGCGGCTGGACGACGATGATGATCATCCCGTTGGCGGCGACCGCGATGCCGTACGCCTGCGGGCCGAGGCCGTCCTCCTTCATGGCCAGCGCCATGGTGGTCATGCCCTGGAGGAGGACGAAGGTGTAGGCGACGCCGAGCACCACGTACACGACCATGACCCGGTCGCGCAGCGCGTCGAGGAAGCCGCCCGCCCCGTGGCCCCCCTCGCCCGGCAGGGCGCGCGGCTTCTCCGGCCGAGAGTCGGGCACCGCCCGCCACACCAGGACGCCGAACCCGGCGCAGGTGATCGCGTCGATCCAGAACAACCACAGGAAGCCGTGCTGGGCCAGCGTGCCGCCGAGGATCGTGGCGACCGCCCAGCCCAGGTTGATCGCCCAGAACAGCAGGGCGAACGCGCGCGGCCGTTCGGCGGGGGAGATGATGTCGGCCACCATCGCCTGGGACGCGGGGCGGTAGAGGTCCAGGACGAGCCCCAGCAGCAGCACCGACGCGACGATCGACACGATGCCCTGCGCGTAGCCGAGCGCGAGCATGGCCGCGCCGGTCAGGACGGTGCCCGCCGTCAGCGTGGCCCTGCGGCCGATCCGGTCGGCCAGGACGCCGCCCACGAGCTGGCTGACCAGCGATCCGGCGCCGAGGACGGCCATCACCAGCCCGGCCTGCCCGAGCGACAACCCGCGCGTGGTCGTCAGGTAGAGCCCCAGGAACGGCTCGACCATGGTGCCGAGCCGGTTGAGCAGCGTCCCCGCCCACAGGATCCAGAAGGTGCGGGGGAACCCGCCGATCCGGTCGTGCAGGAACGCGGGCAGCCGCGGCGGCGCGGCGGCGGGGGCGGTGTCGTCCAGGGCGGTCACGTGGTCGATGGTCCGGGCCGCCGTTCGCCGGCGAAAATGATTTAGCCTGGACTAAATGATCGAGTTCGTGTTCCGCACCGACGACGTGGCGCGGGTCAGGTTCGCGTTCTCGCCGCTCTGGGAGCTGGTCCACGGGCTGCGGGTGCTGGCCGACCCCTCCCGGCGGGCCCTGCACCTGCCCTGGGTGCACGCCGTCCGGCCGCGCCTGCGCGGGCTCGACGTCGGCCTGCTGCGCGGCGCGGTGCCGGCGACCGGCTACATCCCCGACTTCCTGACACCGCCGCCGGAGACCCCGCTCCCGGACTTCGGCGCCGAGCTGGAGATCGTCCGGGCCACGCCGCCGGAGGTGGTCGCCGAGGAGATGCGGTGGACCGAACGCGGCAACGTCGCCGGGCCGGCCCGGCTGGCCATGGCCGCCGAGCCCGAACGGTCCCTGGAGATCCTCTGCGGGCAGCTCGAACGGTTCTGGGCCGCCGCCGTCGAGCCGTACTGGGAGGGCATCCGCGACCTCCTGGAGGGCGACGTGCTCCGCCGCGCCCGCGCCCTCAGCACGTCCGGAGCCGAGGGGGTCTTCGCCGACCTGCACCGGGCGGTGCGCTGGGAGGGCGGCACCCTTTACGTCGACCGCTGGTGGGACCACCGCGGCGAGCTCGCGGGCCGGGGCCTGCTGCTGGTGCCGAGCGTGTTCGTGTGGCCGCAGGTTTCGGTCATGGTGCCGCCCTACCAGCCGATGCTCAGCTACCCGCCGTACGGCGTCGCGACCCTGTGGGAGTCCAGTCCCGCCGCCCCGCCGGACGCCCTCGCCGCGCTGATCGGCCGCCGCCGCGCCCAGCTCCTGCTGGCCCTCGGCACCCCGGCGTCCACCACCGAGCTGGCCCGCCGCCTGGACGTCACCCCCGGCGCGATCAGCCAGCATCTGGGCGTCCTGCGGGCGTCCGGCCTGGTCACGGGGCACCGGCTGGGCCGCCGGGTCCTCTACGGGCGCACCAGGTCCGGCGACGCCCTGGCCGGGCCGGGTGAGCCGGCGGAGTCAGCCGGGCCGGCGGGACCGGCGGGGTCAGCGCAGGGAGGCTAGGGCGTCCAGGCGCGGCTGGCGCTGGCCGGGCACCAGCGCGGCCAGGCCACCGCCCTCCAGGCTGTAGCGGCCCGACTCGGCGAGCCAGTCCAGATGGGCCCGGGGCGCGTCCAGCAGGGCCCGGACGACCTGGGCGGAGGCGCTGCGCTCCTCCGGGGAGAGCCGCAACAGGTCGAGGGTCTCGCTCATGGTCCGGGCGGCGGCCTGGACGTCCAGTACGCGGTGCGCGATGTGGTCCACGACCCAGCCGGCGGCCTGCGGCGGATCGAAGCCGTAGGCGGCCTCCAGGACGGCGACCTGGTTGTGCACGTCGCCGCGGGCCGCCTCCTTGGCGTACGAGGCGAGGTCGTTGCACCAGGCCAGGACGTCCGCGGTGCCCTCCATCAGGACCTTCCAGGCGGGGGTGGTCAGCAGGCGGGGCGGCAGCTCCACCCCGAGGACCGGCTCGGCCAGGTCGAACAGGAACGGCCCCGACGCGCGCCGGCGCAGCGCCGGATAACCCTCCAGCGGGGGAGTCACCCCCATCCGGCGGTCGACCGCCTCGGCCGCGCAGCCGGCCCGGTGCTCCTCCATGTGCTGAAGGAACCGGCGCCGCCAGTCGCGGCTCATGCCCGGCGCGGTGGCCCGCCACAACTCCACGACCACGGCCTCCAGCGGGCGCGCGCCCGGCTTGGCGTGGCCGCGGCGCATCGCCTTGAGGAGATCTTCGTACAGGCCGTGCACCGCGGTGGCGCTCGTGCCCATCGGGGCGTCGTCCAGCGTGTCGTCCAGGGCGAACGACCAGGTCAGCCAGCGGGCGAAGAGCTCCACCCGGTCGAGTTCGCCGGTCGGGAACACCCGGGCGGCCAGCCGTTCGAACCGGCCGCGGCCCAGCGCCGAGGTGTCCGGATCGCCCAGGACCAGGCCCCTGCCGCGCGCCCAGGCGTCCACCCGCTCGCCCAGCGGCCAGGCGTGCGGGTGCATGACCGAGGGGGCGGCCAGAGCGGCGACCCGGTCGGTCAGCGAGAGCAGCAGGGAGGTGTCCACGACGCGATCAACGCTAATGACCGGGTTGGATCGGTCCGAAGATCGCCACGTCAAATTCGGGGAAACCCGTGTCATGGGCCACGATCCCGGTCGCTGCTGTGAGAGCACGCAGGTCATGTGGCAGAGTTCGGGGTGGCGGTATATGCGGCTTCGTGCCCGGCTGCGCCATGATCTCGGGCGTGTAACGTCTCGGAAACAGCGCCGGGGCATACTGCGAAGTAGCCGGACCTGTCGGCACCTGCGGAAACGTTCCCGGTGTGGCGGCGCCCGGCCCGGGCATACGTCGAAAGTCGGCACGGCGATCGGTAGGGAGAAGGCTTTGGACCGTCAGCAGGAGTTCGTGCTCCGCACGCTGGAGGAGCGCGACATCCGCTTCATCCGGCTGTGGTTCACCGACGTGCTCGGTTTCCTGAAGTCCGTCGCGGTCGCGCCCGCCGAGCTCGAAGGTGCCTTCGCCGAGGGCATCGGCTTCGACGGGTCGGCGATCGAGGGCTTCGCCCGGGTCTACGAGGCGGACATGATCGCCAAGCCGGACCCGTCCACGTTCCAGGTGCTGCCGTGGCGGTCCGAGAGCCCCGGGGTGGCCCGGATCTTCTGCGACATCCTGATGCCGGACGGCACGCCGAGCTTCGCCGACCCGCGGTACGTGCTCAAGCGCGCGCTGGCGCGGGCCGCCGACCTCGGCTTCACCTTCTACACCCATCCCGAGGTGGAGTTCTTCCTGCTCAAGGACCGGCCGGAGGACGGGCGCGAGCCGGTCCCGGTCGACTCGGGCGGCTACTTCGACCACACCCCGCACAGCTCCGCGCACGACTTCCGGCGCAACGCGATCACCATGCTGGAGGCGATGGGGATCTCGGTGGAGTTCAGCCACCACGAGGGCGCCCCCGGCCAGCAGGAGATCGACCTGCGCTACGCCGACGCGCTCACCACCGCCGACAACATCATGACGTTCCGGCTGGTCATGAAGGAGGTGGCGCTCGAGCAGGGCGTGTACGCCTCGTTCATGCCCAAGCCCTTCACCGACCACCCGGGCTCGGGCATGCACACCCACATGTCGCTGTTCGAGGGCGACCGCAACGCCTTCTACGAGCCGGGCTCGGAGTTCCAGCTCTCCAAGGTCGGGCGTGCGTTCATCGCCGGCGTGCTGCGCCACTCGGCCGAGATCACCGCGGTCTGCAACCAGTGGGTCAACTCCTACAAGCGCCTGTGGGGCGGCGTCGGCTCCACCGCGGGCGCCGGCGGCGAGGCCCCGTCCTACATCTGCTGGGGCCACAACAACCGGTCCGCCCTGGTGCGCGTCCCGATGTACAAGCCGCAGAAGGGGCACGCCACCCGCATCGAGTTCCGGTCCCTGGACACCGCGGCCAACCCCTACCTGGCGTTCGCCGCGATCCTCGGCGCCGGCCTCAAGGGCATCGAGGAGGGCTACGAGCTCCCCCCGGGCGCCGAGGACGACGTGTGGGCCCTCACCTCGGCCGAACGCCGCGCCCTGGGCATCGAGCCGCTCCCGCAGAGCCTCGACGAGGCCATCCACGCGATGGAGCGCTCGGAGCTGATGGCCGACGTCCTCGGCGAGCACGTCTTCGACTTCTTCCTGCGCAACAAGCGCCAGGAGTGGGAGGACTACCGCCGCCAGGTGACCCCGTACGAGCGCCAGCGCCTCATCGCCGTCCTCTGACCGCCGGGCTCTCGGGACACGGCCCAACGGCCTAGACGTAATCGAGATCTTCCGGGTGTGGCCTTCTCCTTCCGTGACGGGTCCGTCCGATTACGGTGGAGTCGTGCAGCACCCCTGGACCTCTGATCGTCGTCCTTCGCTGGCCGGGCGCCTGGCCAGACTCGGCTTCACCGACGCGGGCCTGGCCGAGCGGCGGCTGATCGAGGAGGACCCGGACGGCACGCTCGGCGACCGGCAGCTGGACGCGCTCGGCGCCACCGCCGACCCCGACCTCGCGCTCGCGGGGGTGCTGCGGCTGCTGACCGCGGCGCCCGGCGACGCCGAGCTGCGGGCCGTGCTGCGCAAGGATCCCGAGACGAGGGAACGCCTGTTCACCGTGCTGGGCGTCAGCGCGGCCCTGGGTGATCATCTTGCCCGGCATCCCGGCGACTGGCGGGTCCTGCGCGGCGATGGAGCGCTCCAATCACCCTCGCCCGAGGTCGTGCGCACCGACCTGCTGCGGGCGGTGGGCGCCGACTCGGCCGGTCCCGAGCCGGTCGCGGCCGGCTCCGGGCCCGCGACGCTGGTCGCGCTGCGCGCCGCGTACCGGCGGCACCTGCTCCACCTGGCGGGACGCGACCTGATCGGCGCGGCCGACGTCGGGCGGGTCGCCGCCGAGCTCGCGGACCTCGCGGCGGCCGCCCTGGAGGCGGGCCTGGCGGTGGCGCGCGCCGCCGTCCCCGAGCACGCGGCGTGCCGGCTCGCGGTCATCGGCATGGGCAAGTGCGGCGCGCGCGAGCTCAACTACGTCAGCGACGTCGATGTGATCTTCGTGGCCGAGGCGCGCGAGGGCCACCCGGAGGAGACCGGGCTGCGCACCGCGACCCGGCTCGCGTCGGCGCTGATGCGAGCCTGCTCGGACACCACCGAGGAGGGCGCGCTCTGGGAGGTCGACCCGGCGCTGCGCCCGGAGGGCAAGGCCGGGCCGCTGGTGCGGACCCTGGCCAGCCACCGCGCCTACTACGAGCGCTGGGCCAAGACCTGGGAGTTCCAGGCGCTCCTGAAGGCCCGCCCGGTCGCCGGCGACGCCGAGCTGGGCCGCCGCTACGTGGACACGATCACGCCGATGGTCTGGAAGGCCGCCGAGGGCGAGGGCTTCGTCGAGGACGTCCAGGCGATGCGCCGCCGGGTGGAGACGCACCTGACGCAGCGCGGCGAGGACGCCGACCGGCAGCTCAAGCTGGGGCCCGGCGGGCTGCGCGACGTCGAGTTCGCGGTGCAGCTGCTGCAGCTCGTCCACGGCCGGGCGGACGCGACGCTGCGCGTGCCGGCGACGCTGGACGCGCTGACGGTGTTGTCGCACGGCGGGTACGTCGGGCGCGACGACGCCGCGGCGCTCACCTCGGCGTACCGGTTCCTGCGGCGGGTCGAGCACCTCATCCAGCTCTACCGGCTGCGCCGCACGCATCTGGTGCCCGACGACACCGACGACCTGCGCCGGCTCGGCCGCGCCCTCGGCCTGCGCACCGACCCGGTGGGGGAGTTCACCGCGTTGTGGCGCCGGCACGCGCGCGAGGTGCGGCGCATCCACGAGAAGCTCTTCTACCGGCCGCTGCTGCGGGCCGTGGCGCGGCTCCCCGGCGAGGAGGCCCGGCTGACGCCCGAGGCGGCCCGCACCCGGCTGGAGGCGCTCGGCTTCGACGACCCGGCGGGGGCGCTCCGCCACATCGAGGCGCTCACGTCCGGGGTGTCGCGGCGTGCCGCCATCCAGCGCACGTTGCTGCCGGTGATGCTCGGCTGGTTCGCCGACGCGCCCGACCCCGACGCCGGGCTGCTCGGGTTCCGGCAGGTCAGCGACGCGCTCGGCACCACCCCGTGGTACCTGCGGCTGCTGCGCGACGAGGTGACGGTGGCCGAGCGCATGGCGCGCGTCCTGGCGTCCAGCCGCTACGCCACCGACCTGCTGCTGCGCGCCCCCGAGGCGGTCGCCATGCTCGGCAACGAGACCGGCCTGGCCCCGCGGCCGTACGAGACGTTGCGGGTCGAGGCGATGGCGGCCGTCAAGCGCCGCGCCGACGGCCTGGAGACCGCGGCCGAGGACGCGGTCGCGGTGGTGCGCGGGCTGCGGCGGCGCGAGCTGTTCCGCGTCGCGGTCGCCGACCTGCTGGACCTCGCGGACGTGCGGGCGGTCGGCGAGTCCCTCACCGACATCACCACCGTCACCATCGAGGCGGCGCTGCGGGCCGCCGTCAACAAGATCGAGCTGGAACGGCGGGAACCGCTGCCGACCCGCATGGCCGTGGTGGCGATGGGCCGGTTCGGCGGCCACGAGCTCGGCTACGGCAGCGACGCCGACGTGATGTTCGTGCACGACCCGCTGCCCGGCGCGGACGAGCGGGAGGCCAGCAGGGCGGCCCACGCCGTCGCCGAGGAACTGCGCAGGCTGCTCGCGCTGCCCGGCCCCGACCCGGTGCTGGAGATCGACCCCAACCTGCGGCCCGAGGGGCGGCAGGGCCCGCTGGTGCGCACGCTCGCCTCGTACGCCGCGTACTACGCCCGCTGGTCCGAGCCGTGGGAGAGCCAGGCGCTTCTGCGCGCCGACCCGATCATCGGCGACCCGGGCCTGTGCGAGCGGTTCCGCGCCCTCATCGACCCGGTGCGCTGGCCGGAGGGCGGCATCGGCGAGGACGCCGTGCGCGGGATCCGCCGGCTGAAGGCGCGGATGGAGTCCGAACGGCTCCCGCGCGGCGTCGACCGCAGGCAGCACATCAAGCTCGGCCCCGGCGGGTTGTCGGACGTCGAATGGGTGGCCCAGCTGCTGCAACTGCGGCATGCCCACGACATCCCGCAACTGCGCACCACCCGTACCCTCGCCACCCTCGAGGCCGCCGTGCCGGCCCGCCTGCTCGACGCGGCCGACGCCGAGGTGCTCGCCGAGGCGTGGAAGCTCGCCACCCGCATCCGCGGCGTCATCATGCTGGTGCGGGGCCGCGCGTCCGACCTGCTGCCCACCGACCACCATCGCGAACGCAGCGCGGTGACCCGGGTGCTCGGCTACCCCGGCACGGGCGACCTGATCGAGGACTACCGCAGGCACGCGCGCCGCGCCCGTGCCGTGGTCGAACGCGTCTTCTACGGCGCCGAGTGACCGTCCGCCGGGACGTCGCCGGCGCGGGACGCCGCGTTCAGCCCAGGCGCCCGCCGCGGGGCGAGAGGGCCAGGGCGCCCACGCGGAACGCGCTCCGGCTGATCGCGTGGCCGAGGGCCAGGGCCGCGGCGCCGCCCACCGCGTCCAGCACGTAGTGATTGGCCGTACCCATGATCACGATGAAGGTGATCACCGGATAGAGGGCGGCGACGGCGGCGACCCACCGGTTGCGGACGACGCCGATCACCGCCACCGCGCACCAGATCGACCAGGCCATGTGCATGGACGGCATCGCCGCGTACTGGTTGGACATCGAGGCGGTCGGGCCCGAGTCGTAGATGCCCCAGGTCCCGAAGTTGATCACGGTGTCGGTGAAGCCCGGCAACATCCGCGGCGGGGCCAGCGGGAACAGCCAGAAGCCGACGAGCCCGACCATCGTGGTGGCGAAGATGATCGAGCGGTAGGCGGGATACCGGCCCGGATGCCGCAGGTAGAGCCAGATCAGCACGCCGGCCGTCACGATCATGTGCGCGGTGGCGTAGAAGTAGTTGGCCGGGATCGCCACCCACGGGTGGGTGACGAACAGCCGGTTGAGGGTGTACTCGACGTCGAGGTTGAGCGTGTACTCGAGGCCGAGCAGCTCGTACGCGCGGTGCGAGGCCATCGCGTGGTCGGTCGGCACGAGGTTGCGGACCAGCGAGTACGCGCCGTAGCCGATCAGCACCAGCAGGATCTCCGGCCACAACCGCGGCCGGCTCCCGCGCACCGCACCCGCCGCCGCCTCAGCCGTGGGTGCCCCCTCGACCGGCCGCGGTTCGTCGCCCGTCCGCCTGCCGTCCGCCGTTCGGGGGCCGTCCGCCGGCGCCCCGTGCCCGTTCGCCGCCGTGCCGGACGTGCGCGCGCCGCCGTCCGTCCGCGCGGTGTCCGTCTCCTCGGATACCGGGCGGACCTCGTCTCCGGACGCGTCGGCCGCTGTGGTCATGAGGTCAAGAGTGTCAAATGCCCGATTCCGTGGCCCCACCGACCACGGGTGAGTCGTTCCCGCCCGTGCGGCGCCGGCCGAGGGGGGCCGGAACGAGCGGGGGCCGGACGACAGGGCTCCGCCCTGGCGTGAGCCGGCCGAGCGGGATCCGTCCCGCGGCCTGGACCGCCGTGGCCGCGGTGCGCGCCCGGAGGTCCAGGAGCGCCTGCGGGCAGCGGTGGTAGAGCAGCCACGACAGGCCCATCGCCGCCCCGATCAGCGCGATTCCGGCCACTGCGTCCAAAATGTAGTGGTTTGCGGTGGAAAGAATGACGAACACGGTGGTCGCCGGGTAGATCAGGCCGAGCACCTTCGCCCAGCGCCGGACCGCCAGGCGCATCAGCAGGAAGCCGCACCACATGGCCCAGCCGGCGTGCATCGAGGGCATCGCCGCGTACTGGTTGGTGAGCGTCCCCGAGGCGTCGCTGGCGTACAGGCCCAGCGAGTGCAGCGCGGTGACCGGGTCGACGAAGCCCTCGGAGTGCAGGAACCGCGGCGGCGCCAGCGGGTAGAGCCAGAAGCCCAGCAGTGCCACCCCGGTGGCGATCATGATCCCGGTGCGCGCCCACCGGTAGTCGTCCGGCCGCCGCCGGTAGAGCCAGACCACCACGCCCAGCGTCACCGCGAAGTGCGCGGTGGCGTAGAAGATGTTGGCGGTGCGGGCGAGCCACGGCACCTGGAGCAACATCTGGTTGAGGCCCAGCTCGACGTCGATGCCCATCGCGCGCTCCGCCGCGAGGATCTGGTCGGCGTGCGCGAAGGCGGGCGCCGTCCCGTCCTGGACCAGGATCATCCGCGTGAGCATGTAGGCGGCGTAGAAGATCGCGATCAGCAGGAGTTCACGCCACACCGGTGGCACGCCGAGCTTCCTGAGCTTGGCGGCCGGAACGCGGACGGCCCGCCGCGCGGGGGCGGGAGGGGCCGGAGCGGTCTGGCCTCGCGGAGCGGGTGGGGCGATTTGGGCCATGCTCCCTATCTTTGCGGGACGGCCACCTATTTGAGATCACCGCGACGAATGGTCTTCATCTCAGCCTTGAGTAGTACGTCCCTGAGATGCTTTCCGGACCTTTGGGGGAGGTCGCGGCCGGGGGGCGGAGGAAGGTCAGGGAAAGGCCGGGGACCTCGGGGGTTGCTTGATCAGGAGTCAGCATAAGAGGAGCTGGGTAGGTCAGCAGCGCCCCCCGTGAGATGAACGGAGGGGACGAATGGTGTGGAGGGTGTCAATACCCGACACAGGGACGGCGAGTGTCGTGCTTCTGGCCGCTTTCGGTCTCGCGGCCTGCGGCGGCGACACGGAGGCGCGGACCGTTTCCGCGACCTCGCTGCCGTCCGGTCTGGGCCGGCAGCAACCTTCCTGGAAGGCCTGCTCGGGGTTGCCGGCCACGGCGCCCGGCCAGCCCTCGCCCGCGTCCGGCTTCGAGTGCGCCACGGTCAAGGTGCCCCTGGACTACGACAAGCCCGGTGGGGAGACCATCGACCTGGCGCTCATCAGGGCGAAGGCGACCGGGCCCGGCGGCCGCATCGGCTCCCTGGTGTTCAACTTCGGCGGGCCCGGCGGCTCGGGCGTCGACGCGCTCGCGCAGGCCGCGGGCGGTTACAAGAAGCTCAACACCCGCTACGACCTGGTGAGCTTCGACCCGCGCGGGGTCGGCAAGAGCGCCCCGGTGACGTGCGTCGACGACCAGCGCATGGACCAGATCGCGGCGATGGACTCCTCGCCCGACGACACCGCCGAGGAGAAGGCCTTCACCGCCGAGCAGGCCGCCTACGACCGGGCCTGCGAGGCCCGTTCCGGCAAGGTCCTGCCGTACGTCGGCACGCTCGACGCCGCCCGCGACCTGGACGTGATCCGGACGTCGCTGGGCGACGCCAGGCTCAACTACTTCGGGATCTCGTACGGGACGTGGCTCGGCGGCAACTATGCCCACCAGCTCCCCGCGCAGGTGGGACGGGCCGTCCTGGACGGCGCCGTGGACACCAAGATCAGCACGGAGAACCTCAGCCTCCAGCAGGCCACCGCGTTCCAGCGGGCGCTCGGCAACTTCGCCGCCGCCTGCGCCCAGCTCGGCGAGGCGTCCTGCCCGCTGGGCACGAACGCCGACGAGGTCGTCGCCTCGGTGCGGACGCTCCTCAACGGCCTGGACTCCAGGCCGCTCCCCACCGGGAGCGGCCGCAACCTCACCCAGAGCCTGGGCACGACCGGCGTCCTCGCCGCGCTCTACAGCAAGCAGCTGTGGCCCGTCCTCGGGCAGGGCCTGGCCGAGGCGGTCGACTCGGGGGAGGGCACCACCCTGCTCGCCCTCGCCGACCTCCAGCTGGGACGGAACGAGTCGGGCCACTACAACAACCTGATGGCGGCCAACACGGCCATCAACTGCGCCGACACCACCGACCGGTACACCACCGAGGACGTGCGGCGGGTGCTGCCGCGGTTCCGCAACGCCTCGCCCGTCTTCGGGCCGTCCATGGCCTGGGGGATCCTCCAGTGCACCGGCTGGCCGGTCGAGGGCGACGACGCCTCCAAGGAGGTCAGCGCCCCGGACGCCGCGCCCATCGTGGTCGTCGGCAACACCGGCGACCCCGCCACCCCGTACGCCTGGGCGCCGGGGCTGACCAAGGAACTGGGCGGCAAGGCGACCCTGGTCACCCTTAAGGGGGAGGGGCACGGCGCGTACGACACCGGCGACACCTGCGTCCAGGCCGCCGTCGACGCCTACCTCCTCGAAGGGAAGGTGCCCGCCGACGGCACCACCTGCCCCTGACCCGCGGGCGGTCCGGCCGGGCCTGGGGTCAGGACTGGTGGGTGATGGTCTGGTCGACCTTCATCGGCTCCTTGAGCGCGTTGCCGACCGTGCAGTACTTCTCGTGCACGCGCTGCGCGACCTTGGCGAGCACGTCGGCCGCCTCGTCGTCGCCCTCGGGGAGCTCCACCTCGTAGTTGACGGTGATCGTGCCGAGCCTGCTGGTGGCGACCTTGTCGGCCGACACCTGGGCGGCGAGCCGGACCATGCGGTGCCCGCGCTGCGCGGTCAGCGGCTCGACGGTCACGATCTCGCAGCCGCCGAGCGCCGCCAGGAGCAGCTCGACGGGCGTGAACGCGCCCTCGACCTCGGTGGAGTCGCCGATGACGACGTGCGCACCGCGGTCGTTGGTGGCCTGGTAACCGTCCTCGGTCCGTTCCACCCTCACCGTGGCCATGGCAGTCCAGCCTCTCTCCGCTGATCGTCCGTGCTGATCGTTCCGTGCTGATCGTCCGTGCTGATCGTTCTTCGCTGTCGCCCATCGAAACACGGCGGCCGTCCAGGATCTTCCCCGGCCCCCCGGTCGGCCCGCCGGGCCGTCGCGTCCCTGCTCAGGAACGGGGGGACGCGAGGCGGAGCTGCTCCTCCTCGACGATCTGGCGGGCCAGGGCCTGCTCGGAGATGTCGACGGCGTCCGGGGTGGCCTCGGCGATGTCGCTGTGCCGCGCGTAGGCGTCGAACAGGGCGTTCTTGCCGTGCAGCAGGTCGAGCATGCGCTGGTCGACGCTGTCGGTGGTGAGGATGCGGTGCACCTGGACGGTGCGCACCTGGCCCATGCGGTGCGCGCGGGCCACGGCCTGGCTCTCCAGCGTGGGCTTGACCTGCGGCTCGCAGAGGATGACGACCGACGCGGCCTGGAGGTTGAGGCCGGTGCCGCCCGCCTGGATCTGGCCGAGCAGCACCGCGTGACCGGGCTCGTCGGTGAACGCGTCGACCATCGCCTGGCGCCGGTCGGGCGGCACGCCGCCGGCGATCGGGCCGTGCGCCCGCGGGCCGATCGCCGCCCCCACGGTCGCCAGCACGTCGCGGAAGTAGGAGAAGACCACGACCTTGAGCTCGTTGGCCGCCGCCTCCTCGACCAGCTCGACGACCCGCTTGAGCTTGGCCGACTTGCGCGGAACGGAGTAGGCGGCGCTGCGCATGGCCATGAAGTTGCCGGACGCCACCGCGTGCCGGTAGGCCGCCGCGTCGGCACGGCTGAACTCCTCCCACTCGTCGACGTGCATCACCTCGGGCAGCTCGACCAGAACGTCGCGCTGGTTGCGGCGCAGGTAGGCCGGGGCGACCGCCGCCCGGAACGCCCGCGGCCCCATCGCCGCGTCGCTGCGCCGCACGGCCGGCACCAGCTCCGGCTGGAGATGGGCGACGAGGTTGCGGAACTCGTCGACGCGGTTTTCCATCGGCGTGCCGCTCAGGAAGAGCACCCGGTCGGCCCGCGCGCACCACTGGGCCACCGCCTGCGAACGCCGCGTCTCGGGGTTTTTCACGTAGTGCGCCTCGTCGACCACGAGCATGCCGAGCCGCGGCTCCGGCCCCCTGAGAGTGTGCAGCACGTCGAGCGTCGTCACCGCGACCCCGCCGTCGCGCGCCCACCGGTGCAGGGCGGCCGCCCGGCCCGAACCGTGCACCGCGTGCGCCTCCAGCACGCTGCGCGCGTCGATCTCGCGCAGCCAGTTGATGAGCACGCTCGCCGGGCACGCCACCAGGAAGTGCGTCGCGCCCTCCGCGCGCAGGTGCGCGATCGCGGCGATGGCCTGCACGGTCTTGCCGAGCCCCATCTCGTCGCCGAGCACCACCCGCCGCTGCGCCAGCGCGAACCGGGCGCCGAACGACTGGTAGCCGCGCAGCGACACGCGCAGATGCGTCTCGTCCAGCGGCTGGGCCTTGACCCGCCGCGCCACGTCGTCGGGCAGGAACCCCTCGGCCCCGTCGCGCTCCGGATCGAGGGCGGCGAGGTCGGCCAGCAGGGCGTAGTAGTCGGAGGCCCGAAGCTCGAAGTCGATCCACGCCTCGTCGCCGGTCGCCCGCGGCCGGAGCAGATCGACCGACGCCTGGGCCAGCAGCTCGGGAGTGCCCCGCGCCTGCTCCTCGCGCAGCACCTGCCCGATCTCGCCGAGGGCCGCCATGCCCTCCTCGCGCCGCTCGCGCCCGGCGAGCAGCCGCCGCCACCAGCTCACCGCGTGCCGCGCCGTCGCGACCAGCGGCGACAGCCGTTCGTCGAGCTCCTCGGCGGTCTGCCGCGCCCGCGGCACTTCGGGCCCGGCGTTGACCAGCAGGTGCAGCGCGACCACCAGCGCCGTCAGCTCGCGGTCGCCGCGGTCGAGCCCGATGCGGATGCTCGCCGCCCGCTCGGCCGCCTCGGCGATCTGCTCCGCCGCCGTGGTGATCTGCTTGGCGGTCTGGGGCCCGATGCCCGGCAGGCACTGCAGCTCGTACGCCGTGGTGTCGAGGACCTGCCCGACCGTCTCGATCTCGGCGCGTTCGAGCGCGGGCAGCTGGAGCCGCCCGCTCGTCACGTCCTTGAGCCGCGACACCGGCATCGTCGCCAGCTGCTCCCGCGCCGCCCGGCGCCGCATCGGCCGCAGCGCCTCCTGCACGGCGTTGAGCGCCCGGCGGTGGTCGTCGATCAGCGCCCGCGCCGCGTCCCGCAGGCCGTACGCCTCGCGCAGCAGCTCCTTGGGCTCGGCGGGCGGCCGCCCCCTCAGCAACTCCTGCGTCATGCTGCCCTCCGTCCGCAGCACATGATGCCACCCGCGTCCGACACCGAAACCCCGTCAGCGCCGAATGTGATCACTGGGTATATGGCAGAGATCGCCATTGTCCGCGCGGTGCCACGAGCGGACACTCGACGGTGTCCACACGCCTTCGATCTCTCCTGAGGGGCTTCCATGAGCAGTTCGGTCTCCCGGCGCGCCGTGCTCACCACCGGACTCGCCGTCGTGGCGGGCTCGGCCATCCCGTCGCACGCCTCCGCCGCCCAGGGCGCGCCGCCACGGCCCCTCATCGACAACCGTTCGTGGACCAGCCGCCCGGACTGGGTGCGCGGCAAGGGCCGGGGCACGCGCGTGACCTCGGGGCACCGCCCCGGCGTCACCATCGCCCGGCCCGCCGGCACCACCGACTACACCGACCCGCACACCGGGACGACCTCCACCTGGGAGTACGCCACCTGGACCTCTCCCGTGCACGAGCTCCGCGTCCCCTCCACCGAGGTGATCCCCTCCTGGAACGCCCACGTCCCGGCCGGCACCTGGATCGCGGTCGAGCTGCGCGGCACCTACACCGACGGCACCGCCACCCCCTGGTACGTGATGGGACGCTGGGCGGCGGGCGACGCCGACATCCGCCGCACCTCGGTCGACGACCAGACCGACGGCAAGAGCACCGTCTGGACCGACACGTTCTCCATCGACTCCCCGGCGACCGGCCTCCGCCTGACCTCGTACGAGCTGCGCCTGACGCTCCACCGCAGGCCGGGCGGCACCAGCCCGACCGTCTGGCGCCTGGGCGCGATGGGGTCGGACGTCCCCGACCGCTTCGAGGTCCCCGCGTCCACGCCGCGCGTCGCCCGCGAGCTCCAGGTCCCGCGCTACTCCCAGTCGATCCACCAGGGCCAGTACCCCGAGTACGACAACGGGGGAGAGGCCTGGTGCAGCCCCACCTCGTCCCAGATGATCATCGAGTACTGGGGGCGCAGGCCCACCGCCGCCGACCTGGCCTGGGTCGACCCCGCCTACGCCGACCCGCAGGTGTGCCACGCGGCCCGCTTCACCTACGACTACCAGTACGAGGGGTGCGGCAACTGGCCCTTCAACGCCGCCTACGCCGCGACCTACCGCGACATGCAGGGCGTCGTCACCCGCCTGGGCTCGCTCAACGACGCCGAGACCCTCGTCCACGCCGGCATCCCCCTCATCACCTCGCAGTCGTTCCTGGCGTCGGAGCTCACCGGCGCGGGCTACGGCACCTCCGGTCACCTCATGACCGTCATCGGCTTCACCGAGGACGGCGACGTCATCGCCAACGACCCCGCGTCCCCCAGCAACGAGGCCGTCCGCCGCGTCTACGACCGCCGCGAGTGGGAGAACATCTGGCTGCGCACCAAGCGCAGGAACGCCAGCGGCGGCATCTCCAGCGGCACCGGCGGCGTCTGCTACCTCTACTTCCCGACCCGCCTGACCCCCGCCCAGCACCACGCCCTCCACACCGTCGGCATCCGCTGACGGCCCGAGCTCACCAGCGGAGCGCGGCGGCCTGCCGCCCGAGCCGCTCGGAGTCGATCCGCCGCGCGAGGTCGTCCAGCCCACCCGCCAGCCGTTCTGCTTCGGCGGTCTCGTCGGCCTGCCGGTAGGCGCGGCCCAGCTGGTAGACGAAGTCGCCCGCCCATTCCGACTCGCGCATGGCCATCGGCAACTCGTCCAGCCCGCGGCGCAGGAGGGTCACGGCCTGGGCGTTGCGCTCCGGATCGGTGCGGCCGAGGATGCGGTACGCGACGCCGTGCTCCATGGTGAAGAATCCCGGCGCGAAGTAGTAGTACTCCCACGGACGGCAGTCGTCGGGACGCAGGTCCTCGGCCTCCTCTGCGGCGCGGGCGGTGAGCCGGTCGACCTCCCCTGCGTCGCCGAGCAGGGCCTGGCCGCGGGCCTCCTGGTAGAGGTCGTACACGCGACCGACCGAGTTGCGGAGTCGCTGCCCCGCCTGCGAGAGCCCGACCATGGGACCGATCTGCCCGGCGCGTTCGGCGATATACCCGCGCCATGACATCACCGCGCCCACCATGGCCTGGTCGCCTCGTTCGGTGGCCCATTCCAGGGTGGTGCCGAGATGGCCGAGTGCCTGGTCGGGGCGGCCGATGCTGGCGTGCAGCCAGCCCGCGAACTGGCTCCACTGCGCGCCTACGTCGAGCAGCGGCCCGCGTACGCCGCCGCGGGCCTCCTTCACCATGTCGGCGACCGCGGCCAGCTGCGCGCGGACCGGCTCGATGAGCGGCCCGGAGCCGACGACGTCCTCGGTACGCCGCTGCGCCGCGAGGATCGTGGCGAGGTTGTCGACCACGGTCAGGTCAGCGCGTGCAGGCTTTTCTGCGGCCAGGCGCAGCCGTTCTTCGTCGTCGGGCGTCAGGTCGCCGTTCAGCGTCTGGCGGAACGCCTTGGCCGGTCTGCGGGCGGCGAGGCGGCCTTCGGCGCCGAGGAGCTCGTCGAGGCGTTCGGCGAGCTTGGCCGAGGGCGTCTTGTGGCCGTGGGAGACCTTCGACAGGTGGCCCGCGTCGCAGGGGACCTGCTTGGCCAGTGTGCGCAGCGAGACGCCTCGCTCGGCCATGAGCCGTCGCAGTTGTTCACCGAAGCTCATCGCCTCACCCGCTTCACCCCGGGTTGACCCGTTATCGGTGTTGTCCGTGATGGGAGGGCACTGGACAACGTCTTCCACGGTAGCCGCCGGGCCGGTGGGCTGGGGTGGTGAGTGTGCCAGCGGCACAGAGAACGGCCCTCGGCGGCGGGCGAACGCCGGGTGATCCGAGGGCCTGACCGGAAGCGAGTCCGGCTGATGACGACGGTAGCGGAGACCAAGGCCGCCCTGAGGCGGGAGTTCCCCGGCTGGTCCATCCTGACCAGCGACCGCGGGCGGTGGTGGGCCACCCGGGGCCCCGAACCGGGAAGGTTCGTCCGGGAGGGTGCCTCGTGCTTCGAGGCCGACGACGCCGAAGGGCTGCGCGCCAAGCTGATGGGGGCGGACCGATGAGCGCTACGGGCGTGGTCACCGCGGTGGACGGGGTGTTCCTCGGGACGCCCGACGGCCGCGTGTACCAGGTGGTCTTCGAACCCGGGGGATGACCCCGGAAAGCCCAAGGGGCGCGCCGCCCCTCCAGGCCGGCGCGCCCCGTGGGCGTCCTCGCTCAGATGTCGTAGTAGAGCTCGAACTCGTGCGGGTGCGGGCGAAGGCGGATCGGGTCGATCTCGAACTCGCGCTTCATGGCGATCCACGTCTCGATGAGGTCGGGCGTGAAGACGCCGCCCTCGAGGAGGTAGTCGTGGTCGGCCTCCAGGGCGGCGAGCACCGCCTCGAGGGAGCCGGGGACCGTGGGGATCGCGCGGGCCTCTTCGGGCGGAAGCTCGTAGAGGTCCTTGTCGACCGGCTCGGCGGGCTCGATCTTGTTCTTGATGCCGTCCAGGCCCGCCATGAGCATCGCCGAGAAGGCGAGGTAGGGGTTGCAGGACGGGTCGGGCACCCGGAACTCGACGCGCTTGGCCTTCGGGTTGGAGCCCGTGATCGGGATGCGGATGCACGCCGAGCGGTTGCGCTGGGAGTAGACCAGGTTGACCGGGGCCTCGAAGCCGGGGACCAGGCGGTGGTAGGAGTTCACCGTCGGGTTGGTGAAGGCGAGAAGCGACGGCGCGTGCTTCAGGAGGCCGCCGATGTAGTAGCGGGCGTTGTCCGACAGGCCCGCGTAGCCGACCTCGTCGTAGAAGAGCGGCGAGCCGTCCTTCCAGAGCGACTGGTGGCAGTGCATGCCCGAGCCGTTGTCACCGAAGATGGGCTTGGGCATGAACGTCACGGTCTTGCCCGCGGCGCGCGCGACGTTCTTGACGATGTACTTGTAGAGCAGCAGGTTGTCGGCCGTCTTGAGCAGGGTGTCGAAGCGGAAGTCGATCTCCGCCTGGCCCGCCGTGCCGACCTCGTGGTGCTGCATCTCGACGTGGATGCCGACGTCCAGGAGCTGGGACACCATCTCCGAGCGGAGGTCGGTGTAGTGGTCCATCGGGGGAACGGGGAAGTAGCCGCCCTTGTAGGGGGGCTTCGCGCCCAGGTTGCCGCCGGCCTCCTCGCGGCCGGTGTTCCAGGCGCCCTCGATCGAGTCGAGGTAGTAGTAGCCCGCGTTCTCCTTGGTCTCGAACCGGACGTCGTCGAAGATGTAGAACTCGGCCTCGGGGCCGAAGTAGCAGGTGTCGGCGATGTTGGTGCCGCGGAGGTACTCCTGGGCCTTCTTCGCGACGTTGCGCGGGTCGCGGCTGTAGGGCTCCCCGGTCAGCGGGTCGTGCACGAAGAAGTTGAGGTTCAGCGTCTTGTGCTGACGGAAGGGGTCGACCACCGCGGTGCTCGGGTCGGGCAGCAGGAGCATGTCCGACTCGTGAATCTCCTGGAACCCGCGGACCGACGAGCCGTCGAACATGAGCCCCTCGGTGAAGACGCTCTCGCCGAAGCTCTCCACCGGGAAGGTGAAGTGCTGCATCTTCCCGGGAAGGTCCACGAACCGGCAGTCGACGAATCGCACACCTTCGTTCCTGATGAAGCTCAGGACCTCATCGGCGCTGCTGAACATCCAGCCTCCTTGGGGCGCTTTTGGGCTTACGGAAGGCTATGAGCGGGCCGTTTCCCGGCCGTGTCCCATATGTTTCGCCTGTGTTACGCATCACATTCTGCTGCAGGGCGAGGGTCCGGCGCGGGCATGCCACGCCCTGAATCCGACTTTAGCGGGGGACCGGATAGCGTAGGGCCATGAGCAGCGGCAAGGAGCCGGGCACGCGCTGGACGCAGACCTGGCTGGGCGGGACGCGCGCGGGCGCCGGCGCGGAACTGGACTACCCGGGCGAACGCCTGGGATTCCCCGAAAAGGGGACCGGCGCGGTCGCGTCCTACGGGCGCCGGGTGCTGGCGTTGCTGATCGACCTGCTGGTCGCCGCGCTCATCGGGGCCTTCCTGGCGCGCGTCCTCGACTGGGACCCGGGTACGCGGTCGCTGGCCAACACCGGCGTCTTCGCCCTCCAGGCGTGGCTGCTCGTGGCGACGCTGGGCCAGACGATCGGCAAGCGGGTGACCGGCATCCGGGTGATCCGGCTGGACGGCAGGCCGGTCGGGCCGCTGTGGTCGCTGGTCCGCACCGTCCTGCTGCTCCTGGTCATCCCCGCGATCATCTGGGACCGCGACTACCGCGGCATGCACGACCGCGCGTCCAACACGGTCGAGGTCAACGTCCGCCCCTGAACGGCAACGGCGCCCGGGGCCGTGAGGCCGGGGCGCCGCTGGATGTCCGGACGGCTCAGCGCATCTTGGGCTTGGGGCCCTTCGGCATGCGGCTGCCCTTGGGCATGGGGCCCTTCGGCATCTGCATGGACCGGGGGAGGGCCTGCAAGCGGTCGTTCAACTCCGCGACCTGGGCCTTGGTCAGGTTGCGCGGCAGCTTCATCAGGTGGCGCTGCAGCTTGTCGACGGGGACCTGGCCCTCCTCGTCACCGACCTGGATGTCATAGATCGGCACCTGCTGGGCGGCGCGGGAGATGCGCTTCTTCTCCGCGCCGAGCAGCGGCCCGACGCGGCTGCCCGGGCCCTCCGACACCAGGACGACGCCGGGCCTGCCGACGGCGCGGTGCACCATGTCGAGGTTGCGGTTGCCGCTGACCGCCTCGGTGACCGTCCAGCCGCCGCGCATGTTCTTCAGGATCGCGGCGGCGGCGCCGGGCTGGCCGGCGATCACCTTGTACTGGGCGCGCTGCGCCATCTGGCCAAAAACGATCATGCCCACGGCGACCGCCGCCAGGATCCCCAGCGGGATGAAGAACCACAGCTGCCCGATCAACCATCCGATGAGGATGACGACGACCAGGGTGCCGATCGCCGAGGCGAAGACGATCGGGAGGGCCTTCGGGTCCGCCTGGCGGAGTACCTGGGCGACCATGCGGATCTGCTTGAGGCGGCCCGGACGCTCCTGGGCCCCGTCCGTGGGCTTGTTAGACATAGCCCCCAGGATAGTCGTGCGCTACCCCTTGTCAGGACTGGCGGGGACCCGTCTTCAGGACTTCCGCGCCTCGACGGCCTGCTTGTAGAGGCGGCCGGCGCGGTAGCTGGAGCGGACGAGCGGGCCGGACATGACGCCGGCGAAGCCGATCTCCTCCGCCTCGGCGGAGAGCTCGACGAACTCCTCGGGCTTGACCCAGCGCTCGACCGGGTGGTGCCGCGGGCTGGGCCGCAGGTACTGGGTGATCGTCACCAGCTCGGTGCCCGCCTCGTGCAGGTCGCGCAGGGCCTCGGAGACCTCCTCGCGGGTCTCGCCCATGCCGAGGATGAGGTTGGACTTGGTGACGAGCCCGGCGGCGCGGGCCTGCGTGATCACGTCCAGCGAACGTTCGTAGCGGAAACCGGGACGGATGCGCTTGAAGATCCGCGGCACCGTCTCGACGTTGTGCGCGAGCACCTCGGGCCGGGAGCCGAAGACCTCGGCGAGCAGGTGGGGCTCGGCGTTGAAGTCGGGGATCAGCAGCTCGACGCCGCAGCCGGGGATCGCGTCGTGGATCCGCCGGACGGTCTCGGCGTACAACCAGGCGCCGCCGTCCTCGAGGTCGTCGCGGGCGACACCGGTGACGGTCGCGTACCGGAGGCCCATCTGCGCGACGGACTCGGCGACGCGGCGCGGCTCGTCGCGGTCGAACTCGGCGGGCTTGCCGGTGTCGATCTGGCAGAAGTCGCACCGCCGCGTGCACTGGTCGCCGCCGATGAGGAACGTGGCCTCGCGGTCTTCCCAGCACTCGTAGATGTTGGGACAGCCGGCCTCCTGGCAGACGGTGTGCAGTCCCTCGGACTTCACCAGCTTGGTGAGCTCGCGGTACTGCGGGCCCATCTTGAGCCGCGTCTTGATCCAGTCGGGCTTGCGCTCGATGGGGGTCTGGCTGTTGCGGGCCTCGATGCGGAGGAGCTTGCGTCCCTCAGGTGTCGCCGTCGTCACGTCCTCAGATTACGTCCCGGCCGCGCGCTTCGGCACATCGGGCGGGAGAGGTGCGCCACGCCGCCGCGGTCGAGATCCGTAAGCTGTCCTGAAGATAACGGAATCGGGCCCGAAGATAACGATCGGGAAGATCAGGGGCCTGACGGAGGCCGATTCCCGCGTTTCCACCCTCGGTAGCTGTTGATCTCTCTAGGGTGACTCCCTGTCGTCACGTCGTACGCAGGAGGGACCACCGTGGGTCTGGCAATGTCGTACCTCAGGGTGCCCCCGACCATGGAGGGGGAGCCGGACCCGTCCCGGGTCGCCCGCCTGGTCTTCGGCACGCCCGACTGGCGGCGCCGACAGCCCGGCGAGCACGTGCTCGACCTGGGCGGACACTGGCAGGCGCTGCACTATCTGATCACCGGCGATCCGTGGGACGGGCGCCAGCCGGAGGCCGACGTGGTCTGCGGCGGCAGGCTGCTCACCGAGGACGGCGCCGCGGAGCTGGGGCTCGACGTGATCTACCTGGCGCCGGAGCGGGTCAGGCCCGCCGCCGAGCACCTGGCGAGCACCCCGTTCGGCGCGATCGCGGGCCGTTACGACCCGTCGGCCATGGCGATGGCCGAGGTGCAGGACTCCTCGAGCCTCACCGACAAGACGCGCGACCGCGTCCTCAAGCCCGCCTACGAGGACCTGGCCCGCTTCTACGCCAAGGCCGCCGCCGACGGCCAGGCCGTCTTCAAGGTCATGACCTCGTCCTGACCTCCTGAACGGCCCCCACAACGTTCCATACGCACGATCAGGCGCCCGGCAGGCTCCCCAGGCACGCCGGGCCTCTCGCATGCCCTGAAGTCCGCAGAGGCGCACGCACCCGCAGGAGCCACAACGGTCACGCGAGCCACAACGGCCACACGAGCCACAACGGCCACACGAGCCACAACGGCCACACGAGCCACAACGGCCACAGGGCCGCAGGCCGCCGGTCCGGGCGGTCGGAAGCCTATGACTCGAGCTGGGCGACGGTGCGGTGCAGCGGCTCGGTGGCGCCGAGGAGCCGGGTGAGGTGGCGTTCGACCAGCGGGGTCACCTCGGCCACCGACACCGGTCGGCCGAGCTCCCTGGAGAGCGAGGTGGAGCCGGTGTCGGTGAAGCCGCACGGGTTGATCTTGTCGAACCACGTCATGTCGCAGTCGCAGTTGATCTGGAAGCCGTGCATGGTGACGCCGCGCCGCACCCGCAGCCCGATCGAGCCGAGCTTGCGGTCGGGGGAGCCGGGGACCCAGAGCCCGCTGCGGTCCTCGACGAACATGGTCTCCAGGCCGAACTCCGCGCAGACCGCCATCATCATGTGCTCGAGCAGCCGCACGAACGCGACGCCGCCGCGCGAGTCCGGCAGCTTGACGATCGGATAGCCGGTGAGCTGTCCCGGGCCGTGCCAGGTGATCTTGCCGCCGCGGTCGACGTCGATCACCGGTGCGCCGGGGTCGCCGAGCGGGCGGTCGAGGGCCGCGGTGCGCTTGCCAGCCGTGTAGACCGGCTCGTGCTCCAGCAGCAGCACGCTGTCGGAGATCTCGTCGTCGATCCGCCGCTCCTGGGTGCGGCGTTGCAGGTCCCAGGCCTTCTCGTACGGGACCGCGGCGGTGCCGAAGCCCACGTGGACGAAGATCAGCTCACGGGTCGCGGGCGGGGTCTCCGCCGTGCTGCCCGCGGCGACCGGGGGCGCGTCCTCGCGTACGTCCAGTTCGCTCACGCCGACCAGCTTACGGCTCAGATCGACGACAGGAGCCTCGGGTCGATCGGGGTCTCCTTGGCGGTGCCCGGGCCGTCCGGCTCGATGCGGTAGGCGCCCGCGTCCTTGGCGTACGAGACGGCCTGGACGAACTCGGTGCCCACGTAGTGCAGCGCGACCGACTCGTCCGCCGCGTAGCCGCCGGGCAGGGTGCCCTCGCCGACCAGCTGCTGGAGCAGCGGCCGGCGCTGCGCGTCGCTGTCGTAGTGCACGCCGCAGGAGTACGGGAGGAAGCCGAGCCCGTCGGTGAGCGGCCGCAGCTGCGGCCCGTAGGAGTCGGTGTTGCCGCCGACGTGCCAGCAGAGGGCCCCGGCGCTCTGCCCGGACAGCACGACGCCCTCGTTCCAGGCCTCGCGCAGGATCTCGTCGACGCCGTGCAGCCGCCACAGCGCGAGCAGGTTGGCCACGCTGCCGCCGAACACGTAGATCAGGTCCTGGCTCAGCAGGTGCGAGCGCATGTCCTGGAGGTTGGGCATCGGGAACAGCGCGAGATGGCTGACCTCGGCGTCGAGCGTGGAGAGCGCGGCGTAACCGCGCGCGACGTACTCGGCCCCGTCGCCCAGCGCGGTGGCGAGGAAGCAGATCCGGGGCCGGTCCTGGCCGGTCAGGTCGAGGGCGTAGCGCAGCAGGGGACTGGGCGCCATGCCGTACCGGTCGTCCGGTACGAAGGTCCCTCCGCCGATCGCGAGGATGTGCGGCTGTCCGTCGGTGCTCATTTGCCCGCCTTCTGCTCGACTTGTCGTCTCAGAGTCACCGTACGGCTACCGTGCGGGGCTGGGCGCGACTTTGGTGATTCTTGGTGTTACGCGTGCTCTGCGCGGACGGCCGCGCGGACGGCCGCGCGGACGGCCGCGTTGACGTCCGGGTGGGCGAACTCGAAGCCCGCCCCCTCCAGCCGGCGCGGCAGCACCCGCTGGCTGACGAGCGGTCCCTCGTCGGCGAAGTCGCGCAGCGCGAGCCGCAGCGCGAACTTGGGCACGCTCAGGAGCGTCGGCCGTCCCAGCGCCTGCCCGACCGCCTTGGTGAAGACCGCGTTGGTCACCGGCGCGGGCGCGGTCAGGTTGACCGGCCCGGACAGCTCGTCGTGGTCGATCAGGTACCGCAGCGCGGCGATGTGGTCGGTGATGGAGATCCAGCTGACCCACTGCGTGCCGTCGCCGAGCCTGCCGCCGAGCCCGAGCTTGAAGAGCGGCAACGTCCGGCCGAGCTGCCCGCCGTCGCCCGCCAGCACGATCCCCGTCCGCGGATGGACGACCCGGATGCCCGCCTCGGCGGCGGGCGCCGCCGCGGGCTCCCAGTCGCGCACGAGGTCGGCGAGGAACCCCTCGCCCGCCGGCGAGTCCTCGTCGACCTCACGGCCGCCGGTGTCGCCGTAGTAGCCGATGGCCGACCCGGACACCAGCACCCGCGGCCTGGCGTCCAGCCCGGCGAGCGCCTCGGCCAGCGCGCGGGTGCCGCTGAGCCGGCTGTCGCGGATCTTCTCCTTGTACGCCTCGGTCCAGGGCCGGTCGCCGACCCCGGCGCCCGCCAGGTGCACCACCGCGTCGCAACCTTCGAGCGCCTTGGCGTCGACGGTGCCGTGCGGGTCCCAGCGGGCCTCGTCGGCCTCCGCCGGTTCGCGCCGGACCAGCCGGACGACGTCGTGCCCGTCCTTGCGCAGGTCCTTCACGAGCGCGCTGCCGATGAGCCCGCTCGCCCCGCTGATGACGACCTTCATGGATCCCACCCTAGAACGCCTGCCTCCCACCGTCCCGGATCTCCCACGGGGAACGTCACATGGTGTTGACGATCAGGCCGATGTGGGTGAAGTAGTTGAGCGCGCCGAACAGCAGGAACGCGATGCCGGCCAGGCCCCAGCACACGCCGACGACCTTGACGACGCCGCCGCGCGGCGTCCTCAGGGCGGCGGGGAACAACACGGCGCCGACGCCGACGAGGGCGTACAGCAGCGAGATGAACGTCGCCTCGACCATCGGGTGGCCGGCGAGCAGGCCCGAGATCGGCTCCTGCTCGGGCGCGGCGAACAGCTCGTACCACAGGCCCGCGGCGCAGATCCCGAAGCACGCCAGGCCCATCCCCAGCACGAACACCGACACCGGGCCCGCCAGCGCGGCCACGGTCGCGGGCCGGTCGGGCGCCTCCTCGAGCACGGCGCCGCGTTTCCACAACATCAGCGCGGCGGCCAGCATCAGCACGCCGAACGCCAGCGCGGGCTCGCCGAAGATGATGTTGTCGAACGGGAAGCCCCCGGCGGCCAGCGGCCAGGTCAGCGTCATGTGCAGGCCGGTGAGCGTGAGGATCGTGCCGAGCACGCCGAAGGCCAGCGCCCAGCCCTCGGTCTTGACCGGCGTGCCCGCGGTGAGGAGCCGGCGGCCCAGCCCGACCACCAGCAGCAGCCCGGCCCCGGCCGCGACCGCCATGATCGTGTTGTACGTGGGCATCTCAGCCCAGTTGATCTTCAGCGGCGCCTCAGCGATCACAGCCACGTTCACGGCATCTCCTCAGGTCTGTCACCTGGGGAAATACCCCGCCACCCCCAGCCCCGCCGATCCCGAGCGAGACTTTGGACGATCTTGAACTGTCTCCGATCAGGCGTTCTCGTACCGGGGCCAGTCGCCCGTCGGGATGGTGAAGCCGAACGGCCCAGGGAGCTTGATGTCGTCGCCGTAGCGACCCTCATCGGCGATCTGGTAGCGGGCCCAGCCGTCGGCGAGGGCATGGAGCGTCCACGTGCGCAGCTCCTGGTCCACCAGCAGGTAGAACGGGATTCCCGCCTTGGCGTACTGCTTCGGCTTGATCTCACGGTCGTTGTAGACCGTGTCAGGCGACTTCGGCAAGGTCACCTCGACCACGAGGGCGATGCCTTCACGTTCTTCAGCGGTGTTCCGGCCTCCCCTGCGGGTGACCACGATGTCGGGAACGTAGAAACGTCGCGTTTCATCGGGAAGGTCCCACTGGAAGTTCTCGGAATGCGTGGCCCAGTTGACCGGGGTGATCGAGGTATAGAACGCCATCTTGATGAATCGACGATCGCCTCGACGATCGCCCGGTGTTCGAAGCTCCCGAGGCGGGTGGCCGGGTCGCTCTTCCGGCACACCGAGGCATACCCAGGATGCCGCATGGGAGGGGTGCCGCGTACCAGGCTTGGTACGCCCCGTACCAAGCCTGGTACGCGACACACACCATCGAGGTCGACGCGTCGTGGGCTGTGACGACGGAACCCCGCCGCCTCCTTGGCGGAGGGGCGGGGTTCCGTCGTCGAGAGGGCTCTGGACTAGAGGCCGAGTTCGGCTTCGAAGTTGCCCTCTTCGAGGCGGTGCTTGATGGTGGCGAGGAAGCGGGCGGCGTCGGCGCCGTCGATCAGGCGGTGGTCGTAGCTCAGGGCCAGGTAGACCATGGACCGGACGGCGATGACCTCGCCCAGGTCGGGGTCGTCGATGACGGCGGGGCGCTTGACGACGGCGCCGGTGCCGAGCATGCCGACCTGCGGCTGGTTGAGGATCGGGGTGTCGAACAGCGCGCCCCGGCTGCCGGTGTTGGTCAGCGTGAACGTGCCGCCGGCCAGCTCGTCCGGGCTGACCTTGTTGGTGCGGGTGCGCTCGGCGACGTCGGCGATCCGCTGCGCCAGGCCGCCCAGGTTGAGCTGGCCGGCGTTGTGGATGACCGGGACCATCAGGCCGCGCTCGGGCACGTCGACCGCGAGGCTGAGGTTCTCCACGTCGTGGTAGGTGACCTCGTTGGTCTCGCTGTTGATGACGGCGTTGAGCTTGGGGTGGACCTTGAGGGCCTCGATCGTCGCCAGCGCGAAGAACGGCAGGAACGACAGCTTGACGCCCTCGCGGGCCTGGAAGTCGGCCTTGGCGCGGTCGCGCAGCCGGGCGATCTTGGTGATGTCCACCTCGACCACCGTGGTGAGCTGCGCGGAGACGTGCAGCGACTCGACCATGCGGCGGGCGATGGTCTGCCGGATGCGGCTCATCTTCTCGGTCTTGCCGCGCAGCGCGGCGGCCTCCGCGGTCGGCGCGGCCGGTGCGGGCGCCTGGGCGGCGGCCGGAGCCTGTGCCGGGGCGGCGGCGGGGGCCTGCGGCGCGGGCGCCGGGGCCTGGGCGGCGGCCTGCGCGGCGCGCGCGGCCTCCAGGACGTCCTGCTTGCGGATGCGGCCGCCGACGCCGGTGCCGGTGACCTGGGTGAGGTCGACGTTGTGCTCGGAGGCGAGCTTGCGTACCAGCGGGGTCACGTAGGGGCCGTCACCCGAGCCGCCCGAGGGGGCCTCGGCGGCGGGCGCGGGCTGCTGTGCCGGCGGCTGCTGCGGCGGGGCCTGCTGCTGCGGCGCGGCCGGAGGCTGCTGGGCGGCGGGCGGCGGCCATGCGGAGGGCGGCGGGCCCTGCTGGGCGGCCGGGGCCGGCGCGGGCGGCGCCGCCTGCTGGGCCTGCGGCTGCTGCTCGGGCTCGGGCTCGGGCTGCTCCTGTTGGGCCTGCTGCTGGGGCTCCGGCTCGGCCTGCGCCTCCTCCTGCTTCGGCTCGTCCTTCGGGGCCGGCGCGTCACCGGCGTCGCCGATGACGGCGAGCTCGGCGCCGACCTCGACGGTCTCGTCCTCGGCGACGGTGATGCTGGTCAGGATGCCCGACGCGGGTGAAGGGATCTCGGTGTCGACCTTGTCGGTCGACACCTCCAGGAGCGGCTCGTCCGTCTCGACGTGCTCACCCTCCTTCTTCAGCCAGCGGGTGACGGTGCCCTCGGTGACGCTCTCGCCGAGCTGGGGCATTGTGACGGAGACCGGCATGGCTCTCGCGACTCCTTCGAAATTTCCTGTGCGGGCGTTCAGCCGTGCACGTGCAGTGGCTTGCCGGCGAGAGCGAGGTGCGCCTCGCCGACCGCTTCGGATTGGGTCGGGTGAGGATGGATCAACTGGGCCACCTCCGCGGGAAGGGCCTCCCAGTTGTAGATGAGCTGACCCTCCGTGATGAGCTCGCCCACGCGGGCACCGACCATGTGGATGCCGAGGACCGGACCGTCCACGGCCGCGATCACCTTGACCTCGCCCTGCGTCCCGAGGATCTTGCTCTTCGGGTTGCCGGCCAGGTCGTAGGTGACCTCGTTGATCTCGTAACCGCGCTCCCTGGCGACCTTGGTGGTGATGCCCACCGCGGCGACCTCGGGGTCGGAGTAGGTGATGCGGGGGACGCCGTCGTAGTCGATCGGCGGCGGGGTGAGCCCGCCGAGCCGCTCGGCGACCAGGATGCCCTCGGCGAAGCCGACGTGCGCCAGCTGCGGGGTCGGGATCAGGTCGCCGACGGCCGAGATGGTGGGGACGTTCGTCCGGCAGAACTCGTCGACCTTGACGAAGCCGCGCTCGACCTCGACGCCGACCTCCTCCAGGCCGATGCCCTGGGACACCGGCCCGCGGCCGACCGCGACGAGCAGCAGCTCGGCGTCGATGGTCTTGCCGTCGTCCAGCGACACCGAGACGCCGCCCGGGGTCGGCTTGATGCCCTGGAACCTCACGCCCAGCTCGTACTTGATGCCGCGCTTGCGGAACGCCCGCTCGAGCCGCTTGGAGTTGGACTCCTCCTCCAGCGGCAGCAGGTGCGGGAGCGCCTCGACGATGGTCACCTCGGCGCCGAACGAGCGCCACACGCTGGCGAACTCGACGCCGATCACGCCGCCGCCGAGGACGACGACCGACGCCGGAACGTGCTCGAGCCTCAGCGCGTGGTCGCTGGAGATGATCCGCTCACCGTCGATCTCGAGGCCGGGCAGCGACCGCGGCACCGAGCCGGTGGCCAGCACGACGTGCTGCCCCTCCAGCGCGGCGGTCGAGCCGTCGGCCCCGGTCACCTCGACGGTGGTCGGGCCGGTGAGCCGGCCGTCGCCCTCGACGACCGTGATGCCCTTGGACTTGATCAGGCCGGTGAGGCCCTTGACCGTGGTCGAGACGACCTTGTCCTTGTAGGCGTTGACGCCCGCGACGTCGATGCCCTCGAAGGTGGCCCGGATGCCGAACGCGGCGGCCTCGCGGGTCTGGTCGGCGACCTCCGCGGCGTGCAGGAGGGCCTTGGTGGGGATGCACCCGCGGTTGAGGCAGGTGCCGCCGAGCCTGTCGCGCTCGACGAGCGCCACGGACTTGCCGAGCTCCGCGGCTCGGAGCGCGCACGCGTATCCGCCGCTGCCACCACCTAGGACGACGATGTCGAAGGGGCCGCTGTTGGCCACTGGACGCTCCCTGCCTCCGGTACCCGTGGTTTCCGGTACTCGTGCTTGCCGGTGCCGGTCGGCACCGACGCCTCGCGGCGGACAGGGCCCGGTGCGGGCCGGACCCCGTCGTCCGAGAGGAAATCTATTCGGTTGTCGGCCGCGCCTACAGCTCCCCGGCCGCGAGGGCTTCGGCGACTTCCACCAACGTACGTGTTGCGGCGCCGGTGCCGCCCTTAGGGGTGTACCCGTACGGCTCGCCCTTGTTGAAGGACGGGCCCGCGATGTCCAGGTGCGCCCACCGGACGCCGTCCGGGACGAACTCCTTGAGGAAGACCCCGGCGACCAGCATGCCGCCCCAGCGCTCGCCGCTGATGTTGGCGATGTCGGCCACCGCGGAGTCGAGCCCCTTGCGCAGCTCGGCCGGCAGCGGCATGCCCCACGAGGGCTCCCCGGCACGCTCGGCCGCCGCCACCACCTTCTCACGGACGGCGTCGTCGTTGGCCATGACTCCGGTGGTGCGGGTGCCGAGCGCGACCAGTTGCGCGCCGGTGAGGGTCGCGACGTCGACCAGCAGGTCGGGGGCGTCCTCCCCGGAGCGCACGAGTGCGTCGGCCAGCACCAGGCGGCCCTCGGCGTCGGTGTTGAGGACCTCGACGGTGGTGCCGCCGTAGATGCGGATGACGTCGGAGGGGCGCTGCGCGGTGCCGCTCGGCATGTTCTCGGCGAGGGCGAGGTAGCCGACCACGTTGACCTTGGGGCGCAGCGCGGCGATGGCCTGGAGGGCGCCGAGCACGGCGCCCGCGCCGCCCATGTCGGACTTCATCCAGTCCATGGCCTCGGACGGCTTGAGGGACAGGCCGCCGGAGTCGAACGTGATGCCCTTGCCGACCAGGGTGAGGGTCTTGGTGGCCTCGGGGTGGGAGTAGGCGAGCCGGACCAGACGCGGCGGGTTGGCCGACCCCTGGCCGACGCCCGCGATGCCGCCGTAGCCGCCCTCGACGAGGGCCTTCTCGTCGAGCACCTCGACGTCGAGCCCGGCCTCGCCGGCGACCCGCTCGGCGATCTCGGCGAAGACCTCGGGGTTGAGGTCGGAGGGCGGGGTGTTGACCAGGTCGCGCACCAGGACGATCGCCTCGGCCAGGGTGCGGGCGCGCCCGGCGTCGCCCTCGCCGACGATGGTGATCTCCTCGACCGGGCTCTTCTGCTCGCCGGTGCGGTAGGTGCCGAAGCTGTAGTTGCCCAGCAGCGCGCCGAGAGCGATCGCCTCGGTGTCGGCGGGGGAGCCGCCGGGGAGCGCGACGGCGACCCGCGCGGTGCCGGCCAGCGCGCGGACCGCGGCGCCGGCGGCGCGGCGCAGGTCTTCGGTGCCGGGCTCGGCGCCCAGGCCGACCGCGGCGATGACGGGGGCGGTCACCGCGCCGAGCGTCGGCAGCTTGGTGACCTCACCGGCCTTGCCGGTGGCGCCGAGCGCGGCGAGTGCCGTGGCCAGCCGTCCCGAGAGTGCCCGCTCGAGCCCTTCGGCGCCCGCGGCGAGGGCGGGGCCGGAGCCGGCGTCTCCGCCGGCCGGGACGACGCCGATCACGATCGCGTCGACGTCGAGGGTCTCGGTGGCTGCGCCGTCCAGGCTGATGCTCGTCACGTAGTCCGATGTTAGTCCTCTCGGTGACCGGTTTCGCCCTTTTGGATCAAGCATTGCCATCGGCGCGACCTCGGGATTCGATCTCCGGGGCGCTCCCCGGACCCGTCCGCGGGTGGCGTAACGCCCAGGGCGGAGCGCGCCGGTGCAGGTCGGAGCCGATTTCGGGGCGCCGGGGGTGGCGGAGCGCGGGACCTATTCCACTATTCCGACTGATTTAGTAGGTTCCTGCTGTGACCAGCAGAGACTCCACCAGAGCCGCCCGCGGAGCGGAGGCGCCGGCGCTCACGCTGACCGACGCCCGGCGGCTCCGGGCGGACCGGGCCCGGCAGATCGCCGACGTGCTGCGCCGCCAGGTCCTGCACGGCGTGTTCCCGGACGGCGTGCTGCCGCCCGAGGCGGACCTGGTCCGCGACTTCGCCACCTCGCGCAACGCCGTCCGCGACGCCCTCGACCTGCTGCGCGCCGAGGGGCTGATCGAACGGTGCCCGGGAGTGGGCACGACCGTGGCCACCGAGAAGTACCCGCACGGCCTGGAACGCCTGCTCGGCCTGGCCGAGACCCTGCGCGAGCACGGCGAGGTCGCCAACGAGGTGCGCACCACCGGGCTGATCACGCCGCCCGGGGAGATCAGCGCCCGGCTGCGGCTGCCGGCCGGCGAGCCGGTCGTCTACATCGAGCGGCTGCGCCGCCTCAACGGGATCCCGCTGTCGCTCGACCTCACCTACATCGCCCGCGACCTCGGGGAGCCGCTGCTCGCCGAGGACCTGGCGCACAACGACATCTTCGTCCTGCTCGAACGCCTCGCCGGCCAGCCGCTCGGCAACGGCGAGCTCACCGTGGAGGCGGTCAACGCCGACCCGCACTCGGCCGCCGTGCTCGAAGCCCCGCGCGGCGCTGCCCTGCTGATGGCCGAACGCCTCACCCACCTGGCCGACGGCCGTCCCGTCGATCTGGAGTTCATCCGCTTCCGGGGAGACCGCATCACCATGAGCGGCACCCTCCGCCGGGGCGGGCCCCCGCCCTCCTTCCCAGCCCTTGGAGGACCTTCATGTCCCTGGTCGAGAACCGCGCTGACGTCCCCGTGACCGTCGACGAGGCCCTGTGCATCGACGGCTGCACGCTCTGCATCGACGTCTGCCCGCTGGACGCCCTGGCCATCGACCCCGCGACGGGCAAGGCCTACATGCACGTGGACGAGTGCTGGTACTGCGGCCCCTGCGCCGACCGCTGTCCCACCGGCGCCGTGACCGTGAACATGCCGTACCTCCTCCGGTGATCCGGCGACCTTCTCCGCCGACCTTCTCCGCCGACCTCGCCCGCAGACCCTCGCAGAAGGACCCACCGCTCATGAACCGCACACTCGCGGCGGCCGCCGCGTGCCTTCCCCTCCTGGCCGGGCCCCTGGCGGCCGGGTGCACGGTCGCCGGGAACGCCTCCAGCGGAGGAGACTCCGTCCGGGTCGTCGTCGGCTACCAGTCCAAGACCATCAACACCGTCACGGCCGGGACCCTGCTCCGCTCGCTCGGCTACTTCGAGAAGCGGCTGAACGCGCTCGGCAGGTCCGAGGGCACCACCTACTCGGTCGTCTGGCAGGACTACGACACCGGTGCGCCCATCACCGCCCAGATGCTCGCCGGCAAGATCGACATCGGTTCGATGGGCGACTACCCGCTGCTCATCAACGGCTCGCGCGCCCAGGCCCAGGGCGGCGACGCGGAGACGCGGCTGGTCTCGGTCACCGGCTACAACCTCAAGGGCGCCCTGAACGGGGTCGTGGTCGCCAAGGACTCCAAGGCCAGGACCCTGCGCGACCTCAAGGGCACGACGGTCTCCACCAGCGTCGGCTCGGCCGGGCACGGCACCTTCGTGCAGGCCGCGAAGAAGTACGGCTTCGACGGCGCCGAGGACGTCAAGGTCGAGAACCAGCAGCCGTCCGTGGGCGCCACCGCGCTGGAGTCGGGCAAGGCCGCCGGGCTCTCGCAGTTCGTGGCGTGGCCGGGGGTGCTCGTAGCGCAGGACCGGGCCCGCCTCCTCTACGACGGCGGCGACCTGAACGTGCCCACGTTCCACGGCGTCGTGGTCCGGAAGAAGTTCGCCGGCGACAAGCCCGCGATCCTCCAGGAGTTCCTGAAGGCGCAGATCGACGCCACCCGCTACCTCAACGACAACCCGGTGAGGTCGTCGGAGTCGGTCGCCGCCACCACCGGGCTGCCCGTCGAGGCCGTCTACCTCTACAACGGCGCGGGCGGCGTCTCCACCTTCGACGTGACGCTCAAGAAGCGGCTCCAGGACGTGCTCGCCCACGACGTGCCGTTCCTGAAGTCGATCGGCGTGCTGCAGACCCCGCTCGATCTCAGCCCCTTCATCGACGACTCCCACATCAGGCGGGCGTACGGCTCCTCCTACGACGCCGACGTCGCCAAGACCCCCGTCTCGGGCGCCGGTGAGATCTGGTTCGCGGGGGAGCAGGCGACCCGGCGGTTCGGCGACCCGGTCGCCCTGCTGCGCGGCGTGCGCGAGGCCCAGGAGCAGGGCAGGAACATCAAGGCCGCCTACGTCGCCGACGCCACCACCGGCACACGATGGTTCGCCGACAAGGACGTCTGGGTCGAGGACCCGAAGGCCGGCGGCGCGAAGCGGTTCCAGGCGTTCGCCACCGACGAGGTCGCCCGCGCGTACCTGGCCGCGCACCCTGGCAGCACGATCGTCACCTACCAGGACGCGGTGGAACGCGCATGACGGCGAAACTGGTCAGGCCGGCGTCGCTCGCCGCCGCGCTGCTGGCGTGGCACGTGCTGACCGCCGCCGACGTGCGGTTGTGGATGCGCTTCGACCGGTTCCCCGGCCCGCTGGACGTGGCCCGCGAGCTGCGGCGGCAGGTCCAGCACGCCCAGTTCTACGAGGACGTCGCGCAGAGCCTGGTCCGCATCCTCACCGGGTTCGCGCTCGCGGCGGTCCTCGGCGTCGCGCTCGGCATCGCCGTGGCGCGGTCGCCCTGGGCGGGCCACGTGCTGCAGCCGCTGTTCGAGGTCGTCCGGCCCATCCCGGCGATCGCGCTGGTGCCGGTGGCGATCCTGCTCTTCCCGGCGAACGAGCAGGGCATCGTCTTCATCACGTTCGTCGCCGCGTTCTTCCCGATCCTGGTGAGCACCCGGCACGCCGTGCGGGCGCTCCCGCTGGTCTGGGAGGACGCGGTGCGCACGCTCGGCGGCACCCGCGCGCGGGTGCTGGCGACCGTCGTCCTGCCGGGCGTCCTGCCGGGGGTCTTCGGCGGCCTGTCGGTCGGCATGGGCGTCGCGTGGATCTGCGTGATCTCCGCCGAGATGATCTCCGGCGACTTCGGCGTCGGCTACCGCACCTGGCAGGCGTACACGATCGTCGACTACCCGGGCGTGCTCGTCGGGATGATCACCATCGGGCTGCTCGGCTGGCTGACCTCCGGAGCGGTCGAGCTGGCCGGCCGCCGCGCCACCCGCTGGCTGCCGAGGGAGACGAGATGAGCGAACGAAGCGCCCTGACCCTGCACGCCGAGGGCGTCGCCCTCTCCTACGGCGGCACGCCCGTCATCACCGGGCTCGACCTGGACGTGACGGCGGGGGAGGTACTGGTCGTCGTCGGGCCGTCCGGCTGCGGCAAGTCCACGCTCCTGCGCGCGTTCGCGGGGCTCCTGCCCGTCGCGGCGGGACGCGTGACCGCCGGCGGCGGCGTGCCCGTCACCGGGCCGTCGCGCGACCGTGCCCTGGTCTTCCAGGACGACGCGCTGCTGCCCTGGCGCAGCGCCCGCCGGAACGTGGAGCTGGCCCTCGCGCTGCGCGGCGTCCCGCGCCGCGAGCGCCGGGCCGAGGCGCTGGCGTGGCTGGAGCGGGTCGGCCTCACCGGCAAGGCCGAGCGGCTCCCGCGCGAGCTGTCCGGCGGCATGCGCCAGCGCGTCCAGCTCGCCCGCACCCTGGCCGCCGGGCCGCGCGCGATCCTCATGGACGAGCCGTTCGGGGCGCTCGACGCCCAGACGCGCGGCACCATGCAGCGGCTCCTGGCCGACGTGCTGGTGGACGCGCCCGCCACCGTCGTGTTCGTCACCCACGACGTGGACGAGGCGCTGCTCCTCGGCGACCGGATCGTGGTGCTCGGCCCGGACGGGGTCGCCGCCGCCTTCCGCCGCGACGAGCGGCCCGGCCTGCGTGACCTGATCCTCGCCGAGCTCGGCGTCGCCGTCCTGAAGGAGGAAGCGGCCTGATGGAGATCCCACCCGTCACCGAGCGCCGCGAGCTGAGCTGCGACGTGCTGGTCATCGGCGGCGGCACCGCCGGCACGATGGCCGCCATCACCGCCGCCGAGCAGGGCGCCTCGGTGCTGCTGCTGGAGAAGGCGCACGTCCGGCACTCGGGCGCCCTGGCCATGGGCATGGACGGCGTCAACAACGCGGTCATCCCCGGCAAGGCCACGCCCGAGGCCTACGTCGCCGAGATCAGCCGGGCCAACGACGGCATCGTGAACCAGCGCACCGTGCACCAGACCGCCACGCGCGGCTTCGCCATGGTGAAGCGGCTCGAACGGTACGGCGTGAAGTTCGAGAAGGACGAGCACGGCGAGTACGCGGTCCGCCGCGTGCACCGGTCCGGGTCGTACGTGCTGCCGATGCCCGAGGGCAAGGACGTCAAGAAGGTCCTCTACCGGGTGCTGCGGCGACGTTCCATCCGGGAGAGGGTCCGGATCGAGAACCGCGTCATGCCCGTCCGCGTCCTCACCCACGACGGCCGGGCCGCCGGCGCGGTGGGCTTCGACACTCGCAGCGGGGAGTTCGTCACGGTCGCGGCGGGCGCGGTCGTCCTGGCCACCGGCGCCTGCGGGCGGCTGGGACTGCCCGCCAGCGGCTACCTGTACGGCACGTACGAGAACCCGACGAACGCCGGCGACGGCTACGCGATGGCCTACCACGCGGGCGCCGAGCTGAGCGGGATCGAGTGCTTCCAGATCAACCCGCTGATCAAGGACTACAACGGCCCGGCCTGCGCCTACGTCGCCAACCCGTTCGGCGGCTACCAGGTCAACGCCCGGGGCGACCGGTTCGTCGACTGCGACTACTGGTCCGGCCAGATGATGTCCGAGGTCAAGCGGGAGATCGACTCCGCCCGCGGCCCGATCTACCTCAAGCTCAGCCATCTGCCGGACGAGACGCTGACGACGCTGGAGGGCATCCTGCACACCACCGAGCGTCCGACCCGCGGCACCTTCCACGCCGGGCGCGGCCACGACTACCGCACCCACGACGTCGAGATGCACATCTCCGAGATCGGCCTGTGCGGCGGCCACTCGGCCTCCGGCGTGTGGGTCGACGAGAACGCCCGGACGACCGTCCCCGGCCTCTACGCGGCGGGCGACCTGGCCTGCGTGCCGCACAACTACATGATCGGCGCGTTCGTCTTCGGCGACCTGGCGGGGGAGCACGCCGCCGCGCACGCCACCGCGCACGCCACCGCGCACGCCACCGCGCACGCCACCGCGCACGCCGGCGGGCACGCGGCCGGGAGCCCGCTCGACGAGGACCAGATCGCCGCCGCGCACGAGCTGATCTACCGGCCGCTGCGCCACCCCGACGGGCCGCCCCAGCCGCAGGTCGAGTTCAAGCTCCGCCGGTTCGTCAACGACTACGTCGCGCCGCCCAAGACCGCGGCCCGGCTGGACATCGCCGTCGAGACGTTCACCCGGATGGAGTCGGAGATCGCCGGGATGGGCGCCCGCACGCCGCACGAGCTGATGCGGTGCGCGGAGGTCACGTTCATCCGCGACTGCGCCGAGATGGCCGCCCGCTCCTCGCTCACCCGCGCCGAGAGCAGGTGGGGGCTCTACCACGACCGGGCCGACCTGCCCGAACGCGACGACGCCGCCTGGTTCTACCACCTCAACCTGCGGCGCCGCGAGGACGGCGCCATGGAGTTCCTCAAGCGCCCGGTCGCGCCCTACCTGGTGGACGTCGAGGGCATCGACGTGCCCGAACGCGACCCCGAGCCCGTCCTCCTGACCGTCGACGACGGCGGCCCCGTGGCCCGGCACGGCCGGGCCGCCGCCGCGCCCGCGCGGGCCCGTCCCGTCGGCAGGTCGCCCCGCATCCTCGAACTGCTCGAACTCGCCGAGACCCAGCCGACCCTCGACCGGCTCACGCCCTACCTGGACGACGCCGACCCCAAGGTGCGGCGCGCGGCCGTCGCCACCCTCACCGAGGTCGTGCCCGAGGGCGTGGCGGGCGCGCTCGCCGGGGCCCTGGCCGACGACCACGGCTCGGTCCGGCACGCCGCCGCGACGGCCCTGCGCGAGCTGGTCGAGGTCCTGCCCGCCACCCCCGAGGTACGCGACGTCCTGCTGCCCGCGCTCGGCAGCCGGGACGCGGTCGTCCGCGCGGTGACGCTGGACGTGCTGCGCGCCCTGCGGCTCGGCGACACCGCGGTCTTCACCGGCGCGCTGGCCGACGGCGACCACCGGGTCCGGCTCCAGGCGGTGCGCGGCCTGGTCTCGCTGGACGACGCCGCCGGGGTCGCCCGCGCCGGCGCCGACGCCAACCGCGAGGTGCGGATCGCCGCCGCGCACGGCCTGGGCACCCTCGGCGCCCCGCCGGGCGCCCTGGTCGAGGACGCCGACGACCTCGTCCGCGCGGCCGCGCTGGAGGCCCTCGCGGGCGGCGGCCGCTCCGGCCCCCTGGACGAGCTGGCGATCGGCGCCCTGACCGACCCGGCCTGGCAGGTCCGCACCGGCGCGGCGCGCGGCCTGGCGTCCGCCGACCCGGCGAGCGCCGCCGGACCGCTCATCAAGGCGCTCTCCGACCCGCACCTGGACGTGCGCAAGGCCGCCGTCATCACCCTCGGCGGCTGGGCCGGCGCCACCGAGGGCCCCGGGAACGCCGAGATAGCCGAGGCCCTCCGTACGGCCCAGGAGGACACCGACGCCGACGTACGCGCCTACGCCCGCCGCGCCCTCCAAGACCAGGAAGCGCGGGGGCGGGGCGGGCTAGAGGGCTAGGACGATCAGGGCGGTGGTGGTGGACGTCTCGACCAGGGCGCCCATCACGTCGCCGGTGATGCCGCCGAGGCGGCGGGTGGCGTGGCGCAGGAGCAGCAGCGCCGCGCCCAGGCCGGCCAGGACGGCGCCCACCGTGAACGGGGCGCGGCCGGTCGCCAGGCCCGCGGCCAGGGCGGCGAGCAGGACCGCGCCGGTCACGGCCGCCGCGGCCCGGGTCGGCACCGTGCCCGCGACCAGGGCGCCCAGCCCGCCCGGCCGCGCCGAGGGCACCGGCTCACGGCACGCCCACGGCAGGGCGAGGCGGCCGGCGACCGCGGCGACCAGGACCGCGACGGGGGCGTACGGGGCGGAGGCCAGCGCCGCGACCTGGACCAGCAGGGTCAGGAGCAGCGTGACGACGCCGAAGGGCCCGATGTCGGACTTCTTCATGACGGCCAGGGCGTCGGCGGCGGGCCGCCCGCTGCCCAGCCCGTCGGCGAGGTCGGCCAGGCCGTCCAGATGGAGGGCACGGGTGATCGCGGCCATCGCCGCGACCGCCAGCGCGGCACCGAGCAGCGGGCTCAGGCCGGAGAGATCGCCGGCCACCAGCACGAGCGCGGCCGCCCCTCCGACCGGCAGGCCCACTATGGGGGCGAGCTCCATCGCGCGGCGAGCCGTCGCCCGGTCGACCCGGGGCGAGCCGGCCGGGATCAGGGTCAGCAGCGAGACCGCCAGGCGCAGGCCGTTCACGACAGCTCGGTGACGCGCCCGGCGATGACCAGGGCGGCCTCCTCGGACTCGGCGGCCAGCCGCTGGTTGAGATGGCCGAGGACGTCGCGGAACGCCCGGCCCGCCGGGGTCGTGGGCACCAGGGACAGGCCGACCTCGTCGGTCACCGCCACGACCCGGGCCGCAGTGCTCCGCCAGGCCGCGATCAGCTCGTCCAGGCGCGGCTCCACCCGCGCCGGGTCCTCCCACGCGCCCGCCTCGTCCATCGCGGCGGTGAGCCAGGTGCCGATGCCGTCCACCAGGAGCGCCCCCGACCCGGCCCCGGCCCCCGAGGTCAGCTCGCGGGCCAGCTCGGTGGTCTCGGCGGTCGCCCACCAGTGCGGGCGCCGCCGCCGGTGGGCGTCGACCCGGGCGTTCCACTCGGGGTCGTCGCCGCGCGCCGGGCCGGTCGCCACGTACGTCACGTCCGGATCTCCCATCAGCCGCAGCTCCGCCTCGGCCGACTTGCCGGACCGCGCGCCGCCGAGCAGCAGCGTGCGGTGCGGGCCCCGCCGCGGCGGCAGCCAGAAGCCGAGCCGCCGCTCCAGCTCGGCGGGGGAGGGGACGCGGTGGTCGGCGTACACGTTGAGGACCTCGGTGGCGGCGCCCACCGCGCCGGTGCGCCGCAGCAGGCCGAGATGGTCGGGACAGCCGACCAGGTCGAGCAGAACGGCGTCGTACACGACTCCGGCGACCGCTTCCGGCCGTGCGCCGGGCCCGCGCGCCACCAGGACGCGCCGTCCCGGGGACGGGCGCACGTCGAACCCGCCGGGCACTTCCTGATGGGCGTGTTCGGCCGGCGGCACGCCGTCGATCAGGATCCGGGCGGGCTCGTGGCCGATCCCGGCGGTGCGGAGGCGGGCGCAGGAGGCACAACGGCAACCGGGCCGCGGCCAGCCGTCCGGACCGGCGGCGCCCCCGAGGTCGATGTTCACCGAACGCCGTCGCTCATGGGTCGATGATCATAAAGGTGGGGTGTCGGGGGAGGTCAGGCCGGGTCGTGCAGGCTCATCGTGTATCCGGCGGTGTCGTCGTCGAGCAGCACGACCTGATCGACCCCGTCGGTGCGCAGGGCACGCCAGTTCTCGCCCAGCCAGGTCTCCGCGTCGGCCTGCGTGGAGAAGCTCTCCTCCGACATGCCGACCGCGTCACCGTCGGCTTTTTCCAAACGCCAGCTCCAGGCCATAGCGGTATGTCCTCCCTCGTTCCGGCGAGAGTAGCCGTTCGACCGGCCCGCCGCAGCGGCGCCTCACGGGCGGATCGCCGGCCGGCCGGCCCGCGCGGCCCGCACGGGGGCCGGGCCGTCGCGGTCCCGGGGCCGGGCGCCGGTGCGGCCCCGCCCCCGGGACCCCGCTCACGGGCGCCGCTGCGGGCTGACCGTGCGGGCCGGGTCGCGCTCCACGATCGGGCCGAGGACGTCGTCGATGCGCGCGAGCACGTCGGCGTCCAGCTTCACCCCGGCGGCCTTGACGTTGTCACGGACCTGCTCGGGCCGGGAGGCGCCGACGATGGCGGCCGACACGTTCGGGTTCTGCAGCACCCAGGCGATCGCCAGCTGCGCCATGGAGAGCCCGAGGTCGGCGGCGACCGGCTCCAGGTTCTGCACGCGGGTCAGCACGTCGTCGTTCAGGTAGCGCTTGATCATGTCGGCGCCGCCCTTCTCGTCGGTCGCGCGGGTGCCCGCGGGCAGCGGCCGTCCCGGCTTGTACTTGCCCGACAGGACGCCCTGCGCGATCGGCGACCAGACGATCTGGCCGATCCCCTCCTTCTCGCAGAGCGGGATCACCTCGCTCTCGATGACCCGCCACAACATCGAGTACTGCGGCTGGCTCGACACGATGCGGTCGAAGCCCATCTGGTCGGCGATCTCCAGCGCGCGGGCGATCTCCTCGGCCCGCCACTCCGAGACGCCGACGTAGAGCACCTTGCCCTGCCGGACCAGGTCCTCGAACGTGCGGAGGGTCTCCTCGAGCGGCGTCTCGTGGTCGAACCGGTGCGCCTGGTAGAGGTCGACGTAGTCGGTCTGGAGGCGGCGCAGCGAGCCGTGGATCGACTCGAAGACGTGCTTGCGCGACAGCCCGCGGTCGTTCCGCCCGGGGCCGGTCGGCCAGTAGACCTTGGTGAAGATCTCCAGGCCCTCGCGCCGCTGCCCCTTCAGCGCGCGGCCGAGGACGTCCTCCGCCCGGGTGCCGGCGTAGACGTCGGCGGTGTCGAAGGTCGTGATCCCCTCGTCGAGGGCGGCCTGGACGCAGGCGACCGCCGCGTCCTCCTCCACCTGGGAACCATGGGTGAGCCAGTTGCCGTAGGCGATCTCACTGATCTGCAGGCCGCTGCGGCCCAGTCGTCGGAACTCCATGCTTCCGACCCTAGCGGCGCGAGATCGGGAGGGATCAGACCTCTTGGCCGGGCTTGACCTGAGGGGCGGGCATCCGGAGCCGGCGGATCTGCATGGCGCGCATGGCCGCGTACAGGCCGACGCCCTTGGTCTCCGCGTCCGGGAAACGCTCGGCCGACAGCTTCTTGATCCGGCTGGAGATCCAGAGGCCCTCGACGAACACCGCGGCCAGCAGCAGCGGGGGAGCGAACAGCACCAGCAGCTTGGCCGCCGCGATGGGCAGCAGGCTCAGCGCGACGATCGCGAACATCCCGTACATGAGGTACGAGCCGATCGTGCGGCGGCTGTCGACGTAGTCGCGGGCCAGCCGTCTCACCGGGCCCTTGTCGCGCTTGAGAAGGTACTTCTCGTCGCCCTTGGACATGCCCTCGCGGGCCTTCACGCGCTGCTCCGCCTGCTTTTCGCGGACGCGCTTGTAGGCCTCCTTGCGATTGGAGGGGGCCGTGATGGGCTGGCGGCGTGCCTTCTGGGCATCCGCGCGCTTGGGCGTGGGGCGCCCCTTGCCTCCCGGCTTTACTACCTGAGGAGGATCTTCGGGGGCTTCCTGGGTACGACGTCGGAACACAGAGATCAGCCTACCGGCTGCGAACATCGTGGCTGCCTCGCGCGTTAACGCGTAGGGTGATATGAACCCCAGCAGTGGTTATTGAGCCCAGTTTGTGACTGAGCACAGCACACGAAGGGACCGGCGCCAGCGCGATGAGCGTGATGAAGCGAATGTCGATGATCTTCAAGTCCAAGGCGAACAGGGCCCTGGACCGCATGGAAGATCCTCGTGAGACCCTCGACTACTCCTACCAGCGTCAGCTGGAGATGCTGCAGAAGGTTCGTCGGGGCGTCGCCGACGTCGCGACTTCGCGCAAGCGTCTCGAGCTGCAGATCAACCAGCTGGAGCAGCAGCAGAGCAAATTGACGGACCAGGGCAAGAAGGCACTGCAGGTGGGCCGTGAGGACCTCGCCCGCGAGGCGCTGACGCGGCGCTCGGGCCTCGACGGCCAGCTGAACGACCTGCGTGTGCAATATCAGCAGTTGCAGGGTGAGGAGGAGAAGCTCACGCTGGCCTCCCAGCGCCTGCAGGCCAAGGTGGACTCCTTCCGCACCCGCAAGGAGACGATCAAGGCCACCTACACGGCCGCCGAGGCGCAGACCAAGATCAACGAGGCCTTCAGCGGCATCTCCGAGGAGATGGGCGACGTCGGCCTGGCGATCCAGCGCGCCGAGGAGAAGACCGAGACCATGAAGGCCCGCGCCGGCGCGATCGACGAGCTGCTGGCCTCCGGCGCCCTCGAGGACTTCTCCGGTCCCAAGGACGACATCCAGGCCGAGCTCGACCGCATGGGCTCGGGCCCGGGCGTCGACCTCGAGCTGGAGCGCCTCAAGGCCGAGCTCGGCCAGGGCCCCGCGCCCAAGGAGCTCAACCAGGGCACTCCCAATGCCGCGCCGCAGCAGCAGGACACCCCTCAGCAGGCTCCGCAGGCCCAGCAGTGGCCGCAGCAGCCCGGAGGCAACCAGTGATCGTCCGGCTCATGGGGGAGGGGCAGCGTGAGATCGCCGACGGCGACCTCGCCAAGCTCAACGAGCTCGACAGCGCCGTCGAGCACGCGATCGAGTCCGGTGACGAGGGTGCCTTCCGGCGGGCTCTGCACGCTCTGCTCGACCAGGCGCGCGTCGTGGGGACGCCGCTCGCCGCGGACAGCCTGGAGCCGTCCGAGCTGATCCTGCCGCCGGCTGACGCGTCGATGGACGAGGTCCGGTCGATGCTCGGGGACGAGGGCCTGATCCCGGACTAGCCGCAGGCCCGACACCCCCTACCCGTATGGGGATCCGGACTCGGGGGCACAAACGGACACCTCTGTGCGTTGTACGAGGCGAACGGTTGTGCCGGCGATCGGGGGCGGCATGGGACCTGCGAGTGCCCATGGCCGCTTTTCGCCGGGTAGGTGGGGGTGATCCCCCACAGGGGGGGTGAATATGGCGCGTACGCGTTATGCCTCGGATCGGGGGCTGACGTCACGGATGCTCGTGACGATGTTCCTGCTGGGCCTGGTCTACGTCGTCTTCGTGTCGGCGTTCTTCGTGATCGCGCCCAAGTGGGGTGTCTTCGCGCTGGCCGGCGCCACCCTGTTCCTGCTGGTCCAGTACTTCTTCTCCGACAGGCTGACCCTCTTCGCCATGCACGGCAAGGAGGTCACGCCGGAGGAGGCACCCGAGCTGCACGGGGTGATCGACCGCATCGTCGCGATGTCGGACGCGCCCAAGCCGAAGGTGGCGATCGCCGACACCGACGTGCCGAACGCGTTCGCGACCGGCCGCAACCAGAAGAAGGCGGTCGTCTGCGTCACGACGGGGCTGCTGCGCCGGCTCGACCCGGTGGAGCTGGAGGGCGTGCTGGCGCACGAGATGGCGCACATCGCCCACAAGGACGTCGCGGTCATGACGATCGCCTCGTTCCTGGGTGTCTGCGCCGGCCTCATCACCCGCTTCGGGCTGGAGTGGGGCCTGTGGGGCGGCTTCGGCCGCCGCGACGGCGACCAGAACACCGGCCTGATCCTGCTGGCCGTGGTCGCGGTCAGCGCGGTCGCGTACGGCATCAGCTTCATGCTGACCCGCGCGTTGTCCCGCTACCGGGAGCTGTCGGCCGACCGCTCCGCGGCGCTGCTCACCGGCCGCCCGTCGTCGCTGGCCAGCGCGCTGACCAAGGTGTCGGGGGAGATCGCCCGTATCCCCACCAAGGACCTGCGCGCGGCCGAGCCGTTCAACGCGTTCTTCTTCGCGCCGGCCTTCACCAAGGGCTTCAGCGTCTCCTCGCTGTTCGCCACGCACCCGCCGCTGGACAAGCGGCTCGCCCAGCTGTCGAAGATCTCCGACCAGATGAGCAGGGGAGTCTGACCGTGGGGTTCCTGGACACCCTCCTGGGCCGGTCCAAGCCGGTCAAGCCCGACCTCGACCGGCTGTTCGCGCTGTCCACGGCGGCGCTGACGCTCGAGGCGGCGACCGGCTTCACGCCGACCGGCCTCGGCTCGGTCTGCTTCCGGGCCGTCGAGGGCGGCGCGTTCGCCCGCATGCAGAAGGACGTCCAGGAGCTCCTCGACGCCGGCGACGGCCCGAAGGTCGAGCTGAGCACCGACTCCTACGGCTACACCTGGTTGCTCGCCCGCCAGCCCGCCGACGACCTGCCCGCGCTGGTCACCGACCTGCACGCGGTCAACGCGACGCTGGAGGCCAACGGCTTCGGCCCGCACCTGCTGTGCTCGCTGGTGGGCTTCACCGGCCCTGACGGGCAGCGGCTGGCGCTGGTCTACCTCTACAAGCGCGGCACGTTCTACCCGTTCGCGCCCCTCCCCGGAGACAAGCGCGACAACGCGCTGGAGCTCCAGGTGAAGGGCGCGGTCGGCGCCGACCTGCCGTTCGAGGACGACCTGTCCCGCTGGTTCCCCGTCTGGGGCGCGCCCGGCCTCTGACGGCCGGGTTCGTGTCACGCGGCACTCAATGCCGTCCGCGTGCGTCTTACCGTCGACTGACACCTGGTGGCAGCAGGGGGTTCGATGGTGCCCGCACGCTATTCGCCCGAGCGAGGCCGGACCTCGCGGATGATCCTGACCATGGCGCTGCTCGCCGTGCTGACCGGCGTCCTGGTCACACCGTTCTTCCTCGTCTCGCCGCTCTGGGGAGCGGCCGCCCTGGCGGCGATCGTGATCGTCCTCGCCGGGCACCTCCGCTACGCCGACCGGATCGCGCTGTGGGCGATGGACGCCCGCGAGGTGACGGCCGACGAGGAGCCGCGGCTGCACACGCTGGTCGACCGGCTGTGCATGTCGTCCGGGCTGCCCAAGCCGCGCGTCGCGGTCGCCGGCACCGACGTGCCCAACGCCTTCGCCGCCGGCTGCACCCGTGACCGCCGGGTCGTCTGCGTGACCACCGGCCTGCGCGATCGGCTCGACGTCGCCGAACTCGAGGGCGTGCTCGCCCACGAGATGGCGCACCTGGCCCACCGCGACCTCATCGTGGGAGCCGTCGCCGGATTCCCGGCGTTCTGCGTGGAGATGACCTTCGGGGCGGTGACCGGCGTGTTCCACGAGGGCCGCTGGCCCGCGCGGCTCGCCGGGGTGCTCCTGCTCCCGATGCTGCCGGTCGCCCTGCTGCTCTGGCCGGTGAGCCGCCTGCTCGACCTGGCGCTGTCCCGGCACCGCGAGTTGTGCGCCGACCGCACCGGCGCGCTGCTCACCGGGCGCCCGTCCGCGTCGTCGTCGGGGCTCACCAAGATCTGCGCGGAGATCGAGAACGTGCCCGCCGCCGAGCTGCGCGCACTCCGGCCGCTGAACGCGCTGCTCATCGTGCCCGCCCGGCCCCGGGCCCAGGCCCTGGTCGGCCTGCTGTCCACCCATCCGCCCCTGGCGGTCCGGGTGGCGCGGCTCACCGAGGTCTCCCGGCGGCTCGCGAGCGGACGGCGGTGACGGCATGTCCTTCGGAGACGTCGTCCTGGGCCGCTCCGGCGCCGCCGGTCCCGACCTCGACCGCATCTTCGGCGTCGTGCCGGCGGCGGCCGTCCTGGAGGCGGCGACCGGCTTCGCCCCGTCCGGCCTGGGCTCGGTCTGCTACCGCGCGGTCGACGGCGGGGCGTTCGGCGCGTTCGCCCGCGTCCAGCGGGAGCTGCCGGACCTGATCGCGACCGAGCCCGACGCCGAGGCCGCGTTCGACACCGACGACCACGGGTTCCGCTGGGCGCGCACCCGGCAGCCGCCGGGCGAGGCCGAACGTGTGGTGACCGACCTGCACACGGTCCACGCCGCGCTGGAGGCCGCGGGCTTCGGCCCGTACCTGGTGTGCTCGCTCGTCGGCTTCGCCCGCCCGGACGGGCACCGGCTGGCGCTGGTCTACACACATGTCGGAGGCCTGTTCCACCCGTTCGCCCCGGCCGTCGGCGGCGGGCGCGACGAGGCGCTGGAGACGCGGGCCGGCGCGGCGATCGGGGACGAGCTGCCGGTCGAGCCCGACCGCGCCCGGTGGTTCCCGATCTGGGACGCCCCGGCCCTCTGACGGCCCTTGGCCGATGATCGGGGCGTGTGATTGGCTCGATGGGTGAGCACGCCCTGGAGTCACGAGCGCTACTGCGACGCGGTCGAACGGGAGATCGGGCGGTTCACGGACGCCGTCCAGGACGCCGACCTCGGCGCGCCGGTGCCGACCTGCCCCGGCTGGGACGTGTCCGCGCTGATCAGGCACATGGGCGGCGTGCACCGGTGGGCGAGCGGCAACGTGGCGGCCAGGTCCGCCAAGCGGCTCGGCCTGCGCGACCTGGGCGTGAAGTTCCCCGACGAGCCCGCCGCTCACCTGCCGTGGTTCACCGAGGGCGCCGCCGAGCTGCTGCGGGTGCTGCGGGAGGCCGACCCCGACGCCACCGTCTGGACGTGGGGTGCCGACCAGCGGGTGCGCTTCTGGTCGCGGCGCATGGTGCACGAGACGCTCGTGCACCGCAGCGACGCCGACTTCGCCACCGGGCGCGGGCCGATCATCGAGCCGGACGTCGCCGCCGACGGCATCGACGAGCTGCGCGGCAACCTGCCGTACGCGGCGGCCTTCACGCCCAAGATGCGGGAGCTGTCCGGCGACGGAGAGACGCTCTCGTTCCGCGCCACCGACACCGGCGGGCGCTGGGCGTTCCGGCTGACGCCCGAGGGGTTCGCCGAGGCGCCGGGGGACGAGCCGGCCGACGTCACGGTGCGGGCCGCCGCGGCCGACCTCTTCCTGTTCCTCTGGGGCCGCCGGAAGATGGACGATCCCCGGCTTCTGATCTTCGGTGACGAGGCGCTGCTCATCCGCTGGGTCGAGCACACCGCCATCTGAGGCCCGGCGAATCGAGCCGGGTGAATCGAGCCGGGTGAACCGGCACCGGGTGAACCGGCACCGGGTGAACTGAGATCCGGATGGGCTGCGGGCCGCCCCCGGCCGCCCGCAGCCCGCCCGTGCGGGGGCCGGGGAGGCCCTTTAGGGAAGGGCCAGCATCTGGTCGAGGGCGACCCGGGCGTAGTGTGCGGTCTCCTCGTCGACCTGGATCCGGTTGACGACCTCGCCGCGGGCCAGGGACTCCAGCGACCAGACCAGGTGCGGCAGGTCGATCCGGTTCATGGTCGAGCAGAAGCAGACCGCCTTGTCCAGGAACATGATGTTCTTGTCGGGGTGCGCGTTCGCCAGCCGCTTGACCAGGTTGAGCTCGGTGCCGATGGCCCAGGCCGACCCGGCCGGGGCGGCCTCGACGGTCCGGATGATGTACTCCGTCGAGCCGACCTGGTCGGCGTCCAGCACGACCTCGTGCCGGCACTCGGGGTGGACCAGCACGTTCACGCCGGGAACGCGGGCCCGCACGTCGTCCACCGACTGCTTGCTGAAGCGGCCGTGCACCGAGCAGTGGCCGCGCCAGAGCAACATCCTGGCGTCCCGCATCTGCTGCCGGGAGAGCCCGCCGTCGCGCCGGTGCGGGTTGTAGACGACGCAGTCGTCCAGCGAGAAGCCCATCTCCAGGACGCCGGTGTTGCGCCCCAGGTGCTGGTCGGGCAGGAACAGCACCTTCGAGCCCCTGGAGTAGGCCCAGTCCAGCGCGCGCCTGGCGTTGGACGAGGTGCAGACGACCCCGCCGTGGCGGCCGACGAACGCCTTGATGTCGGCCGAGGAGTTCATGTACGTGACGGGGACCACATCGTCGGCGATCCCGGCGTCCTCCAGGGCGTCCCAGCACTCCTCGACCTGGTCGAACGTGGCCATGTCGGCCATCGAGCAGCCGGCCGCCAGGTCGGGCAGCACGACCTGCTGGTGCGGGGCGGTGAGGATGTCGGCCGACTCGGCCATGAAGTGCACGCCGCAGAACACGACGTACGGCGCGTCCGGCCGGGCCGCGGCCTGCTGGGCCAGCTTGAACGAGTCGCCCGTGACGTCGGCGAACTGGATGACCTCGTCACGCTGGTAGTGGTGGCCCAGGACGAACACCTGGTCGCCGAGCGCGGCCTTGGCGGCCCGCGCCCGTTCCACCAGGGCGGGGTCGGAGGCGGCCGGAAGGTCGCCCGGACAGTCCACGCCGCGTTCGCTGGCGGGGTCGGCGCCGGCGCCGAGGAAGAGCAGTGGTAGATCGCGCACTGGGGTGGTCACTGGCGTTCTCCCTCCCCGAGATGGGGGGCTTATCGTCGCTTTGACGACTAATAATCGCACACATAGCGGACAAGTGGCCCTTCGGGGGTCGCCGGTGTGACGGAGAACGCAGTCCCGGGGCGCGTGATCGGGCTCCCGGGTGAAACACTGGGAATAAGCGGAATGGAGAGAAGCCGAGGTACGTTGTCCTGTGGAAGAGGCCGGAAACGTCCTCGTCGGCAAGGCATGGACATGCGACATGCGACATGATCGCCGTGGAAGCGCGGCGTAGCGACACCCGGGAGCTGAACACATGACGGTTTCAGGCGAGACGAGCACGCAGGAGACCACGCAGCAGGGCGTCGTCATCACCGACGCCGCCGCCGAGAAGGCCAAGGGCCTGCTCGAGCAGGAGGGCCGCGACGACCTTGCGCTGCGTGTCGCCGTGCAGCCGGGTGGCTGCTCGGGCCTGATCTACCAGCTCTTCTTCGACGAACGTGAGATGGACGGCGACCAGGTCCAGGACTTCGACGGCCTGTCGGTGCGGGTCGACCGGATGAGCGCCCCGTACCTCACGGGCGCCACGATCGACTTCGTGGACTCGATCGAGAAGCAGGGCTTCACGATCGACAACCCGAACGCGTCGGGCTCCTGCGCCTGCGGCGACTCGTTCAACTAGGGACGAGACCGGCCGCGCCCCCGCGGCCGAGCCGCGCACGAGCGTGATTCGAGCGGCCCGGACGAGCATCATCGTCCGGGCCGCTTCCGTATGCCCGCGGCCGCGGGAGGACAGGGGCTGTCCAGTGGCTGGGACATGTGCTGCGATGGCAGGGAGGGCAAGTAGGCTGTGCCCTTTGTCGGCACGCCGCCGACGCTGGCCAGCGTTCCCAGCTGGGTTGTAGAGAAGCCGGACGAATAGCCGGACGACACCACGAGGAGAGCGACCCGCCGTGCGCATCGCCGTGACTGGCTCCATCGCGACCGACCACCTGATGACCTTCCCGGGCAGGTTCACCGACAGCCTGCGCCCCGACCAGCTCGACACGGTCTCGCTGTCGTTCCTGGTGGACCAGCTCGACATCCGGCGGGGCGGCGTCGCCCCCAACATCTGCTTCGCCATGGGCTGCCTGGGCAAGGAGTCGATCCTGGTCGGCGCGGTCGGCGACGACTTCGCCGACTACCGTTCCTGGCTGGAGCGGCACCGCGTCGACACCGCCTCGGTGCACGTCTCCGAGCTGCACCACACCGCCCGGTTCCTGTGCACCACCGACCAGGACCAGAACCAGATCGCCACGTTCTACGCCGGCGCGATGAGCGAGGCCCGGTCCATCGAGCTCCAGCCGGTCGCCGACCGGGTCGGCGGGCTCGACCTCGTGCTCATCAGCCCGAACGACCCCGAGGCCATGCTCCGGCACACCGACGAGTGCCGCACCCGGGGCATCCCGTTCGCCGCCGACCCGTCCCAGCAGCTCGCCCGGATGAACGGCGACGAGATCCGGCAGCTCATCGACGGCGCCGCGTACCTGTTCACCAACGAGTACGAGAAGGCGCTGACCGAGGAGAAGACCGGCTGGACCGGCGACGAGATCCTCGACCGCACCGGCGTCCGCCTCACCACGCTCGGCGCCAAGGGCGTCATCATCGACCGCAAGGGCGAGGAGGGCCTGCACGTGCCCGCCGCCCCGGTCGACAAGGTGGTCGACCCGACCGGCGGCGGCGACGCGTTCCGCGCCGGGTTCCTGACCGCGATCGCCTGGGGCCTGTCCCTGGAGCGCGCGGCCCAGGTCGGCAACCTCATCGCCGCGCACGTCCTCGAGGTCGCCGGGCCGCAGGAGTACCACCTGTCCGGCTCCCGTTTCCTGGCCCGCTTCACCGAGGCCTACGGCGACGAGGCCGCCGCTGAGATCAAGCCCCACCTCAAGGCCCCCAACGCCTGATTTCGAAAGCCGCGCTGCGTTCGTTGGCTTCGCGGCCTCGGTGGCCGCGCCTGGGGGCGCGGCCACCGAACCGCGAAGCCCGCGAGCGCGACATCGCTTCGCGATCTCTCGTGGAGCTTCGCCTCCGGCCGGCTTCACGACCCGTCAGCGCGCTCGACGTGGCACGGCCCCGGCCCCGAGCCCGGCGGCTCGGGGGCCGGGGCCGTGCCACCGGGCCGTGAAAGCTCAGAGGCCGTGAAAGCTAGTAAGTCCTGCGGATGTGGAAGCCCCAGCCGCCTTGGGGGAGGGTCTCCTCGCGCACGAAGTCCTGCGACTTCATGCGGCACCAGGCGGGGACGTCGGTGCGGGCGGCCACGTCGTCGGCGAGCACCGCGATGACCTCGCCGATCGGCACCTCGCGCAGCCGTTCGGCCAGCATGATGATCGGGATCGGGCACTTGCGGCCCAGCGCGTCGATGACCAGCACGGGCGGCGGCCCGGCCGGCTCGGTCACGGCCTGGGGAGGGGCGGCGCCGTCGGCACCGTCCCGCGAGCCGCTCCTGGAACGGCCTCGGAACTTCATCGGCGCACCCGCCTCCCTCTCGTCGGGGTGGTGTGGGAGATGGTCGTGGGGCTCAGGGCGATCATGTGGTCGTCACTCCGGCGGTCCGGCGGAGCCGGGTGACGGCCTCGGGGAGAACGGCGAGGAAACGATCGACATCGGTCGAATTCGTCCCACGCGGCAGCGATACCCGGACGTTGCCATGGGTAATCACTCCCATCGCCTCGAGGACGTGACTCGGACGCAGCGTATCCGCCGTACACGAACTTCCCGACGAAACCGCGAATCCCAGTCTGTCGAGTTCGGTGAGAAGGGCCTCACCCTCCACGTAGAGGCACGAGAAGGTGACCAGATGCGGGAGCCTCCCGACCGGGTCGCCGACCACCTGGACGTCGGTGATGGTGCGCGGCACACGTTCCCGGATCCGGTCGACGAGCGCCGACAGGCGGGGACCGTCGGCCGCCATCTCGCCCCGGTAGGCCTCCAGCGCCGCCGCGGCGGCGACCGCGCCCGGCACGTTCTCGAACCCGGGCACCCGGCGGCCCTCACGCTCGTCGTCGGGCAGCGGCGACCGCCAGCGGGTGTTCTTGCGGATGACCAGCACCCCGACGCCCGCCGGCCCGCCCCACTTGTGGGCGCTGGCCGCCAGCAGCGACCACCCCTCCGGAACGTCGGCCCGCCCCGCCGACTGCGCGGCGTCCACGAACAACGGCACCCGCGCGGCCCGGCAGGCCTCGGCGGCCTCCGCGACCGGCTGCACCGTGCCGACCTCGTGGTTGGCCGACTGCAGGCAGGCCAGCGCCGTGTCGGGACGGATCGCCGCCCGGAACGCGGCCGTGTCGACGCGGCCGTCCCGGTCGACCGGCACCATCGTCACCTTGCCGCCGTCACGTTCGTGCAGCGCCGCGGCGTGCAGGACGCTGGAGTGCTCGACCGCGCTCACCACCAGATGGCGGCCGACGCGGCGGCGCGCCTGGAGCGAGCCGAGCACGGCCAGGTGAACGGCCTGGGTGCCGGAGGAGGCGAAGGACACCTCGTCGGGCCGTACCCCCAGTACCTTGGCGACACGCGCACGCGCCTGGTCGAGCATCATCCGGGTCGTGCGCGCCACGCCGTACAGGCGCGCGGGGTCCGCCCAGCCGGCCTCCAGGGCCTTCAGCAGAGCCTCCCGCCCCGCCGGGTGCAGGGGCTCACTGGACGCGGCGTCGAAGTAGGCGAGGTTAGCCACGCCAGAACCCTAACCGGGCACCCAACAGAGGGTGTGGGTGACCCGCGCGCTAATGTGTCCCCCAAAACGTGTGACAACTGATCTCACTGCCCGGGAGTTCCCTGGGCTCTCATCCGTGGGGAAGGCATTCCGTGAGTCCGACCCGCTCTAGGGAGCGGCGCACGCCTGTGCGCGGTCGCCGTGCATTGAGGAGCGCCGCCGCGCTGGGGCTGCTGGCGATGACCGCCACCGCCTGTAGCGGTGAGGTGGCCCGCCTGGGCATGCCCGAGCCGATCAGTGACCAGGCCGAGCGCATGCTGAAGCTCTGGCAGGGCTCCTGGATCGCGGCGTTCGCCGTGGGAGTCGTCGTCTGGGGACTGATCATCTGGGCGGTCCTGTTCCACCGCAAGCGCTCCGATGACCTGCCGCCGCAGGTGCGTTACAACATGCCGATCGAGATCCTCTATACGGCGGTCCCGTTCGTCATCATCGCGGTGCTCTTCTACTTCACCGCGCGCGACCAGAACTACGTCGAGAAGCTGAGCGACGACCCGCCCGTGGTCGTCGACGTCACCGGCTTCCAGTGGAGCTGGCAGTTCGACTACAAGGAGAAGGTCGGCGGCAAGGAGCAGACCGTCGCCTCCGTGGTCGGCGTCCCGGTCGCGCCCAACGCCCCCTCGGGGGCCAAGCCGGTCATGACGATCCCGTCCGGCCAGAAGGTCCGCGTGCGGCTGCACGCCAACGACGTCATCCACTCGTTCTGGGTGCCGGCGCTCCTTTACAAGAAGGACGTCATGCCGGGCTACACCAACGAGTTCGAGTTCACGGCGCGCAAGGAAGGCCTCTACGAGGGCCGCTGCGCCGAGCTCTGCGGCGTGGACCACAGCCGGATGCTCTTCCAGCTCAAGGTCGTGTCTCCCGCGGAGTACGCCAAGTTCATCGCCGATTCCAAGGCCAAGGCAGCGGGGGGTGCCCAGTGACGACGGTGAGTCACGCGCCGAGCGCGCCGATCGCCGCGTCGCGGACGACCAAGGGGCGGCTCATCGCCAACTGGATGTCGTCCACCGACCACAAGGTGATCGGCTATCTGTACCTGATCACGTCGTTCGTGATGTTCATGATCGGCGGCGTGATGGCGCTGCTCATGCGGGCCGAGCTGTACAAGCCGGGCCTGCAGATGGTGAGCAACGAGCAGTTCAACCAGCTGTTCACCATGCACGGCACGATCATGCTGCTGATGTTCGCGACGCCGCTGTTCGCCGGCTTCGCCAACGTCATCATGCCGCTGCAGATCGGCGCGCCCGACGTGGCGTTCCCGCGCATGAACATGCTGGCCTACTGGCTGTTCCTGTTCGGCTCGCTGATCGTGCTGGCCGGCTTCCTCACGCCGGGCGGCGCCGCCAGCTTCGGCTGGTTCGCCTACGCGCCGCTGTCGGACGCGGTGCGCTCGCCGGGCATCGGCGGCGACATGTGGGTCATGGGCCTGGCGATGTCGGGCTTCGGCACCATCATGGGCGCGGTCAACTTCATCACCACGATCCTGTGCATGCGGGCCCCGGGCATGACGATGTTCCGGATGCCGATCTTCACCTGGAACATCCTGCTGACCTCGATCCTGGTCCTGCTGGCGTTCCCGGTCCTGGCCGCCGCGCTGCTGGCGCTGGAGGCCGACCGCAAGCTCGGCGCGCACGTCTTCGACGCGGCCCACGGCGGCGCGTTGCTCTGGCAGCACCTCTTCTGGTTCTTCGGGCATCCGGAGGTCTACATCATCGCCTTGCCGTTCTTCGGCATCGTGACGGAGATCCTCCCGGTGTTCAGCCGCAAGCCGGTGTTCGGTTACATCGGCCTGGTGTTCGCGACGATCACCATCGCGGGCCTGTCCATCACGGTGTGGGCGCACCACATGTTCGTGACCGGCCAGGTGCTCCTGCCGTTCTTCTCGTTCATGACGTTCCTGATCGCGGTGCCCACGGGGGTGAAGTTCTTCAACTGGGTCGGGACCATCTGGCGAGGACAACTGACGTTCGAGTCACCGATGCTCTGGTCGCTGGGCTTCCTGGTGACGTTCCTGTTCGGCGGCCTGACCGGCGTCATCCTGGCCTCGCCGCCGATGGACTTCCAGCTGTCGGACTCCTACTTCGTGGTGGCGCACTTCCACTACGTGGTCTTCGGCACGGTCGTGTTCGCGATGTTCGCCGGCTTCTACTTCTGGTGGCCCAAGTTCACCGGCAAGATGCTGAACGACACGCTCGGCAAGGTGCACTTCTGGATGCTCTTCATCGGCTTCCACGGCACCTTCCTGATCCAGCACTGGCTGGGCGCCGCGGGCATGCCGCGCCGGTACGCCGACTACGCCGGCGAGTTCACCGGGATGAACCAGATCTCGACCGCGTTCTCGTTCCTGCTCGGCATCTCGCTGCTGCCCTTCTTCTACAACGTCTACATCACGGCGAAGAAGGGCAAGAAGGTCGACGTCGACGACCCGTGGGGCTACGGCCAGTCGCTCGAGTGGGCGACGTCCTGCCCGCCGCCGCGGCACAACTTCAACTCGATCCCGAAGATCCGCTCCGAGCGGCCCGCGTTCGACCTGCACCACCCGCACGTGGGCGCCAAGGCCGAGCTCGCCGGTCACGGCACCGGATCGAAGGAGTAGCCGATGCGCGTTCAGGCGTTCATGTTCTACGGGTGTGCGCTGTTCTTCCTCGTCACCGACGTCGTCTACTGGCTGTGGTCCAAGGACTGGACCGGCACCACGGCGATGGCCCTGGCCGTCGGCCTGGCCGGCCTGATCGGGTTCTACATCCACTTCACGATCCGGCGGCTGGAGAACGCCAACGGCGGTCCCCTCTACGAGGACGACCCCGAGGGCGACATCGCCGACGCGGCGGGCGAGCTGGGCTTCTTCAGCCCGCACAGCTGGTGGCCGCTGTTCCTGGCGCTGTCGGCCGCGATGGTCACGCTCGGCGTGGTCTTCGGCTGGTGGCTGGTGATCCTCGGCGCCGCGGCGACCATCATGACCACGATCGGTCTGGTCTTCGAGTACTACCGGGGGCACTTCTCCCACTGATCGGCAAAGATTCGCCCTGCAGGCCGGTGTTCGCGATTAGGCGGGCACCGGCCTGTTCATAATGGTCGACGTCCGTCTCATCACGTTACGGACACACTGAAGTTCACACAGTGACGACCGGGGGGTTGACGGTGCAGGTCGGCGTCGTCTCAGGACAGGCGGGGCGCGGACGACGTGCCACCGCCGCGGTGATCGGACTGGCGATGGCGGCCGGCGTGACCGGCTGCTCGGACAGCGGCCTCACCGATGGCAAGGAGGCCGTCAAGCTCGCGCTGTCGCCGGGCGACGGCACGGGCCAGCTCCGGCCCGACAGCACGATCGGGGTGCAGGCGCAGAACGGGACGATCGAGAACGTCACCGTCAGCACCAAGGGCGAGGACGTCGAGGGCAGCCTCAGCGCCGACAAGAAGACCTGGCGTTCGAGGTGGACGCTCGACCCGTCCACCAAGTACAAGGTCACCGTCACGGCGCTCGGCCTGGACGGCAAGACCCAGACCGTGACCAGCAAGTTCGCCACCGCCAAGGTGAAGCGGTCGCTGGAGACCACGGTCGACGCGCCGTCGCCGAAGGAGACCGTCGGGGTCGGGATGCCGATCATCCTGAGCTTCGACAAGGAGGTCTCCGACCGGGCCGCCGTCGAGCGGGCCCTCGAGGTGCGTTCGTCCAAGCCGGTGGAGGGCACCTGGCACTGGTTCAACGACCAGCGGGTGGTGTTCCGGACCAAGAAGTACTGGCCGCGCCACACCAACGTGAGCCTGCGCGCCCACCTCAGCGGGGTGCGCTTCGCCAACGGGGTGTACGGCACCGACAACCAGCGGATCGACTTCCGCGTCGGTGACGAGCACATCATCAAGGCCAGCGAGAACTCGCACCAGATGCAGGTCCGCGTCAACGGCAAGAAGAGGCGCGACATCCCGGTCAGCATGGGCATGGGCGGCGCCTACAAGTACATCACCACCAACGGCGACCACCTGACCATGGAGAAGGCCAGCCCGGTCATCATGGACTCCTCCACGGTCGGCTGCGGCCCGGGCTGCGCCGGCTACTACCGCCAGACGGTCTACTCGGCCGTGCGCATCTCCGACAGCGGCGAGTACGTGCACAGCGCCCCGTGGTCGGTCGGCTCGCAGGGCAACAGCAACGTCAGCCACGGCTGCGTCAACGTGAGCCCGAGCAACGCCCGGTGGTTCTACGACCTGGTCTACCGCGGCGACCCGGTGAGGATCACCGGTACCGCGCGGGAGCTGGAGCCGGAGAACGGCTGGGGCTTCTGGCAGCTCGACTACGACGACTGGGTGAAGGGCAGCGCGCTGAAGCAGTCGCTGATGGTCGGCCCGCAGGGCAGCAGCCCCGTGCAGGCGGCCGCGGCGGCTCCCACCGCTCCGAAGGCGCCCGCCAAGACCGGCGGCCCGGTGCCCGACGGCGGCCCGTCGACCTCGCCCAGCCCCGGCGGCAACCGCCCGCAGGCAGGCTGATCACCGCGAACGCCGGAAGGGCGGTCACCGCACGGCGCGGTGGCCGCCCTTCCGCGTTCCGGAGTCAGCGGCGGGTGAGGGGGCGCGGCTCGGGAACGCCGTGCATGCGCGCCCAGTCGCGGGCCATCGCGATGCGGTCGGGCCCCGACGGATGGGTGAGCCACAGGACGTACTCCAGGACGTCCGGGCCGAGGTCGGAGATGTTGCGAACCGACAGCTCGTGCTGCATCGTCACGAACGTCTCCGGGTCCCGGGTCAGGTCCAGGGCGTGCGCGTCGGCGCGGGCCTCGATCCTGCGGCTGACCAGGTTCTGCACGGGGGCGCTCAGCTGGGTGGACACCGTGATGAGCGCCAGCAGCAGCGCCACCGACCGCGGGTCGGCCAGGCCTTCTCCCGCCGCCGCGCGGCGGCGCAGGGCCGGGGAGGTCAGCGCGAGCTGGAGCAGGCACACCGCCCCGGCGACGCCCAGCGCGCCCACCAGCGTCCCGTACAGAACGTCCCTGCTCTTGGCGTGCCCCAGCTCGTGCGCCACGATCGACTCGATGCGCTTGGGCGGGGTCGACTTGAGCAGCGTGTCGTACACGACGATGCGCCGGGTGGAGCCGAAGCCCGAGACGTAGGCGTTGAGCGCGGTCGTGCGCCGCGAGGCGTCGGCGACGAGCACGTCCTCGACCGGCACCCCGTCGCGTTCGGCCATCGCCAGCAGGTCGGTGCGCAGCTGCCCCGCCGGCAGCGAGCGGAACGTGTTGAAGACCGGCTCGACGACGATGGGGTAGATGAACGAGACGCCGATGACCAGGGCGAACGCACCCGCGGCGGCGCCCGTCCACCAGTAGCGCGGGAAACGCCGCAGCAGCGCGAAGAGTAGGACCAGCACGAGCGACCAGATCACCCAGGTGACGCCGAGCGACTTGGCCTGGTCGACCAGCCACGACCCCCAGGTCTGGGTCGACAGCCCGTACCGGCGCAGGATCGACTCGCCCCAGATGTCGAACGGCAGCCCCGCGACCCGTACCACCGTGGTCAGCAGCAGGGCCGCCGCGATCACCCGCAGCGGGCGGCGAGGCACCCGCGCGGTGGCCCAGCCGATCAGCCGCGAGCCCAGCGGCGTCAGGCCCAGGATCAGGACGACCGCCAGCCCGGTCACCAGGCCCGCGTAGGCGGGAGGCGTGAGCGCGTCGTCGAACGCCCGGGACCGCGCGATCTCCGCGGCCGTGAAGTCCAGCGCCGGATCGGGCGCCACCGAGCCACCAGGGACCTTCCCCGGCAGCGGCTCCCACGGCGTGGTCAACCCCAAGATCACCCCGACCGCCCCGAACAACACCCCGGCGCTGACAGCAGCAGCCACCCGAGCCCGCCGCATCCCCGCCACCCCACCCAACACCCCGCCGCCCCCACCCGACGCCTCACCCCTCCCACCGGACGTCTCACCGGCCTCGCCCGACCTGTCGCCGGTCTCAACATGACGATCAGCGACCTCAGCGGCATGGTCCACCGCCTCGGCCGGGTGTTCCCCTGCCGCAACCGGTGGTTCTTCAGGTTCGGTGGCGTGGTCTGCGGCCTGGGTTGGTGTCTCGGCGGGCTCGGTGGGGCGGTCCACGGCCTCGGTCGGTCGTTCTTCAGGCTCGGCGACGCGATCAGTCGGCGTGGCCGGTGACTCGGCGCGCTCGGCCGGTGGTTCTTCAGGCTTGGCGGCGTGGTTGACCGCCTTGGTCGGGTGTTCCCCTGCCGCAACCGGTGGTTCTTCAGGTTCGGTGGCGTGGTCTGCGGCTTGGGCTGGTGTCTCGGCGGGCTCGGTGGGGCGGTCCATGGCCTTGGTCGGTTGGTCTTCAGGTTCGGCGACGCGGTCTGTCGGCGTGGCCGGTGACTCGGTGCGCTCGGCCGGTGGTTCTTCAGGCTTGGCGGCGTGGTCTGCGGCGTGGTCTGCGGGCTGGGCTGCGGGCTCAGCCGGTGACTTCTCCGGCTGAGGCTGGGCGGGGTGGGTCAACGCAGCTCCTCGTGCAGGTAGTCGCGCCACATGGCGGTGAACCGGGGCGGGGTGACGCCCAGCACCTCGCGCAGGGCGGCCTCCTCGCCGCCGCGCGCGGCGGCCCGGTAGAGCCGTACGAGCGCCGGTTCACCGTACCGGTCGGCGATCATGCGGCAGGCGAGCCACGCCTCCTGGTAGGCCTGGGAGAGCCGCGGGGCGGTGCCGGAGAAGGCGTCCGCGGCGGGCAGGCGGGCGGGCGTCCGGCCGCCGGTGACCTCGCGGCGCAGCTCGCGGGCGGCCGACCGTACGCTCACCTTGGCCTTGCGGTAGCCGACGTAGTCGGCGAAGCCCTCGATGAGCCAGACGGGCGTCCGGCCGTCCTGGGCTCCGCCGGTGGCGACATGGGTCACCTCGTGGGTGAGCACGACGCTCTTGCCGAGGTCGTTCAGCCGCCCGAACGTGCCGGGCGAGACGATCACGCGGTCCTCGCCACGGCCGCCGCCGGCCGCGGGGGCCACCGCGGCCAGGGCGGCGATCTCCTTGAGCTCCCGGTCGTCGCCGGCCAGCGCCGACGCCTGGGCCGGGTCGGAGGGGACGAGCACGACCGCGCGCCGGGCCCAGCCGGTGCCGACCACGCCGGTGACGACCGGCACGGCCGCGTCCAGCCGCCGCGCGATCTCGTCGAGACCGCGGGCGTCGCCGATGACCAGGCCGCCGCGCCCGCGCCGGACGGTCAGCGGCCCGCCGTCCCACATCTCCACGTCGTCGCGCAGGCCGCGGGCGGCGGCGTCGCCGACGATCACCCAGGTGCCGGACCGTCGCGCGAACGTGAGGTAGCGGGTGCGCGCGACCTCGCCGCGGTCGAACCCGTGCAGCCGGTACCGCAGGCTCACCCGGACCGCGGGGGCGCCGGACGCGGTCGCGGGCTCGATCGCCTCGAAGCGTTCGCGCCACGAGCCGAGCGGCAGCCTGGCCAGGTTGTCGTAGACCGCCGCCTGGGCCTCCTGGTACGCGGCGGGCGCCGAGGCGACCGTGGCGAGGAACCGGACCCGATCATGCTCCCGCACGGCCGCCGCGCGGTTGGCCAGGACGGCCTCGACCGCGCCGGCGTCCGGCGGCTCCGACGGCGTGGCGGCCGCGGCGGTCGCCGGAGGCGGGTCGTCACCGCCCGCGCCGGCCAGGGCGGCACCGGCGGCGGCGACGCAGGCGGCGGTGCCGAGGCCGATCAACGCGACGGCCCGGCGGCGTGACACGCCACCGGGCTCATCGGGTCTCTCGTCCGGCCTCTCGACGGGCCGCTCCTGTTCCATGCGGCGATCCTATTGACCGGGCCGGGATGCCCGCGCCCAGGTCACGCCGGGGTCACTTCGCGTAGTCGGGGTAGCCGTAGCCGACGATCTGGCCGGCCGGCCGTTCGCGGATCTTGACGGCGTTCGAGGTGTTGCCCTCGACGGTCTGCACGGTGCCGTCGCCGTTGTCCTTGACCACCATGCCGACGTGCACGATGTCGTCGATGTCCTTGGAACCGCCCCAGTCGAAGAAGACGATGGCCCCGGGCCTGGGCTCGGTGCCCCAGCGGTCCTGCTCCTCGAACCACTTGGCGTGCTCGACCGTCCAGGCGTCGCTGCCCATGCCGTGGCCGAACCCGAGCTCCTCGCCGATCCAGGACACGAACATGTCGCACCACTGGGCGTCGCTGTAGCCCTCCAGGTCGCCGCCGTCGCGTTCGAGCGTCTCCTTGGCGCGGTCGGTGCCCATGTACCACTCGTTGAACTTGGTCTCGCCGTTCTCGTCCTCGGAGATGCCCACCTGGGACTTGGCGAGCTTGATCGCGTCGTCGGCGGTCGGCTTCTTCGGCTCGGTCTTCACCGGCGCCTTGGACGCTCCGGCGGCGGACGGCGCGGTGCTCGCCCGGCCCGCGTCGCCGGAGAGCTTCTCGGGTACGTCGTGGGACTTCTTCTTGGGGGCGCCCGGCTGGACGGCCGCGGCGGCGGCCGGGGCTTTGGCGGCGGCCGACCCGGCGGGCGCGGCGCCGACCGCGGCCTGCGCGGTGACGGTCGCCGTCCCGATGACGGCGGCGCCCGCGACGAGGCCGCCGGTGGTACGCAGGGTGATCTTGAGTGGGCTGGGCTTGCGGTGCTTGCCTGGCACGAGGGGATCTCCTTGGCTTCCATGCCGCCTACCGGGTTAGCTGACGGGTTCGGGCGTGGAAGCTGCCCTACGGCCTGCGCGCAGGCCGATTCACCCCAAGGGACTGCTCAGCCGGGCCCCTGGTCGGGGCGGAGGCATGGTGGGTCCCCGGCTCCGCGCGTGCGCGGACTCGGCGGTGGCCGTCCGAAACGGCCGTTCAAGATTTCTGAGGGGATCGGGCGCGGCCGTTCACGGGGGGAGGGAACGGCCGCGCCCGGTGAGGGAGGGATGTGGCTCGGTAGAAGACGTGGCTCAGTAGGGACGGACCGCGCCGGAGAAGGTCTTCTTGCGGTAGCTGTCGAGCTTGACGACCTTCACGTGGCTGCGGCTGTTGGGGGCGTGGATCATCCAGATCTTGTTGCCCTTGCGCTTGGACACGATGCCCACGTGGCCCTTGCCGTTGAAGAAGACCAGATCGCCGGGGGCGAGCTTCTTCCAGGACACCTTGTTCTTGACCGCGCGGTACTGGGCGGTGGTGACGCGGGGCAGCTTGACCCCGGCCTTGCGGTACGACCACTGCACGAGACCGGAGCAGTCGAAGGCGTGAGGACCGGCCGCGCCGTAGCGGTACGGCTTGCCCTTCTTCTTGAACGCGTACTTCAGGGCCTTCTGGGCGAGCTTCTGGCGCTCGGCCCAGGTCTTGTGCTTGGCCTGCTTGACGACCTTGGCCACCGGAACGGCCTTGGTGGCCGCCTCGGCGGAGGGGGCGGGTCCCGTCGCGAGAAGGGGGGTGGCCACCGCGGTGGCGACCACGAGACCGCCGAAGCGGACGCGACGGGACATGACAGCGTTGCTGGACAGGGGAGTCTCCTTCTTCCAGACGCCTACCGGGTTAGCTGACGGGTTCGGGCGTGGAAGTTGCCCTACGGTGCGCCCGGTTCGAGGGGATCGAAGGAGGGCGCGCCGATTCACCCCGTTCGGGGCCCGTCGAAGAGGGACGGGCCGCGAGAGTGGGTCCCCGGCTCCGCGCGATGGCGGACTCGGCGCTGCCGCGGCGATCCTGGGGCGCGATGGGGCCCGTGCGCGGGACCCTGTGTCCCGCGTGCGAAAGCGCGGCGCTGATGTTGTGTGATGGGGCGGCCCCAAGACAGGGGAACCGCCGTCGGCCCGGACTCGATGGAAAGCCGTCGTGACGCGCTCGTTCGGCGCCATGCACGCCTGAGCGTGCGCACGGTACGGCTGAGCCGGCCGGTCGGGTGCGGCGCGTGGAGGGCGTCGCACCGGCCTCGGCACCTGGACGGTGTCGAGCGGGGGGACGCGACGCCTGGTGAGCGCCGCGGGTCGCCACAAAGTATCAAAGGGTCAACCGAAAGCAAATCGGTCGCAAAGTAAAGAACGGACCAGGTCAGACCTGGTCCGTTCTCTGGTGCGCCCGGGCTAGGGGCGCGAAGTGTCGAGCGTCACGGCCGTCCGGCGCCGTAGTAGTTCGACAGGTAGTAGCCGGAGGTGATGCTGACGACCTGGACGCTCTTGCCGGTGCTCGGCGAGTGGATCATCTGGCCGTTGCCCACGTACAGGCCGACGTGGCCCAGGCTGCGGAAGAAGACCAGGTCGCCGGGCTGCAGGTCGCTCTTGGCGACGCGCTTGGTGGCGGCCCACTGCGAGTTGGTCGTCCGGGTGATGCTGACCCCGGCGGCCTCCCAGGCCCGCATGGTCAGGCCGGAGCAGTCGTAGCGGGGGCCGGTGCCGCCGTACTGGTACGGCGTGCCGAGCTTGCTGTAGGCGAAGTCGAGCGCCGTGCGGGCCGAGCCGCTGGCGGGGCCGTTGTAGGTGCCGCCGATGGCGCCGCCGCCGGACTTCTGGGTCTTGATGCCGAACTTGGCGAGCGCCCGCTTTTGGGCCGCGATCGACTTCTCGACCTTGGCCTTCTGGTCCTTGAGCTCCTTGGCCTTGCCCGCGGCGTCGTCGTAGGCGCGCTGGGCCTGGGCCTTCTCCCGCTGCACCCGCTGTGCGGCGGTCAGGAACTGGGTCACCTCGGAGTTGCGGTTGCGGGACAGGTGCGTGAAGACCGCCGACTGGTCGAGAACGGCCTGCGGGTCATCGCTGCCGATGAAGCCCGCGACGTCGCCGGTCTCGCCGTTCTTGTAGGCGGTGGCGGCCATCTGAGCGATCTTGCCGCGGAGGGTCTCGAACGCGAGTTCCTCGTCCTTGGCGGCACGCTGCTTGGCCTGGAGCTTCTTCTTGGCGATCTTGAGATCCTCGCCGACCTGGTTGTACTTCTCGACCAGATCCTCAACCTGCTCGTTGAGCTTGTTGAGCTTCTTCTGGACCTGGGCCGCGGTGGGCTTGGGCTCAGCGTGCGCCGACGCCATGGGCAACACCATGGTGGTCGTCGCGGCGAGGCAGGCTGTCGCCATCAGCCGCCGGGAGCTGCGATCACTGGCCACGGTCGGATATGCCCCTCTCGTCCGCCTATATCAGCGGCTGACATTAGCGAGGGGGCACACCAGTCACAACCGAATCGTCAGTATTCATCAAGCTCGCCCAGCTTTTACCCCATTCCGTGACGATCAGATCACGATCCGCGTCCCGAACTCACGGTGTGCGCTCGCCGGTCACGATGCGCGCTCGCCCGGGGTCAGCCGCAGCGGCGGGACCATGTCGAGATCGGCCAGCACCTGCAGGGCCCGCCGTTCGCCCACGTCGAGATCGACCACACCCTCCGTCGGCGCCGCCAGCAGGGTGGTCACCACACAGTCGCCGCATCCGGTGCCGCGCACCTGGCACCCCTCGCACTCGATCAGCATGCCGTCCTCCTCACACTCGGGGTCTGACACATCGGGTCGTGCACATCGGGTCGTGCTGCCTTCGTGACGGACAGTACGACCCAGGTGTGACAGAACGACGTGCTCCCTGGTCAGAGCCCAGAAACCGCATGGTCAGCGCCGGCGGCGGGCGAACTCGGGCAGCCGCGCAAGACGGTCAAGACCAGCGCGAGCAGACCAGGGCGAGCAGACCAGGGCGAGCAGGCCAGCGCGAGCAGACCAGGGCGAGCAGACCAGGGCGAGGAGGGCGGCGTGAGGAGGGCGGCGCCAGGAGGGCGGCGCGAGGAGGGCGGCGTGAGGAGGGCGGCGTGAGGAAGGCGGCGCCAGGAGGGCGGCGCGAGGAAGGGAGCGCGAGGAGGGCGGAGCCAGGAAGGCGGCGGGAGCGGGGTCAGGAGGAGCGGGAGAGGCGGCGGAGGAGGAGGGCGGACACCGCGGGGCGGGCGCCGGAGCGGCGGGCGGCGTCGGCGACCTCGCGGTCGGAGGAGACGACCACCACGGCCCGGCCGGTGGGCTCGACGCGGACCAGCTCGCCGATCAGCTCGTCGGCGGTCTGGCCCGGCTGGCTGAACATCACCCGGACGCCGCGCGGCGCGGCGATCAGGACCGGGGCGTCCAGGTCGGCCCCGTCGAACACGCAGGTGACCTCGGCGCGGGTCTGCGCGGCCAGGCCGCCGAGCCCGGACAGCAGCCGGCTGCGCTGGTCGGCCAGCGGCAGCTCGCCGTAGCCGGTCTTGGTGACGTTGTAGCCGTCGATGATCAGGTGCACCTGCGGCAGCGTGAGCAGGCGGTCGAGCAGCTGGGGGTCGTCGTCGGAGAGGGCGCGGCCGGGCAGGTTGCGGTGCGCCAGCTTGTCGGGCTCGGCCCCGGCGACCGCGTCCGCGGGCCGGTCGATCGTGGTGGGGAGGGCCAGCTCGCGCCGGACGCCCTGCGCGGCGTCCACCAGCGTGTCGAGCAACATCCGCAGGCGGATGTCCTCGACGTTGCGGCCCTCGCGGGCGGCCCGGCGGGCATGCTCGGCGGTGGCCTCGGCCTGGGCGGTGCGGGCGCGCAGCTTGCGCACCTCCTTCTCGGCGGCGGCGGTGGTGTCGCGCGCCGTCGCCAGCTCGCGCTCGGTGCGGGCCTCCACGGCGCCGGCGCGGTCTTCGGCGGCCTTGGCCCTGGACCGCGCCTCGTGCAGCTTGCGGCGCAGCTCGGCGACCTCGGCCTTGCTGTCGCGCAGCTCGCCGCGGAGCTTGTCGAGCTCGGCCGAACGGGCGGAGCGGGCGGCCGACAGCTCGTCCCGCAGCGCGGCGATCTTGCGTTCGGCCGCCTCGCTCTCGGAGATGCTCGCGGAGCGTTCCAGCTCGGCGCGGGCGGCGGCGACCAGGGCCGTCCAGCCGGCCGGGCGCAGCAGGTAGCCGACGACGGCGACCCGGACCGGATCGGCGGCGGGCGGCACCTGGCCGTCCTCGACCACGCCGGCCAGCTCGGGCTCGGACTCGCGCAGATGCTCGGCGACCCGGCCGCGGAACCCGGAGTCCTTCTCCAGCAGGGCGGCGATGTGCTGCCCGGCGAGCTTGGCGCGCTTGCGGCGCTCGAACTGGGCGAAGCGGCGCAGGGGCAGCGGGACCTCGGTGGCGGGCAGGGACCCGATCAGATCGGCGGCGACCTCCACCACGCCTTGGCGCACCGCCTCGGGCAGGGAGCCGGGCAGGCGTTCCTCGCCGTCCGCTCCGGGGCCGCTGTCGATGATCCTGCTCCTCCCAGGCCTGGTGCACCGCCGTGCGCTGAGTATTTCCGCGCGCCGGGCGCCTTAACCAGCACGAACACACGGAAAAACGGCACGAGTACGCGGAAACCGGCGGCCTGCTCGGCGCCGGTACGGGTCGCCCCCGGCCCGTGATTCAACCCTAGCGCTCCGTGAACTGTCAGTGGCCACCTCTACGGTCGCGGTCATGACCCACCCGGCCCGCCCCGCCAGCCGCGACCGATCCGCAGGAGGCCCGGGCGCCGAGGGCGTCCAGGGCACCCTGGACGATCTCGGCACCCCCCTCGCCGACGTCACGTTCGTGGTCGTCGACCTCGAGACGACCGGGGGCTCCCCGTCCGAGTCGGCGATCACCGAGATCGGTGCGGTCAAGGTACGCGGGGGAGTGGAGCTGGGCGACTTCGGCACCCTGGTCGACCCGGGCGGCGAGATCCCGCCGTTCATCACCGCGCTCACCGGCATCACCCAGCAGATGGTCTACGCCGCGCCCCGGATCGAGCGGGTGCTCCCGGCGTTCCTGGAGTTCGCCCGCGGCTGCGTGCTGGTCGCCCACAACGCCTCGTTCGACATCGGCTTCCTCAAGGTCGCCTGCGCCCGGCAGGGGTACGCGTGGCCCGCGTTCACCGTGATCGACACCGTCGACCTCGCCCGCCGGGTGCTGACCAAGGACGAGGTGCCCAACTGCAAGCTCGCCACGCTGGCCCGCTTCTTCCGGTCCGGCACCGAGCCGATCCACCGCGCCCTCGCCGACGCCCGCGCCACCGTCGACGTGCTGCACGGCCTGATCGAACGGCTCGGCTCGTTCAGCGTCACCTCGCTGGAGGAGCTCAAGTCGTTCGCCAAGGCGCCGACGCCCGAGCAGCGCCGCAAGCGCTACCTGGCCGACGACGTGCCCAACGCCCCCGGCGTCTACCTCTTCGAGGACGACCGCGGCGAGGTGCTCTACGTGGGCAAGAGCACCGACCTGCGCACGCGGGTCCGCAGCTACTTCACCGGCTCCGAGACGCGCCACCGGGTGCGCGAGATGGTCGGTCTCGCCGACAAGGTCCGGACGATCGTCTGTGCCACCGGGCTGGAGGCGGAGGTGCGCGAGCTGCGGCTGATCGCCCAGCACAAGCCCCGCTACAACCGCCGCTCCAAGTTCCCCGAACGCGCCATGTGGCTCAAGCTGACCGTCGAGCCGTTCCCCCGGTTGTCGATCGTCCGCGAGTGCAAGGACGACGGCGCGGTCTACCTGGGCCCGCTGGCGTCCAAACGGCAGGCCGAGGAGGCGCAGGCCGCGCTGCACGAGGCCGTGCCCCTCCGGCAGTGCACCCAGCGGCTCACGCCCCGCCTGATCGAACGCGGCGGCGCGCGCAGCTGCCTGCTGGGCGAGATCGGCCGGTGCGGGGCGCCGTGTGAGGGCCGGGAGCCCGCCGAGGCCTACGAGCTGCACGCCGCGTCGGCCCGTTCGATCATGAAGGGGGACGTGCGGCCCGTGGTCGCGGCCGCTCAGGTGCGCATCGACCGCCTCACCGTCGGGCTGCGCTATGAGGAGGCCGCGGCCCAGCGCGACCGGCTGGCCGCGTTCGTGCGGGCTGCTGCGCGGGGCCAGCGCCTCACGGCCCTGGCCCGCCTCACCCAGCTCGTGGCCGCCCGCCCGGCGTTCGACGGGGGCTGGGAGCTGGCCGTGGTCCGGCACGGCAGGCTCGCCGCCGCTGGAACGATCCCGCCGCGCGCCCACCCGCGGCCCTACCTCGACGCGCTCGTCGCGACCGCCGAGACGGTGTTCCCCGGCCCGGGCCCGTCCGGCAGCGCCACCGCCGAGGAGATGGAGTGCGTGCTGCGCTGGCTCGACTCGCCCGGCGCCCGGCTGGCCGAGGTCGACGGCGAGTGGAGCTGCCCCGCCCACGGAGCCGAGAGCGTACGGCGATGGATCGACAACGCCTACGTCGAAACGGAGCCGCGAGACCGCGGGGCCGGACGCCCACTAAGGTGAGCAGACCGGAAATACCAGGGCAAGCCGAGAGGATGGGCGAGGGTGGCGCTGCCTCTCTATGACAGCCAGCCCGCACGGCGCGTGCCCTGGGTGACCTATCTCCTGGTCGCGGCCAACGTGATCGTCTTCCTGATCACCCCGATGGCCAACTTCGCCACCTGGTACGGCGAGGGCGACACCCGCCGCTGCAACGCGGTCGAGTTCACCCTCGAGCACGGCGCGATCCCCAAGGAGCTCACCACGGGTGAGCAGCAGCCCGTCCCGCCGTCCATCGCCCGCCGATGCGGCCAGGCCGAGTTCGACAAGACCCCGTGGCTCTCGGCGTTCTCGTCGATGTTCCTGCACTCGGGCGCCCTGCACCTGCTCGGCAACCTGGTGGCGCTCTTCGTGATCGGCATGGGCGTCGAAGACCGCCTCGGCCGGTTGCGCTACCTGTTCAGCTACCTGTTCTTCGGGCTGGTCGCCGTCTACGGGTTCGCCTACACCTCGCCCGACTCGACCGTGCCCCTCATCGGCGCGTCCGGCGCGATCGCCGGGGTCCTGGGCGCCTACCTGATCCTCAACCCGCGCGGCCGCGTGGTCAGCTTCGTGCCCCCGATCATCGTGATCAGGCTGCCCGTGTGGGTGGTCCTGGGCTACTGGTTCGTCCTCCAGTGGCTGTCCCTGGGCGACGAGGAGAGCAACGTGGCGTACGTCGCGCACATCTACGGCTTCGTGGCCGGGGTGCTCTTCGCCGTCCTGGCCCGGCGGGCCGGCCCCGCCCGGCGTATCGCGGCGCTGTCCAGGGGATAGGCTCGGGCCAGTCGCTCGAAGGGGAGTAGTGCCGTGCATACCGCGATCGTGCTGGTCAAGACCGAAGTCGCGCGCATCCGCGAGGTGGCCGAGACGATCGCCGCCCTCGACGGTGTCAGCGAGGTCTACTCGATCACCGGCAAGTACGACCTGATCGCGATGGTCCGCGTGCACCGCCACGAGGAGTTCAACGACGTGATCCCGGGCCGTCTCAACAAGATCCCCGGCATCCGTGAGACCGAGACCCACATCGCCTTCGAGACCTACTCCAAGCACGACCTCGACGCCGCCTTCTCCCTGGGCCTCCCCGACTCCGACTGACGCGGGTCCCGAGCGACCTGTTTCAGGCGGTCGTCGTTGCCGCTGTCGACGCCTGCTGTCGACGCCCGCGGTGAGGGCGCGGTGAGGGCGCGGATCAGCGGGTTGTGGTCGTCGGTGCGCCAGGCGAAGGCCCACCGGCAAGGCGGGGCGTCGCGCACCGGAACCTCAGACCAGGTTGGATCTGGGGTAGAACCGCGTGGTCTCGGCCGCGGTGGCGATGACGGCCCGCCCGGCGGTGATCGCCTTGAGTTCGTCGTCCCAGTTGGTGACGAGAAAGGCGGCGGGTGGCGGGGATTGTTTCTCGCTGCGAGTCAAGGCTTCTACGCTTAGCTCATTAGCCCTTCGGGACATTAGCCTTTCGGGATAGCGGGTTCGGTCACCCCTTTGGCCCAGCTGTCCGCCCGGGTGCGGCGTCAGTGAGCCTTCTGTTCAAGCTCGGCGGCGACAAGAAGGTGGCGGGCGTTTGGGCCTTGATGGCTCGCTGCGGGTCGGCACATTCTTCGGCTAGATCATTAGCCCCTTCGGGGGCGGCGGCTATGGCCACCCCGTTGGCTCATTCGCCTTGCCCGTGTGCGGGTGAGCGCGGTCTGCTGTTCAAACTTGGCATCGACAAGAAAGTAGGCGGCCGGTCGTGCTTTCCTGCCATTGTGCGGGTGTTGCTGATCGCTGATGTTCGAACTTCTGGGCCGCGCGAAGCGCGGGTTGTCGGCGCAACCTTAGGCGGCAGCGCCGCCTCCGCCTCATCGCATCCTCGGGTTTCTGGGACCCCGGTCAATGTGACAGCAACGCTTGGAGAGGCGGAGGCTTGTGCGCGGTGGATCAGTTCGGCTCCGCTCAGCCGTCCACCAGCGGCAACCCGGTTGAGACTCTGACTCACCCGTGCCGGGTCGCGCACCGACTGTTGGACGATCAACCATCCAAAGGTGTCGCCCGCCGCGGCCTGGTCAACCACCGGAAAGGTGCCGCCGCCGCGGCCTGGTCAACCACCCAACGGTGCCGCCCGCCGCGACCTATTTGCGCCCGAAGAATTGATGGCCACCTGCGGCCAATCGAAATGTCCGTAATCAGATAATTGCAATCCGTCACCGTCGATATAATCAAGACATGCGTTCGATCGTCGCGGATCTAGAGACCGCTTCCACTGCAGAATTGGTGGAAGCGGTAGCCGCGATCGCCACCCAACTCACTCAGAGGCCCGCACCCGACTCCGGTGCCGCCTGCATGGAGCTGGCCGAAGGTTTGGCGCGTGCGTTCGACCAGGGTGAATCCGCATTGGCCGCGATGATCGCAGTAGTGGACCGCACCGGTGAAATGAAAAACTGGGGGCTGCCGTCCACCCAGGCGTGGCTGCGCTGCCGTCTGGGGATGCGGGAAGGCCGCGCCAAGGAGCGCATCACTCTGGCCCGGCAGTTGCCGCGTCTGGAGCGGGTGAGTAAGGACCTGGGCAGCGGTGACCTGTCGCTCGGTTATGCGGCTACGGTCGCCGACGCCGTGCAGCGGTTGAACGATGAGGACTGCGCGGCGGCCGAGGACATTCTGTTGAACGCCGCCAGCGACGGGCTGTCGGCGGGCAAGGTCGCCCGGTTGGGCCGCAAGATCCACGATCTGGTGGCCGAGCAGAACGGCACCGAGAAAGTCCCCGAAGACGTCAAGCGCGGCTATGAACGGTCGTGGCTGACGTTGAGCCGGTCGCTGGATGGTGGGTCGTATGTGAACGGGTGGCTCAATCCCGAAGACACCGCGATCCTGGACGGCACCCTCGGCCACCTGGCCAAACCAGCCGGCAGCGACGACCGGCGTGACTTGGGCGAGCGGACGGCAGCCGCGTTGACCACCGTGCTGTCACAGGGCCACAAAGACACCCGGGTCACCGTCATCGCCAACCTCGAAACGCTGATGGGCGAGGACGCGCCCGGTTGGTTGCGTGACGGCACCCCCATCCCGGCCGAGCAGGTGCGGCGCCTGGCGCTCACCGCCGGAATCTCACCCCTGCTCCTGGGGCCGGGGAACGTGCCGCTCTACCTGGGCCACACCACCCGCATCGCCAGCCCAGGCCAACGCCGCGTCCTGGAAACCCAATACGACACCTGCGCCGTCCACGGCTGCGAAGTCCCCGGCTTCCTCTGCGAAGTCGACCATGTTGACGGATGGGCACTGGGAAACAGCCCCACCGACATCAACAAACTCGCCCTGTGCTGCGGCTGGCACAACCGCTGGAAGCACACCCACCCGGCACAGATGAAGATCACCAAAGACCGGCACGGGCGGTACGTCTACCGGGCGCTGCCACCCGACGGGATCACACGCTCCAGACGGGGCAGATGGCCCACCGGACGATCACCCGACCCAGGTGACAGCGGCAACCCGTGGGACGACCACCACCTCGCAGCCTGACTTATCCCACCCCCGCAACCAGCCCACGGTCCGGCGACCACCACATCACCGGGCCTACAGGCGCGCCTACGACCACCTGCCCCTTCCAGCGCCGCCGCAAGGGATCACGCTGACACCAGCGGCCACCACCTCCCCGTTCAACAGATACAACCCACCACACCCACTCAAGTGACTCCCGGCGAACAGCAGCCAGCCTCCCGGCCTGAACCCCCAACTACCGTCACGCCCACCCCCACCTAGTAGGGCCTGTTTCAAGGCGGTCACAGCCACTCGTTGATCGCTACAACCAGGAGCGTGGCCTCGTAACGTGCTGCCAGCTTGTCGTACCCGGTCGCCATGGCCCGGTGGCGCTTGAACCGGGTGATGCCGCACTCGACGGCGTGGCGGCTGCGGTAGTCGTCGCGGTCGAACAGTGGTGGACGGCCACCGCGGCTGCCGCGCGGCTGCCGCGCCGCAGCCGGTGCCCGGTCTGGTCGGCCGGCTCGCGGATGGTGCAGGCAATACCCCGCCGCCGCAGATGCGCGCGGATCGCGCGAGAGGAATATGCCTTGTCGGCCCGCACCCGGTCCGGCCGGGTGCGGGGACGGCCGCCGCCCGGACGCGCGACGCGGATGCCGGCCATCACCACCTCGAACTGGGGTACATCACCGCGCTGTCCGGCGGTGATGACCAGCGACAACGGTTCGGGCCCTGCTCCCAGGCCAGGTGCAGCTTGGTCGACAACCCACCCCTCGACCACCCCCAGAGCATGATCATCTGGTTCGCGGACTACGCCGCCGGGTGACTCTTCTGCAGATCCCCTTTTGCGGGCACCGGCCGCATGCTGATGCGCCCGCATGATGTGGAGTCCACGTTCGCCTCCCCGGTGATCAGCCCCTCGACATCAGCTCGGGTCTGCAACTCGGCCAGGATCTGCGCCCAGGTCCCATCCCGCTGCCAACGGCGGAACAACCCGTACACCGTCTCCCACTTGCCTGTCATACCGCTCAGGCACGTCCCGCCACGGTGCACCGGTCCGAGTCCGCCACCGGATCCCATCAACGAGCTGCCGCTTGGACCACGTCGGAGGCCGTTCCGGCTTGTTGCCCATCGGCAGCAGCGGCCCCAGCACCGCCCACTGCGCGGCGGTCAGATCACCACTACTCATCCCAAGATCATCCCAGAAGCAGATCACTCTGATGATCCACTTCCGAAACAGGCGCTAACCCCGCACCCTTCGCCTGCCGCCACCAGGTCCGAACCCCAGCACCGCCCCAGCCGACAGCCGGACGACCACATCGGCCAGAGGGGCAACCGCCCCCCGCTCAACCCTCGCCTCCAACGGACCTGATCTGACCGCCGCGCCTGCACCGGCACATCCCGTGCGAAGCGCGGCAATGCGCTTCAGTGTGAACGCCAGCTACCCAAAAGCCTTCACCTAACAGGGCATGCCCGCTGTCCACTCCCCTTTGTTCGTTGCTGCCAAGTTCGAGCCCCAGGGCCGGCCTTGCCCGCAGCCGGACGGCTACGCCGGCCAAAGGGGCGACCGGCCCCGCCTAACCCCCACCCGAGCCAACCTGAAGTGACCGCCGCCCCTGCACCGGACGCACACCCCGCGCGGAGGGCAGCATCGCTTGTCAGCGTGAACGCCAGCTACCGGGGACCTTCAACTAACGGCCATACTCGCCGTCCGCTCACTCCGTTCGGTCGCCGCCAAGCTCGAGCCCCAGCACCGCCCCAGCCGACAGCCGGACGACCACACCGGCCAGAGGGGCAACCGCCCCGCTCAACCCTCGCCCCCCAGCGGACCTGATCTGACCGCCGCGCCCGCACCGACACACTCCCCGTGCGAAGCGCGGCAATGCCCTTCAGCTTGAACGCTAGCCACCCGAAAGCCTTCACCTAAGCCGCCATCCCCGCTATCCGCTCCCTTCGTTCGTCGTTGCCAAGTTCGAGCCTCAGCGCCGCCCCAGCCGCAGACGGACGACTACACCGGCCAAAGGGGCGACCGCTCCCACTCAGCCCTCGCGCTCAGCGGACCTGATCTGATCGCGGCACCCGCACCGGCACATCCCGTGCGAAGCGCGGCTAAGCCCTTCGGCGTGAACGTCAGCCACCGGAGACCTTCAGTTGACCGGCTATGCCCGGCCGTTCACTCATTTCGTTCGTCGCCGCCAAGCTCGAACTCCAGCACCGCCCCTGCCCGCAGTCGGATGACTACACCGGCTAAAGGGGCGACCGATTGCGCTCAACCCCCGCCTCCAACGGACCTGATCTGACCGCCGTACCCGCACCGACACGTCCCCCGGGGGAAGCGCGGCCATGCCTTCAGCTTGAACGCCAGCCACCCGGAGACCTTCAGCCGATCGGCGATACCTGGCCGTCCACCCGCTTCGTTCGTCGCCGCCAAGCTCGAACCCCAGCACCGCCCCAGCCGCAGACCGACGACCACACCAACCAGGGGGACGACCGCTTCCACTCGACTCTCACCTCCAACGGCGCCCGAGGGGAGAGGCTGGCCCTGAAAACGGGATGGGGCGGGTCCTGAGCCGTCAAGGGGGCGCTGACCATGGAGCCGAACAAGATTGCCGAGGCACTCAAGTGCCCGATCAGCCAGGAGTTTCGGGCTCGCGGTCTGGTCCGGCCGGCCTACGTCGCCAAGGACACGGCACGTTGCGGAACATCACGATCGGGTTCAGCTGGAACGGCTCGGAGATCGTCATGTGCACGTCGATGGACGTGCCCGAGCTCCGGTCCCTGCGGCTCAACTCGGCGGTGGCCCTGACGAGCGAAAGCGGGGTGCAACCCGCCGAAGCCCGTGCTGATCTGCCGGCAGGCGGAGCTGGACGTCGTCGACGGCGTCCCGGAGGAGGACCGCCAACTGAACGGCGGTTACACGATGACGGCCGAGCAGCGGGTCGAGTGGGAGGCCGGGGTCCGCTCGCTCTGCGACGGCATGGTGCGGATCGTCGTGACGCCGGCCTGGGCGGAGCCGATCGACTTCGAGAGGCTCCTGCCGAGCCCGGTCGAGGAGCTGATCCGGCCTGGCCGGGCCTGCGGCCTGCCGGTGGGGGAGGGCGGCGGCATCGTGGTGGGGCGGGGCGAACGTCAGCGTGGTTGAGCGGGTCGCCAGATGTCGATCTGATGATCTCGGCTGCGACGGCCCCGGAGTCCGGGCTGGGTGTGGACGCCGGGCCGGGGCCTCCGGCCCGGCGTCTTGTGTCGCTGGAGGGGGTGAGGGGGCCTGGAGGGCTGCTCCCGGCTCCCGGGGTTACTTGAGGGACTGGGAGGTTTGGATCCAGCGGTCGAGGAGGGCGGACGTGGCGCCTGAGTCGATCACTTCGGCGGTGCGGTCGTAGGCGGCGGCGAGGGTTTCGGTGAGGCGGTCGGCCGGGGGAGTGCCCTCGGCGGCGACGATGAGGGCCGCGGCGTTGAGGCGGACCATGTCGCGGACGGCGCCGGGGGCGCCGGCGAAGGTCTCGCGGGCGACGCGGCCGTTGAAGGCGGCGTCGGCGCCTCGGAGGTCCTCGGGTTTCGCGGGCGGGATGCCCAGGTCGGCGGGGTTGAACGTGGTCTCGGTGGAGGTGCCCTCACGGACGGCCCAGACCGTGGAGGTGCCGGTGGTGGTGAGCTCGTCGAGGCCGTCGTCGCCGCGGAAGACCAGGGACGAGCAGCCGCGTTCGGCGAAGACGCCCGCGACGATCCCGGCCATGCGGGGGTGGAAGACGCCGACGGCCTGGGCCTTGGGCCTGGCGGGGTTGGTCAGCGGGCCCAGGAAGTTGAAGACGGTGGGGGTGCCCAGCTCGCGGCGGGTCTTGGCCGCGTACTTGAGGGCGGGGTGGTAGAGGGGGGCGAAGCAGAAGGTGATGCCGACCTCTTCGACGACCTGGGCGGTGCGCTCGGGGGGCAGGTCGATGGCGACGCCGAGGCCCTCCAGGAGGTCGGCGGCTCCGCAGGAGGAGGACGCGGCGCGGTTGCCGTGCTTGACGACCTTGATGCCGGCGGCGGCCGCGACGACGGCGGCCATGGTGGAGATGTTGACCGTGTGGGCACGGTCGCCGCCGGTGCCGACCAGGTCGGCGATCTGGCCGGGGACCTGGATGGGGGTGGCGTTGGCGTACATGCCCTCGGCGAGGCCGGCGACCTCGGCGACGGTCTCGCCCTTGGCGCGCATGGCGACCGCGAAACCGGCGATCTGCGCGTCGGTGGCCTCCCCGGCCATGATCTGGTTCATCGCCCAGGTGGTCTCGGCGCTCGACAGCGACTCGCCGTCGAGGAGGGCGTTGAGCAGTGCCGGCCAGGTCGTACGCGCGTCCATGCTTCCCCCAGTGATCGGGATCGAGAGTGCGGGGGATGCGCGGGGGCGCACCCCCGGGCGAAAGGTCCTTAGAGAGCCGGGAGGCGGTTGCCCGCGCGCCAGCGCATGAGGTCGGCGACGGAGTTGGCCAGGGCCATCGGGTCGAGCGGCAGGCTCACCACGGCGTCGGCGCGCGACCACGTCGCCAGCCAGCCGTCGTCGCGCCGCGCGATGATCGCGAGCACCGGCGGGCAGTCGTACACCTCGTCCTTGGCCTGGCGGCAGACCCCGAGCCCGCCCGCAGGCTGCGCCTCCGCGTCCACGATCGCCACGTCGATGTCGCCCTCGTCGAGCCGCGCCACCACGGCGGGCTGGGTCGCGACCTCGACGTACTCGATCAACGGGAGGTCGGCGGCCGGGCGGCGGCCGAGCGCCAGACGGATCTGGGCGCGGGTGTTGGCGTCGTCGCTGTAGACGAGAACCTTCATCGGGCTCTCCGAGGCGGTGCTCATGGCAGAGAAGGCTACCGGTTCGGCCCCGCGCGCACGAGATCCGGGCTCGCCAGAGCCGGAATCCCTTGTCACGCGGGCTTTTCGGGCGTCTCGGAAGGCATTTCCGCGAGCTGCCGTGACACGCTCGGGAACTCCTGAAGGGGGGTCATGCGTCGGTGATGGAACGGGTCACGTAATAATGCTGCCCGTGGCAACAGCATCCGCGATAGAGACAACACCCCACGCTCGGGCGAATCGACCCAATCTGGTCAGCGTGGGGACGATCGTCTGGTTGTCGTCTGAGCTCATGTTCTTCGCGGCGTTGTTCGCGATGTACTTCACGATCCGCTCCGTGACCATCGGTCAGGGTGGCGAGTGGCCCGGCGCCGAGCTCGACCTGCCGCTGTCCGCCTTCAACACCACCATCCTGGTGCTGTCCTCCGTGACCTGCCAGATGGGCGTGTTCAAGGCCGAGGCCGGCAAGGTCGGCCGTGACGGCGGCCTGCTCAACTTCACCCGGTGGGGCCTGCGCGAGTGGTACGTGCTCTCGTTCCTGATGGGCGCCTACTTCGTCGCCGGTCAGGCCTACGAGTACTACCAGCTCGTCACGCACGACGGCCTCACGCTGTCGTCCTCGGCGTACGGCTCGGTGTTCTACCTGACCACCGGCTTCCACGGCCTCCACGTCACAGGTGGCCTTGTCGCGTTCCTCTTCGTACTGGGACGCACGTACGCCGCGAAGCGGTGGACCCATGAGCAGGCGACGAGCGCGATCGTCGTTTCGTACTACTGGCACTTCGTCGACGTGGTGTGGATCGGGCTCTTCGCCACGATCTACCTTCTCGACCTCTGACCAGCCGACCAGCTTGACCTCAACCGACGACATGACCCGAACGGGGAAATCCGTGAAAAGGTTCACCGCATGGCGACGGCGCCCCTGGGCGGGCTACGCCGTCGTGCTGGCGGCCCTGGCGGCGATCGCCGGCGTTCTCACCGGCTTCTCACCGCAGACTGACCGTGCCGAGGCGACGAACCAGACCACCCAGGCGGCCGCCGATCTGAAGAACGGCCAGCAGCTGTTCAACAAGAACTGCGCCAGTTGCCACGGTCTGAACGCCGAGGGCACCAAGGACGCCAAGGGCAATCCGCTCGCCCCGAGCCTGCTGGGCGTGGGCGCAGCATCGGTCGACTTCCAGGTCGCCACGGGCCGCATGCCCGCGATGAACCCTGGCGCGCAGATGCCGCGCAAGAAGCCGATCCCCGACTTCGACACCACGATCAAGACGGACTACCACGACGAGAAGCAGCGCGCGGCGGCCGAGAAGCAGAAGGCCCAGGCCGAGAAGAACCTCGAGGACCTGCGCGCCTACATCCAGTCGCTGGGCGGCGGTCCGCCGGTGCCGACCAAGGAGCAGGTCGGCGACCCGCACAAGGGCGACGCCGCGCTGGGCGGCAAGCTGTTCCGCACCAACTGCGCGCAGTGCCACAACTTCACCGGCCAGGGCGGCGCCCTGACCGGTGGCAAGTACGCCCCGCCGCTGAGCGGCGACGACGTCACGCCCACCCAGATCTACGAGGCCATGCTCACGGGCCCGCAGGCGATGCCGGTCTTCAACGACACCACGCTCACCGAGAAGGACAAGCAGGCGATCATCGCCTACATCGTCCAGTCGCGTGAGGAGCCCAACCCGGGCGGTAACGGCCTCGGCCGCATCGGCCCGGTGTCGGAGGGCCTGGCCGGGTGGCTGATCGGTATTGGCATGCTGGTCCTGGCGGCGATGTGGATCACCGCCAAGAAGCCGAAGAAGCTGAAGAAGTCATGAGCGACAACAAGGAACCGGGCGGCGCCCACGAGCCGCAGGAGGACGGCGGCCGGCCAGAACGTGTGGTCGGCACGCCGGCTCCCGCCGCCGAGAAGCAGCTGCTGACCGTGGACGAGCCGCCGGCCGCGCCCGCGCGCGAGACGCTGGAGCTCGACGAGAAGTCGGCCAAGAGGGCCGAGCGGATCGTCGCGCTCTTCTTCCTTCTCGCGTTCGCGGCGAGCGTCGCGTTCATCGCGTACTACATCGGCTGGAGCGGCCGCGACGGCGGGATGCACGGCATCTTCCGCGCGCGCGAGTCCAACTTCTGGCTCGGCGGCACGATGGCGGTGTCGTTCCTGGCGATGGCCATCGGCGTCACCATCTGGGTGCGGCGGCTGATGACCAGCGCGCCGATCATCCAGGAGCGGCACGAGCTCAAGTCCGACACCGAGACGCGGGCGGCGTTCACCCAGGAGTTCCTGGACGGCGCCGAGGACAGCGCCATCACCAAGCGGCCGCTGCTGCGCCGCACGCTGCTGCTGGCCGCCGCCCCGCTGGGCCTGGCCCCGCTGGTGCTGCTGCGCGACCTCGGCCCGCTGCCGGAGAAGCGGCTGCGCCACACGTTCTGGGGCGAGGCCGTCAAGAAGGCGCAGGCCGAGGGCAAGAAGGGCGTGCGCCTGGTCGTCGACGGCACCAACAAGCCGCTGAAGGTGAGCGACTTCTCCAGCCCCGGCGGCATGATCACGGTGCTGCCGGAGGGCGTCGAGGAGAGCCACCACGCGCTCAACGAGATCGCCAAGTCGGTGACCATCCTGATCAACGTTCCGGCCGACCAGTTCAAGCCGGCCAAGGGACGTGAGAACTGGCACGTCAACGGGATCGTCGCGTACTCCAAGATCTGCACGCACGTCGGCTGCCCCGCGGCCCTGTACGAGCAGACCACGCACCACATCCTCTGCCCGTGCCACCAGTCGACCTTCGACGCGACCGACGCGGCGAAGGTCATCTTCGGACCGGCGGCGCGTCCGCTGCCGCAGCTGCCGCTCGCCGTGGAGGACGGCTACCTCGTAGCCACGTCCGACTATCCCGAGCCGATCGGCCCGAGCTTCTGGGAGCGCGGATGAGCGAGGCAACGGCCGCGAACCAGTCGGCGCCGAAGGCCGTCGAGGCTCCGCTGACCTTCATCGACGAACGGCTGGGCTCCACCACCTTCTTCAAGCGGAACGTGAAGAAGGTCTTTCCGGACCACTGGTCGTTCATGCTGGGCGAGATCGCGCTCTACTCGTTCATCATCCTGCTGCTGACCGGCACCTTCCTGACGCTCTGGTTCCAGCCGAGCATGCAGGAGACGGTCTACGAGGGCTCGTACGCGCCGCTGCACGGGGTGAAGATGTCCGAGGCCTACGCCTCGGCGCTGCACATCTCGTTCGACGTGCGCGGCGGCCTGCTCATGCGGCAGATCCACCACTGGGCCGCCATCCTGTTCATGGCGTCGATCATGGCGCACATGTTGCGGGTGTTCTTCACCGGCGCCTACCGCAAGCCGCGTGAGATCAACTGGCTCATCGGCATCGTGATGTTCACGCTGGGCATGCTCGAGGGCCTGTTCGGCTACTCGCTGCCGGACGACCTGCTGTCCGGCACGGGGCTGCGGATCACCCAGGGCGTGCTCGAGTCGATCCCGGTGGTCGGCACGTACGGGTACATGTTCCTGTTCGGGGGCGAGTTCCCCGAGGGCCTGCACGGCGAGCTGATCCCGCGCCTCTTCACGCTGCACATCCTGCTGATCCCGGGCATCTTCCTTGCCCTGATCACCGCGCACCTGATGATCATGTGGCACCAGAAGCACACCGCGATGCCGGTCAAGAACCAGACCGAGGAGCAGGTGTACGGCTACCCGTTCTACCCGGTCTTCATGGCCAAGACGGGCGCCTACTTCCTGTTCACGTTCGGTGTGGTGGCGCTGATGGGGGCGTTCGCCCAGATCAACCCGATCTGGATGTTCGGCCCCTACGACCCCGGCGCGATCTCGTCGGCGTCGCAGCCCGACTTCTACATGGGCATCCTCGAAGGCTCGCTGCGGCTCATGCCGGGCTGGGAGACCACCGCCTTCGGCCACACGATCAGCTGGAACGTGCTGATCCCGGCGCTCGGCCCGCTCGGCATCATCTTCACCGGTGCCGCGGTCTGGCCGTTCCTCGAGGCCTGGGTGACCGGCGACAAGCGCAGCCACCACGTCAACGACCGGCCGCGCAACGCCCCGGTCCGCACCGGCGTGGGCATGGCCGCGGTGGCGTTCTACGGCATCCTGTGGCTGGCCGGCGCGAACGACGTCATCGCCGAGAAGTTCCACGTCTCGCTGTTCGCGACGACCTGGTTCTTCCGGGTGGCGATCTTCGTCGGCCCGGTCCTGGCGTACGTCATCACCAAGCGCATCTGCCTGGGGTTGCAGCGCAAGGACGCCGACACCATCGCGCACGGCGTGGAGAGCGGCATCATCCTCGCCTCGCCCGACGGCGAGTTCAGCGAGCGGCACGAGCCCGCCCGCGAGGAGGAGCGCACCGTCATCCTCAGCAAGGAGAACGCCAAGCCGGAGGCGCCCGCGCTCGACTCCAACGGCGTCCCCGCCCCGGGCACCAAGGGCCCGCTGGGGCTGCTGCGGTCGAGGTTGCAGCGCGCCTGGACCTTCGACGACATCCCGGTCGAGGAGAACGGCCACAACGGGCACAACGGCCACGGGCACGACGAGCACGCGGTCGAGTCCGGCAAGAGCGACAAGGAGCTGAGCCGCTAGCGGCGGCCTGCCGTTCACCACGGACGAAGCCCGTCACCGGTACCGGTGACGGGCTTCGTTCATGCCCTCCGTATGCTGGGACCGGAGATGACCAAGACCCTTGTCGTGACCAACGATTTCCCGCCGCGGCCCGGCGGCATCCAGACGTTCGTCCAGGGGCTGGTCCTGCGGCGGCCGCCCGGCTCGGTCGTGGTGTACGCGCCGGCCTGGAAGGGCGCGGCCGAGTTCGACGCAGGGCAGCCGTACCCGGTCGTCCGGCACCCCACGTCGCTGATGTTGCCGACGCCGTCGGTGGCGCGGCGGGCGGGGGAGATCATCCGTTCCGAGGGCTGCGACTCGGTGTTGTTCGGCGCCTCGGCCCCGCTCGGGCTGCTGGCCACGCGCCTGCGGCGGTACGGGGCGGAGCGCTTCGTCGGGATCACCCACGGGCACGAGGCGGGCTGGGCGTCCCTGCCCGGGGCGCGCCGCCTGCTGCGCCGGATCGGTGACGGCGTGGACGTGCTCACCTATCTGGGGGAGTACACCCGGTCGCGGATGGCGCGGGCCCTGTCACCGGCGGCCGCGGCGGCGATGGCGCGGCTGGCGCCGGGCGTCGACGAGAACGTCTACTTCCGCGGGGCGGGAGGCGCGGGCGTCCGCGAGCGCCTCGGGCTCACGGGGCGTCCGGTGGTCGTCTGCGTGTCCCGGCTGGTTCCGCGCAAGGGGCAGGACGCCCTCCTGCACGCCTGGCCGCACGTGCTGCGGAGGGTGCCGGAGGCGGCGCTGCTGCTGGTCGGCGGCGGCCCCTACCGCGCCGACCTGGAGAAGCTGGCCGCGTCCCTGGACGTCACCCGGTCGGTGACCTTCACGGGCAGCGTCCCCTGGGAGGAGCTGCCCGCTCACTATGACGCGGGCGACGTGTTCGCGATGCCGTGCCGGACGCGCAACCACGGGCTGGACGTGGAGGGCCTGGGGATCGTCTACCTGGAGGCGTCCGCCACCGGGCTGCCGGTGGTCGCCGGTGACTCCGGGGGAGCTCCTGACGCCGTCCTGGCGGGCGAGACGGGGATCGTCGTGCCCGGCCGGTCCGTCCGGCGGCTCGCCGAGTCCCTCGTCGACCTCCTGATGGACCCGGAACGGGCCCGCAAGATGGGCGAGCAGGGCCGCGCCTGGATCGAGCGCGAGTGGCGCTGGGAGATCCAGGCCGCCCGCCTCGACGCGCTGCTCACCGCCTGACGCCGGATCGACGGCACCTCGGGCGAAGGGGCGAGTGCCGGCCGTCCGGGCGGGGACGGCCGGCACTCGGCAGGGGAGGGCGGCCCGTCGAGCGGGAGCAGGGCCGCCTGGCTGGTTCTTAGGGGGTCAGGCCTCGTGGCGGCCGGTGCCGGTGTCCGTGCCGGTGTCCGTGCCGGTGCGACGGCGGCGGCCGGTCAGCAGGAGGCCGCCGATGCCGCCGAGCGTCAGGCCGGCCGCGCCGGCGATGAGCGCGGTTCCGGTCGCCGTCCCCTCGGCGGGCGTGCCGCCCGAGGCGGGACGGGCGCGGAGGTCGACCGCGCCGTGGTGGTGGCCGCTCGCCGCGGTGGTGGGCGGGGAGCCGGCGGCGGGCTTGGACGGTCCGGGCGGCGCGGGCGTGGGCGGCTTGCTCGGCGTGGTGCCTGCGCCCGTGCCGGCGCCGGTGGTGACCGCGCCGCCGCTTGAGCCGCCCTTGCCGAAGATCACGTCCGAGCACGAGTAGAACGCCTCGGGACTGTCGCTGCGCTGCCAGATCCCGTAGATCAGGTGGCGCCCGGTCTTTCCCGCGGGCAGCCTGCCGGGGAGGGTGTACGCGCCGTTCCGCACGGCCGGATCGGCCTTGCTCAGGAACGGCGCGCGCTCCAGGTCGGACCACCTGAGCGGCTTGGCCGGGTTGTAGCCGTTCCTGGTGATGTACAGCTGGAACCCGCCGCGGTGCCGGGCGGTCGCCTTGAAACGGAACGTGTAGGAGGCGCCTGAGGTCAGCCTGGTGGCGGGCCAGTCCGCGCGGGCCAGATCGAGGCCCTTGAACGCGGCGTTGCCCGCGCTGCACAACCTGCCGTCCGGGATGCGCTGCCGGTGCCGTCCACCGGCGTCGCCGATCCTGATGCCGTTCCAGTCGTAGAAGGCCTGGGGGCCGCCGGCGGCGACCGCGGCCTTGCAGGCCGCCGATCTGGGGGATTCCGGGTTCTCCTGATAGCAGGTGAGGGCCCGGCTGATCGGCGTCTGCATCGTGCCATGGGACGACGCCGGGGCGGCGGCCAGGCCGATCACGGCGACCGGCACGGAGGCGAAGGTCAGAGCCACCGCGGCACGTCGTGCACGCATCAAGATCCTCCTGCGGGGTGAGGTCCTGAGCAGGTTAGGGGCGGTGCCGCGGGTTTCGGCTGGGCTTATGGGTCCTTTAAGGATCACCTGAGTGGCCAGTAAGGATCTTGGCTGAACCCGCCGGCGCCGGCGCCGGTGGGTCGCCGGTCGGTCGCGGGGTCACCGGCTCGGACGGAGGTCCTCCAGGCGCCGCCGGCAGGCCGCACGGAGGAGCGTGACCCGCGCCCGGTCGGCCGGTCCGACGGGGATCGGCATCGAGAGCGGCTTGAGCCCGGTCAGCGACGCGGTGGTGGCGCGGATGCCGTTCAGCGTGCCGCCGCCCGAACGCAGGCCCGCCAGAGTGCCGCCCGGCCGCAGCCCGGTCAGCAGGTGCGGGCCGATGAGGCCGCCGGGCCGCAACGCCGCCAGCACCTGGGGGCCGACGGTCGTCATCAGGACGGGGGCGCAGGCGGCCAGACCGATCACGGCCCCGATGCCGGCGGCGCGGCGCATTGTCCGTCCGGCTCCGGGCTCGATGCGGTGCGTTGTCGTCATGCACCGAGGATCTCGCGGCGGGCGGCCGCCGCCATGAGTACGGATACTCAGTCGCGCCTGGGGATTCGCCTCGGGGATCGCTGGGGGATCAGCCCGGGGACCCGGCTGGGAGCCAAGCGAGATGAGCGCCCCGTCCGCCGCGCCGACGGCGGGGAGCTCACCTCACGTGTAGAGGGGGTCGTGCCCGTCCCGGAGACCGATTTCCACGCGGGCCCCTGTCGAGGTGGGGTGCCGATCCTTGCCGAGCCGGCCCGGGACGCCCTGAGTTGGGGGAGAACCTGGAGGTGGGCGTGCCGTGCAGGGAGGCCGGCGCCGGGAGGATCTGAGAAGCGTGGACGGGATGCCGGGCACGACCCCGGCCCGAGGCCGGGACGCACCGGGGAGGGTGGGCCGCCCCGGCTCTGTCGTCGCTCATCTCGGGGCACCTCCTCCGGTCTGGTCACCGGCCTTCTGACACCTCCGAAGCTAGGTCGCCGCGAGCCGTCTGTCGCCCCTGTTAGGGCGCTCTTAAGGGGGGTCTGAGGTAGGGCTAAGTCGGACATCTCCGGCATCCCCCAAGGGACGTCTCAACCGGAACATGAGCATCAGGACTCCATCTCGTTGCCGGCGGAAGCTGTTCTGATCAGTGTCGAGATCGGGCGCCTCCGGGAGCCCGATCGGGGAGGGCGGCTCGGGTCCCCGGACCGCCGTTCCGCTCGCCGCGCGCTTCCTGAAGGACCTTCGCCGACGAACTTCGCCGGCGAACGGTGAACACCCCGCCGCGTCCGCGCGTACCGTTCAGCGAGCCCACTGGACCATCGGAAAATGCCTGGCCTGAGGGATATTTGGCGCCAACTCTCATCAAAGTGGCCCGTGGGGCGTATGCTCCGGTGAAGTCGATGGGCGCCGCTGAAGCGGAGCGGGCTTCGAAACCGGCGTCCACGACCCACAGGAAGTCAGAGCGCGCCCTGGGTGGAGCGGACCCGGGACGCACAACGGAACACCGGCGTTCGCCGTACCTCCGCCTCCTCCACGGGAGAGGGGCATGGCGCAGCGCGACAATTGGGATCGTCCCCTTCCCTGGGAACGTCCCGAACTGGAGTGGGAGTCTCGGCGACGGTCGAAGGCGCGTGACAAACGTGCCCGCCGGCGCAAGCAGGCGCCGAACTCGCAGCCGCCTGATGCCCAGCGGCAGGATGCCCAGAGGCAGGCGGCCACCGAGGTCGCGCCATACCAGCGGTACGAGGTGCCGCAGGAGACGGCGGAGCAGGCGCGACAGGCATCCCCACGGCCTGAGGTGCGAGCGGCCACTGACTGGGCCACCGCACCCGCCTGGCGTCGGGCGATGCCCGAGATGGACCGGCAGGCCGCGCCCGCGGCCGGCCGGCGAGGCCGCCGCGCGGCCCAGTCCCGTGGCCGCCGTGCGGCTCAGGAAGGCACCCCCGAACGCGGCCGGTCCGGCCGCGGCACGCCCGCACCCGAGCGTGGGCAGGACTCCTCCCGGAGCGAGCGCCCCGCGCCCGGGCAGGACGCGCCCCGTACCGGGCGCCCGGCACCGGCGCAGGGCCTTCCCCAGCGCAGGCGCACCACGCCCGCGCAGGACGCCTCCCGGACCGGGGTCCCCGCGTCCGGGCAGGGCGCGCCCCAGGGCGGCCGTCCCGCGCGGGGGCATGATGCCTCGCGCGCCGGGGTTCCCGCGCCCGCACAGGGTGTTCCGCAGGACGAGAGTTCTGTTCCCGGACAGGAATGGTTCCGGGTGGGATCCCCCGCGCCGGCGCAGGGCGCGGCCCAGGGTGGGCGGGCCTTTCCCGCGCACGGTGGCCGTACCGCGCCCGCGCAGAGCGTTCCGCAGGCCTGGCGTTCCGCGCCCGGGCAGGGTCTTCCGCAAGGCGGGCGTCCCGTGCCCGGGCGGGGTGGCGCCCCAGGCGGGCGACCTGCTCCAGGGCAGGGCGTTCCTCAAGGCGGACGCCCCGCGCCGGGACAGGGCGCTCCTCAAGGCGAGCGGTCCGCGCCGGGACAGGGCGCTCCACAGCGTGAACGCCCCGCCGCGGGGGTTCCGCACACAGAGCGGTCCGGGCCTCGGCAGGGTGCGCCGCAAGGTGCGCCTGGACGTGGCAGGGGCGCGGCCGGGCCCGGTCGCGGCGCGCCCGCGACCGGGCGTGCCTTCGACCAGGGGACCAGCGCGCTGGCGGGTGAGCGGGGGTGGCCGGTCCACGAGCGCGGGCAGGGAGTCCCCAAGCCCAAGCGCGCCGGGAGCGGTGGCGGTACCGGAGCCGGAACGGCCGTGCCCGCCAGCGGGCGTGGGCAGGGTGCCCCCGAGAGCGAGCGGCCGCGACCCGTTCAGGAACGTGTGCAGAGCTCGCCCCAAGGCGGGCGGGCCGCGGCCGAACGCCGCCCGAGCCCGCCTCAGCGTGGCCGTCCCGCGCCCGAACGCGGACGTGGCGGCCCCGACCGCAAGCCCGGGCGCCGGCAGCAGACCGGACCCGGCGGCGGCCGGGGCGGGCCCGAACGGCGCCGGGGCGCCGGGCGGGAGCCGGTGGGCCGGCCGCGGCGGACGGGGCCCGCGCCGAAGGCGCGGCGCTCGTTCGGCACCGACCGGCTGAACACCGGGGCGATCATCTTCTCCATCGCGACCGGCCTCGCGATGCTCGCGATCGTGGAGCGCAGCGTGCTCGAGGGCGGGCCGATCGGCGACCCCGGGCCCGCGGGGGCGGAACGGCCCCTGGACAAGCCGGACGCCAAGGCCGGCGTGCCCGACCGCGACCCGCAGAAGCGGCAGACCGGACGCCAGCCGACGACCCCCGTGGCGGCGCCCGACCTCCAGGCGCTGACCTCGCAGGTCCGTGATCTCACGCTGGCCCAGCGCGGGCCCGCGGCCCGGCAGGAGTACGGAACCGAACTCGACCGCCCGCCGATGGTCGGCGTGAGCCGCACGAGCCGCGACCGGACCTGGGTGTTCGGCACTACAGCGCTACCGGTGCCGAGCGGGCGGTCGGCCATGCCCCAGGTGTCGCTGTTCGCGGCGCACTGGTCGGCGGGGAAGTGGCAGCCCGCCCTGTCCGGCACGACGGCGTTCGCCGGGCTGGTCGGCCGCATGCCTGCCGCGGTGATGTCGGTCAGCGAGGCGCGGCTGCTGAGCCGTTACAACTCCGCGACGGCCGGGCAGGCCGCGGCGGCCACCAACGGCAGCCGGGTCGGCGACGGGCTGATGTTGCCGTGGAAGGTCGGCGGCGCCTGGACGCTGGGCACCGGCGACCGCGCGTCGGCGGGTGCGCGCCCGCTGGGCGCCCTGGCCTTCTGGGGCGGGGACGGGCGGGTCGTGTCCGCCGGCGACGGGCGGTTCTACCGCTTCTGCGCCCAGGGCGACCGCGGCTTCGTGCTGGTCATCCACCCGAGCGGGCTGGCCACCGGCTACTACCGCATGCGCGACGTCGCGCGGATTCGCGACGGCAGCGTGGTCAAGCAGGGCGACGCGCTCGGCCGGACCGGTACCGACGCGCCGTGCGGCGGCGCGGCGTCGCCCCGCGACGAGGTGCAGTTCGCCCTGCGCCGGGCCACCGACACCGTCCCGCTGGACGGTGCGCAGCTCGGCGGCTGGATCTTCCGGGAGCGGGCGCAGCCCCTCCTCGGGTACGCCGAACGAGGTCTTCTCCAAGTGCTCCCCGGCGGGCTGCTGGCCAATCTCGGGCCGGTGCCGCCGACGGAGCCGCCGGGCGCGGGCGATCCCAAGCCGAAGCCCGGCACCAGCCCCGGCACTCCGCCGGCGGCTGACGAGCAGAAGGGGAATACGAACAGTGCGGACACAGAGCAGTGACGAGCCGGCGCTGCCGAACTGGACGCTGCGCGTCGTGGTCATCGCGTCCATCGCGGTCCTCGTCGGCGCGGCGACCCCGCCCGGCGCCGCCGTGGCCGGCGACGTGCAGCGTTTCCTCTCGTTCTACGCCGGCGTCTTCGCCCTGCTGGCGATGACCGTCGCCGTGGTGAGCGGCCTGCTGGCCACCGACCGCCTCATCCTGGCCATCCGGCACCGTGTCTTCGCGCAGGGCCTGCACCGGGCCGCGTCCATGCTCGCCGTGACGTTCCTCGTCGCGCACTTCCTGGTGAAGGTGCTGGGCGGGCTCGCGGCGCCGGCCCAGATCGTGGTGCCCGCGTCGGGCCCGGTCGGCCTCGGCGCGGTGGCGCTGGACCTGATGATCGTGACGGTGCTGACCGGGCTGCTGCGCGGCCGGTTCGCGTTCGGCTCCCGGCCCTGGTTGTGGCGGTCGATGCACGCGATCGCCTACCTGAGCTGGCCGGTCGCGATCCTGCACGGACTGACCGCGGGCCGGCCCGCGGCGGCCTGGGTGACGCTGAGCTACGTGCTCTGCGCGGGCGCGGTGGCGCTCGGCCTGGTCACCCGGATGATCGTCGTGGTCAAGCCGCGGGACGTCCGGCACGTCGGCGAGGACGCCGGGATGCCGCTGGCGCAGGCCGTCCGCGAACGCGACCCCGGCCGCTCCATGAGCCGCGCCGCCGCCGAGCCCGCCCCCGCGCCGGACCCCCGTGAGACCGAGGTGCTCGGATGAGCTCTACCGTCACCGTCACCAACATCGGTGGTCCACGGCTGACACTGGGTTTCGACCGGTTCGAACGGCTCGACCTCGACCGGCACCTCGCCGTGCACGGCAAGCTCTACATGCCGGCGCTCGACGACCTGGTCAAGATGTGCGAGCAGGTCGACATGCGCGGCCGCGGCGGCGCCGGGTTCCCGTTCGCGCGCAAGGTCATGGCGGTCGCGGCGCAGATCACGCCGCCCGACGACGAGGTGGCCGAGCTGCTGCCGGGCGAGGGCGCCGACCGGCGGCGCCCGCACGAGGACGCCGTCATCGTGGTGAACGGCGCCGAGGGCGAGCCGGGCAGTTCCAAGGACAAGGTGCTCCTCAGCCGGGCGCCCCACCTGGTGCTGGACGGCGCGGTGATCGCGGCGTCCGCGCTGGGCACCCAGCGGATCATCGTGGCGGTCGAGGACGACGAGGCCGCCCGGTCGGTGCGGGCCGCCATCGCCGAGCGGCACATGCCCGCCCGCGTGGTGCGGCTGGCCGAACGGTTCATCTCGGGCGAGAGCGGCGCGGTGGTCCGGGCGGTCAACGGCGAGACGCCGATCCCGCCCGGGGTGAAGGTCCGGGCGTCGGAGTTCGGCGTCGACGGCTGCCCGACCCTGCTGTCCAACACCGAGACGTTCGCCCAGCTGGCGGTGCTCACCTCGCTCGGCCCCGACCTGTACGCGTCGGCCGGGCTGGAGGAGGAGCCGGGCACCACGCTGCTCACCGTGGGCGGCACCCACGTCGTCGAGGCGCCGTACGGCACCCCCTTGCAGGAGGTCCTCGACCACTGCGACGTGCCACCGAACCTGGGCGTGCTGGTCGGCGGGTACCACGGCGGCTGGCTCGACCCGAACGGCGCCGCCCTGGCGGTGTTGTCGCGGTCGGGGATGCGCGCCGTCGGCGGAACGGTCGGCGCGGGCATCATCCTGCCCCTCGGGCAGGGCAGCTGCCCGCTGGGCGAGGTCACCCGGATCGCCTCCTACCTGGCCGCGCAGTCGGCCGGGCAGTGCGGGCCGTGCCGGCTCGGCCTGCCCGACGTCGTGCGGGCGCTCACCGCGCTGTCGGACGGGTCGGGCAGCGTGGAGGACGTGCGGCGCGCGGCGGGCATCGGCCGGGGCCGCGGCGCCTGTTCCCACCCGGACGGGACGGCGCGCTTCGTGTTGTCGGCGGTCGACGCGTTCGGTGCCGACATCGAGATGCACCGGTACGGCGGCTCGTGCGGCCTGCCGGTGTTCGGGGTGCTGCCGCTGCCGATACCCACCGGGGCCGAGGGGCGGGTGGCGATCGACTGGAGCCGCTGCGACGGCCACGGCCTGTGCGCCTACCTGGTCCCGGAACTGATCCAGCTGGACCGGTACGGGTTCCCGGTGGTCCTGGGCACCGACGTGCCGAGCTGGCTGGAACGCGACGTACAGCGGGCGGTCGCCATGTGCCCGGCCCTCGCGCTGCGCGTCACGGGCAGCATGCCGGGAGCGCCCGTACGGCGTTCCTGAACGGTCGTGAAAGGGGCGGCACACATGCTTTTCGCATGCCCGGAGAAAGGTGCCGAAAATTGTCGGAAAAATGCGCAGGAAAGATGAACCGGAGATCCGGTGCCTGCGTATCTCCTGACGACCCTCACCGGGTCGAACGGTGCATTCCCGAAAGGAGGCAGGGGCGCCTTGAGTAAGCGGTACGGCCTCGCGGAAAAGCGCGCCATGCGGCGGTTCGGACGTGGCCAGGTGTTCCTGGTGGGGGCCGCGGCCGCCGCCGTCCTGGCCGCGCTGGTCGTGGTTCTCAGCCCGCCCAGCGTGCCCGCGGACGGCGAGACGAGAGGCGGCGTGACCGACACCCGGTGGGGACGGCTGTCCCAGGGAGACCGGGAACTGCTCGCCGCGGTGCGGCGGGCCGGTCTCTGGGAGGTGCCCGCGGGCCAGCAGGCCCAGCAGCGGGCGTCCAGTGCCCGGGTGAAGGAGGTGGGCGAAATGATCATGGAGCAGCACATGCAGCTCGATGAGGACGCCCGCGCGACCGCCGCCCGGCTCGGGGTGATCCTGCCGAGTGAGCCGAACGCCGACCAGAAACGCTGGCTGGCGGAGATGTCGGGCAAGTTCGGGGAGGACTACGACCGGACCTTCGTGCTCCGCCTCCGGGCCGCGCACGGCAAGGTCTTCGCCGTCATCGCCAAGGTGCGGGCGCAGACCCAGAACACCGAGATCCGGGCGTTCTCCGAACGTTCGCTCCGCTTCGTCAACACGCACATGACATTGCTGGAGAGCACCGGCCTGGCCACTCAAGAGGCCCTTTCTTGACGGGTCATCGCACCCAGCTTCCAAGGAGATTCGAATGGGCAGAAAGAAAGGCATCGTCCTCGTCATACCGGCCGCTCTGGTGATGCTGGCGTCGGCGACGGACGCGCAGGCCGGGGCGGCTCCCGGAACACGGGCGGGCGCCGCGGTGGCGGCCGATCCGACCGATCCACCCGATCAGGGCGGGCAGCCCTCGGCCGATCCGAACGCCCCGGCCGATCCCAACGCCCCGGCCGACCCGAACGCTCCGGCGGACCCGAACGCTCCCGGTGACGGCGGCGCGACGGCTCCTCCCGCCGACGGCGGAGGCGCCGACCCGAGCGCTCCGGCCGACCCGAGCGCCCCGCCGGACGACGGGGACCAGGGAGATCAGGGCGACCCGAGCGCCCCGCCCGACCAGGGCGCCCCGCCGCCGGCGAACGTGGTGGAGCCCGGCCCCGACGCCGACGACTTCGTCAACATCAGGCAGGCACCGCCGGCGCCCCGCGTGCGGCAGGGCCGAGGCGCCTCGCGCGGCACGTTCACCACGCGCTGTGGCCGCAACGAGAACGGGCACCACAACCCCGACAACTACATCGTGGCGCCCGGCGTCTCCAACGGCGCGCACCACATCCACGACTACGTGGGCAACCTGTCCACCGACGGCTTCTCGACCGACGAGAGCCTCGCCGCCGCGGGCACCACGTGCGCCCGCGGAGACCAGTCGGTGTTCTTCTGGCCGGTGATGCGGATCCGCGCCCAGCAGGACGACTCCGACCAGGCGCAGCAGAGCACCGCCGACGGCAACACCGGACGCGTCGTCACGCCCGCCTCGGTGAGCCTGCAGTTCCGCGGCAACCCGCGGACGAGGGTGGTCGCCATGCCGAGGTTCCTGCGGATCATCACCGGGGACGCCAAGGCGAGCACCAACGGCACCGCCAACGCCAGGGCCCTGTGGACCTGCACCGGCTTCCAGAACCGCGCGTTCACCGACAAGTACCCGCTCTGCCCGCGCGGCAGCCGGGTGACCCGGGTGCTGGACTTCGCGAGCTGCTGGGACGGCCGTAACACCGACAGCGCCAACCACCGGACCCACGTGGTCTTCCCCGACCAGCAGGGCAACTGCCCGCAGGGCACGCAGGCCGTCCCGCAGCTGCGGATGACCCTCTCGTACAACCTGCCGGCCCAGTCCCAGGCCTTCGCCGTGGACTCGTTCCCCGAGCAGGGGCACGAGCCGGTGACCGACCACGCCGACTTCGAGAACCTCATGCCCGAGCGGCTGATGCGGCAGGCGGTGAGCTGCATCAACGGCGGCCGCAACTGCTGACCGTCCCCTACCAGCGGAGCCCTCGCCGGCGGACCGGAGTCCCCGCCGGCGAGGGCTCCGTACCGTCCGGCTCGGTATCGGCTCCGTCCGGCTCGGTATCGTCGGGCGCATGAACGTTGTGATCGCGGGAGGGCACGGGCAGATCGCGTTGCGGCTGGCCCGGCTCCTCACCGCTCGGGGGGACACCGTACTCAGCCTCATCCGCAATCCGGACCACGCCGATGACGTGCGCGCGACCGGCGCCGGGCCGGTCGTGCTCGACCTGGAGAAGGCGGGGGCCGAGGAGGTCGCCGACCAGCTGACCGGCGCGGACGCCGTCGTCTTCGCCGCGGGCGCGGGGCCTGGGAGCGGCGCCGCGCGCAAGGACACCGTCGACCGTGGCGCCTCGGTGCTGCTGGCCGGCGCCGCCGAACGGGCGGGCGTCCGCCCGTTCGTGCAGGTCTCGTCCATGGGGGCCGGGCAGCCGCCGCGCCCCGGCACCGACGAGGTCTGGGCGGCCTACGTGAAGGCCAAGGGCGAGGCCGAGGACGACCTGCGGGCGCGCGACCTCGACTGGGTCGTCCTGCGGCCCGGCGCGCTCACCGACGACGAGGGGACCGGCCGGGTGACGCTGGCCGAGCCGGAGGTCGGCCGCGGCCCGGTGACCCGCGACGACGTGGCGGCCGTCATCGTGGCGCTGCTGGACGCGCCCGGCGCCCGCCGCCGCACCCTGGAACTGATCAACGGGGACGAGCCGATCGCCGACGCGGTCGCCGCGCTCTGAACGCCCGAGCGCCGGCCTCCCCGCGGCGGGGAGGCCGGCGCTCGGCTCATGGTCCGGGCGTCAGGGTCGTCCTGGGAGTCAGGACGAGTAGAGCCGGTCGATCTCGGCGGAGAAGTCCCTGATGACGACGTTGCGCTTCACCTTGAGGCTGGGCGTCATGTGCCCGGCCTCCTCGGTGAAGTCGACGCCGAGGATCTCGTACTTCTTGATCGCCTCGGCGTGCGAGACCGACTTGTTGGCCTCGGCCACCGCGGCGTCGATCTCGGCGACGACGTCCGGGTCGCGGCGCAGCTCCTCGACGGTCATGTCGGCCGGCTTGCCGTGCTGGGCCTTCCAGGGGGTCAGCGCCTCCTCGTCCAGCGTGATCAGGGCGCTGATGAACTTGCGCCCGTCGCCCACGACCAGGCACTGGCTGATCAGCGGGTGGGCGCGCAGCCGGTCCTCGAGCGGGGCGGGCGCGACGTTCTTGCCCGCGGCCGTGACGAGGATCTCCTTCTTGCGCCCGGTGATCCTGAGGTAGCCCTCGGCGTCGAGCGTGCCGATGTCGCCGGTGTGGAACCAGCCGTCCTCGAGGGCCTCCTTGGAGGCGGTCTCGTTGTTCCAGTAGCCGGTCAGGATGTTGATGCCCTGGACCAGGACCTCGCCGTCGTCGGCGATCCGCACGGTCACGCCGGGGATCGGGCGGCCGACCGTGCCGATCTTGATGGCGGTGGGCCGGTTGACGGTCGCGGGGGCGGTGGTCTCGGTGAGGCCGTAGCCCTCCAGGATCGTGATGCCCACGCCGCGGAAGAAGTGGCCGAGCCGCTCGCCCAGCGCGGCGCCGCCGGACACCGCGTACTGCACCTTGCCGCCGACGGCGGCGCGCAGCTTGCCGTAGACGAGCACGTCGAAGACCTTGTGCCTGGCCTTGAGGCCCAGACCCGGCTTGCCGTCCTGGATCGCCTTGCTGTAGGCGATCGCGGTCTCCGCGGCGGCGGCGAAGATCTTGCCCTTGCCGTCGGCGGAGGCCTTCTGCTCGGCACCGTTGTAGACCTTCTCGAAGACCCGCGGGACGGCGAGCAGGAAGGTCGGCTGGAACGAGGCGAGGTCGGGCAGCAGTCCCGCGATGTCGCTGTGGCCGAGGACGATGCCGCCCTCGATGCAGGCGACCTCGATCAGCCGGGCGAACACGTGCGCCAGCGGCAGGAACAGCAACGTCGAGCTGCCGTCGACCGCGACCTCGGAGATCGCGCCCTGGATGGCGTTGCGCGCGGTCAGTACGAAGTTGCCGTGGGTGAGCTCGCAGCCCTTGGGGCGGCCGGTGGTGCCCGAGGTGTAGACGAGCGTGGCGAGGTCGCCGGAGCCGCGGCTGCGGCGCCGCTCGGCGATCGTCTCGTCGGCGACCTCCTCGCCCAGGGTGACGACGGCGTCGAGGTCGCCGGCGTCGATGCCCCAGACGTGCGAGAGGCCCGGGAGCTCCTCCCGGACCTCGGCGATCGCGGCCAGGTGCTTGTCGGACTCGGCGAACACGGCCTTGGCGTTGGAGTCGCCGACGATCCACTTGACCTGCTCGGCGGAGGACGTCTCGTAGATCGGCACGGCGACCGCGCCGGCCGTCCAGATGGCGTAGTCCAGAACGGTCCACTCGTACCGCGTCCTGGACATCAGGGCGACCCGGTCGCCGGGCTCGACGCCCGCGGCGACCAGTCCCTTGGCGATCTCGGTCACCTCGGCGGCGAACTCGGCCGCGGTCACCGCGCGCCAGACGTCGCCGGACTTGCGCCGCAGGACGATCTGGCCGGGATGGGCCGCGGCCCGTTCGAACGGCGCGTCGGTCAGATTGGTGGAGCCGGGCACCTCCACCATGGCGGGGACGCTGAACTCGCGCACGGCCACTCCTTGCTTGAGCACTGCAAACGGCGGGGACGACGGTACCGGTTTCCCGTGCCCCAAGGATACCCACCAGTAGGTAAGCACCTGTTCATGCCCGTGTCGGCCTGGGTTTCCGGTTAACGGTGAGGCAAAGACCACGACCGGCCACCCGGCCGGGACCACCGGGTCGCCTACCCTTGAGCTGGACGTTTACGGGGAGCGGGATGCCGGTGATTCGGGAGGTTCGATGGCGCTGCTCGAGGTGATCGCGCTGGACACGGCCGACGCGCGCGCCGCGCAGGAGGGCGGGGCCGACCGGATCGAGGTCGTCGCCGACATGGCCGCCGACGGGCTCACCCCCGATCCGGACGTGGTCGCGCGCATGAGGGAGGTCACATCACTGCCGCTGCGCGTCATGGTGCGGGCCAACGCCGGTTTCCGGACCTCGGCGCACGAGCTCGACCGCCTGCGGGTGGCGGCCGAGACCCTCAAGGAGGCGGGCGCGGACGGCTTCGTGCTGGGCTTCCTCGACCCGTTCGGCCAGATCGACGTCGGCGCCACGAGCAAGCTGGCCGCGGTGGTCGCGCCGCTGCCGTGGACGTTCCACCGCGCCCTCGACCACGCGGTGGACCCCGCGCCCGCCTGGCGGACCGTGCGGGAGCTGGGCGGCACCCTCGACACGGTGCTCACCGCGGGCTCGGCCCGCGGCGTGGACGCCGGGGTCGACCTGCTCGTCCGGCGCGCCGCCGAGGGCCCGGACGCGGCCGGGATGATCATGGCGGGCGGCGGACTGCGCCGTAAGCACGTGGCGGTCCTGGGCGCCGCGGGGGTGTCGAAGTTCCACGTCGGCACCGCCGTCCGGCCGGACGGCGCGTGGGAGGCGCCGGTGGACGCGTCGCTGGTCCGCGAGTGGAAGGCCCTCGTCGCCGCCGCGACGGACGACTGAGGCGGCACGGCCGGGAACGCCCGGCGCGGGGTCATCGGTACGGCCCGGCCCCATTAGAGTCGGTTCATGCGGATCCATGTGGTGAGCGACGTCCACGGCCGCGCGGAGGCACTCAAACGCGCGGGGGACGGGGCGGACGCGTTCATCTGCCTGGGCGATCTCATTCTCTTCATCGACTACTCCGATCACGGGCAGGGCATCTTCGCCGACCTGTTCGGTCAGGAGAACGCCGACGAGTTCATCGCCCTGCGGACGCAGAAGCGCTTCCAGGAGGCCCGCGACTTCTCCCGGCGGATGTGGGAGTCGCTCGACGGGGACGCCTGGCCGCACATCGAGCGCGCGGTGCGGCGCCAGTACGAGGAGCTCTTCGAGGCGATGCCCGTCCCGGCCTACCTCACCTACGGCAACGTCGACATCCCGCACATGTGGGCCGACTATGCCAAGGAGGGGCACCACGTGCTCGACGGGGAGGTGACCGAGATCGGCGGGCTGCGGTTCGGCTTCGTCGGCGGCGGGCTGCGCACCGAATACCGTACGCCGTACGAGCTGGACGACGAGGTCTACGCCGAGAAGGTCGCCGCGGTGGGGGCCGTCGACGTGTTGTGCTGCCACATCCCGCCCGCGGTGCCCGAACTGCTGTACGACACCGTCGCGCGGCGCTTCGAGCGGGGGAGCGAGGCGGTGCTGGCGGCCATCCACGAGACGCAGCCGAAATACGTGCTCTTCGGGCACGTGCACCAGCCCCTCGCCCGGAGAATGCGTATCGGACGCACTGAATGTGTGAATGTGGGGCATTTCCGGGCCGGTGGGGTGCCTTATGTGTTGTCGGTGTGAAAAATACTTTCCAGGGCACGGCGAGCCGGAGTGAAGGGAACGCGAGATGGCCGACCGGACGAGTTCTTCGATCACGATCAAGGCGGCGAAGACCGAGATCATGGCGGTGATCGCCGACCTGGAGGCCTATCCGGGCTGGGCGAGCGGCATCCGCGAGTTCGCCGTCGAGGAGACCGGGGCCGACGGCCGCCCGGCGCGGGCCCGGCTCACCTTCGACGGCGGCCCGTTCAGTGACACCGTCGGGCTCTCCTACCACTGGGAGGGCGACGACGCCGTCCGGTGGGAGCTGGTCGACAAGGGCAACGTCGTGACGAGCCTGCACGGCGCCTACACCCTTGCGGAGGGCGGCGGTGGCACCGACGTCACCTACGAGCTCGCCGTCGACGTCCGGGTGCCCATGATCGGCATGGTGAAGCGCAAGGCGGAGAAGCGCATCATCGACTCGGCCCTCAAAGGCCTCAAACGACACGTCGAGAGCTGATTAATCCGGTCGTTACCAGGGCAGGAGCGGTACGTTTCTCGCCGACGACGAGATGGAAAATGTTCTTATGACCGAGCAACCAGGCGATGCCCTCGACGAGGCCGCCAAGCTCTTCGGCTCGCTGTGGCGCAGGATCGGCGGCACCGGCGGGGGCAATCCCGGGCAGCGCGGCGCGATGGGCGAGCCCGACGACGTGTGGAGCCGTGCCACGGCCGACGACGTGTGGAGCCGCGCCGCGGCCGGCGACCCGCACATCGCGACCGGCGCCCCCGAGTGCCGCAACTGCCCGATCTGCCGGGCCATCGCCCTGGCGCGCGAGACCGGCCCCGACGTCACGACGCACGTCAGGCAGGCCGGGCAGTCGCTGATGGCGGCGGCGTTCGACGTGCTCGCGGCCTTCGAGCGCACCCGCGCCCCCGGGCGGCCGAATGACCACCGCGCTCCTTCCGAGCCCGGCGGGTCCCGGCCGCCCGGCGAGGGCGGCGGCGGGCCGTCCGCCGGGAACGATCCCATCGACATCGGGTAGCGCACGCAGGAACGTGCGCGACGGGCTCCGCCGGGGCCCGTGAAAGAGGAGGAACCGTACATGGCCCTGACCATCGGCGTGGATGTGGGGGGTACGAAGGTCGCCGCGGGTGTGGTGGACGACCGCGGCACGATCCTGGAGAAGGTACGGCGTCCCACACCCTCCACCAATCCCAAGGAGACCGCCGAGGTCATCGCCGAGGTCGTCGACCTGCTCAAGAGCAAGTTCGAGGACGTGTCGGCGGTCGGGCTCGGCACCGCGGGGTTCGTCGACGAGGCCCGTTCGACCGTGCTGTTCGCGCCCAACCTCGCCTGGCGCGAGGAGCCGATCAAGCAGAAGGTCGAGGAGCAGGTCGGGCTCCCGGTGGTGGTGGAGAACGACGCCAACGCCACCGCGTGGGGCGAGGCGAGGTTCGGCGCGGGCCGCGGCGAGGACTTCCTCGTCCTGATCACCCTGGGCACCGGGATCGGCTGCGGCATCATCATCAACGGCGAGCTCTACCGGGGGCGGTTCGGCATCGGCGCCGAGGCGGGGCACTTCCGGGTGGTGCCGGACGGCCGCCGCTGCGGTTGCGGCAACCGCGGCTGCTGGGAGCAGTACGCCAGCGGCAACGCGCTGGTGCACGAGGCCCGCGAGCTGGCCCGGGTCTCCCCGGCGATGGCGGGACGGCTGCTGGAGCTCGGCGACGGCTCGCCGGAGGGCATCAGCGGCCCGGAGGTCACCGAGGCCGCCCGGGAGGGCGACAAGGCCGCGCTGGAGTGTTTCCGCACGGTCGCCCGGTGGACCGGTCAGGGGCTGGCCGACCTGGCCGCGATCCTCGACCCCGGGGCGTTCATCATCGGCGGCGGGTTGTCGGACGCGGGCGACCTGCTGCTCGACCCGACGCGCGCGGCGTTCGAGGACGCGCTCACCGGCCGCGGGCACCGCCCGATGGCCGAGATCAGGATCGCCGAGCTCGGCTCGGCCGCCGGGATCGTCGGCGCCGCGGACCTCGCCCGGATCTGATCCGGCGGCGGGTCCGGCGCGCGGCGGGCGATCCTTTCCTGACCGATCACCTGACCGGGATCCGGGATTGGCCCACGGTGGGGAGGTGGCTGGGGTGACCACCGTTCGCGTGATGAGCTACAACATCCGTTCGCTGCGGGACGACCCCGGCGCGGTGGCCCAGGTCGTGCGCATTCTCCGGCCCGACGTGCTGTGCCTCCAGGAGGTGCCGCGCTTCTGGTGCTGGCGCTGGCAGCGGTGGCGGCTCGCGCGCGCCTGCGGGATGAAGATCGCGGCGGGACGGCGGGCCTGCGGCCTCGCCGTGTTCATCGGGCCGAGGGCGCGCCGGCTCGGCAGCGAGTTCCACCTGCTGACCAGGGTCCCCGGGATCCACCGGCGGGCGCTGGCGGTGGCGGTGCTGGAGGTCGGCGCCGGGCCGGACGCGCGCCGGATGATCGCCGCCAGCACGCATCTGGACCTCTTCGACGAACCGCGCCGCGCGCACACCGGCGAGCTGATCGCGAGCCTCGACCGGGCGCGCCGCCACCACGGGGCGCCCGTGGTGCTGACCGGGGACATCAACGAGCAGCCCGGCGGCGTCTGCTGGACGATGCTGCTCGCGGGCTTCCAGGACGGGTGGGCGGTGGCGCCCGCGGGGGAGGAGCCGACCTTCTCGTCCCGCGACCCGCGACGCCGCATCGACGGCGTCTTCGCCGACCGCACGATCGAGGTCACCGGCTGCGGCGTCCCGGCCGATCCCGAGGTCGCCGCGCTGTACCCGGCGGCCACCGACCACCGTCCGGTCGTCGCCGACCTGAGGCTCCCCGGCCCGGCCTGACGCCGGCGGGTCAGACCACCGCGCCGTCGTCGGGGTCGCGCGGCTCGTCGCCCATCCGCAACACCAGCGTGACGAACCCGCCGATGAACGCGGCCACCGCCAGGAACGCGGCCCAGCCGGGCACCTCCCAGTCGAGGATCACGGTGACCAGCAGGTAGACGGGACCGCCGATCAGCGCGATCCAGGCGCCCTTGGTGAGCGGGTCGGTGCTCGGCAGCGGCGGGGGCGGCGGCGGGACGTAGTGGCCCTCGTCGTCGGACCCGGGGAACTCCTCGTCCTCGCCGTCGGCCGGCTTGATCACGCGGGCGCGGGGGAGGCGGCCGGTGCGGTCGTCGCCCGGCTCGGGCTCCTCGGGCTCCTCCTCCTGGAGGTTCTCCTGGTCGGGCCAGGGCACCCGGTCACCCTCGTGGGTGGCGTCGAACCCGGCGACGATCTCGGCCCAGATGGCGTCCTCGTCGCGTTCGGCGGACGAGGGCCGGTCGCCGCTGCCGCCCTCGCCGGCCGGGCCGGTGCCGGCCGGCCTGGCGCCGGCGTCGTCGGGGTCGTCCGCGCCCTCGCCCTTGCGCGGCGCGGTGTCCAGGCCGCCCTGCGGGGCGGTGTCGAGCCCGCCCTGCGGCCCGGTGTCCAGGGTGCCGCCCTCGTCCGGCCGCTCCTCGAGCATGTCGGACTCGGCGCCCCGCGCGTCGCGCAGCCGGGTGAGCTGGGCGCGCAGGATGCCCTCGGCGGTCGGCTTCATGTCGACGTCCACGTAGAGCCGGTCGAGGGCGTCTCCCGCCGTCAGCCCGGCGATCGGCGCGGGCTCGTCGGCGATCTCCTCCGGGGCGGCGGCGTAGGCCGCGACGCCCGCATCGCGCAACGCCGCCAGCATGGCGTCGGCCAGATGCGGGGCGAGGTCGACCAGCGGGGAGTAGGTGTCCGCTGACAGTCCATTGCCACGGCGATTCACGGGGCCGGCTCCTTCGTCGACTCCGGCGTGACCGGCAGCACCGGCATGGCGGTCCTCGCCCCCCTAAGACGTCTGTGCCCCGGTGTGCCCGCCCGTGAGCCTCGGCGACACTCCTGGACACCCCGAAACGTGTGTCCCACGGTATTCGCTGCGCCGCGCGGGACAAGCCCCCGGACGCACCCGATTGTGATTTCCTCCGGAGAGCCTACGTTCCCCGGGCTGTGACCGGCACCACGGGGCGCGGGGACCGCGGGCTCCTGGTGTGGGCAGCAGGGCCACGAGATGGGAAGATGTGCCATCATCCCCGGTTCGTCGGAGAAAAGGTGTCGGCATGCTCTGGTTCTGGATCCTGCTGAGGATCATTCTCTCGCCGATCATGTACGTCGTCTGGCGCCCCCGGAACTCGGGCATGAGGAACGTCCCGAAGCGGGGTCCCGCCCTCCTGGTCGGCAACCACCTGTCGTTCGCCGACCACTTCTTCGGCCCCCTGCCGCTGATGCGCCCGATCTTCTTCATCGGCAAGGACGACTACTTCACCGGTACGGGGATCAAGGGACTGGCCACCAGGGCCTTCATGACCGGGGTGGGCGTCGTGCCGGTCGACCGCACCGGCGGCAGCGCCGCCGAGGCCGCCCTGCAGACCGGCCTGCGGATCCTCAACGAGGGCAAGCTGCTGGGGATCTACCCCGAGGGCACCCGGGCGCCCGACAACCGGCTCTACCGGGGGAAGACCGGCGCCGCCCGGCTGGCGCTGAAGTCGCGGGTGCCGGTGGTCCCGATGGCGATGATCAACACGTTCGAGCTGATGCCGCCCGGCAAGCCCTACCCCAAGGTGGGCGTGCGGCCCGGCGTGCGGTTCGGTGCGCCGCTGGACTTCTCGCGCTACTACGGCAGCGAGGACGACCACGAGGTGCTGCGCAAGATCACCGATGAGATCATGCAGGCGATCCAGGAACTGTCGGGCCAGGAGTACGTCGACCGGTACGCCGCCGACGTCAAGGCCGAGATGGCGGGCAAGGAGCCCCGGCCGTCCGACGACGACTGACGCGGGCACGGACGTGGGCGGCATGGGGCTCGAGGCCGCGTTGTGGCGGGCGGTCTCGGTCTACCGCGTGATCGCGCTGGCCTACGCCGCGATCATGATCGTCAAGAACTTCGGCGACTACCGCCATCCGCTGGGCGGCTGGGTCGTGCTGGGCGTGATGACGGCCTGGACCGCGATCGCGACGTACGCCTACGCCGACGCGTCCCGGCGCGGGTGGCCGCTGCTCGCCGCCGATCTGGCGGTGGCGTCGGGCTGCCTGCTCGCCACCGCGTGGGTGGAGCATCCGACGCGGCTGGCGCTGGGCGAGCCCACTCTCCCGGTCTCCTGGGTCGCCGCGGCGGTGCTGGCGTGGGCGGTCGTCGGCGGCAAGCGGCTCGGCATGACCGCCGCGCTGGTGCTGGCCGCGTCGGGCGTCCTGGTGCACGCCATCGCCGGCACGGGCAGCAGTTTTCCCGGCAGCACGCTCAACGGCATCGTGTTGCTGTTCATGGCCGGGCTCGTCGTCGGGCACGTGGTCAAGCTGGCCCGGGACGCGGAGGCGCGGCTGGCCCGCGCGGTCGAGCTGGAGTCGGCCACCCGGGAACGCGAGCGGCTCGCCCGCCGCATCCACGACTCGGTGCTCCAGGTGCTGGCGATGGTGCAGCGGCGCGGCAACGAGATGGGCGGCGAGGCGGCGGAGCTGGGCCGGCTGGCGGGGGAGCAGGAGGCCGCGCTGCGGGCCCTGATCGGCTCGGGACCCGCGGCGTCCGCCGTCTCGCGGCCCGCGTCGCCGCCGGCGGCGCGCGGGCGGGGGCCCGGCCGATACAGGAACGGTGACGGAGACAGGAACGGTGACGGAGGCGGGAACGGTGACGGAGGCGGGACGCCGGTCGACGTCCGGTCCCTGCTGACCGGCCACTCGTCCACGACCGTGACCGTCTCGACCCCGGCCACCCCGGTCCACCTGCCCGAGCACGCGGCCGGCGAGCTGGCCGCGGCGGTCGCGGCGGCGCTCGACAACGTCCGGCGGCACGGCGGCGACGGCACGCGCGCCTGGGTGCTGCTGGAGGACGGGCCGGGCCCGGGCGAGGTCACGGTGAGCGTGCGCGACGACGGCCCCGGCATGGAGCCCGGCCGCCTGGCCGAGGCCGCCGCCGCCGGCCGGCTCGGCGTCGCCCAGTCCATCCAGGGCCGCGTCCGCGACCTCGGCGGCACGGTCTCGATCATCTCGGCGCCGGGGGAGGGCACCGAGATCGAGATGACCGTGCGCTCCTCAGCCTGACGGCGCCCCCGGCGGCCCCACCGGCCCCGCCGGCCCCGGCGGAGACGGGGTCCGCGCGCTGTCCCGCACCACCGGCTCGGGGCCGGCGGGCAGGCTGAGCTGGACCGGGGTGCGGCCCCGGTGGGCGGCCAGCGCGGCCTGGTGGTAGGCCTCCAGCTCCCGCCGGAACCGCGGGTCGGCGTAGAGCCGGCCGTCCACCAGCGGCCCCTCGCGGCCCTCCATCACGGCGAGCACGTCCTCGCCCTGGAGCGTCTTGTGGGTCTCCAGCGCGTGCGCCACCGCGAGCACCGCGACACGGTCCTGCTCCAGCATGCGTTCCACCTGCTTGAGCAGCACGGTGAGCTGGTCCTCGATGCGGTCGGCGAGCGCGCGGCGCATCTCCTTCTCCGCCTCCTTGGCGCCGCGCCCGCCACCGCCCGGCGTGCCCGTGCCGAGCTGGTCGGAGACGGCGTGCGAGGAGATGGTGGAGCCCATGCCCCAGTAGCCCTCCATCAGCGAGGCCACCCGCGTCGCGGACTCCAGGTCGCCGGACACCCCCGACGAGCTGTCGCCGCCGAAGAACATGCGCTCGCCCGCGAGCGAGGCCAGCGAGACGAGGACGTCGGACTGGTACTCGCTGCGCCACTGGGTGAACTGGTCCTCCACCGGGATGCTGGCGACCATCCCGAGGTACTCCGCGCCCTTCTCGATCGTCGCGATGTCGATCTCCAGATGGCGGCGCGCCCTGATGGCCACCACCGCGTGGCAGGCCTCGTGCACGGCCGTCGCGTGCCGCTCGCGGTCGTGGTATTCCACGCCCTCGGGCGGTCCCAGGCTCTTCAGCTGCTTGGCCTTCATGACGTCGGCCCAGGTGATGACCTCGCGGCCGTCCCGGATGGCGGTGATGAGCGCCTCGTTCACCAGGTCCTTGATGCTCGCGCCGGTCGCGTACGGGGTGATCGTGGCGAGCTTGTCGATCTCGTCGCCGGTGAGCTCGTGCGCCACCTTGGAGAAGTAGCCCTCGTACGTGCGGACGCGCCCCGCCTTGGACGGGTAGCCGACCTTGTAGATGCGGTCGATGCGGCCCGGCCGCAGCAGCGCCTCGTCCAGCGCCTCGGGCATGTTGGTCGCCATCATGACCAGGATCCGGTACTTGGGCGGCGGCTTGGGCTTCATGCCGAGCAGCCGCCGCACGTACCTGTTGACGAAGCCGCGCGGCTTCTTGAGCCCGGACAGCTCGGTGAGCAGCGCCTGGAGAGTGCCCATGTCGCCGCCGCCACCGCCGTTCATGCCGCCGCCCATGAAGAACCGGTCGCGGCGCGGCGACGGCCCGCCGGCGCCGGGACCGGCGCCGGCGAGCGCGTCGCGGGCGAGCTGCCAGCGGGTGTCGGGGGACAGGTAGGAGATCCCGTGGCAGCCCGCGGCCTGGAACGCCGCGGGCCTGGCCCCGGCCGGGCCGGCGCCCGCCGCCGGCCGGCCGCCCGGGCCGACCTGGGCGAGGGCGCCGCGGCGGCCGAGGGAGTCGGCCTCGTCGAAGAAGACGATCACGCCGCCGTACCGCAGCGACAACTTGCGCAGCTTGCGGAACAGCGACTTGACCTTGAGCACGCCGATGCCCATGAACATCTGGATGAACGCGCCGGGGTCGACGAAGACGTACGGGTGGCCCGTCTCGCCCGCCACCGCCTCGGCCATCAGGGTCTTGCCGGTGCCGGGCGGTCCCCACAGCAGGATGCCGCCGGGCACGTACCCGCCCTTGGCCTCGATCTCGCGCGGCCGCTCCAGGAAGACGATGTTCTCCTTGACCCGCTCGACGACGTGGTCCTGGCCCCAGACGTCGCCGAACCGCGTCGTGATGTCGTCGGGCATGTAGGTGTCGATGCCGCCCCGGGACAGGAACCAGAACAGTCCGACGAACTGGATGATGATCACGAAGAACAGGAAGACGATCTGGAGCAGGAAGGGGAGCGCCTTCCAGAGCAGCGCGGGCGCCTGGAACAACGCCAGCACCGGCGAGGTGTCCAGCAGCTTGCCCGCGACGAACGCGAAGACCGCGATCCAGAAGGCCCAGGTCACGGCCCGCCAGACGCGGTACCGGGTCCACGGCCTGAACCGGCGGTGCGTGGTGCGTTCGAAGCCGCCGAACACCCGGTGGGTCCAGAAGTGGTGGTAGCGCCCCCACCGTTCGCTGACGAAGAAGTGCGCCTGGCGGACCAGCTCCAGCCCGAGCAGCACGAACACCCAGGCCGCCGCGCTCGCCTGCTCGCGCATCGCGTCCACGAACGGCAGCAGCGGGTTGTCGGCCATGGCCGCCCAGACGAGGACGAACCACAGCAGCGTCAGGAGGAGCAGGTAGCGCACGCGGTCCCAGAGCGACTGCCGCTTGCGCGTGGCGAACGTGACGCGGCTTCCGGGGGCCGCGTCGCTTTCAGGGACTGCGTCGCTTTCGGGAGCCGCGTCGCTTTCAGGGGCCGCGTCGCTTTCAGGGGCCGCGTCGCTTTCAGGGGCCGCGTCGCTTTCAGGGGCCGCGTCGCTTTCAGGGGCCGCGTCGCTTTCAGGGGCCTTGGCGTCCTCAGGAGCCTCGGCGTCGCCGCCGCGCCCGCGCCGGAAGATCATGTCAGGTCCTCACCGTGAAGGAGCGGGCGATCGAGTCCAGTTCGCCCTTGCGGTCCAGGAAGCAGCGCGCCGAACAGCGGATGACCATCACGTACAGACGGCCCTGGTCGCTGGCGTACGAGCTCACGTCGAAGGTCTGCAACGTCAGCAGGGTGGGGAACCGGTAGTTGAACGTGGTGCGGACGCCGCGCAGGCCGTCGCCCTTCGGCTCGAGCTCCTCGTCGCGCAGCAGCTCGAAGTCGCTGAGCCCGCCGTTCTGCTGGGCGAGCGTCTGCCGGGCCCCCTCGGTCACCGGCAGGAACGCGTCGCGGAGGCGGTCGAGGGAGATCGAGCCGCGCTCCTCGCGGGTGAGCGGGCGGATCAGGGCGAAGACGAACGGCTGGTCGGTGTTGAGACCGTAGAAGTGGAACGCGTCGGGGTCGTCGTGCGCGTCGTAGCCGATCGACCACATCGTCTTGGGCCGTGCCTGGGCGGCGGCCGAGTCGGGATCGTCAGAGGTCATCGCGTTGTCGAGTTCCCGCTGTTCGATCTTGTGCCATTCGGCGGGGACCTTGAAGTACGTCTTCGCGGTGGAGTTCTTCACATACGTGAAATCAGGAGCTCCGCACGCGGTCAGGGTCGTGACCAGCATCGCGGTCGAGGCGACCGCCACCCGGCCGAGCGGAATGGTGCGCACGCCAGGTCGCGCCATGGAGCCTCCGCGGGGGAATGCAAGATAGGTGCCTGACGCATATATGCCCCGAAACGCGTATCACACCCCGGTAGCGGTTGAATCACGCCGATATCTCGGTGACCGACCCTGGCCTACAGTGGCGCACGTGAGTGACGTTCCCTCCGAAACGGACCCGCTCCGGGTGATGGTCGTCGACGACCACCCGATGTGGCGGGAGTCCGTCGCGCGCGACCTGACCGAGGCCGGCCACGAGGTCGTGGCGACCGCGGGGGAGGGCCGGACCGCGGTGCGCATCGCCGCCGCGGCGCGTCCCCAGGTGGCGGTCGTCGACCTCCAGCTGCCCGACATCAGCGGGGTCGAGGTGACCCGCCACCTCGCCGCCGCCGAACCGCCCGTCCGGGTCCTGGTGCTCTCGGCCAGCGGCGAGCAGGAGGACGTCCTGGAGGCGGTCAAGGCGGGCGCCACCGGCTACCTGCTGAAGTCGGCCGCGCGGGAGGAGTTCCTCGACGCGGTGCGGCGCACCGGTGACGGCGACGCCGTCTTCACGCCCGGCCTCGCGGGCCTGGTGCTCGGGGAGTACCGCAGGCTGGCGTCGGCGCCGCGGCGCGAGGAGGACGACGCCCCCCGGCTGACCGAGCGCGAGACCGAGGTGCTGCGGCTCGTCGCCAAGGGCCTCACGTACAAGCAGATCGCCCAGCGCCTGGTGCTCTCCCACCGGACCGTGCAGAACCACGTCCAGAACACCCTCAACAAGCTCCAGCTGCACAACCGCGTCGAGCTCGTCCGCTACGCCATCGAAAAGGGCCTCGACCAGGACGACTGACCGGCCGTTCCGGCGGTGTGCGCGCTCCCAGCGTCACAAGACGCGAAACCGAATCGGATCCTGGCGCATCTATTGCGGTAGGAGGCATCGGGACCGGTGCCCGGGCGACAGGGAGGGCAGATGCCACTTGCCGCGGCAGGGGACACGTGGGGGATCGCGGGTCCGGTGTTCCTCTGGGGGATCTTTCTACCGGCGGCGGTCGCGCTGACCGTCATCGTGGTGCTGATCCGCAGGACGCTCGCGACCGGCCACTCCGCCCAGCGGGAGCTGCATCCGTACGAGGTCGCCCATCTCACCGGCGGCCGCGTCCGCGTCATCGGAACGGTCCTGGCGGCGTTGCGCGCGCACGGCGCGATCGAGGCCGCGGGCGGTGGACGGGTGCGCGTCACCGACACCCCGATCCCGGACGCGGCCCCGATCGAGGCCGTGGTGCACGATGTCGTCCGGCAGTCCGGCGAGATCAAGGTCAGGGACCTCCCCGACGATCCGCGAGTGCGTGCCGAGCTGGACGCGCTGCGCGGGTCGCTGGAACGTGAGGGCCTGGCGCTCACCGCGGGCGAGAAGACCGCCATGCGCACGACCTCGCTCCTGCTCTGGGCGCTGGCGATCGTGGGCTTCGCCCGCCTGTGGGCGGGGATCTCGGCCGACCGCGCGGTCGGCTTCCTCATCGCCGCCGAGGTCCTCCTCGTCCTGGTCTGCCTCTTCTTCCTGGCCGCCGGCACGATGACGCGCGGCGGCAGGGCGACGCTCCGCGTCACCCGGGAGCGGCTCGCCCACCTCGACCCGTCGTCGAGCCCGGCCTGGGCGACGTACGGCGCGACGGGTGCGGCGTTCGGCGTGGCGCTGTTCGGCACGACGGCACTGATGAGCTTCGACCCCGCGTTCGCGGAGGAGGCCGAGCTGAGGAACTACATGAGCACGTCTGGCGGGGGCGGCGGCGACAGTGGCGGCGGGGGCGACGGCGGGGGCGGCGGCTGCGGAGGCGGCGGTTGTGGCGGAGGGTGCGGCGGATGAGCGACTTCGACGACCACTTCTTCTACTTCTTCACCTGCGGCATCGTGCTGCTCTTCGCGTACTTCGCGACGAACGCGGTACGCACGACGCTCGCCAGGGGGCGCAAGCCCGCGCGTCCGCTTCACGCGTACGAGGTCGCCTATCTCAACGGCGGGCCGCGGCGCGCGGTGGGCGCGGCTCTCGCGGGGTTGTGCTCCGCTGGTGTGGTCACCAGCACCGGCGGTCGGCTGCGGGTCGTCTCCGACCTGCGCACCCTGCGGACGCCGCTCGACCTGGCCGTCCACCAGGTGATCCTGCACGGCGGCGCCGTCTCCGCCCGCGACCTGCCGCGGCACCCGGCGATCCAGGCCGAGATCCACCGGCTCCGTGACGGGCTCGAACAGCAGGGCCTCGCGCCCGGCGCGGGCGACCGGCTGAAGATCCGGCTGTCGGTCTGGCCCTTCGCCGTCGCGCTTCCGGTCATCGGGCTCCTCGCCCTGTACGAGGACGACCGGCGGGGGTTCTACGTGATCCCGGTGTTCGCCGCGCTCGTCCTCGCGCTCAACCAGGTGAAGAGGGTGCCGCGCGCGACGAAGGCCGGCCGGAGCGCCGTGTCCGACTCGCTCAGCGCGAACTCCCACCTCAACCCGGCCGGCGACCCGTCCTGGAACACCTACGGACCGGAGGCCGCCACGCTCGGCGCCGCGCTGTTCGGCGCCGCGGTGCTGGTGAGCATCGACCCGGTCTTCGCCGACGACTCGGGCGCGAGCGACGTCATGGGTTCCGGCTCGGGCGATGGTGGTGGCGGCTCCTGCGGGTCGAGCTGTGGCGGCGGAGGCGGTGGGTCGAGCTGCGGCGGCGGGTCGAGCTGTGGCGGTGGTGGCGGCGGTGGCTGCGGAGGAGGAGGAGGCGGGGGCGGATGATCGGGCAGCTGGGCGTCGGGATCGGCTGGCGGCCGGAGATCTCCGGGTTCGTCAAGGAACTGCCCGGCCTGCGTTTCACCGAGGTGGTCGCCGAGTCGGTGCACGAGGGGCACCCGCCCGCCGACCTCCTGGCGCTGCGCGACCGCGGCGTCCGGATCGTTCCGCACGGCGTGAAGCTCTCCCTGGGCGGCGCCGAGCCGGTCGCGCCCGAACGTGTCGAGCACCTCGCCCGCTGCGCCGAACTGCTGGACGCGCCGCTGGTCAGCGAGCACGTGGCGTTCGTCCGCGCCGGGGGAGTGGAGGCCGGGCACCTGCTGCCGGTGCCGCGCACCAGGGCGGCGCTCGACGTCCTCACCGCCAACATCCGCGCCACCCAGGCCGGGCTGCCGGTGCCGCTCGCCGTCGAGCCCATCGCCGCGCTCTTCGACTGGCCGGACGCCGAGTACGAGGAGGGCGACTTCCTCACCGAGCTGGTCGAACGCACCGGCGCGTTCCTCCTGCTCGACATCGCCAACGTCTACGCCAACGCGCGCAACCGCGGCGAGGACCCGGCCGCGCTCCTGGACCGCCTGCCCCTCGAACGTGTCGCCTACTGCCACATCGCGGGCGGCGACGAGCAGGGCGGCCGCTACCACGACACCCACACCGCGCCCGTGCCGCCCGAGGTGCTCGCGCTGGCCAAGGAGCTCTGCGCGCGCCGCCGCCCGCCCGGACTGCTGCTCGAACGCGACGGCCGCTATCCGCCCGCCGCCGAACTGCGCGCCGAGCTGGACGCCATCGCCGTGGCCGCCGGCCTGGAGCCGGTCACATGAGCCTCGACCCCGCCCTCGCCGCCGCGCAGGAGGCCTTGGTCAGGGCGATGACGGCGGGCGGCGAGGTGCCGCCCGGCTTCGACGGCGACGCCGTGCGCGCGGCGGCCCGCGGCATCCTGCGCAAGCGCGCCGGAGAGGTCGCGCGCGCCTGGCCGATGCTGGCCGCCTCGTACGGTCCCGCGTGGGCGGACACGTTCGCCGGGTGGGCCGCCGAACGTCCCACCAACGGCTCGATGCGCGACGCCTGGGATTTCGCTCGCGCCCACCGCGAGTCTCTGCCGCGCGCGGCCCTGATCGAGCTCGCCCTCACCGAGGCCCGGCACGCCTACGACGGAGAGTCGGCCCCGCGCCCGCGGCGGGCGGCCGTGCGCCGCGTCCCCGGCGGCGTCGCCGTGCAGCTGCGCGGCCGCACGCGCGTCATGGCCCGCCGTTCCTGAGCTGCGCGTCCTTGGCCTGCGCGTCCTTGGCCTGTGCGTCCTTGGCCTGTGCGTCCTTGGGCTGCGCGTCCTTGGCCTGCGAGTCGTTGGGCAGTGCGTCCTTGGGCAGTGCGTCCTTGGGCAGTGCGCACGCGGGCGTGCCGCCCGGCAGCCGGCCACGGTTGGCGGCGATCAGCCGGTAGAGGCCGTGCGCCAGCCACCGGAACGGCGGCACCTGCGCGATCAGCCCCAGCGGCCGCCACACCCCGCCCGCGTCGACGAGCATCTTGGCGACGCCGAGGGCGCCGCCGTGGGTGCGGCCGTCGCGCGCCACCCACACGACCTCGTACGACGCCTGCTCCACCGACGTGCCGAGCGCCGCCAGGTCGGCGGACTGGTAGGGCACCGCCTCGGCCGACGTCGGGATGCGCCGCCGCATGAAGCGCACCGACGACGAGCAGAAGCCGCAGTCGCCGTCGAAAACCAGCACGGGACGTCGTCGTGGCGTCATGTCCCGATTCTCTCACCCGGTATGGTCTAGACCACTGCGGAGACCCGGCACACGGCTCCGCGAATGCCGTGTGCCGTCACGTTCGCACGACTAGGCTGGAACGCCGATCGACCTGGGAGGACCCGTTGACCGAGCAAGAAGGCATGCGCGTCGGAGTGCTGACCGGCGGAGGTGACTGTCCCGGCCTGAACGCCGTGATCCGCGCCGTGGTGCGCAAGGGCGTCCAGGTCTTCGGCTATGAGTTCGTCGGCTTCAGGGCCGGCTGGCGCGGCCCCCTCGAAGGCGACACGATCGCCCTGGACGTCCAGGCGGTCCGCGGCATCCTGCCGCGCGGCGGCACCATCCTCGGCTCGTCGCGGACGAACCCGATCAAGGTCGAGGGCGGCATCGAGAAGATCAAGGACAACCTCGCCGGCCTCGGCGTCGACGCGCTCATCGCGATCGGCGGCGAGGACACCCTGGGCGTGGCGCGCGAGCTCTACACCCACGGCGTCAACGTCGTCGGCGTCCCCAAGACGATCGACAACGACCTCAACGCCACCGACTACACGTTCGGCTTCGACACCGCGGTCAACATCGCGATGGAGGCCATCGACCGGCTGCACACCACCGCCGAGAGCCACCACCGCGCGCTGATCTGCGAGGTCATGGGCCGTCACGCGGGCTGGATCGCGCTGCACGCCGGCATGGCCGCGGGCGCCAACGTCATCCTCATCCCCGAGCGCCCCTTCGACATCGACAAGGTCGTCGCCTACGTCGAGAGCCGCTTCAAGACCCGTTACGCCCCGATCATCGTGGTGTCCGAGGGCGCCCACCCGATCGACGGCCAGATGCAGGTCCAGACCGGCGAGCTCGACGCGTTCGGCCACGTCCGCCTCGGCGGCATCGGCCAGCGCCTCGCCGACGAGATCGAGAAGCGGACCGGCAAGGAGGCCCGCGCCACCGTCCTGGGCCACATCCAGCGCGGCGGTACCCCGAGCGCCTTCGACCGCGTCCTGGCCACCCGCTTCGGCCTCCAGGCCATCGACGCGGTCCGCGACGGCGACTACGGCAAGATGGTCGCCCTCCAGGGCACCGACATCGCCCGCGTCGACCTGTCGGCCGCCACCGCCGAGCTCAAGACCGTCCCCATCGAGCGTTACGAAGAGGCCGAGGTCTTCTTCGGCTAGATCGGATCTCGGAGAAGGGGGGACGCCACCGGTGGCGTCCCCCTTCGCGGTCCCGGGCTCGCTCCGCCCTGACCTGCACCGACGGGCCGAGCAGGAATGAAGAAGCGGCGTGCCCGCCGCTTCCCTAGCGTTGGGGGACACGGCAGCAGGGCGAGCGACATGATCAACGGAGGAACGGTTATGGCACCCGACCGGAAGCGGGAGAAGGGCACCCCAGGAGCGTTCTCGCGGTGGATGCAGCACAGGGCGAACGCCCGTATGAACCGCAAGATCCGCAAGGGGAAGGGCGGTTTCATGGGCATGGACGTGCTGATCCTGAACACGGTCGGCCGCCGGAGCGGGGAGAGCCGCGAGACCCCCGTGGCCTGGTTCGCCGACGGCGAGGACGCGCGCCTGATCATCGCTTCCGGCGGCGGGAGCCGGCACCCCGACTGGTTCGCCAACCTGATGGCCAACGCCGACAAGGCCACGATCGAGCTGCCCGGCAGGACGGCCGTCCCGGTCACCCCGCAGCGGCTGGAGGGGGCCGACCGCGACGAGGCGTTCAAGCGGATCGCCGAGGCCCAGCCCCGCATCGCCAAGTACCAGAGCAAGTCCGACCGCGAGTACCCGGTCGTCCGCCTCACCCCGCGGTGACCACCCTCGCGAAGGCGACGGGGACGCCGCCACGCGACGTCCCCGTCTCAGGCCCTCCGAAGGAGCGCGGCGGTCAGCCGTCCGCCCCTTCCTTCTTCCACTTCCCGCACTTGGCCTTGTGGCCGGGGACCTTCAGGCAGACGCGGATGGAGTCGCTCCGGTTGGGGAGAGTCCCCGTCCGCCGCTCGTAGGTTCCGTCGCCGTTGGGGCGAGCCTTGAACCAGCCGCACTTTCCGTGCTTCTTGCTCTCCACGGTGATCTTCACACCGCGCTTCCTGGTCTTGATGTAGCCGTAGGTGAGGTCCGTCACGCGCCACTGATGCGCCGAGGCCTTCACCTTCCCGACCTTGACGCCATATCCCTTCAGGGTGGCGGAGACGTCCCACGGATGGCTGCCGCACGTGGCCTTTTTCGCGGCGGCGGGCGCCGGCGCCGCGGCCGGTGCGGCGGCGGCCTTCACCGCCGTTCGTGCCGGGGCCGATGGGGCGGCGAGGGCGGTGGCGGCCGGTGCGAGCACGCCGAACGCGGCGACGGCCGTGATCGCGGTGGTCGCGGACTTGATGGTCATTTTCTCCCCGTTCTCGGATCGGACATCCGGGTGCACTCTCGCTCGTCTCTGGGTCTTCGGAGTGCATTCCGGCGAACGGGAACAACTGTCGCCGGGGCGGTTCGTACTGGGCAATGTCCGAGACGTCCTACGGGACGGATGGGATGCGGAACGGCCCCTGAACTGGGCGTTCGACGAGACTTTGGGACGTGTGCGACCATTCTTTCATCGCGGATGCGGGGGCATCAGGGGGTTCGGTTGGAGACGCCTGAGGGAGCGGCGGCGGATTTCGCGCGGCTGCTGCGGGCGATGAAGGAACGCAGGAAGCGCAGTTATGAGGAGTTGAGCCGAGAGGCGCTGACGAGCAGATCGACACTTCATCGATACTGCACCGGCAAGGGTGTTCCCGGCGACGCTGAGACCGTTTCCCGTATCGCACGAGCCTGCGGGGCCGACGCGCGCGAGATCCGCGAACTTCTCGAGGTCTGGGTTTCCGCCTGCCGGGAAAGGGAACCCCCGGCGGAGATCATCGAGCCGTTCGGGAATCCGCCCGCGGAGTTCGGGAATCCACCGACGGAGATCGTCGAACCGGCCGGAAATGCGCGGCGCCCTTCCCTCCAGTGGCCGGCGCTGGCCGTCGCGGTGGCGCTGCTGGCCCTCGGGGTGTCGGCCTCCGGAGTCGTCCCGCGGTCGGACGCGGCACCGGCCCCGCGTGCACAGCGGATCACCGGGCCCGCCTGGGCCAAACATCCGAAACCCGTGGACCCCGAGTTGTTCGGGGTGACCGTCGCCTCCGACACGGGACTGATGCCCTCGTTCAGAGTCGGCGCCGTCCGGTTCTGGAACAGCCACTCCCGCTGGGCGAACGTGGAGCCGAGACCGAGGCGGTACGACTGGGCGACCATGGACCGGCTGGCGGAAGGGGCCGGACGCGGGGGGCTCGACGCGATGTACGTGTTCGGCGGCACCCCCGCATGGGCCGCGCCGGATTCGGCGAGGATGCCGTTCCCGGACGGGTCGCGCTCCACCGGCCCGGACGACCTCCGGGAGTGGGACGGGTTCGTCGGCGCGGTCGCGTCCAGATACAAGGGGAGATTCGCGGCCTACGAGGTCTGGGACAGCGGCTTCGACCACCGCCTCTACACCGGGACCATGGAGCAGCTCGTGGAGCTGACCCGGCGCGCAGGCCGCGCCATCAGGCGTGCCGACCCGGAAGCGCGGGTGGTGTGCCCGAGCATGGGGCGGCTGCAGACTCCCGGATCGCAGGCGAAGCTGCGCCGCTTCGCCCGGCTCGGCGGCTTCCGCCACTGCGACGTGATGGCCGTCAAGGAGCAGGCGAGCCCGGCCGTTCCACCCGAGACCATGCTGGGCGGTGTGCGCGCGCTGACTCGCGTGCTGAACGAGTTCGCCATCAGCCTGCCGGTCTGGGAGACCGGGCCGTCCTACGATGACGCGTTCGGCGGGCGGCTCGACGAGGAGCGTTCGGTGAACTACGCCGTCCGCTACTTCCTCACCGGGCTGCACGCCGACATGTACTACGTGCGGCGCATGTTCTTCTACCTCTGGGGCAAGAGCAACGTCCCGCTCACCCTGCAGGCGGTGGGCGGGGCACCGACGCCTGCCGCGCTGGCCGTCGACCGCCTCCAGCGCTGGTTGTCGGGCGCCTTGATCCGCGCGTGCGGTCAGGGCGCGCCGATCGGGCTTCCCGCCAATGTCTGGCAGTGCGAGTTCGTCATCGCCGGCCGGCCCGCGGTCATCCGCTGGACGCACGCGGGGACCGCCGCCGTGCCCGCGCCGGCCGGCGCCGCCGCCGTGGACCGTCTCGACGGAACACGATCCCCGGTGCGTCCGGGCGAGCCCGTCCAGATCTCCGAACGCCCCGTCCTCATCGGCTAGGTGCGGTACCCCGCAGGTTCGGTCAGGCTGCGGAGGCGGGACCGGGCGGCGGGCGCCGTTCTGTGATCGGGGTCACGCGCGGAACAGGTTTCTGGGTCGCGGTGTTGGGTTTGCTGGGCCACACTTGGGGCTTGGCCAGTTCGCTTTTTCTCCAGGAGGATCTCGCATGACCACGCTCGACACCGCGCCCGCGGAGGTCCCGGCGCCGGCCGCCACCGTCGACGGGGAGCCGTGCGTGCTGATCAAACTGGGCGAGGTCGTGCTCAAGGGCAAGAACCGCGAGCTGTTCGAGCGCCGGCTGGCCGACAACGTGCGGACCGCCGTCCGGCCGATCGCCCGGGTGGACGTGATCAGGCGGCACGGGGTCTTCATCGTGCGGACCAAGGACGCGACGGTCGAGAAGATCGACGCTCTGGCCGCGCGGATCAGCGATGTCATGGGGATCGTCTGGGCGCACCGGGCCTGGCGCGTGGGCAAGGACGTCGAGAGCGTCCAGCGGGCGGCGCTCGAGCTGATGGCCGGGCGGACGGGCACGTTCGCGGTGCGGACCAAGCGCCGCGACAAGCGGTTCCCGCTGACGTCGACCGAGCTCGACCGCCAGGTCGGCGGGCTGATCAACGACACCTACGGGCTGCCGGTCAGGCTCAAGGGCCCCGACCACACGGTCTCCATCGAGATCGACCGCGACGAGGCGTTCGTGTTCTCCGGCGGGCTGCCAGGTCAGGGCGGGCTGCCGGTGGGGATGAGCGGCCGGGGCCTGGTGCTCATGTCGGGCGGGATCGACTCGCCCGTCGCCGCCTACCGCATGATGCGGCGCGGGCTGCGCGTCGACTACCTGCACTTCTCCGGGATGCCCTTCACCGGGCCCGAGTCGATCTACAAGGCGTACGCGCTGGTGCGCGAGCTGGACAAGTTCCAGGGCGGCTCGCGGTTGTTCGTGGTGCCGTTCGGCAAGGCCCAGCAGCAGATCAAGACGTCCGGCGCCGACAAGCTCGCGGTGATCGCGCAGCGCCGGCTGATGCTCAAGACCGGCGAGGTGCTGGCGCACCGGCTGGGCGGCGGCACCCTGATCACCGGCGACGCCCTGGGCCAGGTGAGCAGCCAGACGCTGACCAACATCACCGCGCTCGACGACGCGGTGGAGCTGCCGATCCTGCGGCCGCTGATCGGCATGGACAAGACCGAGATCATGGACCAGGCGCGCCGCGTCCGGACGTTGTCGATCTCCGAGCTGCCGGACGAGGACTGCTGCACGCTGCTCGCGCCGCGCCGCGCCGAGACCCGGGCCAAGATCGAAGATCTGCGGCAGATCGAGAAGCGCCTGGACGTCGCCGAGCTGGCCGACCAGCTCGCCGAGTCGGTCCAGGAGCACCGCCCGGTCTACGGCGACTCCTGATCAGCGGCTCCCGACAAGGCGGTCGGCGGCCGGTCAGTCGTGCGGGCGCGGCGGCTCGGGGCCGTCGGCGCCCATGAGCGCGATGCGCTCGATCCGCACGACGCGGAAGCGGCGGCCCGCCACCTCGATGCCGTTGCGGCGTGACTGGTCGGCGAGCTGCTCGGCCGCGTCGGCGTACTCCTCGAGCTCCTCCTCCGCCGGGTGCTCGACCGCCGGTACGACGTGCCGGAAGTAGGTGGCGAGCGACTCCCGCGCCCGCTGCGGCGTCTCGTGCAGGCGCCCGGCCGGACGCCACTGGCCGCCGATGCGCTCCGCGACGGTGAACGCGGGAGCGACCAGCACCGGCGTCAGGAACGCCTCGGACGGCTCGCCGCCGGCGATGGCGGCGGCGTCCAGCAGCTGGCACAGCAGCTCGGCGGTGGCGATGTCAGGGGTCATCTGGTCGTTGGGCAGCAGGTCGTACGGGCGGCACGGCGGCAGCCGCAGGTCGCCCGGCACCGGATCGAGATCGGTCGGCCGCGGCGGCTCGGGCCCGTCCGGGCCGGTGCGCACCACCTGCTCGATCCGCACGATCCGGAAGTGGCTCCCGGCCGCCCTGAGGTCGTCGCAGGGCTCGCCCGCCAGGTCGCGGGCGGCGGCTCGCAGCTCGCGCGCGTCCGGGCCCTCGGCCAGCGCGGCGCGGTCGTTGAGGTGCTCGGCGAGGAGCTCGCGGGCGCCCTGCGGGATCGGGTCGCAGGGGCAGACGATCTGCCAGCCGCGCGCGACCCGTTCGGCGGCGGTGAACAGCGCGCCGACGACGACGAGCTCCGGATAGGCGGCGATGGAACGGCAGGCGTCCGCCAGCATCACCGCGGCGACCGGATCGACGTCGTCCAGGTCTTCGGGGAACAACCGCCCCCCGGCGTCCCCATCGCCTGTTGTCATGCGCGACATCATCCCCGCCGGAAGCGGTGCTGGCGAGAGGTTCGCGGCACATTTTCGTTCCGATTTGAACGGGTGGCCCGCCCCGGACGGCGGGCCGCCCGTTCGTCGTCGGATCGGCCGTCGGGCCGGCCGTCAGATCATCGGCGCGCGGGCGCGATCAGCACGATCAGGCTGACCGCCACGAGCCCGAGGCCGGCCACCGCGGGCCCGCCGAGGTGCTCGCCCAGCACGAGCACGCCGAGCACCGCCGCGACCGCCGGTTCGGCGAGCGTCAGCGTCGTCGCCGTGGTGGCCGGGGTGGTGCGCAGCCCGCGCGCGAACAACATGTAGCCGCCCGCCGTGGTGACGCCGCCCAGGTACAGGATGATCAGCGCGCCGGACGCCGAGACCATCCAGGCGGTCCCGGACAGCACCAGCACCGGCGCCATCACGGCCGCCGCCGCGCCGAACAGCGCGGCCACCACCGCCCGGTCGCTCTCGCCGCGCCCGATGAGGGCCGCCGCGAGGGTGGCGTACACCGCGTACGACAGCCCGGACAGCAGCGCCAGCGCGACGCCCACCGGATCGGCCCCGGCGGACTCGCCGCCGCCGACGAGCAGCGCGCAGCCGGTCACCGCGCCCGCGGTGGCGGCCAGCCAGCGCCGGGAGAGGGCCGCCTGGCGGGTGATCACACCGATCAGGCCGGCGAACGCGGGCGCGCTGCCGATCGTGACGACGGTGCCGATCGCGACGCCGGTCCGGGCGACCGCGATGAAGAACGCCCCCTGGTAGACGGCGATGGCGAGGGCGCCCAGCCCGACCAGCGCCCAGTTGCGCCGGACGGCGAGCAGCGCGCGCAGCCCGGCCCGGGCGGTGAACACCGCGAGGACCAGCAGCAGGCCGCCGCCGAGGACGATGCGGGCCGCCGCGATCGAGACGTTGGACGCGCCGTCGACGAAGGTGCGGACCGTCCCGGTGGTGCCCCACAGGCAGGCGGCCACCAGGATGTCGGCTGAGCCGCCCACGCGTGCGGGACGGGAAGACGTGCGTCGGGAGGTGTCACGCCGGGAGAGCGCGCGCCGAGAAAGAGTGCGTACGGACACGAAGGTGCTCCTGAACTCGAAACCGGAAGGAAGGCTCGAATCCGGGGCGCGGACCAGCGGGACCGGGCGCGCGTCGTCAGCGCCGGTCGAGATGGTCAGAAGGGTGTGAAGCCGCTGACGCCCCGGGTCAGGAGACCGGCGGGCCGCAGTTGGGGGTCCAGTACGCCATGGGCCGACCCTACCATCCGCCGTGATCATGCTTGCGGGGTCTCCGGCTGCATGACCACGGCGGCGAGGGATTCACGGCGGTGAGGAAGAGGCGCCTTTCAGGCGGGACCTCGTCAGGCGGGGACCTCGTCAGGGGTCCCGGTGAGGTTGCGGCCGACCAGCGGCGGCATGTCGCGCACCACCTTGGCCAGCTCGCGCAGGTCGCCGTCCACGAGCGCCTGCGGGCCGTCGCAGAGGGCGGTCTCCGGGTGCGGGTGCACGTCGATGATCACGCCGTCCGCGCCGACCGCGATGGCGGCCCGGGTGAGCGGCAGGACGAGGTCGCGGCTGCCGCCCGAGTGCGACGGGTCCACGATCACCGGCAGGTGGGAGAGGCGCTGGGCGACCGGGACCGCGGAGATGTCCAGGGTGTTGCGGGTGGCCTTCTCGAACGTGCGGATGCCGCGCTCGCACAGCACGATGTCGAGGTTGCCGCGCTGCGCGACGTACTCGGCGGCCATCAGCCACTCCTCGACGGTGCCGCTCATGCCGCGCTTGAGCATCACCGGCTTGCCGGACTCGCCGGCGGCCTGGAGGAGCGCGAAGTTCTGCGCGTTGCGGGTGCCGATCTGGAGCATGTCGGCGTACGAGGCGACGAGCTCGACGTCCTGCGCGTCCACGACCTCGGTGACGACCGGCATGCCGGTCTCCTCCCGGACGTCGGCGAGGATCCGCAGCCCGGCCTCGCCCAGGCCCTGGAAGGCGTACGGCGACGTGCGCGGCTTGAACGCGCCGCCGCGCAGCAGGGTCGCGCCCGCCGCCTGGGCCATCTGGGCGGCGCCCAGGGTCTGCTCGGGGGTTTCGACCGCGCACGGGCCGGCGATGAGCGTCATGGTGCCGGGACCGATCGGCACGCCGCCGACCCGGACGACCGAACGCTCGCCGTGGTTCTCCCGGCTGACGAGCTTGTACGGCACGGAGATCCGGACCACGTCGGTGACCCCGCGCATGCCGCGCAGGTTGAGCGAGCCGAACTGCTGGACGTCGCCCACCAGCCCGACGATGGTGCGTTCCACACCGCGGCTGACGAAGGCGTCGCCGCCCGCCGTCTCGACCAGTGAGACGACGGCTCTGATATCCGCTTCGCTGGCCTCCGGGGCCATGACGACGACCATGGTGTACTGCCTCTCCTCATCCCGGCGGGGGTGGACCCCGCGCGCCTGCACCGCCCCTGAGACGACGAAAGCCCCGGACCATCAAGGCCCGGGGCTTGTCGTTTCGAGGTCTGTCAGCGCAGCGACTGGCAGACCAGCCGCCCGGGCTGGTCGTACCAAAAGAAATAGATCACGCTGCGCATGGCACACAGCGTAGCCCATGGGCCACGCGCACCGGCCGGGGAGGGGCCGAATATGGCTCAGCTCACCCCGGATGGCAGTATGGCCCGCGTCATGTCGCCACCCGAAAAGCAACTGCCGCCCGGGCAGTACATCCCCCGCGGCTGGCCAGTCCTGCACTACGGCCCGGTGCCCAAGTTCCGTCCCAAAACCTGGGACTTCCGGGTCTTCGGCGCGACCGAGTCCGGCGAACAGCACCGCTGGACGTGGGACGAGTTCGACGCGCTGCCCCGGATCACCACCGTCGCCGACTTCCACTGCGTCACCAAGTTCACGATCCCCGACAACGAGTGGGAGGGGATCTCCGGCTCGGCCATCGTGGAGGCGGCCCCGCCCGCCCCCGACGTCACGCACGTCATGGTGTGGGCCGAGTACGGCTACAGCGCCAACATCCGGATGAGCGACTTCCTGGCCGAGGGCACGCTGTTCGCGACCCACCGCAACGGCGAGCGGCTCAGCCCCGACCACGGCTTCCCGATCCGGATCGTGGTGCCGCACCTGTACGCGTGGAAGAGCGTGAAGTGGGTGCGCGGCGTCGAGTACCTGGTCAAGGACAGGCGCGGGTTCTGGGAGGAGCGCGGCTACCACAACGTGGCCGACCCCTGGAGCGAGCAGCGCTACTCCTATCAGGAGGACGCAGGCGAATCCCCACCGCTGTGACGCCGGGGGCGTTACCGTAAGTCGTCGTGGTCGTACCATCCGTACTGGACGTGGTGGCCTGTGGCGCCATCACCGGGTCCGCGCTCGCCGCGAGCAGCCTGCGCCGCTGGGTGCGCGCGCGCCGCCGCGGTTTCGGGACGCTCGCCGACGAGGCGACGTTCGCGACCCTGCACACCATCTCCAAGGCGTCGCCGTCGCTGCGCGCCGGGCTGACCCGCGAGTCGGCCCGCAAGGCGGCGCGGCATCTGCGGGTGCTGCTGGGCGCCGAGGCGGTCGCGCTGGTCGCGGTGCGGCCCGCCGACGACGAGGCCGACCCCGACAACGGCGACGACGGCGGCGGTCGCGCGCGCGGTGAGCCGGAGGCCGAGGCCGGGCGCCTGCTCGTCTGGGACGGCCCGTGCGGCTCCGCGCACTCCGGCAAGGCCGTGCTGCACGCCCAGCCGGTGCTGGCCTCCGGGCGCCCGCGGGTGGTGGCCCCGGAGCTGAACGGCTGCGACGACCCGCTGTGCCGGATCCGGGTGGCCATGATCGCTCCGCTGTCGGTCGAGGGCCGGGTCGAGGGGGCCCTCGCCGCGTACGGGCCCGGCGCGTCGGCCGCCCGCGTCCGCGCGGTGGGCGAGGTGGCGCGATGGATCTCCAGCCAGCTCGAGCTGGCCGAGCTCGACTCCTCGCGGGCCCGGCTCGCCGAGGCGGAGATGCGGGCGCTGCGCGCGCAGATCTCGCCGCACTTCGTCTACAACTCGCTGACCACGATCGCCTCGTTCGTGCGGACCGACCCCGAGCGCGCCCGCGAGCTGCTGCTCGACTTCGCCGACTTCGCCCGCTACTCGTTCCGCAACCCGCGCGACTTCACCACGCTCGCCGACGAGCTCCGGTCGATCGACCGCTACCTGCTCCTCGAACGCGCCAGGTTCGGCGACCGGCTGCATTTCAGCGTGGAGGTCGCGCCCGAGGTGCTGCCGGTGGCGGTGCCGTTCCTGTCGCTCCAGCCGCTGGTCGAGAACTCCATCAGGCACGGGATGGAGGGCAGCCGCGAGTCGTTCCACATCCGGATCGTGGCGCGCGACGCGGGCGCCGAGGCGGCCATCAGCGTCGAGGACGACGGCGTCGGCATGGACCCCGAGCGGCTGCGCGGCATCCTCTCCGCGGGCGCCGGCCCGGCCGGGCGGGAACGGCGCAGCGGGGCCGGCGCGGGCATCGGCCTGGCGAACGTGGACGAGCGGATGCGGCAGGTCTACGGCGACGAGTACGGGCTGACCGTGGAGACCGCACTCGGCGCCGGCACCAAGGTCAACCTGCGCGTGCCCAAGTACCGGCCCGGGGTGTTCCCGGACTGACCTCGGGGCGGGCGCCGGCCGGATTCCGGGCGCGACATTCTCCTCACATGGCGAAACCGATTGCGGACGGTGAGTAATCACGGCAAGGTCGTCGTTATGCTGCGCGTCCTGGCCGTCGACGACGAGGTCCCCGCACTGGAAGAGCTGGTCTACCTGCTGCGCGAGGATCCGCGGATCGAGCAGGTCAGCGGCGCCGGTGACGCCGCGGCGGCACTGCGCGACCTCAGCCGGATGCTCGTCGCGGGCGAGCGCCTCGACGCGGTCTTCCTCGACATCCGCATGCCCGGCCTCGACGGCCTGGACTTCACCCGGCTGCTCACCGGGTTCGCCGAGCCGCCCGAGGTGGTGTTCGTGACCGCGCACGACGACTGCGCCGTCGCCGCCTACGAGCTCGGCGCGCTCGACTACCTGCTCAAGCCGGTGCGGCCCGAGCGGCTCGCCGAGGCGGTGCGCAGGGTGGACGAGGCGGTGCGCCGGCCGTCCCGGGGCGACGACGACGCGTCCGAGCAGCCCGCCCCCGACGAGATGGTCCCGGTCGAGCTGGCCGGCCGCACCCGCCTGGTCTCCCGCCGCGCGGTGACCTACGTCGAGGCCCAGGGCGACTACGTCCGGCTCCACACCGACGACGGCAGCTACCTCGTCCGCATGCCGCTGGCCGCGCTGGCCCGGCGGTGGGAGGCGGCCGGGTTCATCCGCATCCACCGCAGCACCCTCGTGGCCTCCGCGCACATCAGCGAGCTGCGCTTCGACGGCGGCCGGGCGGCCGTCCAGGTCGGCGCGGAGCTGCTCCCGGTGAGCCGCCGGCACACCCGGGAGGTGCGCGACCTGCTCGTCCGCCGGTTCCGCCACACCGAGATCGACCAGCAGGGGCGGGACGAGGATGACTGACCGGCAGCGGCGCGGCGGGGACGACCGGCCCGCGGGGGCGGGGCGGGGATGACCGACCAGCGCAGGGTCGCGGTGTCGAGCCCGCGCACGCACCGGGCCCGCGCGGACGGCGGCGGCCGCTGGAGCCTCGCGCACGACCTCGACGAGCAGACCGAACTCGGGGCCGTCTACGTGCGCGCCCTGATCCGCGCCCAGCTGCGCACCGCGCTCGCCACGCTGGCGATCGTGGCGTTCGTGGTCATCGGGCTGCCGCTGCTGCTCCTGGCCCTTCCCGTCCTCGCCCGGTCGCGCCTGCACGGCGTCCCCGTGTCGTGGCTGGGCCTGGCGCTCTGCGTCCACCCGATCTGGATCGCCGCCGCCGCCCGGCACCTGCGGCAGGCCGAACGCACCGAACGCGAGTTCGTCGGCCTGGTGGACCGTTCGTGATCGTGATGGCCGTGGCGGCCGCGCTGACCGCCCTGGTCGCGGTGCTCGGCATGGTGGCGGTGCTCGGCTCGTACCGGCGCCGCCGCACCGCCACCACCTCCGACTTCCTCGTCGCCTCGCGCGGCGTCAGCCCGGCGTGGAACGCGTCGGCGATCAGCAGCGAGTACATCTCGGCGGCGGCGTTCCTCGGCACCGCCGGGCTCGTGCTGGCCTACGGCGCCGACATGTTGTGGCTGCCGATCGGCGCCGCCGCCGGATACGTCCTGCTGCTGGCGTTCGTGACCGCGCCGCTGCGGCGGTCCGGCGCGTACACGATCTCCGACTTCGCCGAGTGGCGGCTCGGGTCGCGCGCGGTGCGGCGGATCGTCAGCGCCTGCGTGTGCTTCATCGGCTGGTTCTACCTGCTCCCGCAGTTCCAGGGGGCGGGCGTCACGCTGCGCGTGCTGACCGGCGCGCCGGTGTGGGCCGGCTGGGCCGTCGTGGTCGCGGCCGTGCTGGCCATCGTCCTGGCCGGCGGCATGCGCAGCATCACCGTCGTCCAGGGCGTGCAGTACTGGGTCAAGCTGGTCGCGATCGCCGTGCCCGCCGTCGCGCTGCTGTCGTTGTGGCACCTGGACGGCGCCGACGACCCGACCGGGCCGCGGCTCCCCTCGTTCGAGCGCACCACGACCGTGCGGGTGCAGACCGGGGTGGCGGTCAACGTCACCGGCGTCACGCCCGTCGGCGTCCGCGGGACGCTGGACGGCACCTGGCACGAGAGCGCGGTGGTCTCCCTCGCCCCCGGGCGGCACGTCGTGGGGGACAGGACCGTCCTGGTCTTCCCGGCGGGCGCGCCCGTCCCGCACGCCGAACGCCTGCCCGTGCAGTCCGGTGACACCTGGGCCGTGCCCTTCGGCCGCGACCAGCAACACCCGCTGTTCGCCACCTACTCGGCCCTGCTGGGCGTCCTGCTGGGCACGATGGGACTGCCGCACATCCTCATGCGCTTCTACACCGACCGGTGCGGGCGCGCGGCCCGCCGCACCGCCGCGATGGTCCCGGTGCTCCTGTCGCTCTTCTACGTGTTCCCGGCCCTGTACGGGGCGCTGGGGCGCCTCTACACGCCGGAGCTCCTCATGACGGGCGACACCGACGCCACGATCCTGATGCTTCCGCAGCGCCTCGCGCCGGGCGCCGTCGGGGCCCTCCTCACCGGGCTCGTCGCCGCGGGCGCGTTCGCCGCGTTCATCTCCACCTCCTGCGGGATCGTGGTGGCCATCGGCGGCACGATCTCGCAGGGCTTCCGGCTCGGCGGCGTCCGGGCGTTCCGGCTCGGCGCCCTGGTCGCGCTGGCGGTGCCGCTCCTGCTCGTCTCCCGGGTCGGGCCCCTGGGCGCGGCGGGCCTGGTCACGCTGGCGCTCACGGTCTCCGCGTGCTCGCTGTGCCCGCTGCTGGTCCTCGGCATCTGGTGGCGCCGCCTCACCGCCGCCGGTGCGGGCACCGGCCTGGTCGTCGGGGGAGGGCTCGCGGTGACCGCCGGGGTCGTCTCCATCTTCGGCGGCCCGTGGCCCGGCTGGGCGGAGGTCGTCCTGGCCCGTCCCGCGATCGTCCTCGTCCCGGTCACCGTCGCGGTGATGGTGGGGGTGTCGCTGCTCACGTCCCGCCGGATCCCGCGGCGGGCCGACCGGGCCATGGCCCGCCTGCACCTGCCCGAGGAGATCATCACCCGCTGACGCACCCGCCGGCTCATCCACTGGCTCATCCACTGGCTCATCCGGTGACGGAAAAAAGACTCGGGCGCTACTGAACAACCCCCCGACTGTTCAGTAGCGCCCGAGCCGACCGCCATCGGATCCCACCCCCCCGGTACGGGATCCGACGGCTCTTGATCCGGTGCACGACTGGCGCCCACCGGATCTCCAGTGTCGTTCAGGTCGGGGTCTTCGCAGGTCCGGCGCCTCCCGGCGGCTTTCCCGCCCGCTCCCCCGAAGCGGTAGTAGGAACACTAGAGGTGTCTTGATACCGATCGGGAGCGATGAAACCCCACCCTCGATAAACGGTGTGTAGTCAGCGTTATACGTAGCGTAGCCGTACGACGAGCGGTCGATCCCGGGCGACGAACGGTCGGGCGTCCGGAGCGGGAACGGTCCAGCGTCCGGGCCGCCCTCAGCCCTCGTCGCGCAGGCGCTTCAGGGTGGCGATGTCGTTGCCGTGCGGCTCGGCGCTGCGGCCGGAGGTCTCGATGATGAACGGCACCCCCGCGACCTCCGGGTGGCGGAAGAGCTCGGCGAACGGGCGCTCGCCGATCAGGCCGGCGCCGATGTTCTCGTGCCGGTCCTTGAACGACCCGCACGCGTCCTTGGAGTCGTTGGCGTGGACGAGCCTGAGACGGCCCGAGCCGACCGTCTGGACGAGCAGGTCGATGGTCTTCCTGACGCCCTCCGGCGCGGCCAGGTCGTGCCCGGCGGCGAAGGCGTGGCAGGTGTCGAGGCAGACCCCGAGCTTGGGGTGGGACTCCAGCCGTTCGAAGAACGGCCCGAGCTGGTCGACGGTGGCGCAGAGCATCGCGCCCTGCCCGGCCATCGGCTCCAGCAGCAGGTCCGGCGCGTCGTCGGGCAACTCCTCGAGCAGCGGGAGCACGTGCTCGCGCACCTGCCGCATCGCGTCGTCGAACGGCTGGCTGACCGCCGATCCGGTGTGCACGACGACGCCGCGCGCGCCGATCTCGTGGCCACGGCGGAGGGCGTGCCGGACCGAGGACACCGACTTGTCCAGCGTCTCGGCGCCGGGGGAGCCGAAGTTGACCAGGTAGGGCGCGTGCACGAAGACCGGCAGGCCGGCCTCGCGCATCTTCTCGTCCTCGGCGGCCCTGCCCGCCGCCTGCGCCCACCCGCGCGGGTTGGACACGAACACCTGGACGGTCTCGGCGCCGATCTCGGCGGCGTACTTCAGGCCGCCGGTGGCCAGCCCTCCGGCCACCGGAACATGGCCCCCGACGGGGCTCTCAGGAGAGGTCATAGACGTTCAACCCTAGCCGCGCACCGGGCCTGGTCAGGGTCCCCGGACGAGGGTGATCTCCGAGTCGCGCGGGGCGTCGCCGCTGCTGGGATTCTGGAAGTGCACCTTGTTGCCGCCGACGCCGATCACCTTGACCCGGAAGCCGGAGTTCTCCAGGGCGCGCCGTGCGTCGTTGACGTTCTGGCCGGTCACGTTGGGCACCGGGATGCGCTCGCCGTCGCCGCCGCCCTCGTCGTCGCAGAAGAAGTTGCCGAAGAGGCAGTCCTTCTCGTTGACGACGATGGTGACGGGGTCGTTCCTGGAGACGCCGGTGCCGCCCTGGGGGTTCTGGCTGAGGACGGAGCCTGGCGGCTTGTTCTCGTCCTTCTGCTTCTCGACGGTGACCTCGAGGCCCATCGACCGGAGGGTGTTCTCGGCCTCCTCGCCGTTGCGGCCGACGAGATCGGGCATCGACATCCCGGTGCTGACCACGATGTTGACGGGCTCGTCCGGCGACTGGCGTTCGCCGCCCTGCGGGTCGGTGCGGACGACCTTGTCCTTGGGGACGCTGGTGCTCGACTGCTTCTGGACGTCGCCGGGGGTGAAGCCCCTGCCCTGGAGGGTCTGCCGGGCCTCGTCGAGGGACTTGCCCTCCACGTCCGGCACCTCGCGGGGCGTCCGGCCCTTGGACGGCGTCAGCGTCACGACCGAGCCGCTGGTGAGGCGCGCGCCCGGACCGGGCACGGACTTGGCGACCTGGCCCTTCCTGACCCGGTCGGAGTAGACCGCGCCGGCGACCCTCACCTGGAGGCCGTCGTCCTGGAGTTGCTGCCGGGCGGACGCGAGGTCCATCCCGATGATCTTGTCGGGGACGTGGTCGTACTGGCCGGACACCTGGTACCAGACCGCCCAGCCGAGGATCACCGCCGCCACCGCGCCGATCGCGATGAGCACGTACTTGCCGGTGAGCGCGCCGATCGCGCGGTCGGTGCGGGTCTGCGGGGGGTAGTCGTAGGGGGCCTGCGCGTAGCCGGGCGGCTCGGTCGGGCCCGCGCCGAACACGGACGTGCGCCCGTCGGCGGGCGGCGCCATCGGGCCCGCCTCGAACACGGCCGTGTGGTTGCGGGAGGCGGCCTCGACGCGCTGGTCGAAGTCGCGCGGCAGCCCGCCGTAGACCTCCGCGGCGGCGGCCAGGTACTGGTTGGCGTCCTGCGGGCGGCGCGCCGGGTCGTGCGAGGTGGCGCGGGTGACCAGCAGGTCGATCTCCGGCGTCAGGCCGGGCACCAGCGTGGACGGCGCCGGGACGACCTCGTTGACGTGCTTGTAGGCCACCGCGAGCGGGGAGTCGCCCTCGTGCGGCAGCCGGCCGGTGATCAGCTCGAACATCAGCACGCCGGCGGCGTAGACGTCCGACCGTACGTCGGCGTTGCCCGACAGCACCTGCTCGGGCGCGAGGTAGCCGACCGTGCCGATGATCAGCCCGGTCTTGGTCATCTTGCTCGCGGACTCGGCCCGGGCCAGCCCGAAGTCGGCCACCTTGACCTGGCCGTCATCGGTGATCAGCACGTTCTCGGGCTTGACGTCGCGGTGCACGAGCCCGCCGCGGTGCGCGGCGCCCAGCGCGGCCAGCACCGGCTGCATGATCTCCAGTGCCGCGCGCGGGCCCAGCCGGCCCCGCTCGCTGAGCAGGTCGCGCAGCGTGCGCCCCGGGACGTACTCCATCACCAGGAAGACGTGCTCGCCGTCGGTCCGCTGGTCGTAGACCGCGACCACGTTGGGATGCGAGAGGGCCGCGGCGGCCTTGGCCTCCCCGATGAAGCGCCGGACGAAGTCGTCGTCGGCCGCCAGATGGGAGTGCATCACCTTGAGTGCGATCACCCGGTCGAGCCTGAGGTCGCGGGCCACGTAGACCGTGGCCATGCCTCCCCGGGCGACTCGGGACTCAATGCGGTAGCGCCCGTCGAGCACCTGCCCGACGAGTGGATCAGCAACCGTCGCGTCCATCAGAGCGAGTTTAAAGGTGAATTCATGGTGGTCTCATCAGTCGGGAGTATGAGCATGAATCCCGTACTGTCGCTCCATGGGCTCCCCTCATCACGAGTTCGCGCTCTCGCTGCACGGCGGGCTTCCGGGCGGGGGAAACTTCGTCTGGTCGCCCTACTCCGTCGCCTCGGCGCTCGGCGTGGCGTCGGCGGGCGCGCGCGGTCGGACGTACGAGGAGCTGGCCGCGGCCCTCGCGCCCGGCGGTGACCTGGGAGATCTCGGCCGGGAGTTGGCGCGCGCGGCGCGGCTGGACCACGCCGAGATCGCGGTCGCCAACGATCTGTGGACGCAGTCCGGCCTCGGCTTCCGGGCCGAGTTCCAGAAGGCCGTGCTCGGCTGGCCGGGCGGCGCCCTGCACGACGCCGACCTCGGCGGTGACCCCGAGGGCTCCCGGCGCGAGATCAACCGCCAGGTGGAGGAGACCACCAGGAGCCTGATCAAGGATCTGATCCCGGCCGGCTCGATCACCGCCGAGACGGTGGCGGTCATCGTCAACGCGATCTACCTCAAGGTGGCGTGGCTGCGCCCCTTCGGCCGGAACGCGACCGCGCCGGCCGCCTTCCGCGCGCCGTCGGGGACGCGCCAGGTCCCGACGATGCGGCAGGCCGAGCGCATGGGGCACGCGGCCGGCCACGGCTGGCGGCTGGCGACGCTGGGCACCGGCAGCGAGGTGCTCGTCGACGTCCTGCTGCCCGACGGCGATCTCGCCGAGGCCGAACGGGGCCTGACGGCGGACGTGCTCGGCGCGCTCTACTCGGCCTCGTCGCACGTCAAGCTCGACCTGGCGCTGCCGCGCTTCAGGATCGAGGGGGAGGCCGTCCTCAACGGCGCCCTCCGGGCCTTGGGCGTCGAGGCGGCGTTCGGCCGGGACGCCGACTTCTCCGGCATCACCGCCGACGGCGGCCTCTGGATCGACCAGGCGATCCACAAGGCCGTGCTCGACGTCGACGAGGAGGGCTTCGAGGGGGCGGCGGCGACCGCGCTGGTCATGCGCGCGGTCGCGTTCGTGCCCGAGGACGATCCGGTGCCGTTCGTGGTCGACCGGCCGTTCCTGGTCATCGTCCGGCACGCGGTGACCGGGGCCGTCTACTTCATGGCGCGCGTCGTCGAGCCCTGAGCGGCGCCCCGCGCGGGCTCGGGCCCGTCCGCCGGCCCGTCGGGCTCGATCACGGGGGAGGGGGCGGCGACGGGCTTGCGGCCGCCCCGGGAGACGGCCACGCCCGCGAGGCAGAGCACGCCGCCCGCGAGGGTCAGCCAGCCGGGCACCTCGCCGAGGATCAGCCACGACATCAGCACGACCAGGGCGGGGGCGGCGTAGGTGGTCGCGCCCATCTTGCCCGCGGACGTGCGCGCCAGCGCGTAGGCCCAGGTGGTGAAGGCGAGCGCGGTCGGGAAGACGCCCAGGTAGATCACGTTCAGGGTGGCGCCGGGTGAGGCGTCCGGCAGCTCGGAGACCAGCTGCCCCGCGAACGGCAGGCAGGCGACCGTGCCGATGACACAACCCCAGGTGGTGACCTGGAGCGCGGAGCCGTGGCGCAGCGCGGGCTTCTGGCTCACCACGCCCGCCGCGTAGGTGACGGCGGCCAGCAGGCACAGCAGGACGCCGAGCAGCGACGAGCGGCCGCCGTCCGACATCGAGACGCCGACGACGGCGGCCCCGGCGAACGAGACGGCCATCCCGGCCATCAGCCGGGGCGGGAAGCCCTCCTTGAGCAGCCAGCCGCCCAGCAGCGCGATGAGGATGGGCCCGACGTTGACCAGGAGGGCCGCGGTGCCCGCGTCCACCTCCTGCTCGCCCCAGTTGAGCACGACCATGTAGAGGCCGAACCACAGCAGCCCGGACGCCAGGATCCCGGGCCAGGCGGCGCGCGGCGGCAGGCCCTCGCGGCGGACCAGGCAGATCAGCCCGAGCGTGATCGACCCGGCGAGCAGCCGGCCGAGCGCCAGGGCGCCGGGGCTGTACTCCTTGCCGGCGCTCCTGATGGCGACGAACGCCGACGCCCACAACACGACCGTGACGGCCGCTGCGAGGACGGCCAGCCTCTCCTGGCGGGACGAGGCCGCCTTCGCTTGATCCATGCGCTGCACCTTAGGCCGGGGACGTTTCGAGGAACACCGAATAAACGCTGCTGGTTGCGGTGTCGGTGGTCCCAGTTTTGGCCCGTGCGACCGTTGAGGTCCAGTGATTGTTTCTAGAGGCCACTCATTAGAACGGCTTAATCATGAGCCGCTCATGCCCTCGAACGGAGACGAGGCCTGCGCGTAGCGGCGCTTGGGGATGCGGCCCGCCTGCCGGGCCAGATGCCCCGCCTCGACCGCGTGCCGCATGGCGGCGGCCATCAGGGCGGGCGACTGCGCCCGGGTCACGGCGGTCGCGAGCAGCACCGCGTCGCAGCCGAGCTCCATCGCCAGCGCGGCGTCGCTGGCCGTGCCGAGTCCCGCGTCCAGGATGATCGGCACGTTCGCGCGTTCGACGATCAGCTCGATGTTGTGCGGGTTGCGGATGCCCAGGCCCGAGCCGATCGGCGAGCCGAGGGGCATCACCGCGGCGCAGCCGAGCTGCTCCAGCCGCCGGGCCAGCACCGGGTCGTCGTTGGTGTAGGCCATGACGGTGAAGCCGTCGTCGACGAGCTGCTCGGCGGCGTCGACCAGCTCGATCGGGTCCGGCAGCAGCGTGTGCTCGTCGGCGATGACCTCCAGCTTGACCAGATCGGTCTCCAGGGCCTCGCGTGCCAGCTTGGCGGTCAGCACGGCCTCGCCCGCCGTGAAGCAGCCGGCGGTGTTGGGCAGCACCTCGATGCCGCACTCGCGCAGCACGTCCAGCACCGACCCGCGCGCCGCCGGGTCGACCCGGCGCATCGCGACCGTCGTCAGCCGCGTGCCGGACGCGACGAGCGCCTCGCGCAGCACGTGCATGCTCGGCGCGCCGCCGGTGCCCATGATCAGCCGCGAGTCGTACTCGCGGCCCCCGACGGCCAGCCGCCCGGTGTCTCGCCCTTCCACGTCAACCTCCCTGCACGGCGGTCAGCACCTCGAGCCGATCCGCCTCGCGTACCGTCGTCGCGTCCCACTCGGACCGCCGGACGACCTCGTCGTTGAGCGCCGCCGCCACGCCGGACGCGGCCGTGGTGACGGTGGCGACCACCGCCGCGACGCTCGTGCCGTCGGGCAGGTCGCGTTCCTCGCCGTTGACGAACACCCTCACGAGGCTCCCCCCACTCTCGTCTTCGGCCCGTTCGCCCCGGCGGCGTCGAACCGGCCGGGCGCGAACGGCCTTCCGACCTCGGGCACGGTGCCGTCCAGCAGCACCTCGGTCAGCACGTCGGCGCTGACCGGGGCGAGCAGGATCCCGTTGCGGAAGTGCCCGGTGCCGAGGAAGAACCCCGGCAGCGCGGTCGGGCCCATCACCGGCGCGTTGTCCGGCGACCCCGGCCGCAGGCCCGCCGAGACCTCGGTGAACTCCAGCTCGGTGACGCCGGGCAGCAGCTCGCGCGCGTCGCGGAGCAGCTCCCACACGCCTCCGGCGGTGACGCGGGTGTCGAACCCCAGCTCCTCCTGGGTGGCGCCGATCACGATCTCCCCGTCCGCGCGCGGCACGAGGTAGACCGACGATCCCCTGACCAGCCCGCGGGTGGCCCGCCGGAGGAACGGAACGCGCGTGCGGAGCCGGATGACCTGGCCCTTCACCGGCCGGACGGGCGGCACGACGCCGGGCGGCAGCCCCTCGACGTCGCCCGACCACGGACCGGCGGCCAGCAGCACCTTCGCGGCCCGGATCTCCGAGCCGTCGTCCAGCCGCACCCCCGCCGCCGCGTCGTTCTCGACGATCACGGCGGCCGCGCGGCGCCGGACGAGCCGTACGCCCAGCCTCCCGGCCGCGGCGAGCAGGGCGGGGGCGAGCCTGCGCGGGTCGACGGAACCGTCCTCGGGGGCCAGCAGGCCGCCGCGCACGCCCGGCGCCAGCATCGGTTCGGCCTTGCGGCACTCGCGGCCGGTGAGCGCCTCCACGCGGATGCCCAGCGACTCCTGGAAGCGGCGCAGGTCGTCGAGATAGCCGAGGTCGTCGGAGTCGAACGCGACCTCCAGGATGCCGTCGCCGCGGTAGCCGGTGTCGTGGCCGGTCAGCTCCTCGAGCTCGGCGATGAACGCGCCGTAGCGCTCGCGGGACGCCAGGCCGAGGCGCAGCAGCGGCTCCTCGCCGTAGGTGAGCTCGCTCACCGGGGTCAGCATCCCGGCGGCGACGGACGAGGCGCCGCTCGCCGGCTCGGGATCGACCAGCGTGACGGCGGCCCCGCGGGCGGCGGCCCGCCAGGCGGTGGCCAGGCCGATGACGCCGGCGCCAATGATCACAATGTCCATCCGGGCTCCCTTCGCCGGCATGATCCGGATCAGGTCGTGGCGGTCGGCCCCCCGATCAGGGGCCCTCTCAGCCCGGTCGCACCGGACTCCCGCGTTCGTGCACCTCCACCCTACGTCCGTCTGAATGTGCGCATATGTCTGGACACCCGTCTAGTTCTGCCGCGGACGGCCCGACTAAGGTTCACCTTCATGGACAGGGTCATCGTCGTGGGCGGCGGGCTGGCGGGCGTGCGGTCCGTCGAGGCACTTCGGAGCAAGGGGTACGAGGGCGGGCTCACGCTCGTCTCGGCCGAACGGCACAGACCGTACGACCGGCCGCCGCTGTCGAAGGCGGTGCTCGCCGGCGACAGCGACGACACCACGGTCGACGCCGACTGGGACGGGCTGCGCTGCGAGCTGCTGCTCGGCGAGCGCGCGACCGGGCTGAGCCCGGCCGACGGCGGCGGCGGGACGCTCTCCACCACGGCCGGCGACCTGCCGTTCGACGGGCTGGTGATCGCCACCGGCGCGACGCCCGTCACGCTGCCGGGAGACGGCCCGCAACATGTGCTGCGCACCGTCGACGACGCGCGGCGGCTGCGCGAGGGGCTGACCGAGGGCGCCCGCGTCGTCATCGTCGGCGCGGGTTGGATCGGCGCCGAGGTCGCCACCACCGCCGCCAAGAAGGGCTGCGCCGTCACGGTGGTGGAGGCCGCGGACACGCCGCTGGCCAACGCGATCGGGCCCGAGGTGGGCGCCCTGACCGCGCGCTGGTACGCCGAGGCGGGCATCGAGCTCCGCACCGGCGTCAAGGTCGCCGCGATCGAGCACGGCCGCCTGGCCCTGGCCGGCGGCGACCACCTCGAGGCCGACGAGATCGTCGTGGGCGTCGGCGTCCGGCCCGAGATCGGCTGGCTGGAGGGCTCCGGGCTGGAGATCGAGCGCGGCGTCGTCACCGACTCCTCGCTGCGCACCGGCCGGCCCGGCATCGTCGCGGTGGGCGACTGCGCGGCCTGGTGGTCGGAGCGGTACGGGCGCCGGCTGCTCGTCGAGCACTGGGACACCGCGCTCAACGCCCCCGAGGTGGCCGCCGCGTCCCTGCTCGGGCGCCAGGAGACCTACGACGCCGTTCCTTACTTCTGGTCCGAGCAGTTCGGGAAGATGGTGCAGTACGCGGGGCATCACCCGGTCGCCGAACGCATGATCCACCGGGGCGATCCGGCGGGGGACAAGTGGGCCGTCTGCTGGCTCACCGGCGACCGGCTGGACGCGGTCCTGACCGTCGACAGGCCCCGTGACCTGGTGCAGTCCCGCCGGGTGATCACCGCGGGCACCCCGGTCGACCCGGCGGCCCTCGCCGACCCCGAGGTGCCCGTGCGGCAGGCGGTGCGAACCTGAGGGTTTGACGGATCGGCGCGCGTGGTAGGCAGGGTGACGTGACGCAGATGCACGCGACTGTCGACAACGATCTTGACCCGCGCACCGATGGCCTGGTCGGGGAGTGGCTCTCCCTCAACGAGGCGACCGAACGCCTCGGCATCAGGCTCAACCGCACCAAGCAGCTCCTCAGTGAACGCAAGCTCCTGGCCGTGCGCCGGGAGGGCCGGCCCGCGGTGCCGGCCGCGTTCATCAAGGACGGCCAGGTCATCAAGGGCCTGCCCGGCACGCTCACCCTGCTGTCGGACGCCGGCTTCGGCGACGTCGAGACCCTGCGGTGGTTGTTCACGCCGGACGACACGCTGCCGGGGACGCCGGCCGAGGCGCTCGCCGAAAACCGGGGCACCGAGGTGCGCAGGCGAGCGCAGGCGCTCGCGTTCTGACGGCCGCCCTCCCGGGCCGCCTCACACAACCCCATACCGCCCAGATCTGGAAGAAGCCTGACGTGACAGGATTGCGGGGTCACGCGGATGTCGCCGCGTGGCCCCGCGCCCATGTCCATGGGCATGTCCGCGCACCTGTGACTCACGCTCACGTTCACGCCTGAGAAAGGAACCGGCCCCCACGTGTCCAGGCACCTGCTCACCGACCGCGCCGTCAGCCTGCAGGCGCGGCTCGGCCGCGCGCGCCTCTACCTCTGCACGGACGCCAGGGAGCGGCAGGGCGACCTGCCGGAGTTCCTCGACGCCGTCCTGGCCGGCGGTGTCGACATCGTCCAGCTCCGCCAGAAGGGGCTGGAGGCGCGCCAGGAGATCGAGCACCTGGAGGCCTTCCGGGCCGCGTGCGACCGCCACGGCGCCCTGCTGGCGGTCAACGACCGCGCCGACATCGCGCACGCCGTGCACGCCGACGTCCTGCACCTGGGCCAGGACGACCTGCCGGTCCCGGCGGCCCGAGCCATCGTCGGCGAGGACATCCTGATCGGCCGGTCCACGCACTCCGGCGAGCAGGCCGCGGCGGCCGCCGCGGAGCCCGGCGTCGACTACTTCTGCGCGGGCCCCGTCTGGCCGACGCCGACCAAGCCCGGCCGCGCGGCCCCCGGGCCCAAGCTGCTGGAGTACGTGGCGTCGCAGCGCGAGGGGCGCCCCTGGTTCGCCATCGGCGGCATCGACCACGGCAACCTCGACGAGGTGCTCGCCGCCGGAGCCCGCCGGATCGTGGTCGTCCGCGCCCTCACCGAGGCCGCCGACCCGCGCGCCGCCGCGGCCGAGCTGTCCCGCCGGCTGCCTCAACCGCCCGACTGACCTGCGTCCGGGCCGCGCTCGGGCCGCCCTCGGGGGTGGCGCCGTTCACCGTTCCTTAGGGCGGGGTTCGCTCAAAGGAGGCCGGGGCATGCCCGACAATGGATCCATGAGCATGGGACCCGACGACGACCGGCCGGTCGACCTGACCGACGACGAGATGGAGATCCTGCCGGACCAGACGTCGGACGACACCGACACCGGATGGGGCGAGTGGCGCGGCGGCGGCAGCGACGACGACCGCCTGCTGGAGGAGCGCCCGCCGCACTGGTGAGCCCGGGCTCGGTCCTCAGAGGAGGCCGATGAGGAATCCGGCCGCCATGACGGCCGCCAGCGCCACCATCATCCGCCAGCGATAGGCGGGGATGCGCCGCGGCCTGGCCTTGGGGCGCGGCGGCTCGTCGTCCCGCAGCGCCCGGATGATCTGGCGCGCGGTGGGCCGCGCCGCCGGGTTCTTGTCCAGGCAGCGGGCGACCAGGTCGCGCAGCGGCCCCTCCAGCTCGCCCAGGTCGGGCCTGCGGGTGGTGACGCGGCGCATGACGGCCGCGCTGGGGCCGGTGCCGAACGGCGGCCGGCCGGTGGCGGCGAAGACCATCGTGGCGCCCCACGCGAAGACGTCGGCGGGCGGGCCGACCGGCTCGTCCTCGATCTGCTCGGGCGCCATGTAGGCCGGGGTGCCGACCGGCCCGGTGGTGATCGGCGTGGCGTCCGCCATCCGGGCCACCCCGAAGTCGATCACCTTCGCGCCGTCCGGCCCGAGCAGCACGTTGCCGGGCTTGAAGTCGCGGTGCACCACGCCCGCCTTGTGGATCGAGGCCAGCGCGCTCGCGGTGCGCAGGGCCATGCGCTGGAGGGGGCCGTCGTGCAGCGGGCCGTCCTCCTCGATGACGTGCTGGAGCGAGGGGCCCTCGACGAACTCGCTGACGATGTACGGGCGGTCGCCGGTGACGTCGGCGTCCAGCACGCGGGCGGTGTGCCGGCCCGCGACCTGGAGCGCGGCGTCGGCCTCCTTGACGAAGCGGGCGCGCGCCCGCTGCCCGGCGGCGGTGCCGCCGCGCAGCAGCTTGACCGTCACCAGGTCGTCGGCGCCGTCGGCGCGGCCGAGGTAGACCACGCCCTGGCCGCCTTCGCCGAGGCGGCCTATCAGCTCGTAGCGCCCTACCTGGCGCGGATCGTCCGGGCCCAGTGGCCGGCCGTGCGAGGAGGAACGCGGAAGCGTCCTCCCATTAAGGGACTTGTGCGGCACTGGGGGCTCCGGGTCGGCGGGGTCGACATGGATTGCCTTATTTGTACCGTGTGCGGAGGGTGAACGGCAGGGGATCCAGGATCTTGCCTAGCAGGACGCTCCTCCCTGGCCGAATCCGCCGGTCAGCGCGATGTCGCGGGACGACGCCCCGACCATGACCCGGTAACAGCCCGGAGCGACCTTCCAGCCGTTCGCCGACTCGTTCCAGTAGGCGAGCGAGCGCGCGGTGAGCGGGAAGGTGACCCGGGTGCTCTGCCCCGGCGCCAGCGTGACCTTGCGGAACCCCTTCAGCTGGCGGGGCGGCTGCGGCACGTCCACGCCCGCCGAGGGCAGCCCCAGGTAGAGCTGCGGCACGGCGTGGCCGGCCCGCGAGCCGGTGTTGGTCACGGTGACCTGCACCGCGTTCGGGCTCACCGCCAGGTCGCTGTAGCGGAAGCTGGTGTACGAGAGGCCGTGGCCGAACGGGAAGCGCGGCGCGATGCCCCTGGCGTCGTAATGCCGGTAGCCCACGAAGACGCCCTCGGAGAACGTCACGGTGCCGTCCTGCCCGGGGAACTGCGCCGGGTTGGCCGCCGTGGGCGCGTCGGCCTCCCGGGCGGGGAAGCTCACCGGGAGCCGCCCGCCGGGGTCCACGTCGCCGAACAGCACCCGGGCGATCGCGTTGCCGCCCTGCTGCCCGGGATACCAGGCCTCGACGATGCCCTTGACCTGGTCGGCCCACGGCGCCGTCACCGGCCCGCCGGTCTCCAGCACCACGATGGTGTTGGGGTTGGCGCGGGCGACCTCGGAGATCAGCGCGTCGTGGTCGCGGGCGAACAGCCCGCTGCAGGTCAGCGTCAGGCACGACTTGTCGAAGAACTCGCCCTGCCCGTCGGCGGCGAAGACGATCGCGACCTCGGCCTCCCCGGCCGCCCGCGCGGCCCGGCCGCGGTCGCCGCCGTCGTGGTAGGTGACCTTGGTGCCGGCGCCCGCGCGCCGGGTGATGCCCTGCCGCGGCGAGACGACGGAGAACGGCTGCACCTGCGCCGAGCCGAAGCCGCTCGGCACCTCCTCGGCGCTCTTGCCGATCAGCGCGACCGACTTCGGCGCCCGGAGCGGGAGCGCGCCGCCGGAGTTCTTGAGCAGGGTGATCCCGGCCTCGGCGATCTCCCGGGCGGCGGTCTCGCTCGCGGTCCGGTCGATCCGGGTGAGGTCGTTGGCGTACGCGGCGCGGTCGAAGACCCCGAACGCGAACATCGTGCGGAGGACGTTGCGGGCCGCGCCGTCGATCGTGGCCTGCGTGACCTTCTGCTGGCTCATCGCCTGCTTGAGCCGCCAGGCGTTGAACTGCAGCCCGATCGGCATCTCCAGGTCGAGGCCGCCGTTGGCCGCGCTGGCCGCGTCGTGCGCCGCCGTGTGGTCGGAGGGCACGAAGCCCGTGAAGCCCCACTCGTCCCGCAGGATCTTGTTGAGGACGCCGCCGTCCTCGCACGACCAGCGCCCGTTCAGCTGCCCGAACCCGCACATGACGGTGCCGGCCCTGCCGTCCTTCACCGCGGCCTCGAAGGGCGGCAGGTAGATCTCGCGGAGCGTGCGCGGCGCGACCTTCATGTTGAGGCGGAGCCGGTTGGTCTCCTGCGTGTAGACGGCCAGGTGCTTGACCGAGGCGGCCACGCCCTGGCTCTGCGCACCGCGCACCCAGGCGGCGCCGGTGGCCGAGGACAGGAACGGGTCCTCGCCGAACGCCTCGAACGTGCGGCCGTTCCACGGGGTGCGCAGCACGTCCACGGTCGGGCCGAAGATCACGTCGTTGCCGCGGTGCCGGGCCTCCCAGCCGACGGTCGCCCCGTACCGCTGCGCGATGGCCTGGTCGAACCCGGCGGCGAGCGAGATCGGCGCGGGCAGCTGGGTGGCCCTGCCCTGCCGTACGCCGGCGGGCCCGTCGGCCATGTAGAGCGGCGGGACGCCGAGCCGGTCGATCCCGGCGTTGGTGTCGGCGTGCGCGTTCTCGGTGAACCCGCCGAGCGGGCCGCCGAGCGGGTCGTCGGTCGCCAGCAGCGCGATCCGCTCGTCCACCGAGAGCGCGGCCAGCAGCAGCCCGGCCCGCCGGTCGGCGGTCAGCGAGGTGTCGCACCACGGCCGCTGGACGGGGTCGCCGCAGCGCCCGGCGGCCTGCGCACTCTGCGCCGGCCGCACCGCCCGGGCGGACGGCGCGGGCACGGCCAGCAGCGCGAGAACGGCGGCCAGCGCCCCGGCGCCGGCCGTCCAGCGCCACCTGGCTGGGGAGGTCACGTCTCCTCCTCGGGCTGGACGTTCAGGGCGTTCAGGGCGAAGGCCACCATGTGGTAGTGGCCGATGAGGATCACCAGTTCGATCAGCTCGCGCTCGTCGTACCGCCCGGCGAGCTCGGCCCAGGTGGCGCCGGTCACCGTGCCCTCGGCGTGCAGCTCGTCGGCGGCGGCCAGCACCATGCGGTCCTCGGGGCTCCAGCCGTGGCCGTCCAGGTCGAGGCGCAGCGCGGCGATCTCCGCCTCGGTCAGGCCCGCCTCCAGGCCGATCCGGTGGTGGTGGTGCCACTCGTACGCGCAGGAACGGTGGTGGGCCGTGCGCAGGATGGCGAGCTCGCGGTCGCGCGCGCCGAGCGTGCCCTTCATGAGCAGCATGGACCCGAACCCGATCCACGACTCGAACAGCGCGGGATGGCGGCCGAGCGTGGTGAAGATGTTGAGCGGCCCGGTGGTGTCGGCCACGACCTTCAGGAGGTCGCCCCATTCGTCGCGGGGGAGCGGGGCGATGCGCGGTGTCCGGCCATCGGGCTGTTCGGGAGGCATGGCGATATTTCTGCCACCAAACGGTGTCACAGTGCTACCCCGGCAGCCCTAAGTGGCCACATCGTGTCAAATTCGTCACACAGGTAAACCAGGGCGCCGGCCGGACCGCCGCCGACGTGCCCGAACGCGCGTGCCCGAACGTGCGTGCCGAACGTGCCGGGGCGGCCGCGTCAGACGCGCCGGGCGGTGGCGGCGATCATGAGCTCGCCCAGCGCGCCCCGCGCCTCCTCGGTGAGCGGGGCGCCCTCCAGCGCCGCGCCCGACTCGGCCGCGTACCGGTCGATCATGGCTTCGCAGGCCGCCAGGCCGCCGGTCTCCTCGATGATCGTGCGCAGCGCGGTCACGCCCGCCTCGTCCAGCCCCGGATCTCCCAGATAGGTGCGCATCATCGCGGCCTGCGCCGCGTCGGCCCGCTCCAGCGTGAGGGCGACCAGCACGGTGCGCTTGCCCTCGCGCAGGTCGTCCCCGGCGGGCTTGCCGGTCTCGGCCGGATCGCCGAACACCCCGAGCACGTCGTCGCGGAGCTGGAACGCGACGCCCAGCGGCAGCCCGTACGCGCTCAGCGCCCCGGTGACCTCGAGCGGCGCGCCGGCCAGGGCCGCCCCCAGGTGCAGCGGCCGTTCGATCGTGTACTTGGCGCTCTTGTACTCCACCACCCGCAGCGCCGTGTCCACCGTGCCGGTGTCGCGGGTGCCCTCCAGCATGTCCAGGTACTGGCCGGCCATCACCTCGGTCCGCATGAGGTCGTAGACCGCGCGGCCCCGGGCCAGCCGGTCCGGCTCCAGGCCGCTCGACTCGAACATCTCGCCCGACCAGGCCAGGCACAGGTCGCCGAGCAGGATCGCCGCGCCCTCGCCGAACTGCGCCGCGGCGCCGGGACGGCCCTGCTCGCGGTGCATCGCCTCGAACCGGCGGTGCACCGACGGCTGTCCCCGGCGGGTGTCGCTGGCGTCCATCACGTCGTCGTGGATCAGCGCGCTGGCCTGGAGCAGCTCCAGCGAGGCCGCCGCCGTGACCAGCTCCGGCCGCGCACCGCCGCCCGCACCGTGCCAGGCCCAGTAGCAGAAGGCGGGCCGCAGCCGCTTGCCCCCGGCCAGCAGGCCGTCCAGTGTCGCCAGCATGGGCGCCAGTTCGTCGCTGATGCCCAGCAGGGCGGGGCGCTGACGGTCGACGAAGGCCACCAGCGCCTCGTCGACCTCCTTGCGGATGAGCCGGGTGGACATGAACGTGATCGTATCGATCCGGACATGCCGGAGACGCCAGGGGTTCTCGGGCCTCCATTAGGCTAGGGGGATGCGACGCGCACGCCCCGACCGGGCGCCCACCATCCGCGAGCTGCTCGCGGCGGGCGGCCGGTCCTTCTCGTTCGAGTTCTTCCCGCCCAAGACGGAGAAGGGCGCCCGGACGCTCTGGCGCACGATCCGCGAGCTCGAGTCCCTCAACCCCACGTTCGTCTCGGTGACCTACGGGGCGGGTGGCGGCACCCGCGACAAGACCGTCGACATCGTCGAGCGCATCGCCACCGACACCACCCTGACCCCGGTCGCGCACTTCACCGCGGTCGACCACTCCCAGGCCGAGCTGCGCCACCTGATCGGGCGGTTCGCGTCCGTCGGCGTGCGCAACATCCTGGCGCTGCGCGGCGACCCGCCGGGCGACCCGATGGGGGAGTGGATCAAGCATCCGGACGGCGTGGAGTACGCGGCCGACCTCGTCCAGATGATCCGCTCCTACGGCGACTTCTGCGTGGGCGTCGCCGCGTTCCCCTACAAGCACCCGCGGTCGCGCGACATCGAGAGCGACACCCGCTACTTCGTGGAGAAGTGCCGGGCGGGCGCCGACTACGCGATCACCCAGATGTTCTTCCGCGCCGACGACTACTTCCGGCTGCGCGACCGGGCCGCGGCGGCCGGCTGCGACGTGCCGATCCTGCCCGGCATCATGCCGGTGACGCAGATGAGCACGATCGAGCGGTCCGAGCAGCTGTCGGGCGCGCCGTTCCCGGCCGAGGTGCGGGCACGCTTCGAGGCCGTCGCCGACGACCCCGAGGCGGTGCGGCGGCTGGGCATCGAGCACGCCGCCGAGTTGTGCCGCGAGCTGCTCGAGCAGGACGCCCCCGGCATCCACTTCATCACGTTCAACAAGTCGACGGCGACCCGCGAGGTCTACGGGCTGCTGGACGCGGCGGCGTACGGCGCCAGCGGGAACGCCGCGCCCATCACCGCGTAACGCGGCCCGCCCCCGGGGAACTCGAAGTCGGTGAGCAGATCGATCATGCCCACCGACCGGTAGAGGCGGCGGGCCGGCGAGTCCGGCCTGAGGTCGAGCGTCGAGAGCACCACCGTGCGTTCCCGGCGTCCCGCGCACAGCGAGGTCAGCAGGGCCCGGCCGAGGCCGCGGCCCTGGTGGTCGGGATGGACGTGCAGCTCGGCGACCTCGAACGGGTCGTCGAGCCACTCCGCGGCGTGCTCGGGCCCGCCCCGCTCGGTCAGCGCGTGGTGGACGACGTCGTGCCACCACTGGCCGCCGGCGCCGTGGAAGCCGTAGGCGAAGCCGGCGACGGTCACCGGCGAGAGGAACGAGCCGCGGCCCTCGCCCACGAAGGCCCGGAACCCGGGGTACGCGGCGTGCCGCTCCATGATCGTGTGGCGGCCGGGCAACTGCTCGAACGGGGGCCGCATCGCGGCGGCGTAGACGTCCAGGATGGCGTTGAGACGGCGCCGGAAGCCCCGCTCGTCGATCTCACGCAGCTTCGGCTCCCTCACGGATCAGAGAGTAAACCTGATCACGCGCGCGTGATGACGCGCTGGGTCGCCGACAGCCGGTCGTACATGTCCCAGAGGATACGATCGGCCGCCTTCTGCAGGTCGCCACGCCGTGCGTCCAGCTGCCCGCCCCACTCGCGCGACTCCGGGCCCAGCCAGGCGTCGGTGCCGCGCAGCGTCTTCAACGCCGGGTCGAGCGCCTTGCGCAGCTGCCCGATGCTGCCGTACGCGGCGGCGTAGGCCTGGTAGAGCTCCCGGTAGACCGGGTTGGGCTTCTCGGTGGGCGGCAGCGACATCGCGGACGTGTCGTCCAGCGGTGGCGGGAGGCTGCCGGGGGGCGGGGGGACGGACATCAGGTCCTTACAGCTCGGGTCGTCGCGGCTCGGTCGTCACAGTGCCGCCGCCCGGGTGCCGGGCCGCAGGCCGAGACCGGCCAGCGCCTCCCGGGTCTTCCTGGTCATGTCGGCGCCGGTGAGCACCTGCACGACGACCGGGCGCACGCCGGTGCGGTCGGCCTCGGCGAGCAATGCCCGCAGCCACTTGACGTCCATCGACAGGTGGTGGCTCGCCACGCCGATCGACTCACGGATCGCCGCCAGTCTGGCCTGGTCGCCCTCCGCGGCCCTGACCAGCTCGGCGATCCCGGCCGGGCCGAGCCGGTCGTACAACTTCTCGGTGTAGTCGGGGTCGTCGGCGTTGGCCTTGAGGTGCTTCCACACCGGGTCGGGGACGGGCTTGCGGTCCTGGACGGCGGCGACCACGGCGAGCGCGTCGGTCTTGGCCGCCTTGAGCGCCGCCTGCCGGGTGGGGAACTCGCCCAGATCGCCGGCGCCGCGCGGGGTGGTGCCCCGGTCCGAGGGCGCCTTGGACGTCGGTGGCTTGGACGTCGGTGGCTTGGAGGTCGGAGGCTTGGCGGGCGGCGGCGCGGGCGTGCCGCCGCCGCTGCGGGGCGTCCCCGGGTCGGGCGTGCCGGACTCCGGCGCGGGCGCCGCCGGGGGAGCGTCCACCCCGCCGCCCCGGTCCGGATGCGTGATCGCGAAGTTGTAGCGGCGGGAGAGCATGCCCAGCTGGTCGGCGGCCCACCGCGCGACCTGGTCGGCCTGGCGGTGCCCGGTGGCCGGGACGCCCGCCGGCGGGCGGTGGGAGCTGAGCCAGCTCTTGATCGCGTTGTCGGCGTCCTTGACCTGCCTGATGAGCTGGTTGAGCGCCGCGGGATCGATCCCCCGGAAATCCGAGTGGCGGGCACCCGGGCCGGTGCGCATCTCCGCTGACATCGCCCCTCCCTACCAGCGTATGGTTCCCCAGAATCACACCCGCGTCACGCGCTGTCGAGTGCCTTGCGCACCGACTCGGGGTCGCGCGCCACGACCGCCACCGCGTCCGTCAGGACGATCGGCCGCTGGATGAGCGCCGGGTGGGCGACCATGAGCTCGATCCACCGCGCGCGGTCGTGCTCGAGGTCCTTCAGGCCCAGCTCCTTGGCGACCGGCTCGGCCAGCCTCGCCACCTCCCACGGCTCCGCCCCGATCCGCGTCAGGACGGCGTCGAGCTCCTCGGCCGTCGGCGGCTCGTCCAGGTAGCGGCGCTCGACGTACTCGACGCCCGCCTCGTCCAGCGCGGCCTTGGCGGTGCGGCTCTTCGAGCAGCGCGGGTTGTGCCAGATCTCGGTGCTCACGTGGTCAGTCTCCCACTTCCGCGGGGTCGCCCCCGGTGATGCGCAGCAGTTCGTCGAAGGTGGTCGGGAAGACCGTGTGCGGATGCCCGCCGGCCGCCCACACCTGGTCGTGCTTCTGCAGCCAGACGTCCACGAGGGTACGGACCGGCACCGGGTGGCCCACCGGCGCGACGCCCCCGATCGGCTGCCCGGTCGCCTCCCGGACGAACTCCGGGGTCGCCCGCTTGACCTTCTCCGCGCCCACCAGCGCCGCCACCCGGCCCGTGTCGACCCGGTGGGCGCCGCTGGTGAGCACCAGCAGCGGCGCCCCGTCCGCGTTGAAGATCAGGCTGTTGGCGATCGCGCCGATCTCACAGCCCAGCTGGTCGGCGGCCGCCTGGGCGGTGGGGGCGGACTCGGGGAGCTCGACGATCTCGCCCGCCGCGCCGCTCGCGCGCAGGGCCGAGGTCACCCGTTCGGTGTTGGGATGCATGGCCAGAACCCTAAGGTGTGCAGACCCGGCGGAAGGCCGGTGAACCCGCCGGCCCTCGCGCGCATCCAACGGGAGGGATGGGGCAAGAGGTGAGCAGATGAACGTGCGGACGAGCGGAACGATGATCGCGGCCGGCGTCGTGGCGCTGGCGGGATGTTCGGCGACCGGTTCCACCCGGAGCGCCACGTCCGCGCCGTCGACCCCGGCCACGTCGACCCCGGCCACGTCGACCCCGGCCACCTCGAGGCCGCCCGCGTCCGGCACGCCCTCCGCGTCCCCGCCCGCCGCCTCGCCGGCGCCGCGCCCCCGGCTCAAGGCGGGGGCCAAGGGCCCCGCCGTCCGCGAGCTCCAGCGCCGCCTCAAGGAGCTCGACTACGACCCCGGGCGCGCCGACGGCAAGTACGGGATCAGCACCCAGATGGCCGTGTGGGCGTTCCAGAAGGTCAACCGGCTCAAGGTGAGCAGCACGGTCGGCACGGCGTTCTGGAAGGCCCTGGACGCGCCGGAGGAGCCGCGGCCGATGGCCAAGCGCCGCGAACGCGACCGCGTCGACGTCGACCTCAAGCGGCAGTACCTGGTGGTCTACAAGGACGGCGAGCCCGCCCTCATCAGCCACATCTCGTCCGGCTCGGGGGAGTACTACTGCGCCAAGGACCGCGGCGCCACCGTGGCCCGCTGCCGCTACGCGACCACCGGCACCGGCGACTTCCGCACCGGCCGCCGCGCCTCGGGCTGGGAGATCTCGCCCCTCGGGCAGCTCTACAACCCCATCTACTTCAACGGCGGCATCGCCTTCCACGGCGCGCTCGACGTCCCCCGCTACCCGGCCTCGCACGGGTGCGTCCGGATGCCCATGCACATCGCCGAGTACTTCCCCGAGCTCGTCGCCACCAACGTCCCGGTGCACCTCCGCCGCCCGAAGTGACGTACGTCGCCCCGGGTCGATGACCTGCGCGGGACGGACTGTCAGACCCTGGTGTTCTACTGGTCCCATGCCGCTGACCAGCGCAATCACATCGGTCGGCGACACGCGTTCGAACACATTGACGAATCGCCACCAGGGCGATTTACTGTGAGTGCGTCGAACTTACGTTCGACGCTGGCGCCGGGACTCGCGGCCCGCGCCAGGGCGACGTCCCCGTGGTCCCCACGGGTACGGACGGTCGGGCGGAGTGAGGGGAAGCTCTCCGCCCGACCGGCCCGAGCCGGAAGGAGACAGGCATGTCCGCAACGATGACCGCACACAGCGTTCACTCGTCCGCCCAGTTCAGCCAGCCACCGGGCCCTCGCCCCCGACCGCTTCCTGCACCCCGGCCCGCGCACACCGCCGTCGGGCAGCTCCAGGCCGCCCGCATGGGCCTGGCCGAGGCGGCCGAAGCGACCTCGCCCGCCGTCCGCTACGTCTGCGCCCACCTGGCGGCCCTGCGCGCCGCCGCCGCGGTGCTGGCCTCCAAGGAGCCGCTCGACACCCACCGGCGCGGCCGTCCGCGCAGCGTCTGGGTGCTCCTGCCCGAAGCCGACCCCGCACTCCGTGAGTGGGCCGCCTTCTTCGCCGCCGGCGCCGACAAGCGCGCCGCCGCCGAGGCGGGCCTCCCGCGCGCGGTCGCCCCGCGCGAGGCCGACGAGCTCATGCACGACGCCGAGATCTTCGTGTCCCTGGTCGAAGACTCCCTCGGCATCACCAGCCAGCCCACCCTCCCGATCCCCGACACCTGGGCGAGTTGACCGCCTCCTCCTCTGGGGACGTGTGGTCGGTGCGCTTCGCGCACCTTCCCCACGGTCGGGCGGTCAAGTGCTAGCCCAGGGGGCGACCCCGGCCGGATGGCCGGGGCGTGGTCGGCGGCCTGGCGGCCGCCTCCCTCGTCCGTCCGTTGATGCTTGCCCAGGGGGCGACCCCCTGGAACCCCCGGTGTGGGGGCTCTGCCCCCACGCCCCCGGCCCCTTCCGGGGTTGGAGCTCTTGAGTCCGGGGGTGGGGTGCCCCCCGCCCCCGGCCTCCTCCGGGTTCGGGCTCTTGAGTCCGGGGGCATCTGCCCGACCCGTTAGTTACCAGCCCAGGGGGGTGTTCCCCTGGGGCCTTGGAGGTGGGCTCTGCTTCGCCCGGTTCCCTCTCGGGGGTGGCTCTTGGGCTCAAGGGATGAGTCCGGGGGTGGGGGCATCTGCTTGACCGTTAGTGCCGGCTCAGGGGGTGTTCCTCTGGGGTCTTCGAGGTGGGGCTCTACTTCGTCCCGGCTCCTTTTCGGGGGTGGCTCTTGAGTTCGGGGTGGGGGCTACCGCGCTTTGTTCGATCGTTCGTGCCGGTTCGAGGGGGCGCCTTCTGGAACGTCTGGCGTGGGGGCTCTGCCTTCATGCTCTGGTTCTTTCTTAGCCCCTGCCTCTTCTGGGGTCTGGCTCCAGATCCTGGGAGAGGGTGGCCGTTCCTCCCCCATTGAACCGGCCACGCGGGGGGAGCCGGGGCCGCCGTTCGTCACTCCTCACCGGCGCGGCGGCCCCGGCCCTGATCGCTGGGACCGTCTGGTCAACACCTCCGTCGAGAGGACGGTCCCAGCCAGCCGGCCACGCCGGTGGCGGCCGCTCCCCCCCGAGGCGGCCCCACCGGCGGGGTCCTGGTGTCCGCGCGCGAACGTTTTACGCCCTCGTGAGAAAGTTATGGCGCGATGCGAGGAGGCGGGAGCGTGGGCGGGCGGGGTCTGGTGCCGTTGCTGGCCTTCCTCGGCGTCATGGCGTACTCGCTCTCGATGGCGGTCGTGACGCCCGCGCTGCCGCTGTTGCAGGAGGGGCTGGACACGACGGCGGCCGGGGCGGCGTGGGCGCTGACCGCGATGACGTTGTCGGCGGCGGTGGCGACGCCGGTGGTGGGGAGGCTGGGGGACCTCTACGGGCCGCGGCGGGTGCTGCTGGTCGTGGTCGCGGTCGCGACGGTGGGGATGGTCGTCGCGGCGTCGGCGGGGTCGTTGCAGGTCATGCTCGTGGGGCGGGTGCTGAGCGGGATCGGGGGCGGGGTCTTCCCGCTGGCCTACACGCTCATCCGGGACGTCTTCCCGCCGGAGCGGACCGCGTCGGCGGTGGGGCTGATGTCGTCGATGCTCGGGCTGGGCGGCGCGGTGTCGTGGTGCATCGCCGGGCCGATCATCGACCAGCTGGGGTGGCGGTGGTTGCTCTGGGTGCCGGTGGCGGGGCTGGTGCCCGGATTTCTGCTCGCGTGGTGGATCGTTCCATCTTCTTCTGGGCCCCGGCGGGGCGCACCGGTCGACTGGTGGGGGGCGGCGCTGTTCGCGGGGTGGCTGGTCGCCGCGCTGACCGCGCTGACGCAGGGCATGGACTGGGGCTGGGCCTCGCCCGGCGTGATCGGCCTGCTGGCGCTGTCGCTCGGGCTGGCGGTGCTCTGGGTGGTGGTGGAACGGCGGGTCGCCGATCCGCTGGTCGACCTGAAGCTGATGCGGCGGCGGGGAGTGTGGACGGCCAACGCGGCCTCGCTGCTGTCCGGGTACGCGCTGATGGCCGGGGGAGTGCTCTTCCCGCTGCTGGTGCAGCTGCCGGAACGGTCCGGATTCGGGTTCGGGGGCACGGCGACCCAGGCCGCGCTGCTGCAGATTCCGGCCAGCGTCGGGATGACCGTGGCGGGAATGACCGCGGGCCTGCTGGACCGCAGGGTCGGGTCGCGGGCGGTGCTGCTGGCGGGCGCCGTGCTGACCGGGGTCGGCTACGGGTTCCTGGCGTTCCGGCACGCGGAGATGTGGCAGCTGTACTCGGGCGGGATCGTGCGGGGCGTCGGCCTGGGGTTCGCGTACGCGGCGGTCGCGAACCTCGTGGTGGCCGCGGTGCCGGTGAGCGAGACCGGGGTGGCCACCGGGATCAACACGCTGATCCGTACGGTGGGAGCCTCGCTGGGCACCCAGGTCAGCGCGGTCATCGTGGCGGCGTCCGTGGTCGGCGGGCTGCCCGCGGAGAGCGGGTTCACGATCGGGTTCGCGGTGAGCGCCGTGGCGATGGCGGGGGTGGTGGTCCTGGCGCTCGTCGCCCCACGCCGTGGGCGTGCGGAGCGGGGACGCGCCGAGCGCCCGGCGGTGCCCGCGTCCGCGTGATCTGAGGGCCGTGGGAGCAGGGTCGTCCCCGGGGCGGATGGTGTGGCGGAATGGCAGACTCTGTCTCCATGAATGACTGGGTGGGGCGGAGCGCCACGGAGATCTCGGCCGCGGTGCGCGCGGGCGAGGTCACGGCGGTCGAGGTCGTCCGGGAGCATCTGGAGCGCATCGAGGCGCTCGACGGCGAGCTGGGCGCGTTCGTGCGGGTCCGGCGCGAACGGGCGCTGGCCGAGGCGGCGGAGGTCGCCGGCGGGCCGCTCGCCGGCGTCCCGGTGGCGATCAAGGACAACGTGCCGGTGGCGGGCGAGCCGATGCGGGTCGGGTCGGCGGCGACGCCGGACGCGCCGCAGGAGGCCGACCACACCGTGGTGGCGCGGCTGCGGGCCGCGGGCGCGGTGGTGGTGGGGCTGAGCAACCTCCCCGAGTTCGGCATCTACCCCTTCACCGACAACGTCTACGGGATCGCCCGCAACCCGTGGGACCCGGCGCGGACGGCGGGCGGCTCGTCGGGCGGCTCGGCCGCGGCGGTGGCGTCCGGGATGGTGCCGGTCGCGCACGGGAACGACGGGGCCGGGTCGATCAGGATTCCCGCCGCCAACTGCGGGCTGTTCGGGATCAAGCCGGGGCTGGGCCTGGTGCCGGCCGAGCTCGGCACCGACGCCTGGGACTCGATGGCCGAGAACGGGCCGCTCGCGACGACGGTGGCGGACGCGGCGCTGATGCTCTCGGTGATGGCCGACCGGGCCGAGCTGGCGGAGCCGGACGACCCGCGTGGCGTGCGGATCGCGCTGTCGGTCAAGCCGCCCGCGCCCGGCGTCCGCATCAGGCCGGACCTCAAGGCGGCGGTACGGGCCGCGGGCAAGGTGTTCGTGGGGCTCGGCCACCAGGTGGTGCGGGACGACCCCGCCTACCCGCTCTGGGCCGGCACCGCGGTGGTGTCCCGCTGGTTCGCCCTGCCGAGGGCGGACGCCGAGCCGCTCTTCGCGGACCCGCGCCTGGAGACCCGCACGCGGCGGCACGTCCGGGCGGGACGGGTCGCGGCGAAGGTCCTGCCGCCGCGGCCGGACGACCGGCAGCGGTTCCGGGAGGCGGTCGCGCCGCTGTTCGGGCGCCGTGACGTCCTGGTCATGCCGACGCTCGCGCAGCGGGCGCCGAAGGCGCGGCAGTGGGGTTCGGGGTCGTGGCTGCACAGCGTCGGGTCGGCGATCACCTACGCGCCGATGACGGCGGCCTGGAACCTGGCGGGCTATCCGGCCGCCACGGTGCCGATGGGCGTGGACGACGCCGGTCTGCCGCTGTCGGTGCAGCTCGTGGCCGCGCCGGGCAACGAGGCGCTGCTGCTCGGCCTGGCGGCCCAGCTGGAGGCGGTCCGGCCGTGGCGGCGGTTCGCCCCCGGGTACGGCATCGACGACACGGCGGCCGACCGCGCCGCGTGGGCGGCCTCGGGGCGGCGGGTGCCGGACGGCGCCGACGGCTGCGGCCATGACCACTGATCCATGATCACCCACACGGGTCTTTGACCACTCCTGGTCACGGCCGGACGGCTGCCGGGGAAACCGGAAGAACAGATCCGGGGCGTGATGGTTTCATCACGCCCCGGATACCGAAGCATGGCCCGCTCATTCAGCGGGCCGGTCGGGAGGCGGCGCGGGGGCGCCACCGCCCGGCGGGATCAGAACGACTCGACGGCGCGGCGCGCCTCCGGGTCGAGAACACCCCAGGTGATGAGCTCTTCGGTCAGCTCGGTCGGAGACTTGTCATAGATCACTGCAAGCGAACGCAGGTCCTCCTGCCGGATGGACAGGACCTTTCCGTTGTAGTCGCCCCGCTGGCTTTGAATCGTCGCGGCGTAACGGGCGAGTGGACCGGCCTTGTCCTTCGGAAGCTGCTGCAGCCGCTCGAGATCGATCACGAGCTTGGGTGTAGGCCCGAGAGGGCTCGGCGCAGCTCCGCCGGGCAGCAACTCGGAAACCGGCACGCCATAGAAATCGGCGAGCTCGGCCAGCTTCTGAACGGTGACGGCGCGGTCGCCCCGCTCGTACGAACCCACGACGACGGCCTTCCAGCGGCCGCGTGACTTCTCCTCCACACCGTGCAGGGAAAGGCCCTGCTGGGTGCGGATGGCGCGCAGGCGCGCGCCGAGAGCCTTAGCGTATTCAGACGGCATGTTGCGGCCCCCCAGGCTCACTTTCGTCGTCGTTGTCGGGCCCTGGGGAAGATCAGGATCCGGCGGGCCACATCGCCCTAAGGGTCCATCTCCAGGGATGGTTACGGACAGTGACGGTAAAACGGTGACGGCCCTAGGTCAAGCTGATTGGAAAAAAGGGGTCGAATCCGCAGGTCTCGATCCGGGGCGTCCGGATCGGCGCGAAGCCCCGCAGGCCAGATGTCCCAGGCGTTTCGCCGGACCGCCGAAGTGGCCTTTCCTTCGTCCGGTGTGACCGCTCTCACCAGGCAAGACATGGTGGCCCCGGGTACTTGCCAGCCAGGTGTGACTGCTACCGTGATGGGGACAAGGCGTCCTTTAAGACCCGTCCTGTGAGGCGGGAAAGGAGGTTTCGGTGGTGAATGCTGCCTCCCGGCCGGATGGGCCGGTCGAGACGAGCGTGGCGGACGGTCACAAGGCCGTTCTCGAAGGGCCCGACATCCGGCGCGCGCTCACCCGTATCGCGCACGAGATCCTCGAACGCACCAAGGGCGGCGACGACGTCGTCCTCCTCGGCATCCAGACCCGCGGCGTGACGCTCGCCCAGCGGCTGGCCGCGCTCCTGCAGGAGGTCGAGGGCCGGCCCGTGCCCTGGGGTTCGCTCGACGTGACGATGTACCGCGACGACCTGCGCATGAAGCCCGCCCGCGCGCTCAGCCGCACCGACCTGCCCGCCGAGGGCATCGACGACCGCATCGTCGTCCTGGTCGACGACGTGCTCTACTCCGGCCGCACCGTGCGCGCGGCGCTCGACGCGCTCAACGACCTGGGCCGCCCGCGCGCCGTCCAGCTCGCCGTCCTGGTCGACCGCGGCCACCGCGAGCTGCCGATCCGGGCCGACTACGTGGGCAAGAACCTGCCCACCTCCAAGCGCGAGAACGTCAGGGTCCTGCTGGCCGAGAACGACGACCGCGACGCGGTGGTTCTGGGGCCGAAGGAGGAACGAAAGAAGTGAAGCGCCATCTCATCTCCGCCGCGGACCTGACCAGGGACGACGCGCTGCTCGTCCTGGACACCGCCGAGGAGCTCGCCCAGGTCTCCGGCCGCTCCATCAAGAAGCTGCCGACCCTGCGCGGCCGCACCGTGGTCAACCTCTTCTTCGAGGACTCCACCCGGACCCGCATCTCCTTCGAGGCGGCGGCCAAGCGGCTGTCCGCGGACGTGATCAACTTCTCCGCCAAGGGCTCCAGCGTCTCCAAGGGCGAGAGCCTCAAGGACACCGCGCTGACGCTCGAGGCGATGGGCGCCGACGGCGTCGTCATCCGGCACATGGCCTCCGGCGCCCCGCACCGGCTGGCCAACTGGGTCCAGGGCAGCGTGATCAACGCCGGCGACGGCACGCACGAGCACCCGACCCAGGCGCTGCTCGACGCGTTCACCATGCGCCAGCGGCTCGGCAGCCTGGAGGGACGCAGGGTCACCATCGTCGGCGACATCCTGCACAGCCGGGTGGCACGCTCCAACACCCTGCTGCTCACCACGCTCGGTGCCGAGGTGACGCTGGTCGCCCCGCCGACCCTGGTCCCAGTCGCGATCGACACCTGGCCGTGCGAGGTGTCCTACGACCTCGACGCGGTGCTGCCCAAGAGCGACGTGGTGATGATGCTGCGCGTCCAGCACGAGCGCATGAACGCCTCGTACTTCCCGACCGTGCGCGAGTACAGCCGGCGCTACGGCCTGGACGGGGAGCGCATGGCGCGGATGTCCGACGACGCCATCGTCATGCACCCCGGCCCGATGAACCGCGGCGTCGAGATCGCCGCCGACGTGGCCGACTCGGTCCGTTCCACCATCGTCGAGCAGGTCGCCAACGGCGTCAGCGCCCGCATGGCCGTGCTCTATCTGCTTCTCGGCGGCTCCGAGCCGGCGATCGGCAAGGAGGTCGCGGAATGAGCGGGCCGGCCTGCTTCACTGCGACGGTTCCCCGTCTCGCCATCGGCAAGGAGGTCTCGGAGTGACGACGTACCTGATCAAGAACGCCCGGATCCTGGGCGGCGACCCGGCCGACATCCTGGTCCGCGACGGCCAGATCGCCGAGGTCGGCGCCGGGCTGAGCGCCGACGGCGCCGAGGTCGTCGACGCCCAGGGGCTCGTCGCGCTGCCGGGCCTGGTCGACCTGCACACCCACCTGCGCGAGCCGGGCCGCGAGGACGCCGAGACCGTCGAGTCCGGCACCAAGGCCGCCGCGATGGGCGGGTTCACCGCCGTGCACGCCATGGCCAACACCGACCCGGTCGCCGACACCGCGGGCGTGGTCGAGCAGGTGTGGCGGCTGGGCCGCGAGGCCGGCTACTGCGACGTCCAGCCGGTCGGCGCCGTCACCCGCGGCATCGCGGGCGAGCAGCTCGCCGAGCTCGGCGCGATGGCCGACTCGGCGGCGGGCGTGCGCGTCTTCTCCGACGACGGCCACTGCGTCTCCGACGCGGTCATCATGCGGCGCGCGCTGGAGTACGTGAAGGCGTTCGACGGCGTCGTCGCCCAGCACGCGCAGGAGCCGCGCCTCACCGAGGGCGCCCAGATGAACGAGGGCGTCATGTCGGCGGCGCTCGGCATGCGCGGCTGGCCCGCGGTCGCCGAGGAGGCGATCATCGCCCGCGACGTGCTGCTCGCCGAGCACGTCGGCTCGCGCCTGCACGTCTGCCACGTCTCCACCGCGGGCTCGATCGAGCTGATCCGCTGGGCCAAGAGCAAGGGCGTGCAGGTCACCGCCGAGGTCACCCCGCACCACCTGCTGCTCAACGACGGCCGGGCCGAGACGTACGACCCGATCTACAAGGTCAACCCGCCGCTGCGCACCGCCGACGACGTCACCGCGCTCCGGCACGCCCTGGCCGACGGCACCATCGACTGCGTCGCCACCGACCACGCGCCCCACCCGGTCGAGGCGAAGGAGACCGAGTGGGCCGTCGCGGCCATGGGCATGATCGGCCTGGAGACCGCGCTGCCGGTCGTCCAGGAGGCCATGGTGGAGACCGACCTGCTCGACTGGGCCGGGGTCGCCGACCGCATGTCCTACCGTCCCGCCCAGATCGGGCGCCTCAGCGGACAGGGTCGTCCGCTCCAGGCCGGCTCGCCGGCCAACATCACGCTGTACGACCCGTCGCCGCGCCGCGCCGTGGACCCGGCGGCGATGACCTCCAAGAGCCGCAACACCCCGTTCACCGGGCTGGAGCTGCCGGGCCGGGTCGTCGCCACCTTCCTGCGCGGCCGCCCGACCGTGCTGGAAGGAAAGCTTCAGTGACCCAACCCCCTGCGGTTCTGATCCTGGAAGACGGACGAGTTTTTCACGGGGTCGCTTACGGGGCGGAGGGGGAGACCTTCGGCGAGATGGTGTTCAACACCGGCATGACCGGTTATCAGGAGACCCTCACCGACCCCTCGTACGCCCGGCAGATCGTGGCGATGACCGCGCCGCACATCGGCAACACCGGTGTCAACGACGAGGACCCCGAGTCCAGGCGCATCCAGGTGGCCGGGTACGTGGTGCGCGAGCCCGCGCGGGTCGCGTCCAACTGGCGGGCCACCGGCTCGCTGGGGTCGGCGCTGCGCGAGCAGGGCGTGGTGGGCATCGCGATGCCCGGCACCCGCGCGCTCACCCGGCACCTGCGGGACCGCGGCGCCATGCGCGCCGGCATCTTCAGCGGCGAGGCCGCCCTCGCCGGCGAGCGGGAGCTGCTGGACAGGGTGCTGGCGTCCCCGCGGATGGAGGGCGCCGAGCTGGCCGCCGGGGTCGCCACCACCGAGCCGTACGTGGTCCCCGCGATCGGCGAGAAGCGGTTCACGGTCGCGGCGGTCGACCTGGGCATCAAGGCGATGACGCCGCACCGGATGGCCGAGCGCGGCTGCGAGGTGCACGTCCTGCCCGCGACGGTGACGGCCGAGGAGATCCTCGCGCTCGAGCCCGACGGCGTGTTCTTCTCCAACGGGCCCGGCGACCCGGCGACGGCCGACCACCAGGTGGCGGCGCTGCGCGGGGTGCTCGACGCGGGCACGCCGTTCTTCGGCATCTGCTTCGGCAACCAGATCTTCGGCCGCGCGCTCGGCCTCGGCACCTACAAGCTGCGGTTCGGCCACCGCGGCGTCAACCAGCCGGTGCAGGACCGCCGCACCGGCAAGGTCGACGTCTCGGCGCACAACCACGGCTTCGCGGTCGACGCGCCCGCCGACGGCCCGTTCGACACCCCGTACGGGCGCGGCGAGGTCAGCCACGTCAACCTGAACGACAACTGCGTGGAGGGGCTCCGGCTCCTCGACCGTCCGGCGTTCAGCGTCCAGTACCACCCGGAGGCCGCGGCCGGTCCGCACGACGCGACCGGCCTCTTCGACCGTTTCTGCGAGCTCATGGAAGGCGCGCGGCGGACGCGCGTGGACGTGGAGGGGCCGAAGTAATGCCGCGCCGTGAAGATCTGAAGTCCGTCCTGGTCATCGGGTCCGGCCCGATCGTCATCGGCCAGGCCTGCGAGTTCGACTACTCCGGGACGCAGGCGTGCCGGGTGCTCAAGGCCGAGGGCCTGCGGGTCGTGCTGGTCAACAGCAACCCGGCGACGATCATGACCGACCCGGAGTTCGCCGACGCCACGTACGTCGAGCCGATCACCCCGGACGTCGTCGAGAAGATCATCGACAAGGAGCGCCCGGACGCGCTGCTGCCCACGCTGGGCGGCCAGACGGCCCTCAACACCGCGATCGCGCTGTACGAGAACGGCGTGCTGGAGCGTTACGGCGTCGAGCTGATCGGCGCCGACGTCGACGCCATCCAGGCGGGCGAGAACCGTGAGAAGTTCAAGGAGGTCGTCGCCAAGGTCGCGCGCGAGCAGGGCCTCAACGCCGAGTCCGCGCGTTCGATCATCTGCCACACGATGGACGAGGTCATGACGGCCGCGGGCGAGCTCGGCTACCCGCTGGTCGTGCGCCCCTCGTTCACCATGGGCGGCGCGGGCTCCGGCTTCGCGCACACCGAGGACGACCTGCGCCGCATCGCCGGCACCGGCCTCGACGCGTCCCCGACCAGCGAGGTGCTCCTGGAGGAGTCGATCCTCGGCTGGAAGGAGTACGAGCTGGAGGTCATGCGCGACCGGCACGACAACGTCGTGATCGTCTGCTCCATCGAGAACCTCGACCCGATGGGCGTGCACACCGGCGACTCGATCACCGTCGCGCCCGCGCTGACGCTGACCGACCGCGAATACCAGAACATGCGGGACGTCGCGATCGCGGTCATCCGCGAGGTCGGCGTCGACACCGGCGGCTGCAACATCCAGTTCGCCGTGCACCCGGGCACCGGCCGCATGATCGTCATCGAGATGAACCCGCGCGTGTCGCGGTCGTCGGCGCTGGCGTCCAAGGCCACCGGCTTCCCGATCGCCAAGATCGCGGCCCGGCTGGCGGTCGGTTACACCCTCGACGAGATCCCGAACGACATCACCCGCGAGACCCCGGCGAGCTTCGAGCCGAGCCTCGACTACATCGTGGTCAAGGTGCCGCGGTTCGCGTTTGAGAAGTTCCCCGGCGCGGACGGCACGCTCACCACCCACATGAAGTCGGTCGGCGAGGCCATGGCCATCGGCCGCAACTTCACCGAGGCCCTGCAGAAGGCGCTGCGCTCGCTGGAGCAGAAGGGCTCGTCCTTCTCGTGGGCCGGCGAGGTCACCGACCTCGCCGCGCTCGTCGAGGAGACCGCGCGGCCGCACGACGGGCGGCTGCGCAAGGTCCAGCGGGCGCTGCACGCCGGCGCGTCCATCCAGGACCTGTACGCGGCGACCGGCATCGACCCGTGGTTCCTCGACCAGATCGCCGGCGTCAACGAGATCGCCGACGAGATCCGCACCGCCGAGGACGCGCTCACCAAGGACAAGATCCTGCGCGCCAAGCGGCACGGCTTCTCCGACGCGCAGATCGGGGAGTTGCGCGGCCTGTCGGAGGAGGTCGTGCGCGAGCTGCGGCACGCCCTCGGCATCCGGCCGGTCTACCTGACCGTCGACACGTGCGCGGCCGAGTTCGCGGCGCAGACCCCGTACCTGTACTCGGCGTACGACGAGGAGACCGAGGTGCCGCCGGGAGCCAAGCCCAAGGTCCTCATCCTCGGCTCCGGGCCCAACCGCATCGGCCAGGGCGTCGAGTTCGACTACAGCTGCGTGCACGCCTCGTTCACGCTCGCCGAGGCGGGCTACGAGACCGTCATGGTCAACTGCAACCCCGAGACCGTCTCGACCGACTACGACACCTCCGACCGGCTCTACTTCGAGCCGCTCACGCTGGAGGACGTCCTGGAGGTCGTGCACGCCGAGCAGAAGTCCGGCGAGGTCGCGGGCGTGATCGTCCAGCTCGGCGGGCAGACGCCCCTGGGCCTGGCGCAGAAGCTCAAGGACGCCGGCGTGCCGATCGTCGGCACCTCGCCGGAGAGCATCCACCTGGCCGAGGAGCGCGGCGCGTTCGGCCGCGTCCTGCACCGCGCCGGGCTGGCCGCGCCCAAGCACGGCACCGCCACCTCGTTCGAGGAGGCGCGCGAGATCGCCGACGAGATCGGCTACCCGGTGCTCGTCCGGCCGTCCTACGTGCTCGGCGGGCGCGGCATGGAGATCGTCTACGACGACGCCACGCTGCGCACGTACATGGAGAAGGCGACCGACGCCAGCCCCGAGCACCCGGTGCTGGTCGACCGGTTCCTGGACGAGGCCATCGAGATCGACGTGGACGCGCTGTTCGACGGCGAGGATCTCTACCTCGGCGGCGTCATGGAGCACATCGAGGAGGCCGGCATCCACTCCGGCGACTCGGCGTGCGCGCTCCCGCCGATCACCCTCGGGCACGAGGACATCCGGCGCATCCGCGAGTCGACCGAGGCGCTCGCGCGCGGCATCGGCGTGCGCGGCCTGATGAACGTGCAGTACGCGCTGTCGGCCGGCGTGCTCTACGTCCTGGAGGCCAACCCGCGCGCCTCGCGCACCGTCCCGTTCGTCTCCAAGGCGACCGCCGTCCCGCTCGCCAAGGCGGCGGCCCGCGTGATGATGGGCGCCACCATCTCCCAGCTCCGGAGTGAGGGGATCCTGCCCGCGGAGGGAGACGGCGGCTCGCTGCCGCTCGACGCGCCCATCGCGGTCAAGGAGGCCGTGCTGCCGTTCGACCGGTTCCGCAACGCCGAGGGGCAGGGCGTCGACATCGTGCTCAGCCCCGAGATGCGGTCGACCGGCGAGGTCATGGGCATCGACGAGGTCTTCGGCACCGCCTACGCCAAGTCGCAGCTGGCCGCGTACGGCGGCGGGCTGCCGACCAAGGGCCGGGCGTTCGTCTCCGTCGCCAACCGGGACAAGCGGCACATGATCTTCCCGGTGAAGCGGCTCGCCGACCTGGGGTTCGAGATCCTGGCCACCGAGGGCACCGCCGAGGTCCTGCGCCGCAACGGCGTCCGTGCCAAGATCGTGCGGAAGCACAGCGAAGGCCCCGGATCGGATGGCGAGCCCACCATCGTGCGGCGCGTCCTCGACGGCGAGGTGGACCTCATCGTCAATACTCCCTTCGGAAGCCCCGGTCAGTCGGGGCCGCGTCTCGACGGTTACGAGATCCGTACCGCCGCGGTGCTGCGCGGCGTGCCGTGCGTGACCACCGTGCAGGGGCTCGCCGCCGCGGTACAGGGCATCGAGGCCGTCGCCGGAGGCCAGGTCGGCGTGCGCTCGCTGCAGGAGCACGCCGAACGGCTCGACGGCCGGCACGGCGCGGGCCCGGCGTGACGCGCTGACGAACCGGGCGGGGCCGCCGCTGCGGAACGGCCCCGCCCGGCCGCACACGACGAGAGGGAGATGGGTGTCCGACACACCGGTGCAGACGTCGGCAACCGTTCTGACGGTCCGCCAGGTGCAGGACTACCACGCGATGACGCTGGTGGCGCCGGCGATCGCCGAACGTTTCCGGCCCGGTCAGTTCGTGGCCCTCGCCGTCGGCGGCGAGCACACCAGCCGTCTCGTCCGCCGCTGCTTCGGCGTCTACGAGGTCAAGTCCGACTACGGCGGCACCGTCGAGGTCGTCTTCGCCGACCGCGACCCCGGCACCGCCTGGCTCGCCGGCCGCCGCGCCCGCGACCAGGTCGACCTCGTCGGGCCGCTGGGCCGCCCGTTCCGCCTGCCGCGCGACCCGGTGAGCTGCCTGCTCGTCGGCGGCGGCCCCGGGGGAGCGGCCCTCTTCGCCCTCGCCGACACCCTGCACCGGCGCGGCTGCCAGGTGCACTTCGTCCTCGGCGGCCCGTCCGCGCGCCAGGTCTTCGGCTCGCGCATGGCCCAGCGCATCGGCGACACCGCCGTCATCACCACCGAGGACGGCACCCTGGGAGAGCCCGGCACCGTCCGCGGCGTCCTCCCGCGCGTCATCCAGGAGACCGGCGCCGACGTCCTCTACGGCTGCGGCCCCACCCGCCTCCTGCGCACCGTCACCGCCACCGCCGCCAACTACGGCCTCCCCTCCCAGGTCTCGGTCGAGGAGTTCCTGCAAGAGACCGGCGCGTGCGGCATCGGCGTGTGCATGACGTGCGTCCTGCCGATCCACGGCGACGACGGCGTCACCCGCATGGTCCGCGCCTGCGCCGACGGCCCGGTGCTGCGCGGCGACCGGGTCCGCTGGGGCGACCTGGGCACCATCCCGTTCGACGCCCTCGGCGCCCCCCGCGCATTCAGCGGAGGTACCAAGTGAGCGAACGCATGAAGACGCCGCTGCTCGACCTGCCCAGCCCCGTCATGACGGCCGCCGGCTGCGGCGGCACCGGGCGGGAGCTCGCGCAGTTCTTCGACCTCTCCCGCATCGGCGCGTTCGTCACCACCTCGGTCATGCCGCAGCCCCGCGCCGGCCGCCCGACGCCGCGCATGACCGAGACCCCGAGCGGCCTCCTCACCGCCATGGGCCTGCCCGGGCCGGGCATCGACTCGTTCCTCGAACGCGACCTGCCCTGGCTCCAGGAGCAGGAGGTGCGCACGATCGTCTCGGTGGCGGGCAACAGCGTCGAGGAGTACGCCGAGCTGTCGCGGCGGCTGGCCACCACGCCCGGCATCACCGCGATCGAGGTCAACATCGCCTGCCCCAACGTCGAGGACCGCGGCCGGATGTTCGCCTGGCACCCGCAGGCCGCCGCCGCGGTGGTCCGCGCCGTCAGGACGCACGCCCGCGTCCCGGTCTTCGCCAAGCTCGCGCCCGACGTCACCGACATCGTCACCATCGCCCTGGCCTGCGCCGACGCGGGCGCCGACGGCCTCACCCTGATCAACACCATCGAGGGCATGGCCGTCGACCCGCAGACCCTGCGGCCGTCCCTCACCGGCGTCTCCGGCGGGCTCAGCGGTCCCGCCATCCGCCCGGTGGCGCTCCGCTGCGTCTACCAGGTGCACGCCGCGCTCCCCACCACGCCCATCATCGGCGTGGGCGGCGTCGCCACCGGCCTGGACGCCCTGGAGTTCGTCCTGGCCGGCGCCTCCGCCGTGGCGGTCGGCACGACGCTCTTCCACGACCCGTCCGCGGCCCAGCGCATCACCCGCGAGCTGGACGAGGCGCTCTCCACCCGCCGCCTCCGCCTCGCCGACGCCATCGGCCTCGCCCACAAGCCCACCGGATACGTACCGCCCCAGGTCCACCCCGAGCCCGTCGAGGAACGGAGCGCGGAAAAGGAGAAGCTGCCGTGATCCCCGCCCCCATCGCCGTCGCCCTGGACGCGCCCGACCTGGAGACCGCCGCCCGCTGGGCCAGCCTGGTGACCCCGCACGTCAGCACCGTGAAGGTGGGCCTCGAGCTCTACCTGCGCTACGGCCCCGACGTCGTGGCCAGCGTGCGCGGCGCCAGCCGCGTCCAGGTCTTCCTCGACCTCAAGTTGCACGACATCCCGGCCACGGTCGCCGGCGCCACCCGCGCCGTGGCCCGCCTCAAGCCCGCGTTCCTCACCGTGCACGCCGGCGGCGGCCAGGCGATGATCCGCGCCGCCGTCGAGGCCGCCCCCGCCACCAAGATCGCGGCCGTGACCGTGCTCACGTCCCTCAACGACGCCGACCTGACCTCCATCGGCCTCGCCGGACCGGCCTCAGACGCCGTACGCCGCCTCGCGGCCCTCGCGGTGGACGCGGGAGCCCAAGCGCTTGTCTGCTCGCCTCAGGAGGCCGCTGCGGTCCGCGCAGAGGTCGGCCCCGACATCACCCTCATCACCCCGGGCGTCCGTCCCCCCGGCGCCGACACCCAGGACCAGGCCCGCGTCGCCACCCCCGAGGAGGCCCTCTCCGCCGGCGCCGACCTCCTCGTGATCGGCCGCCCCATCACCGGCGCCCCCGACCCCGGCGCCGCGGCCGCCGCCATCGCCGTCGCCCTCCGCCGAGCCGCAACCCCCTGACGCGCCCGCCCGAACCGCCCCTCACCCGCTCCCGCACGTTCGCCCCCGCTCCCGCCACTCCCGCCACTCCCGCCACTCCCGCCACTTCGGCCGAACCTCTAGCCGTCCGCCGTTCCGCCGCGCGGCCGTGCCGTCGTGCCCGCGGTCCCGCCTACCCGACGCGCGCCGTGCCGCCGTGCCGCCGTGCCGCCGTGCCGCCGTGCCGCCGTGCCGCCGTGCCGCCGTGCCGCCGTGCCGCCGTGCCGGCGCGGGTGGGATTGGAGTGGGGATTGGGGGTTCGTGGGTTGTGTGTCGGGTCTGACTGGCGTTCCCAAGAAGTGGACAAATTGGGTTAATCGGGGCGGGCATTCGGGGGTTGCGGGTTAATCGGGTGGAAGTGTGATGCGGATCACGGGGAGGTCGGGGGCGTGGGGTGACAGGTGACACTTTTAGTGCCCGGAAGGGTGGTTTTTTGCGATCTTGCGAAAGGCCCAGGATGGCGGGGGGTTGGGCTTACAGGGGTCCGAGTTGTGCACCGTCCGTATTCAGGACACTCCAAGGAGTGATTTTCGTGATTTTGTGGCGTGCTAAACGGCACTTCACGTTGCCTTATGGGGTCTGAACTCGCTAGTTTCCCAACCCGTCCGACTCCGTCGAGTGGAAACCTGAGGTGACCCGGCGTGGCTCTTCCGCCCCTAACCCCCGAACAGCGCGCCGCAGCCCTTGAGAAGGCTGCCAAGGCTCGCAAGGAGCGGGCCGAGGTGAAGAACAAGCTCAAGCACGGGGGAACCTCGCTTGCCGAGGTCCTCAAGGAGGGGCAGACCGACGACGTCATCGGAAAGATGAAGGTGTCGGCCCTCCTCGAATCCCTGCCCGGTGTGGGCAAGGTGCGTGCGAAGCAGATCATGGAACGTCTGGGCATCGCCGAGTCGCGCCGCGTGCGCGGCCTCGGCGCCAACCAGCGTGCCTCCCTGGAGCGTGAGTTCGGCGGCGGCAGCCGCTGATGCGACTCGCGGGCGGGCGCGGCGGTTCGGACGTCGCGGCCGGCTGGGGTATACCCATGGGCATGCCCGCCTCCGGCCCCATCCCGTCCAGTTCCGGCACACCCATTCCTGTGCCGGACGGCTCCCAGACGCAAGACCAGCTCGTGCGGCGGCTGACGGTCCTCTCCGGTCCGTCAGGCGTCGGCAAGAGCACGGTCGTCGCCGAGATCCGGCGAGCGCACCCAGAGGTGTGGCTGTCGGTCTCGGTGACCACCCGGCCCCCGCGGCCGGGTGAGACCCACGGCGTGCAGTACTTCTTCGTCGACGACGCCGGTTTCGACCGGCTCGTCGCCGAAGGGGAGCTGCTGGAGTGGGCCGAGTTCGCGGGCAACCGTTACGGGACGCCGCGGCGTCCCGTGATGGAGCGCCTCGGACGCGGCGAGTCCGTGCTCCTGGAGATCGACCTCCAGGGGGCGCGGCAGGTCCGGCAGAGCATGCCCGAGGCGATCCTGGTGTTCCTGGCGCCGCCCTCGTGGGAGGAGCTCGTCCGCCGGCTGGTCGGCCGCGGGACCGAGCCGCCCGAGGTGATCGAGCGCAGGCTCGAGGCGGCCCGGATCGAGCTGGCCGCCGAGAAGGAGTTCGACGTCACCTTGATCAACACGGCCGTCCAGGACGTGTGCGGTGAGCTGGTAACGTTGATGTCCGTTCAATAATCCACTAGTGGAAGGCGACGGTGTGGCAGCCAGCACCGAAGGCATCACCAACCCGTCGATCGACGAGCTCCTCGAGGTCGTCGACACCAAGTACGGCCTCGTGAGCATCGCCGCCAAGCGCGCGCGGCAGATCAACGCCTACTACGCCCAGCTGGGCGAGGGCCTGCTCGAGTACGTCGGCCCGCTCGTCGAGACCCAGGTGCAGGAGAAGCCGCTGTCGATCGCGCTCCGCGAGACGCGCGAAGGCCTCCTCAACGCCGAGCCCATCGAGGGCTGAAGCTCCAACCGATCATGACCTCTCGCGTCGTCCTCGGCGTCAGCGCGGGCATCGCCGCGTACAAGGCGTGCGAACTGCTGCGCCGGCTGAAGGAGTCGGGGCACGACGTCACCGTCGTGCCCACCCGGGACGCCCTGCGCTTCGTGGGCGAGCCCACCTGGGCCGCCCTGTCGGGGCGGCCGGTGGCGACCGACGTCTGGGACGGGGTCAGCGAGGTCCCGCACGTCCGGCTGGGTCAGGAGGCGGACCTCGTCTTCGTGGCCCCGGCGACGGCCGACCTGCTGGCCCGTGCGGCGCACGGGCTCGCCGACGACCTGCTCACCAACACGCTGCTGACGGCGCGGTGTCCCGTGGTGTTCGCGCCCGCGATGCACACCGAGATGTGGGAGCACGCGGCGACCCGGGCCAACGTGGCGACCCTGCGCGCCCGCGGCGCCATCGTGATCGAGCCCGCGTCCGGGCGGCTCACCGGCAAGGACACCGGCAAGGGCCGGCTGCCCGAGCCCGCCGAGCTGTTCGAGGTCGCGACGCGGATCCTGGCCGGCGCCCCCTCCGACCTCTCCGGGCGGCACGTGGTGATCTCCGCGGGCGGCACGCGCGAGGCCATCGACCCGGTGCGGTTCATCGGCAACCGTTCCTCGGGTCTGCAGGGCTATGCCCTGGCGCGCACGGCCGCGGCCCGGGGGGCCAGGGTGACCCTGGTGGCGGCCAACGTCGCGTTGCCGGATCCGGCGGGGGCCGACGTGGTGCCCGTGGGCTCGGCCGAGGAGATGCGCAAGGTCGTCCTCGAGGCCGCCGGTGACGCCGACTCGGTCGTGATGGCCGCCGCGGTGGCCGACTTTCGACCGGCCGACTACCAGGGCTCGAAGATCAAGAAGTCTCCGGGCGCCGAGCCCGAGCCGATCCGGCTGACCAAGAACCCGGACATTCTGGCCGAGCTCGGCCAGCGGCGCGCGCCGGGCCAGGTGATCGTGGGGTTCGCCGCCGAGACCGACGACGTGCTGGCCAACGGCCGCGAGAAGCTCGCCCGCAAGGGCTGTGACCTGCTGGTCGTCAACCAGGTCGGGGACGGCATCACCTTCGGGCAGGCCGACAACGCGGCGACGGTGCTCGCGGCCGACGGCGATCCGGTGACGTTCCCGCGGGGGCCCAAGGAGGCCCTCGCTGACCTGGTGTGGGACCTCGTGACCGCTCGGCTCGAGTGATATACCTACCAGATCGGTGAGGAATGAGCGTCCCTCGAGTGAGGGCCGATAGACTTCGCCGCGACAAGCTCATAAGACCTGGCGGGGGGCACGGTCGCCCGCCGCCTCCCTTTTTCGTCCGTCCGCCCTGCGACATCAGTCAGCAGCCGCTGCAAGGAGTTCACGTAACGTGTCTCGCCGCCTGTTCACCTCCGAGTCCGTCACCGAAGGACATCCGGACAAGATCGCGGACCAGATCAGTGACGCGATCCTCGATTCCATGCTCAAGGACGACCCCAAGAGCCGGGTCGCCGTCGAGACCATGATCACCACTGGCCAGGTGCACGTCGCCGGCGAGGTCACCACCGAGACCTACGTGGACATCCCCGGCGTCATCCGGGAGAAGATCCTCGAGATCGGCTACGACTCGTCCAAGAAGGGCTTCGACGGCCACTCCTGCGGCGTGTCGGTGTCGATCGGCGCGCAGTCCCCGGACATCGCGCAGGGTGTTGACGACGCGTACGAGACCCGCGAGGGCGAGGGCATCGACGACCTCGACCGGCAGGGCGCCGGCGACCAGGGCCTGATGTTCGGTTACGCGACCAGCGAGACCCCCGAGCTGATGCCGCTGCCCATCACGCTCGCGCACAAGCTGTCCCACCGCCTTTCGGCCGTTCGCAAGTCCGGCCAGGTGCCCTACCTGCGCCCGGACGGCAAGACCCAGGTCACCATCGAGTACGACGGCGACCGCGCGGTGCGCCTCGACACCGTCGTCGTCTCCAGCCAGCACGCTCCCGACATCGACCTCAAGGAGCTGCTGGCCCCGGACATCAAGGAGCACGTGGTCGACCCCGTGCTCGCCCAGTTCGACCTGGACGTCAGCGACTACCGGCTGCTGGTCAACCCGACCGGCCGCTTCGAGATCGGCGGCCCGATGGGCGACGCCGGCCTCACCGGCCGCAAGATCATCGTCGACACCTACGGCGGCATGGCCCGCCACGGCGGCGGCGCGTTCTCCGGCAAGGACCCGTCCAAGGTCGACCGGTCCGCCGCGTACGCCATGCGCTGGGTCGCCAAGAACATCGTCGCGGCGCGGCTCGCCGAGCGCGCCGAGGTGCAGGTCGCCTACGCGATCGGCAAGGCCCACCCGGTCGGCGTCTTCGTGGAGACCTTCGGCACCGAGAAGGTGTCCGTGACCAAGATCCAGGAGGCCGTCGCCCAGGTCTTCGACCTGCGCCCGGCCGCCATCGTCCGCGACCTGGACCTGCTGCGCCCGATCTACTCCCAGACCGCCGCGTACGGCCACTTCGGCCGTCCGGAGCCGGACTTCTCCTGGGAGCGCACCGACCGCGCCGAGGCCCTGGCCCAGGCCGCCGGTCTCTGACGAACGGCACGGCGCGCGTACGAACGCGCGATCCACGGCACGAACGCGAGGCCCCGGGGAGCCGCTCCCCGGGGCCTTCGCGCGTCTCAGTCCAGGAAGCCGCCCGTCCGCAGCAGGTGGAGCATGTCGTGGAAGCCGTGGACGCAGGCGGCGGTCACGGCCGGATAGCCGCCCGCCGTCTCGGCGAACTCCAGCAGGAAGAACGCGTCGAGGTCGTCGGGGCGCTCCTCGTGGGCCTCGACGACCACACCGGTGCCGGGGTGCTCGAAGCGGATGTGCGGGCCGTGCGGGAAGGCGGCCCAGCCCTCGTCGTCCCCGGAGACCAGGGCGCGGGCCCGGCGGCGGAAGTCGGCCACCAGGCGGCGGAGCTCGGGCTGGACGCGGCGCGCCTCCTCGGGCCCGGCCAGGCGCATGGCGGTGACCCTGTCCGGCCCCGACATGAAGACGTGCACGCCGTCGTAGCCGCGCCAGCGCCGCACATCGTCCTGCGGGTCGGCGGAAGGGAAGACCGCGTGCCGTCCCCGCACGACCGCGCGGAGGCCGCCGGGGGTCACTCGCCACGGCGTGACCACCGGATCAGCCGGTCGAGCAGGGGGTGCCGCGGGGGAGCTCGTAGCGGGCGCCGATGGAGTAGCGGCCGGGGCCGGGCGCGTCCAGCCGGACGAAGTCGCCCGCGCGCGCCACGCAGCCGTCCCCGGGCCCGCGCACGCTCAGCCAGGGCGACCACGCGATGCGCAGGAGCACCGAGCCCTTGGCGGGCATCCGCACGACCAGCCGGTCGGGGTCGATGCGCTCCACGGCGGCGGGCGCGTCGGCCAGCGGCGTGGGGTCGGCGACCTGGTAGACGCGCCAGTGCCGGTCGCGCCAGACCTCGCTGAGGTACGGCTGGCCGCCGCGGACGAGGGCCGCCTCGTCGCGCGCGGCCCAGTCGACCTCGCGTTCGGGCAGCACGACGTAGCGCACCGCCCAGGTGCGCAGCCAGTCGCGGTAGGTCCCGGCGCCGAGCGTCCTGTCGTAGAAGAGCGCGTTGCGGTGGGCGTCGACCTGGCGGTTCCAGCCGCGGGCGAGGGTGAAGTCCTTGCTCAGGCCGTACGCCTCCCAGTGCGAGCGCAGCGGGACGACCTCGATCCGGCCGCGGTCGGCGCCGAGCCGGCGCAGCTCGGCGATCAGGGCTTTGGAGTGCCGCGCGGTCGCGCCCGCCGGGCGGGTGTGGATCAGGTCGTCGACCGGCTTGACCACCTGCCAGACCGAGGTGACCATGAACGCCAGGCAGAGCACCGCCAGCCGGAACCGGCCGGTGGTGCGGGCCACGGCGATGATCAGGAACATCCCGCCGAACATCAGCGCGAGCCGTTCGACGTTGCTGCCGATCGGCGAGGGGATGGCCCAGGTGAGCAGGATCCCGATCAGGTAGACGCCCGCGCCGACGCGCACGACCGTCCACGACCGCGGCGCGCACAGCGTCACCGCGACCACGCTGGCGAGCGTGGGCAGCACGATGGCCGTCGTGGAGATCGGCTGCTTGCCGTAGAACGGGAACAGCGCCGATGTCGCCGCCACGACCAGCGGCGGGCCCAGCGCCAGCATGATCCCGGCCCGGCGCCGGCCGGTCAGGAACAGCGCCGCCGCCAGCACCAGCACGAACAGGCCGGCCACCGGGCTGGCCAGCGTCGCGAGCACGCCGAGCAGCAACATGCCGCCGGCCCTGATCGCCGGGGTGCCGCGCGGCGAGAACGCCGGGAACACCGCCCACAGCGCGAACAGCAGGCCCAGGCCGAAGGTCACCCGGCCGGACGCGGAGTTGCACGAGATGGCGAAACCGGCCCAGACCGCCGCGGTCGTCGCCATCGGCGCCCGGAACTTCACCAGCAGCAGGCCGACCAGCGTCGCCGACAACGTGCCGGTGACCGCAGCGACCGTGCGGATGCCGAACCAGCCCATGAGGTACGGGGACAGCACGCTGTAGGAGGCCGGGTGCATGCCGCCGTACCAGGCCAGGTTGTAGGAGGCCTCGGGATGCTGCCGCGCGAACGTCGTCCAGGCGGCCTGGGCGGCGAGGTCGCCGCCGTTGTTGGCCAGGTAGAACCCCCACACCAGGTGCAGGATCCCCGCCGTGAGCGTGGCCGCCATCACCGGCTTGCGGGGGTCGAGCCAGTCCCGCGCCCGCCGCGCGGCGGACGGCGGCGGGGACACCCGGCGCGGCGGCGCGTCGGCGGCCCGGCCCGCCACCCGTTCCGGGGTCTCGGCGGTGGTCACGCGACCGGGGTGCTGCTGAAGGCCGTGTTGCTGAAGGCCGCGTTCTTGAAGGCCGCGTTCTTGAAGGACATAAGGGGACCCGAGGGCATCGGGCAATGATCCCGTCAACCGGGTGGTAGTTCAAACCGGCGACCCGGCCGGCCCGGCCGAGCCGTCCGGCGGCCGGGCGCCCCTCATCTGGTAGGACGGGGACGTGACGAACGAAGGCGGCGAGGCGGAGCTCATCCCGGGGCTGGACGACATCGTTCCCGAGCCCGCCGCGAAGCCCCCGCGCAAGCCCGCCGGCAAGAACGGCGGGAACGGCGGGAACGGCGGCGGGAACGGAGCCAAGACCGCCGCCAAGCCGGGCGCCAAGGGGGCCGCGGCCCGCAGGACGGCCAAGAAGGGTGCGCGGCGGCCCGCCGACAACCTCCCGGTGGCGAGGATCGCGGTGGACGTGGCCCTCCCGCATCTGGACCGCCCTTTCGACTACCTCGTGCAGACCGAGCTGGACGAGCAGGCTGTGCCCGGCTGCCGGGTCCGCGTGCGGTTCGCCGGCCAGCTGGTGGACGGCTTCCTTCTCGAACGCGTCGCGGAGAGCGACCACGAGGGGCGGCTCAGTTTCCTGGACCGTGTGGTCTCGCCGGAGCCGGTGCTGGCACCGGAGATCGCCGCGCTGGCCCGCGAGGTCGCCGACCGCTACGCCGGGTCCCTCTTCGACGTGCTGCGCCTGGCGATCCCGCCCCGGCAGGCCCGGGTCGAGGCCGAACCGCCCGGCGAACACTCCGGCACCGAGGCTCCGGACGGGCCCGGCGCCTGGGCCGGCTACCCCAACGGCCCCTCCTTCCTGACCGCGCTCGCCGGCGGGCGGGCGCCGCGCGCCGTCTGGACCGCACTGCCGGGCCCGGAGTGGGCCGCCGCGCTGGCCCGCGCCGCCGCCGTCGCGCTGGCGGCCGGCCGCGGCGCCCTGATCGTGGTCGCCGACTGGCGCGACGTCGCCCGGGTCGACGAGGCGCTCACGGCCGAGCTGGGGGAGGGGCGGCACGTCGCGCTCACCGCCGACCTGAAGCCGTCCGAGCGCTACCGGCGGTGGCTGGCGATCCTGCGCGGCTCGGCCCGCGCCGTGGTCGGCACCCGCGCCGCGATGTTCGCGCCCGTCCACGATCTGGGCCTGGTCGTGCTGTGGGACGACGGCGACGACGTGCACCCCGACCCGCACGCCCCGTACCCGCATCCCCGCGAGGTCCTGGCGCTGCGGGCGCACCGCACCGGCGCCGCGGCGCTGATCGGCGGGTTCACCCGGACGACCGAGGGGACGCAGCTGGTCGAGTCGGGCTGGGCCCACGCGCTGGCCGCCGACCGCGTCCGGATCCGGGAGCTCATGCCGCGCGTCGGGCCGGTCGGCGAGGACGCCGAACTGCCCAAGGACGCCGCCGCCCGCACCGCCCGCCTGCCGAACATGGCGTTCCAGGCCGCGCGGCGCGCCCTCGAGGACGGGCCCGTGCTCGTCCAGGTGCCGCGCCGCGGCTACCTGCCCGCGCTCGCCTGCGGGCGCTGCCGCACGCAGGCGCGCTGCACCGCCTGCCAGGGGCCGCTCGCCCTCCAGTCCTCGCACGCCACGCCCTACTGCCGCTGGTGCGGGCGCATCGCCGGAGACTGGCGCTGCCCCGAGTGCGGCCACATCCACATCCGCGCGATCGTCGTCGGCGCCAAGCGCACCGCCGAGGAGCTGGGCCGGGCGTTCCCCGGCGTCGCGGTGCGGACGTCGGGCCGCGGCGCCGTCCTCGACCGGATCGGACCGCAGCGAGCCCTGGTGGTGGCCACCCCGGGCGCCGAGCCGATGGCCGAGGACGGCTACACCGCGGCGCTCCTGCTGGACGGCTGGGCGCTGCTGGGCCGCGCCGACCTGCGCGCGGGCGAGGAGACGCTGCGCCGCTGGATGAACGCGGCCGCCCTCGTCCGGCCCGGCGGCCCGGTCGTCGTGGCGGCGGACGGCTCGCTGCCCGCCGTGCAGGCGCTCGTCCGCTGGGACCCGGTCACCTTCGCCGAGCGCGAGCTGGAGGAACGCCGCGAGGCCGGGTTCCCGCCCGCCGTCCGGATGGCCTCGCTGACGGCCTCGCCGGCGGCGATCCGCGGGCTGCTGTCGGACGCCAGGCTGCCCGACGGCGCCGAGGTCCTGGGCCCGGTGTCGGCGCCCGCGTCCGCCGCGTCCGCGCCCGCCACGCTGGAAGGCGACGCGCCCGAGCGGGAACGGGCGCTGATCCGCGTCCGGCGTGCGGCCGGGCCCGCTCTGGCGAAGGCGCTCAAGGAGGCGCAGGGCGTGCGCAGCGCGCGCAAGGCCGAGGAGTACGTCCGCGTCCAGATCGACCCCCTGGAGCTGCTCTGAGCACTAAGGTTTCCGCGTGGCCGACAACTGGGTGGAGACCCTCGCCGACGATCTGCGGCGATGGGCGGACGGGCGTGACGACGCCGTCGACGTACAGGGTGCGCTGCTGCTCCTGGACCTCGCGAGGGACGAGCTCGGCCTGGGCGGGCCGCCCGAGCTCACCCCCGAGCGGCTGAGCGACCTGCTGCTCAAGATCTTTCCCGCCGAGGTCGTCGCCGGCGCCGACGAGGTGCCCGCGATCCTGGCGACCGCGCACGCGCTGGCGGCGTTCCTCGGCGAGACCGGCGAGGTCTCCGACGCCCGGGCCGCCGAGCTGCGGGCCGAGCTCGACCGCCTCGCGCCCGAGTTCACCACGATCGTCACCGAGGCCGACACCACCGAGCGGCAGGCCGCCGCCGAGGTGATCAGCGCCATGATGGCCGCCGACGGCGTCTCCCTCGACGACCAGGACGAGGTCGACCGCTGGTTGCGGGAGTTCGAGGACCTGCCCGAGGAGGAGCGGTACGCCCGCACCGAGGACTACCTGCGGCAGGCCGAGGAGCTCGTCGTGCCGCCCGTACGGCTGGCGCCCGAGGCCGAGCTGGCCGCCGCCGCCCGCGCGTCCGCGCTGACCGCCCAGGTCCGCGGCCTGGCCGAGTGGGCGGACGGCCGCGCCGTCACCGAGTTCGGCGACCTGCCCGGAGCCGACGCCCTCGCCGCCGCCGAGGCGCTGGGACTGGAGACCCCGCGGCGGGCCGAGGACCTGGAGGTCGAGGACCAGTCCGACCTGCCCGAGCTCGACCGGCTCTGGTGGGCCGCGGTCGAGGCCGAGATGCTCGCCGCCAAGGGCGGGACGGCCGTCGCCGGCCCCTCGCTGGACGACCTGCGCGAGGCCGACGACGAGACGGCGCTCAGCGCGTGGCTGCGGCTGTTCGACGCGGTCGCGGTGCCCGAGCACGAGGGCGACGACGGCCTCGACGCGATCGAGCTGGTGCAGAACGAGCTGACCGGCGTCCTGATCCACCTGTACGAGCAGGAGGACGCGACCCCGGCCGCCGACCTGGCCGACGTCCTCGTCGACCACATCGGCGAGGCGTACGAGCTGTCCGACCGGCGCGCCGTGGCAGACGCCGCCCGCGCGGCGCTGCGGCTGGAGCTCGACGACCTCGTGCACTGGGGCGCCCTGGCCGAGACCGGCGGAGAATACGCGCTCACCCCGCTCGGCGTCTGGGGCGTGCGCGAGCTGCTCGTCGCCGACGGCTTCGTGGCGCCGGTGGTGGGCGACCTGGCCGCCTCCACGGCGGGCGACCTGGTGGCCGGGCTGGTCTGGCACCGCCAGGACACCGCCGACGAGGAGATCGCGGGCTGGCTGGCCGGGCGGGAGCCCGAGGCCGCCGCCGCCGAGCTACTCCAGGTCATGCGGACCGGCGGGCCCGGCGCCCGCAACCTCGCCGCCGCCGTCCTGCACCGGCTGGGCCCGGAGGTCGCGCCGCTGATCGAGGAGGCCGGCGGCCATCCGCTCGTCCGCCCGTACGCGGCGCTCTGGCTCAACCAGAAGACCGGCACGCCGATCGAGCTGGAGCGCGGCGAGTTCGTCTGGATGTTCGTCGACACCGTCGCCGGCATGCTGGAGACCGCCGAGCCCGCGGAGGCGGTGGAGGCCGCGCTGGCCGACGCGCCGGCCGGGGTCGAGCTGGGCGGCATGATCGACGAGATGTGGCAGTGCGAGCACCCGGCCACCGCCGACGTGCTGGACGCGCTGGGCGCCCACGTGCCCGACCGGACGGTCGCCAAGGCGGCCCGCAAGGCCGCCTACAAGGCGCGCTCGGGTCCTGGACGTGGCTGAAGTCTCCGTAGACTGGGCGGAGCAGGTATTCGTCCACCCTCGCCTCGAGCCCACTTGCAGGAAACGGAGTGCCCGTTGGCCGTCAAGCCCATCCGCCTCTTCGGCGACCCTGTGCTCCGCACCCCGGCCGACCCGGTCACCGACTTCGACAAGGAGCTGCGCCAGCTCGTCAAGGACCTCACCGACACGATGATCGACGCGCCCGGCGCGGGGCTGGCGGCGCCGCAGCTCGGCGTGGGCCTGCGGGTGTTCACCTACTACGTCGACGACCGGCTCGGGCATGTGGTCAACCCCACGCTCGACCTGTCGGAGGAGCAGCAGGACGGCGAGGAGGGCTGCCTGTCCCTGCCCGGGCTGAGCTTCCCCACGCCGCGCGCCTACCGGGCGGTGGCCCAGGGCTTCAACATGCACGGTGAGCCCATCACGCTGGAGGGCACCGACCTGCTGGCCCGGTGCGTCCAGCACGAGACCGACCATCTGGACGGGATCATCTTCATCGACCGGATGGACCCCGAGCAGCGCAAGGCCGCGATGAAGGCCATCCGCGAGGCCGAGTGGTTCGGCGAGCCCGCCCCGGTCGTCAAGGACTCCCCGCACCGCACCTTCGGGAAGGCCCTCTGACGTGCGTCTGGTCTTCGCAGGTACGCCCGAGACCGCCGTCCCCTCGCTGGAGGCGCTGCTGGCGTCGGGCCACGAGGTCGCCGCGGTGGTCACCCGGCCCGACGGGCGGTCGGGACGCGGCCGCAAGCTGGTGGCCAGCCCGGTCGCGGAGACCGCCGAGGCGGCCGGGGTCGAGGTGCTCAAGCCCGCCAAGGCGAGCGACCCGGCCTTCCTGGAGCGGCTGAGGGAGATCGCGCCGGACTGCTGCCCGGTCGTCGCCTACGGGGCGCTGCTGCGGCCCAAGGCCCTGGCGATCCCGCGGCACGGCTGGGTCAACCTGCACTTCTCGCTGCTGCCCGCCTGGCGCGGGGCGGCGCCCGTGCAGCACGCGATCCTGCACGGCGACGACGTCACCGGCGCGGCCACGTTCCAGATCGAGGAGGGCCTCGACACCGGCCCGATCTACGGCGTCCTCACCGAGCCGATCCTGCCCGCCGACACCACCGGCGACCTGCTCGGCCGGCTGGCGGTCGCGGGCGCCAGGCTGCTGCTCGACACCATGAACGGCATCGAGGCGGGCGTCCTGGAGGCCCGGCCGCAGCCCGACGAGGGAGTCTCGACGGCCGCCAAGCTCACGCCCGACGACGCCCGGGTCGACTGGACCGCGCCCGCGATGCGCGTCGACCGGCTCATCCGGGCCTGCACGCCCGCGCCGGGCGCCTGGACGACGCTGCACGGCGAGCGCGTCAAGCTCGGCCCGGTCGCCCTGGCGCCCCGGGATGTGTCACTCGCGGTCGAACGGGGAGGACCCCTGGCGCCCGGCGAACTGCGGGCGGGCAAGAAGGAGGTCCTCGTGGGCACCGGCACCCACCCGGTCGCGCTCGGCGAGGTCCAGCCGCCCGGCAAGCGCCGTATGAACGCCGTGGACTGGACCCGCGGCCACCCGCTCACCGACGAGGATCGCTTCAGCTGATGCCGCCCACCCGAAACCGACGGGGTGACCGCGACCGGAACCGCAGGCCGGGGGCGCCCCGCCGTACCGGCCGCCCCGAGGATCTCGTCCGGCGCACCGCGTTCGACGTCATCCGGGCCGTGGAGACCCGCGACGCGTACGCCAACCTGCTCCTGCCGACGCGGCTGCGCGAACGCGGCCTGAGCGGCCGCGACGCCGCCCTGGCGACCGAGCTGACCTACGGCACGCTGCGCGGCCGCGGCACCTACGACGCCATCCTCGCGCTGTGCAGCGACCGCGAGCTGCGCCGCATCGACGCGCCGCTGCTCGACGTCCTGCGGCTCGGCGCGCACCAGCTGCTCGCCACCCGCATTCCGCCGCACGCCGCCGTCGCCACCGCCGTGGAGCTGGCCCGCACGGTGTCGGGGCCGGGCCAGGCCAAGTTCGCCAACGCGGTGCTGCGCAAGGTGGCGACCCGCGACCTGGACGGCTGGCTCACGATCGTCGCGCCCGAGGGCGGCAACGCGACCGAACGGCTGTCGATCGCGTTCAGCCATCCGCGCTGGATCGTCTCGGCGCTGCGCGACGCGCTCGGCCCGGACGGCGGCGAGATCGACGCGCTGCTGGCCGCCGACAACGACCGGCCGCGGGTGACGCTCGTCGCGCGCCCCGGCCGCGCCACGCTGGAGGAGCTGTACGAGGCGGGTGCCGAGCCCGCCCCCTACTCGCCCTACGCCGCGCTGCTGTCCGAGGGCGACCCGGCCGCCGTGGCCGCCGTCCGGGACGGGCGGGCCGCCGTCCAGGACGAGGCCAGCCAGCTCGTCGCGCTCGCCCTGGCCGAGGCGCCGCTGACCGGGCCGGACGCCCGCTGGGCCGACCTGTGCGCCGGCCCGGGCGGCAAGGCCGGGCTGCTGTCCGCCGTCGCCACCGAACGCGGCGCCCGCCTGCTCGCGTCCGACGTCCAGCCGCACCGGGCCGCCCTGGTCGGCCGCTCGGTGGACGACCGGGCCGGTGTGATCGTCGCCGACGGCACCGTGCCCGCGTGGCGGCCCGGCTCGTTCGACCGGGTCCTCCTCGACGTCCCGTGCACCGGGCTGGGCGCGCTGCGCCGCCGCCCGGAGGCGCGGTGGCGGCGCGGGCCCGGGTCGGTGGCCGACCTCGGGCCGTTGCAGCGGCGGCTGCTGGAGGGCGCGCTGGAGTCCGTCCGCCCGGGCGGCGTCGTCGCGTACGTGACGTGCTCGCCGCACCTGGCCGAGACCCGCGTGGTCGTCGACGACGTGCTGCGCGGCCGGGACGGCGTCGAACGGCTGGACGCGCCGGCCGCGCTCGCCGCGGTGGCCCCGGGCCTGACCGGCGTCGGCGACGGCCCCTACGCGCAGTTCTGGCCGCACCGGCACGGCACCGACGCGATGTTCCTGGCCCTGCTGCGCCGCGCCTGACGTTTCGCCGCCCCCGGCCCGGGTGATCACTGGGGGATGGGTTCCACCAAGAAGGGCAAGTCAGCGAAGGGCAAGCCCGCGAAGAGCGGAAAGGGCGCCGCCGAGGCGCCCGGTGGGAAGCCGGCGGGACCGGGGCGGCGGCACGCGCCGTTCAGCGAGCTGCTGCGCTGCCCGCCGGGCCCGGTCGACGTGACCGCGTTCGACAGCTCGGCTACGCCCGGCGCCATCGGCAACAAGGCCGAGACCCGCCTGGCCATGCCCGGCTTCGGGGAGCGGCTCGCCGACCTCCAGGAACGGCTGTTCGCCGCGGCCCAGGCGGCCGGCGACCACCGGCGGGTGCTGCTCGTGCTCCAAGGCATGGACACCTCGGGCAAGGGCGGCACGGTCAAGCACGTCGTCGGCGCGGTCAATCCCTACGGCTGCCAGATCAGGTCGTTCAAGACGCCCACCAAGGAGGAGCTGAAGCACGACTTCCTCTGGCGGATCAGGCAGGCCCTGCCGAGCCCCGGGCACCTCGGGGTCTTCGACCGCTCCCACTACGAGGACGTGCTGATCGCGCGGGTGCGCGAGCTCGTGCCGCGCACGGTGTGGGCGCGCCGCTACGGGACCATCAACCGGTTCGAGGAACGGCTGGCCGACGACGGCTGCACGGTCGTGAAGTGTTTCCTGCACATCTCGCCGGAGACGCAGCGCGAACGCCTCATGGCGCGGCTCGACGATCCGACCAAGCACTGGAAGTACAACCCGTCGGACGTCGACGAGCGCCTGGTGTGGCCGGAGTACGCGGAGGCTTACAACGCGGTGCTCACCAAGTGCAACACCGAGGCCGCGCCGTGGCACGTGATCCCGTCCGACCGCAAGTGGTACCGCGACTACGCCGTGATGATGCTCCTCATCGAGGCCTTTGAGGGGCTTGGCCTGGAATGGCCGCCGGGAGACTTCGACCTGGCCGAGGAGAAGGCCCGCGTCGCGGCCTCATAATCCGCCGAAGCCTGGGTAGCCTCGAAGATCCGACGACGCGGGACTGTGGGGGATCTTCGTGCTCACCGGCTTCATGCAACTGATGTCGTTCATCGGCAGCGCGGCGTTCTTCCTGCCGCTGCTGGTGATCGTCTTCTGGTGCGTGGACACCCGGCTGGGCGCGCGGCTGGCCGTGCTGATGTCGCTGGGCTCGGTGGTCAACACCGTGCTCAAGCTGCTCTTCCACGCGCCCCGTCCGTTCTGGACCGATTCCTCTATCACCGGGTACGAGTCGCGGAACTCGTTCGGAATGCCGTCCGGGCACGCGCAGAACGCGTCGGCGCTCTACGGCTTCCTCGGCTTCCGGTCCGGCCGGCTGCTGGTGTGGGCGGGCTGCGCGGCGATGGTCGTCCTGATCGGCGTCTCGCGCGTCTACCTCGGCATGCACTCGATCGGGCAGGTCGCGGCGGGCTGGGCGGTCGGCGCCGTGCTCGTGGCGCTGGTGTTGTGGCTGGGCCCGGTCGTCACGCCGCTGTGGACGCGGCAGCCGATCGGCCTTCAGCTGGCGCTCAGCGTGGCCGTGTCGCTGCTGTGCCTGGCGGCGTCCTGGACGGCGGTGCGATCGCTGGACGGCTGGCGGTGGCCGGACGCCTGGGCGACCGCGATCATGGACGCGGGCGGCAGCCCGAAGCCGGTGACCCAGTACGACGGGGCCACCGCGGCCGGCGGCCTGTGCGGCATCCTGGCAGGCCTGTCGTGGACCGCCCACCGCGGCTGGTTCGAGACCGGGGGAGACCTCTGGCGGCGGCTGGCGCGCGTTCCGGCCGGGGCGCTCGGCGTGCTGGTGATCTACGGGGTCGGTCTCTTCTTCGGCGCGACCCACCCGGTGCCCGGCTTCGTCGTCCAGGCGCTGCTCGGCCTGTGGGTCGCGGCCGGGGCGCCCGAGACGTTCGTCCGGCTGGGCCTGGCCGCGCGTTCCACCCCCGCCCTCACCCGGGCGGGTGAGGAGCGGCCGCGGGTGCGCCAATAGACTCGACCGCATCATGGCTCCGCAGATCTCACCCAGCATCCTGTCCGCCGACTTCGCCCGGCTCGCCGACGACGTCGCGCTCATCTCCGACGCCGCCGACTGGGTGCACGTCGACGTGATGGACAACCACTTCGTGCCCAACCTGACGCTCGGCCTGCCGGTGGTGGAGGCGCTGCTCAAGCACAGCGCGCTGCCGCTCGACTGCCACCTCATGATCGAGGACCCGGACCGCTGGGCCCCGCAGTACGCCGAGGCCGGCGCCGGCAGCGTCACCATCCACGCCGAGGCCGCCAAGGCGCCGGTGCGCACGCTGCGGGCCATCAGGTCGGCCGGCGCCCGGGCCGGGCTGGCGGTCAACCCGGCCACCCCGGTCGAGCCGTGCGCCGACATCCTCGGCGAGATCGACATGTTGCTGCTGATGACCGTCGAGCCTGGCTTCGGCGGGCAGAGGTTCCTCGACGTCGTGCTGCCCAAGGTGCGCCGCGCCCGGGCCATGATCAAGGACCGCGACCTGCCGGTGTGGCTGCAGGTGGACGGCGGCGTCAGCGCCGAGACCATCGAACGGTGCGCCGACGCGGGCGCCGACGTGTTCGTGGCGGGCAACGCCGTCTACGGCGCCGACGACCCGGCCGAGGCGGTGCGCGCCCTCAAGGGCAAGGCCGCGCACGCCACCGCCGCCGCCACCTGGGCGCGATGACCGGCTTCCCCTGCGCGGCGGTGCTGTTCGACACCGACGGCACGCTCATCGACTCCACGCCGCTGATCGAGCGGGCCGCCCATCACTGGGCGGCCGAATACGGCATCGACCCGGTGGAGTACCTCGAGGGCTCGCACGGCCGCCGGACCAGCGACCGGATCGCCGAGTTCCTGCCGCCGGGGGAGGTGCGCGCCGCCACCGAACGGCTGGACGGCCTGGAGGCCGAGCTGCTCGGGGAGGGCGGCGTCGTCGCGCTGCCCGGCGTCGTCGACCTGCTGACCACCATGAACGGCCTGCCGTGGGCGATCGTGACGTCCATGGACCGGGGGCAGTTCGAGGCGCGCACCCGGATCGCCGGGGTGCCGCTGCCCGAGGTCGTGATCACCGCGGACGAGGTGACCCACGGCAAGCCCGACCCGGAGGGTTACCTGCTCGCCGCCCGCAAGCTGGGCGTGCCGCCCGCCGGCTGCGTCGTGGTGGAGGACGCCCCGGCGGGCGTGGCGGCGGGCAGGGCCGCGGGCGCCACGGTCATCGCCGTGACCACCAGCCACCGGCCCGGCGACCTCGCGGGCGCCGACCTGGTCATCCCGGACCTGACCCGCGTCACCGCCACCCCCGAAGGCCTGCGCGTCTCCTGATCATGCCGGCCGGCCGGCACGCGCGGGCCGCGCACACCTCGGGCCGGGCCGGGCTCAGCACGAGTCGCGCCGGGCCCAGCACACGCCACGCCGAGGTCAGCAGGAGCCGCGGCGGGCGCCCTCGCCGTCGCCCAGCACCGTCTTGAGCAGGTCGCGCAGGGCCAGGCGGTCGGCTTCGGGGAGGTCGAAGACCTCGTCGGCGATGCGGGCGTTGCGCGCCACGAGGGCGGCCCGCCTGCGTTCGCCCTCGGCGGTCAGCACGAGGTGCTTGACCCGCCGGTCGGCGGGGTCGGGCCGCCGCGTGACCAGGCCGCGCTGCTCCAGCCCGTCCACGATGCCCGTGACGTTCGACGCGTCGCAGGACAGGGTCTCGGCCAGGTCCCGCATGCGCGCGGTCCCGTTGACCGAGAGGAGCGCCTGTGCCTGCATGGGCGGCACGTCGAGGTCCGCGGAGACGCCCATGAGGTCCTCGCGCAGCCGCATGGTGACCTGGAAGACGAGCTCCAGGAGCTCGCGGCTGAGTGCGGCGCGGTCGTCGGGCGTGGCGTCCATGTCCCCGATCCTATGCAAGCCGTTGGCACGGTCGAATGTTGAGGACCTCAAGTATTTCCCTTATGCTCCTCAAAGGTTGAGGTACTCAACTATGTTCGAGCTCAAGGAGCGTGGGCGATGGCGGCGGCGACAGAGCAGGTGCAGGGCCTCGGCACCGGAGCGCGGTTGCGCGCCCGGGCGATCGTGATGGTGGCGGCGGTGCTCGCCACGCTGGTGGTCTGGGCGATCGCCGCCCTGGCCTTCGGGCAGGACGACCTCGTCGTCCAGCAGCCGGGCAAGGAGGAGATGGAGCTCGCGGCCGGGGCGTTCGTGTTCTTCTCGGCCGTCCCGTCGCTCCTGGGCTGGATCCTCCTGGAGGTCCTGGAGCGCTTCGCGCCGGCCCGGGCGCGGATCGTGTGGACCGTCGTGGCCGTCGTGGTCCTGCTGCTCTCGTTCCTGCCGGTGATCCAGGTGGAGGCGACCGGCGGCACGAAGGTCACCCTCGCGCTGCTGCATCTGGTGGTCGGGGCGGTGCTCATCCCCGGCTTCTGGCGTACGGGCCGGGGCCGGGCGGCGGAATGACGGGCGGCGGAATGACGGGCGGCGGAATGACGGGCAGCGGAATGACGGGCAGCGGCATGACGGGCAGCGGCATGACGGGCAGTGGCATGACGGGCCGTGCGCTGACGGGCCGCCGGTGAAGGCCGGTGGGTGCCGGGTGAGCCGGGCGCGCCCCGGGTCGCCGGCGCCCACCGGCCTTCGCGCACCGGCTCCGCCGGGCGCGGTCAGGACAGCGAGAAGAGCGGGCCGACGAGGTTGAGCCCGGGATGGGTCTCGGCCGCGTACAGGACGAAGAACCCCAGCGCGCCACCGGCCAGCGACACGTCCTTGGAGAACTGGATCTGCTCCTGCTGCTTGCCCTCGGGGCTCGTCTCGCTCCAGAACGCATGGAACAGGAACGCCGTCGCCAGCAGGAACACCAGCAACATCAGCGCCGCGAGATCGGGCCAGACGCCCAGGATCAGCAGCACCGCCGCGACGCCGATCCAGACGCCGGAGAACTGCACGGCCAGCTTGGGCTGCGGGAGTTTCTTGCCGGCGGCGTATCCCGCCATGGCCTCGGCGTTGGTCAGATGACCGAAGGCCGAGCCGAGGAAGATGAACGCGAACAGGATGCGGGCGATGAGTGCGATGACGTCCATGATCGCCTCCTAGGGGCTCATCGTGAGCCCCTCCTACCCATCCAGCAAGATCGTTGAACGTTGAACGGACGGCTGGATCATCCTATAACCGAACGAGCGCTTGGTTGGCCAAAAGTGGCCGTGGGCATCCTCACATACAGGTGGGAATGCAAGGCATGGCACACTGGTTGGCAAAGCAGTGAACGCGTGCTCCGGGGTCGGTGCAATTCCGAACCGGCGGTGACAGTCCGCGACCCGGCCGAAGCCATCGGCCGGTTGATCCGGTGGAATTCCGGGACCGACGGTGAAAGTCCGGATGGGAGGCAGCGCGCTGGTAGCTCCTGTACGCAGGGGCGAGCCGTCTTTTCGTCGTACGTCCCCGGAGCCCTCATGCACAGGCATTTGAGGAGGCCCGGGAGATGTTCACCGGCATCGTCGAGGAGCTCGGCGAGATCGAGGCCGTCGAGTCCGCAGCGGACTTGGTCAAGCTGACGATCCGCGGACCGCTTGTCACCCAGGACGCCGTGCACGGCGCCTCGATCGCGGTCAACGGCGTCTGCCTGACCGTCGTGGACGTCAAGGACGGGTCCTTCACCGCCGACGTCATCCAGGAGACGCTCGACAAGTCCAGCCTCGGGGGGCTCGAGGCCGGCTCCCGCGTCAACCTGGAACGTCCCGTCCGGCTGGCCGACCGGCTCGGCGGCCACCTGGTCCAGGGGCACGTCGACGGCGTCGGCGAGATCATCTCGCGTGAGCCGGGCGAACGCTGGGACGTCGTCACGTTCTCGCTCCCCGCCCACCTGAGCCGCTATCTGGTCGACAAGGGCTCGATCACGATCGACGGCATCAGCCTCACCGTGGTCGAGGCGGGCGCCGACCGCTTCAGCGTCGCGCTCATCCCGACCACGCTCTCGCTCACCACGCTCGGCGACAAGAAGCCCGGCGACCCGGTCAACCTCGAGGTCGACGTGGTCGCCAAGTACGTGGAGAAGCTGTTCGCCGGGAGCCCCCGGTGAACTGGCTGAACGCGGGTTTCACGCTCTTCGGCGAGCACATCCTGTGGACCGACCTGGTCGGCAACGTGTTCTCGCTCGCCGTGGTGTGGCTCGCCATGCGCAAGACCATCTGGACCTGGCCGGTGCAGATCACCGGCGCCCTCCTGCTGCTGGCCGCGTCGTTGCACGCGGCCGCCCCCGGCAACGCCCTCAAGCAGGTGCTCTTCATCGTCCTGGCCTCGTACGGCTGGACCAACTGGACCCGGCGGCAGCGCGCTGACAGCGGCTTCGTCGTCCGCCAGGCGACTCCGATCGAGCGCCTGGTCCTCATCGCCGCGCTGGTGATCGGCACCACGGTCGTCGCGCAGCTGTTCATCCACCTCGACTGGCTCAAGATCGCCTGGTCGCCGTGGGCGAACGCCTACATCTTCGTCGGCAGCGCGGTCGCGACCTTCGCGCAGAGCCGTGCCCTGGTCGACTTCTGGATCATTTGGGTGCTCGTGGACCTGGTCGGAGTGCCGCTGGCGCTCAAGTCGGGATTGTACGTCTCGGCCGCGGTCTACGGGATCTTCTTCGTCATGGTGATGGTCGGGTTCCGCAACTGGCTCCGGGAGTCCCGGAGCCGGGAGCAGGCGAACCCACGGAACAAGGCGGTGACCGCATGAGCGGCAGCGACGACGGACTGAACGAGAACGGGATCTTCGACTCGATCGAGGACGCGATCGCCGACATCGCGGCGGGCAAGCCCGTCGTGGTGGTCGACGACGAGGACCGCGAGAACGAGGGCGACATCATCTTCGCGGCCGCCAAGGCGACGCCCGAGCTGCTGGCGTTCACGATCCGCTACACCAGCGGGGTGATCTGCGTGCCGATGGAGGGGGACGACCTCGACCGGCTGCAGATCCCGCTGATGACCGCGCAGAACTCCGAGAAGATGCGCACCGCGTACACGGTCAGCGTGGACGCCCGCGACGGCGTGAGCACCGGCATCTCGGCTGCCGACCGGGCCAAGACGATCAAGACCCTGTGCGACTCGGCGACCGAGCCGTACGAGCTGGTCCGGCCCGGCCACATCTTCCCGCTGCGCTACCACCCGGGCGGCGTGCTGCGCCGCCGCGGCCACACCGAGGCCTCCGTCGACCTGTCCCGCCTGGCCGGCCTGCACCCGTCCGGCGTGCTGGCCGAGGTGGTCAACGACGACGGCACCATGGCCCGGCTGCCCGAGCTCCAGGTGTTCGCCAAGGAGCACGGCCTCAAGCTGATCTCGATCGAGCAGCTCGTCGAGTACCGCAAGCGCACCGAGCCGATGGTGCGGCGGGTCGTGGAGACGAGGCTGCCCAACCGGTTCGGCATGTGGCGCGCGGTGGGCTTCTCCAGCGCCATCGACGGCGGCGAGCACGTCGCCATGGTGCTCGGCGACCTCGGCGACGGCGAGGACGTGCTGATCCGCGCCCACTCCGAGTGCCTCACCGGCGACGTCCTGCACTCCGAGCGCTGCGACTGCGGCACCCAGCTGGACGCGGCCATGGAGCGCATCAGCGAGGAGGGCCGCGGCGTCGTCCTCTACCTGCGCGGGCACGAGGGCCGCGGCATCGGCCTGCTGGCCAAGCTGCGCGCGTACGCCCTCCAGGACAACGGCTCCGACACCGTCGACGCCAACCTGGAGCTGGGCCTGCCCGCCGACGCGCGCGAATACTCCAACGCCGCCCAGATGCTGCTCGACCTGGGCGTACGCTCGATCCGGGTGCTCACCAACAACCCCGACAAGCTCAAGGGCCTGGCCGGCTTCGGACTCGACGTCCTGGGCCGCGAGGCGATGCCGGTCGTGGTCACCGAGCACAACCGCCGTTACCTGACGGTCAAGCGCGACCGTCTCGGACACGAGATCGAGGGCCTGTAGATGAGCGGAGCAGGACGTCCTGAGGACCGTACCGTCGACGCCGGAGGGCTGACCCTCGGCATCGCCTGCACCCGCTGGCACGGCCAGATCACCGACCGGCTGCTGGAGCGGGCGCTCGACGCCGCCAAGGCCTGCGGCGTCGCCGAGCCCGTCGCCGTCCGCGTCGCCGGGGCCCTGGAGCTGCCGGTGATCGCCCAGCAGCTCGCCCGCGACCTCGACGCCGTGGTGGTCCTCGGCGCGGTGATCAGGGGCGAGACGGCGCATTTCGACTACGTGTGCGACTCGGTGACGGCCGGTGTGACCCGTGTCGCGCTCGACGAGGCGACTCCGGTGGGCAACGGGGTCCTCACGTGTGACACCATTGACCAGGCACTGGCACGCAGCGGGCTGCCCGACAGCAGCGAAGACAAGGGATGGGAGGCGACTGTGGCCGCACTCGACACGGCTCTGACCCTGCGAGGACTGCGGCATCACGGGCACGCCGGGCATGGTGTGGAGCATCTGAGCTCCTGAATCCCCGGATCACCCGTCGCAGTCTCATCCACCGAAAGGTTCCACCGTGCTGTCCCTCGTCCTGCCCAAGGGCTCCCTGGAGAAGGCCACCCTCGAGTTGTTCGACGCCGCCGACCTGACCGTCCGGCGGTCCTCCGATCGTGACTACCGCGCGTCGATCGACGATCCGCGCATCGACCGGGTGCGCGTGCTGCGCCCCCAGGAGATCCCGACCTACCTCGAGCAGGGCCTGTTCGACCTGGGCATCACCGGCCGTGACTGGATCACCGAGACCGACTCCGACGTGGTCGGCCTGGGCGAGCTGAAGTACTCCAAGGCCACCTCCAACCCGGTCCGCGTGATCATGGCGGTGCCCAACGACGCGCCCTGGCAGAAGGTCTCCGACCTGCCCGACGGCGTGCGGATCTCCACCGAGTTCCCGGCGATGACCGACCGCTTCCTGGAGAAGCACGGCGTCAAGGCCAAGGTCGTGCCGTCCTACGGCGCCACCGAGGCCAAGGTCCCCGACATCGTCGACGTGATCGTCGACCTCACCGAGACCGGCTCGTCGCTGCGCAAGAACGGCCTGCGCATCCTCGACACCCTGCTGACCAGCTACACCGAGCTGGTCGCCAACCGCGAGGCCTACGAGGACGCCGAGAAGCGCGCGGCCATGGAGGACGTCGCGCTGCTGCTCCAGGGCGCGATCCGGGCCCGCGGCAACGTGCTGCTCAAGCTCAACGTCGCCTCCGCCGACCTGCGGGCCGTCGTCGACATCCTGCCCGCGATGTCCTCGCCGACCGTCACCGCGCTGGCCGGCGGCGACTCCAACGCGGTCGAGAGCGTGGTGCCCAAGCGCGGCGTCAACACGCTCATCCCGGCGCTCAAGGCGGCCGGCGCCCACGACATCCTCGAGATCCCGATTTCCAAGATCGTTGACTGACGCACCGGCCCTTCCCACCGAGTGGCGCCCCCGCACCACCCGGGTCGTCGCCTACGCCACGGCGGGCACGATCGTGCTCGGCATGATCGTCCTCGCCGTGGTGGTGGCGCCCGACTTCAAGCTGGTCGACCGGCTCCTGATGGTCGCGTTCGGGCTCGGCATCGCCTGGATCCTGCACATGCTCGCGCGCTGCCGGGTGGCCGCCGACGAGGCCGGCCTCACCGTGGTCAACGCGTTCCGCACGCGGCGGCTGGAATGGCCCGAGGTGCTCGACGTGACGATGTCGGTCGGCGAACCCTGGCCGACCCTCGATCTGGCCGACGGCACCTCCCTCGGCGCCATGGGCATCAACGGCGCGGAGAAGGGGCTGGCCGCCGCCCAGGTCGCCGAGCTCCAGGCCCTCGTCCGGCAGCGCGGCGAGGCCCCCGACCCCGCCTGATCTCGCCTGATCAAGGTTGGTTTTCACGGAAAGCCCGGTTCGCCGCGTTCTCCGTCCGAGCCGGGCTCTAGGATCAGCGCCGTGACGTCTGGGCAGAAGGTGGTCGACGACCGGTTCGAGCTGGTCGACCGGCTGGGCAGTGGTGGCATGGGCACGGTCTGGCGCGCCCGCGACCTGGCGCTGCACCGCGAGGTGGCGCTGAAGGAGGTGCGCCCCGCCGGGGCCGACCCGGTCCGCGACGATCCGAAGCTCGCGCGCATGATGCGGGAGCGCGTGATGCGCGAGGCCCGCGCGCTCGCCCGGATCGACCATCCCAACGTGGTCCGCATCCACCACATCGTCGACGAGCCCGACATGGACTACCCGTGGCTGGTCATGGAGCTCGTGCGCGGCGGCTCGCTCAGCGGCCGGCTGGCCGAGCGCGATCTGTCCCCGGCCGAGGCGGCGGTGCTCGGCCGCGGCGTCCTCGGGGCGCTGCGGGCCGTGCACGAGGCCGGGATCTGCCACCGCGACGTCAAGCCCGCCAACGTGCTGCTCCGGACCGACGGCAGCCCGGTGCTGACCGACTTCGGCATCGCGGCGCTCGACGACGTCTCCCGGCTGACCGCCACCGGCGGCCTGGCCGGGTCGCCCGAGTACATCGCGCCCGAACGCCTGCACGGCAAGGAGGGCGACCCGGCGTCCGACTTCTGGTCGCTCGGCATGTTGCTGTACGTCGCGGTCGAGGGCCACAACCCGATGCGCCGACCCACCACCGCCGCCACGCTCGCCGCGGTGTTGCGGGCCGACGTTCCGCCGCCGGTGCAGGCGGGCCCGCTGGCCGGCGTTCTGCAGGCCCTGCTGGTGGCCGATCCGGCCGCCCGTCCCGGCGCGGAGCAGCTGGACCACATGCTCGCCCAGGCCGCGTACGGCCAGGGCTCGGCGGCCTCCTCGGCGGGCGGTCTCGCCGCCGCGGCCCCGGCGGCAGGTCCGGCGGCAGGTCCGGTGGCGGGTCCGGCGGTGGGGGAGGCCCCGCCGTCGACGCCCGAGCCGTTCGCGCCGCCGACGCCGGAGCCGTTCGGCTCCCTCACCCCGCCGGCGCCGCCGGCCCACCCGAACGCGCCGCAGTATCCCTATCCCGCCGGTCCCGGCTTCGGAGGCCCGCCCGCGGGCGGGCCCACGGGTCCCGGCCTCGGCCATCAGCCGACCGGGCCGGGGTTCGGTGCTCCCGGCCAGACCGGGCCGGGGTTCGGGGGGCCCGGCCACGGGAGCCGCCCCTCGCGGCGTTCCAGCGCGCTGGTCATCGCCCTGCCGATCGGCGCCGCGACCGTGGTCGGGGTCCTGCTGGTGGCGATGGTCGTGCTGATCCCGAAGGTGCTGGACGGCGCCCGCCAGGGCGGCGCCGGCAACGAGGGCGGCTCGCTCACCGGCCGCACCGGTGACCCGACGGCGTCCGCCGGGGCGACGCGCGCGCCGGGCAAGGTCGACCTGCTGACGCCGGCCGCCATCCGGCAGGTGATCGCGGCGTTCGAGAAGGCCGCAGGGACGACGAGGTTCGCCAGCCTCAAGGTCTATCCGGAGTACGCGTACGCCGACGTGCCGGTGCGCGGCGTGAAGAACGGCTTCGACCAGTACGAATACCGCGACGGGCGGGCGGCGCGGGACCGGCCGTCGATCGCCGTCGACGAGGACGACGGCCTGGTCGACCTGAAGACGTTCAACTGGAACGCGGTGCCGGCCCTGTTCAAGGCCTGCGGCAGGCTCGGGGTCCACAAGCCCACCAGCCGCTACATCCTCGTCGAGCCCGCCTGGACGTTCTACAACAAGAAGCCGGTCATGATGTTCTACCTGTCCGGCGAATACAACAGCGCCTACCTCGCGGCCAACCAGAAGGGCACGGTCGTCCACCGCAACAAGGCCAGCTGACCGGCACGGCCGGCTGACCGGCACGACTGGCACGACCGGCACGACCGGGGCGGAGCGTCACCCGGCCGGTGTGAGGCGGAGCGCGCCCGGCCCGGCGATCCTCACGCCATGGTCCAGTCAGCACCTGACGACGCGGACGCGGACGCGGTCGCGGTCACCGAGGCGCCCACGCCGCGCGACACGTCGGCGCGGGTGGTGCGCCGGCGGCTCGGATACGCCGGGCTCGCCGGCGCCCTGATCTTCTGCTGCCTCTCGCTCACCCCGTCGCTGCTTCCCCGGGGCGCCCTGCTCCAAGGGGCGATCAGCGGGGTCACCGCGGTCATCGGCTACGGCCTCGGCGCCCTCGCCGGAGCCGTCGTGGCGCACTTCGTCAAGCGCCAACCGAGCGCGCGGACCCGGAAGATCGCGGCACGGGTGCTGATCTTCGTGGGGATCCCGGCCCTCGTGCTCTTCGGCCGGCTCGGCGCGGTGTGGCAGCGCGACCTGCGGCTGCTGATGGGCATGGAGCCGCTGGACACCCGCGACGGCCTGCTCATCATGACCGTCGCGATCCTGGTGTTCGCCCTCCTGTTGCTGATCGCGCGGGCGATCCGGCTGGGCACCCGAACGCTGGTCAGGCTGTTCCTGCGCTTCCTGCCCCGGCCGGTCGCCTACGCCGCGGGCGTGACGGCCAGCGTCGTGATCCTCGTCGGCTTCGTGCAGGGATTCCTGCTGAGCTCCTTCGTGGACGTCGCGAACGAGGCGTCGTCGCTGGCCAACGGCGGGACGACCGAGGGGATCGAGCAGCCGGCCCTCGCGACCCTGTCCGGGAGCCCGCGGTCGCTCATCCCGTGGGACTCGCTCGGGCTGAAGGGGCGCGACTTCGCCGGCAGCGCCAGCACCAAGGCCGAGATCGCCACGTTCAACGGGCGGCCGGCGCTGGACCCGATCCGGGTGTACGCCGGGCTGGAGTCGGCGGACTCCTACCAGGAGCAGGCGCGGCTGGCGGTGCGCGAGATGGACCGCACGGGCGCGTTCGACCGCGCCGTGATCGCGGTGATCACCACGACCGGGACCGGCTGGATCGACGAGAACGTCGCGGACTCGCTGGAGTACATGTACGGCGGCGACACCGCCCTCGTGGGCATGCAGTACTCCTACCTGCCGAGCTGGATCTCGTTCCTGGTGGACAAGTCCAAGGCGACGCAGGCGTCCGAGGCGCTGGTCGGCGAGATCCGGGCCCGGTGGTCGGGGATGCCCGCCGCGACCCGGCCCAAGCTGGTGGTGTTCGGCGAGAGCCTCGGCTCGTACGGGACGGAGACCGCGTTCGACAGCGTCGGGAACCTCACCGCTCAGACCGACGGCGCGCTGCTGGTCGGGCCGCCGTTCGACAACCCGATCTGGCAGGGCCTCACCGACGACCGGGAGGCCGGCAGCGCGGTGTGGCGCCCGGTGGTCGACCAGGGCCGGACCGTGCGCTTCGCGCAGAACCCCGCCGACCTGCGCACGCCCGCCTCGGCCTGGAACCGGCCCCGCGTGGTCTACCTCCAGAACGCCTCGGACCCGATCACCTGGTGGAGCCCGCGCCTGCTGCTGAGGTCGCCGGAGTGGCTGGACCATCCGCGCGGCCCGGACGTCACCGACGACATGCGCTTCTACCCGGTCATCACGTTCTGGCAGGTCACCGCCGACCTGGCGTTCTCCAACGGCGTCCCGGCCGGCCACGGGCACCGGTACGGCTCCAACGTGGTCGAGGGCTGGGCCGCGCTGCTCACGCCGCCGGAGTGGAGCGCCGACGACAGCGTCAGCCTCAAGGCGATCCTCGACGCCCGCCAGGACGACTGACGCCCCGGCCCGTCGGCCGCGGCGGACGGACGCAGGCCCGTACGTGAGGCCCGTACGCGAGGCCCGTACGTGAGGCCCGTACGTGAGGCCCGTACGTGAGCCCGTACGCGGGACGGACGTGAGCCAGGCGGGTCAGCGGCCGCCGCCGTTGAGGGCCCACGCGAAGGCGACGCCCAGACCGTTGAGGGCCCAGTGCAGGCCCATCGGTGCGAGCAGGCTGCCCGAACGGCGGCGCAGCTCGCAGAACACCACCCCGGCGAGCGCCGTGCCCACGACCACGCCCGAGACCGCCAGCGTGGTCGCCAGCGGGCCGTCGCCGACGATGCCGCCGACGGCGGCGTTGCGTCCCGCCAGACCCGTCGAGGGCAGCACGTGCCAGAGCCCGAACAGTGCCGAGGAGCCGATGATGGCGTTCCGCGTGCCCCAGCGGCTTTCCAGCACGGCGTAGAGCACGCCCCGGAACGCGATCTCCTCCAGCAGGACGGTGCCGAGGGGGACCCGGCCGAAGGCGTTCCAGAGCACCTCACCGCCGGACAGCTCCGCCGCCCGATCGTCGGCGAACGCGTCCTGGGTGAGCGGCAGCACGGCACCGGCCGCGTAGGCCAGGAGCACCAGCCCGGCCGCCGCGCCGCCCCAGCGCAGCCCGCTCCGCCAGGTGCCGCGCCCGAGGCCGAGGTCGTCCCAGGAACAGCCGTCCCAGCGGGCGAGGACGATCAGCAGCACCGTCGCGCCGACACCGGTGATGACGTAGGCGTCGGAGGCGAGCCGGTTGTTGAGCACGTTGGCGGTGACGAGGACCACGATGACGGCGACAGGCTGGATCATGGGCCCGCTCTCGGTAGGCGTCCGCGTGCTCAAGCCGTGAGGAGTGTCGCCGCCCCCGCGCCGATGAGCGCGACCGCCCACACCCTGTCGAGATTGAACCAGGCCCGGCGCAGCACGGCCAGGCCGACGATCTCGTACACCGTGACCGCCACCGCGCCCGCGACCGCGAACATCGCGAGGCTGTGCACGCCGGTGACGAAGACGCCCGCGGCCAGGCCGCCGCCCGCGTCGTGGTGGTGACCGGAGGAACCGGTGGAGGTCAGGACGGGCAGCAACATCAGACCCGCGCCGTGCACCGACGACATCAGGAACGACCAGCCGGCCAGCTGCCAGAGCGACAGCCGCATGCCGACCCAGCGGAAGTGCCGCTGGGACAGCAGCCGCCACAACCCGAAGCCGACCAGCGCCGCGCCGCCGGCGATCGCGACGACCTGCGTCGCGACCACCGACTGCGTGAGCGACACCAGCACCGCGACCACGCCGACCGAGGCGGCGTGACCGGCGGCGATGGCGGGCAGCGACTGGAGCACCAGCGCGCGGCTGCGTTCCTGGAGCCCGCGCGCCACCGCGAACAGCCAGCCCATCCCGGGGTTGAGCCCGTGGAACGCCCCCAGCGCCAGCAGCGCCGCGAGCGAGCCGTTGGTCACGGATAGCAGTAGGAGTCGGAGGACGCGTCGCCGCCCTGCAGCCGCGTCTGGTGCGGGCGCAGGCCACGGAACGCGTCGCCGTTGGGGAAGAAGCGTTCGTCGAACGTGAACCCCTCGGGCGTGGAGTCGAGCTTGGCCATCCAGGCGCCCACGCCGTCGGGGTAGAACTGGTCGTCCCACGCCCCGTAGAGCGAGTTGGTCACGTAGACGCGCCGGCCGTCGCGGCTGACCTCCACCATCTGCGGGCCGCCCGCCAGCGGCAGGTCCGGCGCGGCCGGGTGCGCGGTGCGGTTCACGATGCCGCCGATGCGCACCGAGCCGGCCTCCACCGGGTTGAACGGGTCGCTCACGTCGTAGCGCCTGAGCTCGCCGGTGCCCCAGCACGACACGTACAGCCACTGGTCGTCGACCGACAGGTCGATGTCGGTGACCAGCGGCGGCACCGCGCCGAACGGGCGGATGACCGGCGGCAGCGTCTCGGGGTCGTCGACCGGCTCGGCCGGGATCGTGATGACCTTCTTCGCCGCCCACGCGTCGCCGTCGCGGTGCCAGACCCACACCGAGGCCGACAGGTCCTCGACGCTGACGACCACGCCGACGAACCCGTACAGCTTGGTCGGGTCGTGGGCGGGCCGCAGCTCCAGCGCCATCTGGTGCTGGTCGCCGAGGTCGACGGTCTGCACGTGCTTGCGCTTGCGCAGGTCCCAGAAGTGGATGGCGTGCCCGTACTCGCGGCCGAGCAGCAGCTCCCCGACCACGCCGTCCTCGATCATCGACGGCGTGCCCCACTCGGAGGTGACCAGCACGTCGTGCGCGATGTGCCACCAGGCGTCGTAGGCGAAGTACTGCGGGCCGCGGTCGACCTCCCACTGCCCGAGCACCTCGAACGAGGTGTGGTCGAGCAGCGCGATCCCGCCGGGCCCCTCGCCCTCGGCGTTGCCCAGGGCCGTGACGTAGAGGCCCTCGGGTCCGCAGTGCACGGTGTGGGGACGCGAGTAGCCCGCGCGCTGGGCGAGCTCCTCGGCCTCGATGGTCTTCACCAGCTGCGGCTTGAGGGGGTCGTCCTTGGTGTCGAAGACGTGGATCCGCGACGAGCGCAGGCCCGGCACGATCAGGTAGCGGCGTTCGACGTGCGGATGCGGCGCGTACGGGCACAGCGCGCTGCTGCACGCGTTCCAGCCGAAGTGGTGCAGCTCGTCGCCGGTGCCGGGCAGGTCGGTCCAGCCGACCACGTCGCCGTAGGAGGCCGAGCCGGGGTCGACGTCGAGCACCGCGATGGCGTCGGATCTGCCGGCCGCCCGGTCGAACGCGGCGACGTAGGCCAGCTTCTCCGGCGGTGCCTTCACGGCGTCGCGGGGCGAGGCGTAGAACGTGGGGTCTGGCTTCCAGAGGGCCATGGGATTCCTCAGGGGTGGTGACTGCTAGGTGACGGTGACCGGGTGCCGGACGACGGCGCCGAAGAGGTAGCCGAGCGTGTTGTGGGGGACGGTCGCGGGCTGCCGGGCGCCGGTCTCGTCGACGGCGCGGGCGAGCAGCTCGTACCGGCCGGTGGCCGGGGGCCGCCACGTGTGCTCCCAGCGGACCCAGGCGCGTGACGGGTGCGGTCCGTGAGTCCTGGCGCGGTGCCAGGTCGCGCCGCCGTCGGTGCTCACCTCGACCGTCCGGATCCGGCCGTTGCCCGACCACGAACGTCCGGTCAGCACGTGCCGGCGTCCGGCGGCGAGCGTGGCGTCCCAGGGCAGCTCGAACGCGCTCTTGACGTTCATCCTGGTCAGTGGCGCGCTGCCCTCGGCGGGGTGGTCGGGTCCGAAGAAGCGGTAGAAGCGGGTGTTCCACGGCGAGAACAGCGGCTGGTCGGAGACCTGGATGTCGCCGAGCCACTTCACCGACGCGATGCCGACCCACGACGGGACCACGAGGCGGACCGGGAACCCGTGGTCGGGGGCGAGCGGCTCGCCGTTCATCTCGTACGCCAGCAGCACGTCCTTGAGTGCCTTGGCGACCGGCAGCGGACGCCGCACCCGGCCGAGGTTCTCGCCCTTGTCGATGTACTCAGGATCGAGCCCGCGGGGCAGGATGTCCACCGCCCGCCGGGTCAGCCCGGCGCGTTCCAGCACGGTCGACAGCGGGACGCCGCGCCAGCGCGCGACGCCGACGGCGCCGAGCTTCCACGGTGTGCCGGAGACCTGCTGTCCCTGCTGCGAGGTGAAGAAGCCGCGGCCGTTGCCGGTGCACTCGATGAACGCGGTGATGGTCTCGGCGCGCAGGCCGAGCAGGTCCTCGTAGGAGAACTCGACCGGGGCGTCCTCGGCGGGGGAACCGCGCAGGCCGCTTCCCCACAGCTTGAGCCGCCAGGTGCGGGCGTCGATGAGCGGCGTGGAGACGTGGTTGCGGACGAAGAACCGGTCGACGGGCGTGTGGAGGCCGGCGCCCTTGAGCGCCTCCCACCGCGTCTCGGCGTTGGTGCCGTGGGTGATGAACAGCTCCGGCGGCAGCGGCTTGACGATCGGCCCGTCGGCGGCCGCCGCGGTCGTGGTGGTGGACGCGGTCGCGGGGGCGGCGGCCGAGGCGGCGCCCATGAACGCGGCGCCGAGGCCGGCGCCCGCGGTGGCCCGGAGCATTCCGCGCCGGGACATCCGTTGCCATTGCTCGGCGCGCACCTGTTCGTAGGCGGCCTCGTCGGTGAGGTCAGGCTCCATGCGACCGATCGTGTCCACAAAACCGCATAAAGTCAACTGTTCATGTAGGAAAAGTTGGCAGCTCATGGGCGTTTCGCCGGTGGGTAGTGTGAGGGAGTGACGCTTAACGCGGCGAACGGGGCACCCGGCATCGAATCGCCCGCCGAGCTCGCGCGCCTGCTCGACCAGGAGACCTACCTGGCCGACGAGGGACTGGCGACGGCGGGCTACCTGGCACTGGTGATGCGGCGCCCGCTGTTCCTGGAGGGCGAGGCCGGGGTCGGCAAGACCGCGCTGGCCAAGGCGCTCGCGCAGGTGCTCGGAGCCCCCCTGATCAGGCTGCAGTGCTACGAGGGCCTGGACGCGGCGCAGGCGCTCTACGACTGGGACTTCCCGCGCCAGCTGCTGCACCTGCGCGCCGCCGAGGCCGCCGGGGTGAACGACGTCGGCCGGATCGAGGGCGAGCTCTACGACCGGCGCTTCCTGCTCGCCCGGCCGCTGCTCCAGGCCCTGGAGACCGTGCCCAGCGTGCTGCTCGTCGACGAGATCGACCGGGCCGACGACGAGTTCGAGGCGTTCCTGCTCGAGGTGCTGAGCGACTTCACCATCTCCATCCCCGAGCTGGGCACGGTCCGCGCGGCCGAGCCGCCCGTCGTGGTCGTCACCTCCAACCGCACCCGCGAGGTGCACGACGCGCTCAAGCGCCGGTGCCTCTACCACTGGCTGGAGCACCCGTCCTACGCCCGCGAGGTCGCCATCATCCGCCGCCGCCTCCCGGCCGCGGCGGGCCGCCTGGCCGGTCAGGTCGCGCACGCCGCGCAGCGGCTGCGCGGCGCCGACCTGCTCAAGCCGCCCGGCGTGGCCGAGAGCATCGACTGGACCGAGGCGCTGGTCGCGCTCGGCGCCCGCGAGCTCGACCCCGAGACGGCGGCGGTCACGCTCGGCGCGGTGCTCAAATACCGCGAAGACCAGGAGCGCGTCGTCAAGAACGGCCTGGCCGCCCTCCTCGACGGCGGGTGAGCGGCCCGTGCGCGACGTCACCGAGACCATCATCGGGTTCGCCCGGACCGTGCGCGCGGCGGGCGGCCCCGCCGACCCCGAGCGCGTCCAGACGATGGTGCGCGCGCTCGACCACCTCGACGTGCTCGACCCCGCCGACGTCTACTGGGCGGGCCGGTTCACCCTGTGCGCCGAGCCCGACGACATCGCCCGCTACGACCGCTGCTTCGCCGCCTACTTCGCGGGCCGGACGGCGCGTGCGGGGCGGCGCGTCCCGCCCCCCGTCGTCCAGCGGCACATGGTCGTGCCGACCCCGCGGACGTCCGGGGGAGAGGAACGGCCGACCGACACCGAGCTGACCACCGCCAGCGACGTGGAGGTGCTGCGCCACCGCGACGTCGCGCGGCTCGGCGCCGCCGAACGCGCCGAGGTCTCCCGGCTCATCGCGCTGCTGACCGCGTCCGCCGAACCCCGCCGGTCGCGCCGCTTCAGCCCGGCGCCGAGCGGCCGGCTCGACCCGGCCCGCACCGTGCGCGAGGTGCTGCGGCGCGGCGGCGAGATCTCCGGACTGCGCCACCGCGCCCACCGCACCAGGCCCCGCCGGGTCGTGCTGCTCGTCGACGTCAGCGGCTCGATGGCGCCGTACGCCGACGCGCTGCTGCGGTTCGCGCACGCCGCGGCGCGCGCGGGCGGGCGCGGCGTGGAGGTGTTCAGCGTCGGCACGCGCCTGACCCGGGTCACCCGCGAGCTGCGGCACCGCGACCCCGACACCGCGATGACGGCGGTGTCGGCGGCGATCCCCGACTGGAGCGGCGGCACCCGGCTGGGGGAGGAGCTCAAGGAGTTCCTCGACCGGTTCGGGCAGCGCGGCCTGGCGCGCGGCGCGGTCGTCGTCATCGCCTCCGACGGCTGGGAACGCGGCGACGCCGCGCTGCTCGGCGTCCAGATGGCGAGGCTGCACCGGCTCGCCCACCGGGTCGTCTGGGCCAACCCGCACAAGGCCCGGCCCGGCTACGAGCCGCTGACGGCCGGCATGGCGGCGGCGCTGCCGCACATCGACGACTTCACCTCAGGGCACAGCCTCGGCGCCCTGGAGGACCTGGCCAGACTGATCAGCGGCGGAGGGGGCGCACACCATGCGCGACGTGCTCGATGAGATCGCGGGCTGGTACGAGGGCGGGGAGACGTTCGGGCTCGCCACCGTGGTCGACACCTTCCGCAGCGCGCCGCGGCCGCCCGGCGCGGCGATGGCGGTGTCGGCCTCGGGCGAGGTGGCGGGCAGCGTCTCGGGCGGCTGCGTGGAGGGCGCGGTCTACGAGCTGGCCCGGTCGGTGATCGAGTCCGGCACGCCGGTGATCCAGCGGTACGGGGTGAGCGACGACGACGCGTTCGCGGTCGGCCTCACCTGCGGCGGCATCCTCGACATCCTGGTCGAGCCGGTCGGGCCCGCCACGTTCCCCGAGTTCGGCGAGGTCGCCCGGTCGATCGCCGCGCACGAGCCGGTGGCCGTCGCGACCGTCGTCACGGGCCCGGGGGAGATCGGCGCGCGGCGGGTGATCTGGCCGGACCGCGCGGCCGGCTCGCTGGCGCCCGGCGCCCCGTACGCCGCGCGGCTCGACGGCGCGGTCGACGACGACGCGCGCGGGATGCTCGCCCAGGGGCTCACCGGTCGGCGGCACTACGGCCGCGAGGGGGAGCGGCGGCTCGACGAGCTGGCGGTGTTCGTGCACGGCTTCGCGCCGCCGCCGCGCCTGCTGGTCTTCGGCGCCATCGACTTCGCGGCGGCGGTCGCCCGCGTCGGCAAGTTCCTCGGCTACCAGGTGACGGTCTGCGACGCGCGCGGGGTGTTCGCGACGCCCAAGCGGTTCCCGGACGCCGACGAGGTCGTGGTCAGGTGGCCGCACAAGTTCCTCGACGAGGCGGTGGTGGACGAGCGCACGGCGATCTGCGTGCTCACCCACGACCCGAAGTTCGACGTGCCGCTCCTGGAGGTCGCCCTGCGCACCCCGGCGGGTTACATCGGCGCGATGGGTTCGCGGCGCACCCACGACGACCGGTTGTCACGGCTGCGCGAGGCCGGGCTGACGGACGCCGAGCTGGCCCGGCTGCGGTCGCCGATCGGGCTCGACCTGGGCGCCCGCACGCCCGAGGAGACGGCGGTGTCGATCGCAGCGGAGCTGATCCAGCTCAGATGGGGAGGTTCCGGGCGTCCCCTTACCGACACCACCGGCCGGATCCACGGCGAAGCCGGGTGAGAGGGCTTACCCTCGCGGGATGACCTTGCATGGTGAGGTGCCTCCGGCCGGTTTGCTGCTGGCAGCGGGGGAGGGGAGCAGGCTCGGCCGGCCCAAGGCGCTCGTGGAGGTCGGCGGCGAACGGCTCGTCGACCGGGGCGTGCGCATGCTGCGCGAGGCGGGCTGCTCGCCGGTGGTCGTGGTGACCGGCGCCGCCGAGCTCGAGGTCATGGGCGGGGTCGTGGTGCCCAACCCCGACTGGGCCACCGGCATGGGTTCCTCGCTGCGCACCGGGCTCGACTCCCTGCCGCCCGCCTGCCCGGCCGTGGTGGTCGCCCTGGTCGACCAGCCGCGGATCACCTCCGACGCGGTCCGGCGCCTGATCAGCGCGTACGACGACGGCGCCCAGATCGCGGCGGCGACGTACGGCGGCGAGCCGCGCAACCCGGTCCTCATCACCCGCGCGCACTTCAGCGCGGTCGCCGAGACGGCGGAGGGGGACGTGGGGGCGCGGCCCTTCCTGCGCGCCCACGCCGACCTGGTGACCCCGGTGCCCTGCGACGACGTCGCCTCGCCCGACGACATCGACACCCCCGACGACCTGGCGGCCTTCGCCGACTGAACCCGCCCCGCTGAACGCCGGTCCCGCGGTCGCGCGTTGACATGGCTTTGTCTTCTGAATAGTTTTGCTTTAGAAGCAAAGATATTAGGGAGCCGTGCGATGTCCGACTGGAACGTGAAGATCATCGAGGAGTTCCGCGCCAACGCCGGGAAGGTCGGCGGCATGTTCGAGGGCGCCGCCCTGGTGCTGCTGACCAGCACCGGCCGCCGGAGCGGGCGCCGCCACACCACGCCGCTCACGTACATGGCGGACGGGGAGCGGCTGCTGGTGTTCGCCTCCAACGCCGGCGCCGACACCGACCCGGCGTGGCTGCACAACGTGCGGGCCGATCCGCGGGTCACGGTGGAGGTCGGCGCGGAGTCGTTCGAGGGGGCCGCCGTCGCGGTGACGGGGGAGGAGCGCGACCGGCTCTACGCGCTCCAGGCCGAGGCCGTGCCCGCGTACGCCGAATACCAGCGCCAGACCGCGCGGGTGATCCCCGTGGTCGCGCTCTACCGGAGGGGCGGCCAGGGGCCGGATCGGGCGGCGGCCATCGGGGCGTTCCTCCAGCGGGTGCACGCCGAGCTGCGCGCCGACCTGGCCTCGGTCCGGGCGGAGGCCGAGGCGTACTTCGCCGGGGACCGCAGGCCCGAGCCGGGCGAACGGCTCCGCACCCACTGCCTGACCGTCTGCGACGCGCTGACCGGGCACCACACCAGCGAGGACGGGGTGTTCCCGGCCCTGCGCGAGAGATTTCCCGAGCTGGCCGGCCCGCTGGACCGGATCATGCGCGAGCACGTGGCCGTGGCCAGGATGAAGGACGGCATCAGGGAGCTGGTGCGCGACATCGAGACCACCGACCCCGAGGCCTTCCGCGCCGAGTTCGGCCGGATGACCGCCGAGCTGGAGGCGCACTTCGCCTACGAGGAACGGGAACTGGTCCCGGTGCTCGGCCCGCTCACCCCCGCGGAGCTGCTGCGTCAGTCCTGATCCCGCCCGTCCTGATCCCGCCCGTCCTGATCCCGGGTCTTGCCTGGCCGGGAATCAGGTGTTAGCAGGAGTCATGACGACCGTTCACCCGTCCCGGCGGGCGGTGCTGCTCGGGACGCCGGCGGCGGCGCTCGCCGCCGCGTGCCAGGGCGACACCCGCGCCGCCGGGGGCCTGACCCGTGACGAGGAGCGCAGCCTGGCGACGCTGCGGCTGGTCGATCCGGGGCTGCCGCTCTTCGCGATGACCCTGTACGGGCCGTACGACCCGCTGCGCCAGACCACCGCGATGGCGCCGCCTCCCGCGCGGCCGTTCGCGTGCTCCCTCTTCCTGGCGGGGAACGGGCCGCGCGGGCCGCTGTTCGGCCGCAACTTCGACTGGGACCCCAACCCGGCGCTGCTGCTCACCACCAGGCCGCCCAAGGCGCCCGCGTCCATCTCCCTCGTCGACATCTCCTACCTGGGCATCGACCAGGGCGCGGCCAGGCGGCTCCTGGGCGACGCCGAGCTGAAGCGCCTGCTGCTCAGAGCCGTCGGCATCCCGTTCGACGGCGTCAACGCGCACGGGCTGGCCGTCGGCATGGCCGCGGTCGACACGGCGCGGGGCCCGGTCGTCCCCGACCGGCCGGTGGTGGGCAGCGCCCGCATCCAGCGGCTCGCGCTCGACCAGGCGCGGACGGTGGACGAGGCGGTCGCTGTCTTCCGCCGCTACACCGTCGACTTCTCCCAGGGCGGGCCGCCGCTGCACTACCTGCTCGCCGACGCGCGCGGCCGGGCGGCCGCCGTCGAGTTCGTGGACGGCGAGCTGAAGGTGATCCCCGGCGCGGGCGACTGGCACGACCTGGTCAACTTCGTCCTGTCCGGGACGACGGACGAGGAACGGCACGCCGACGACCGCTACCGCACCATCGCGCGGCGCCTCAGGCGCACGAACGGCCGTCTCGACCCGGCCGGCGCCATGGACCTGCTCGCCGCCGTCGCGCAGAGCCACACCCGGTGGTCGGCGGTCTACGAGCTGAGGCACGGCACGATGGGCCTGGCCCTGCGCCGCGACTACCGGCGCGTCCACCGCTTCGCGATGGCCGCCTAACCGCGCGCCCGGCCCACCGCGCGCCCGGCTCGGGGTGCACCCGGCCCTGTCGTGCGCTCTGGCTTGCCGTCCGCGTGGCTCGTCGTCCGCGTGGCTCGTCTGTACGCCTGGCCTGCCCTCCGCGTGGCTCGTCGTACGCCTAGGTTGTCGTCACCAGCAGCCGTGCGGGGCGCCTGACCAGATGGCCCGTGGTCCACGGCACCTCGGCCGCCGGGTGGACGAGCGCGAGATCGGGCAGCCGTTCGGCGAGCGCCGAGAGCGCCTCCTGGAGCTCCATCCGCGCCAGGTTCGCGCCCAGGCAGTAGTGGGCGCCGCGCCCGAACGCGATGTGCCCCGGCCCTTCACGGTCCGGCCGGTACTCCTGCGGCTCGGGGAAGATCGCCGGGTCGTGGTTGGCGGCCAGCGGCGGCGAGAGCACCGCCTGCCCCTTCCTGACCGTCCCGCACGACAGCTCGACGTCCTCCTTGGCCACCCGGGGCAGCCCCGCGTCGCCGGGCACCTCCATCCGGAACAGCTCCTCGACCGCGTGCTCGACCATGTCCGGGCGTTCGACCAGCGCCGCGTACCGCTCGCGCGGCTCCAGCAGCCGCAGCAGCCCGCGGCTCAGCACCGACGCGGTCGTCTCGTGGCCGGCCGCCACGAGCGTCATCGCGATCCGGGTCAGCTCGTCGTCGTTGAGCCTGTCGTTGCCGTCCTCGTCGCGTGCCTCGATGAGCGCGGCGATCAGCCCGTCGCCCGGCGCCTCGCGGTGCGCGGTGATGAGCTCGGCCATGTAGACGGCGAACGCGAACGCCGACTCGATGCGCTCGTCCGGCCCCAGCGCCGCGGTGGACAGCAGGTCGTCGGACCAGCCCTGGACCTTCTTGGTGTCGATGCCCTCGACGCCCATGATGTCGCAGATCACCTGGATGGGCAGCGGGAAGGCGAAGGCGGTGACGAAGTCGACCGGCCCGTCCGCCGCGAGCATCTGGTCGATCAGCTCGTCCGCCAGGGCACGTGCCCGCGGCCGCCACGCGGTGATCTGGCGCGGTGTGAACGTGCCCGAGAGCAACCGCCGCAGCCGGGTGTGCCGTGGCGGGTCCATGTTGAGCATCTGCTCGGGGTCGCTGCTGACGTCCATGCCGGACACCATCCGGGGCGCGCCCGGGTAGTTGAGCTCCCTGCTGAACCGTGGGTCGGACAGGATCGTGACGACGTCCTGGTACCGCACCGCCATCACGGCGCCGTCGCCGCTGGGCAACCGCACCGCGCCGAGCGGCTCCTCCCGGTGGCGCCGCGTGAACTCGGCGGGCAGGCGTCCTTGCGGACCTGGCGTGAACGGCACGAGCGCGGGTTCGGTCACGCCGGGACGATAACCACGCCCCCCGCCGCGAGAGAAGGCCCGTATACAAGATCGTGATCACGTTAGAGTGCGCCTGCGTCCCCAGATTGGAGCCCACCGTGGCGAACGGCCGTCCCGCCTTCTTCGACTCGGCGCTCTTCGCTCCCACGATGCGCCTGTTCACCCGTGCCCATGTGGCGCTCTTCCGCGCCACCGGAGGCAGGGCGGGCGGAACGTTCAGGGTCGGCAGCGCCTTTCCCGCGGGGGTTCCCGTCTGCCTCCTGACCACCCGCGGCCGGACGAGCGGCAAGGCGCGGACCATGGCGCTCCTCTATCTTCCCGACGGTGAACGGGTCGTCTGCGCGCCCGCCTGAGGCGCCCGGGCATGGTGGTGGCAGAATGGGGCGCTCGCTGAGCTTCTGGAGGGTCCCCGTGCCGCAGCCGCGCCCCGCCTATCTCGACCAGGCGTCCCGCATGACGAAGATCATGAAGTACGGCAGCGCCGCGCACGTCGCGGTCTTCAGGCTCAGCGGCGGCGTGGTCGGCCGGCGGTTCCGCATGACGGGCAAGCTGCGCGGGGCCCCGCCCGTCTGCCTGCTCACCACGATCGGCCGCAAGTCGGGCCGGCACCGGACGGTGCCGCTGCTCTACCTCGCCGACGGCGAGCGCGTCGTGATGGTCGCCTCCCAGGGCGGGATGCCGCGCCACCCGCTCTGGTACCTCAACCTCCAGGCCAACCCGAACGTCCTCGTGCAGATCGGCCGCCACCGCCGCCCGATGCGCGCCCGGACGGCCGGTGACGACGAACGTGCCGCGCTCTGGCCGCGGCTGGTGGAGATGTATCCCGAGTACGACGACTACCAGTCGTGGACCGACCGCAGGATCCCCGTCGTCGTCTTCGACCCCGCCTGACCGGGGCGCCTCCTCAGAGCTTCGCCTTGGGCGGTCCGCCGAGGGCGTGCGGCCCGGAGTACCGCCACACCTGGTTCCAGTAGTTCTCGACGATGGCTCGCGCGGCAGGCCCCTCGATCAGGTAGCCGAACTCCATGAGGTTGTGCGGGTACAGGTTGTCCGACCCCACGTAGCAGGCCACGTCGTCGGCGATGAAGACCTTCGCGTGGTTCCCGGGGGCGGGCGTCCGCCAGCCGATCGGGCTCGGGATCGGGGCGCGCACGCTCATCCGGAGGCTGAGCCGCTCCTTGGGCACCTCGGGCCAGACGTAGTCCCTCCCCTCGGTGAACGGCGGCAGGGCGGTGAAGCAGAACGGCGCCACCTGGAGACGGGTCAGGACCGCCCGGATCTCGTCGGCGTCCTTGGCCTTCTTGGTGATGAGCCGCTTGAGCATGTCGAACGTCCCGGCCGCGCCGCTGCCCCAGGAGTACGGTTCACCGCCGCCCGACCCGTCGACCGGCGACACGACGATGGAGACCTGGAGGCCCGGGTTCGCCAGCAGCGCCTCGGCGATCCAGACGCACACCTGATGGCGGTCGTCACCGGCCCGCCCCTCGAACAGCAGGTCCTGCTGGCAGAACTTGAGCGTCCGCTGCGCGCTCTTGATGATCCGCTCCTTGGCGATGTCGCTCGCCGACGAGCCCAGTGCGCCGCCGCGGCCCAGCGTCAGGACGCGGCCCTCGACGAACCCGCCGCCCGTGGGCGCCTTGATGGCCTTGTCGCCCGTCGCGGGGGGCGGCCGGTCCAGCGTGACCTTCTCGCGTCCGGAGTCGAACGGCAGCGGGGTCATCGTGCAGGTCTCGCTCACCTTCCAGACGCTGAGGATGGTGCCGCCGTTCTTCCACAGGAAGTCGGCGAAGAGCCGGGCATGCGCCGCCGCGTCCCCGAACACCTGGACGGAGATGTCGTGCACCGGCGGATAGGTGCCGTACGCGCTGTCCCACAGGTTGTGCCCGCCGACGAGCGCCATCCGGCCGTCCGCGGCGACGATCTTGGCGTGGTTCCAGGTGAAGCCGTACCGGGGCGCCAGCCGCCCGACGAGGACGGTCATCGTCTTCATCGGCAGCCTGGCCTCGGAGCAGAACGCGCAGAGCTCGGCCTTGAACGCCTCGACCTGGTCGTAGACCGGGACGTACCCGAACAGGAACCGCACCGTCACGGGGGCCCCGGCGGCGCGTTCGGCGAGCTTGCGCAGGCCGTTGCGCACGGCCGTCCAGAAGACGCCGGTCGGCGTGCCGAGGGAGACCACGTCCACGTGGGAGGTGGCCGAGGCGATGATCGTCTCGACGGTGGCGGCCAGGTCCCGCACGGCCTGCTCGGCGAGTGCGGCGACCCCGGCGGAGGTCATCGGCCGGCCCCAGGCGTGCGGGGTGTCGACGACGCGGATCAGGTTGCCGGTGCTGACCGCGTGGACGCCGGGGTCCATGTCCTGGGTCTTCCGCAGCACCTCTTCGAGCGGGTCGATGAACGACGGCGGCGAGGCTTCCATGGCCCGCCTCCTCTCGTCGGACGGCGGGCGCGATCGGGTCGGGCCCGTGGAAACCCGAACGTATGCAGGCGATGACGGACCGGCAATGGACAGTTCCGGTCAGTGATTCTTGCGGGACGTGCCCGGGAGATCGCCTGCTATTCCGGGAGTACGCTCTCGTCCAGCGCGCCGCAGTCGACGGCGCGGCGCAGCCGGGCGGTCAGGGCCCGGACGGTGGCGGGCTCGTCGAGCACGCCGTCGTCTCCCGCGGCCTGCTCGTGCCAGGCCCGCACCCGGCCGATGACCTCGTCGACACCGCTCAGGTGGAACGCGTAGACGGCGGCGTAGCGGCTCGGCAGGTGCGCAGGGTGCAGGTCCCAGCCCTGGTAGAAGCCGTGCTCCAGCGAGTGGCGGACGTGCGCGGCGTGCACCGACCAGGCGTTGTTGACCTCGTCGGGGCCGTCGTTGCGCGGGATGACGTTGGTCGAGCCGTCCGACAGGCGGATGCCGGTGCCGGCCAGCGAGACCTGCATGGCGTGCCGGGCGAAGTCGCAGGCCGGGTGGTCGAGGCGCTGCTCGGCGGGCGGCAGGCCGATGGCGGCCGTGTAGTCGAAGACCCCGAAGTGGGCGGCCGCCATGCGGCCCCGGGCCGCCTCGGCGATCGCGCGCAGGCCGAACCGGCCCTCGTGGTCGATGATCGCCTCGGTCGTCTCGATCTGGACCTCGAACCGCAGGATGCCGTCGGGCAGCCCGAGCGAGGTCTCCAGCCGCTCCAGGTAGTCGACGAAGATCGTGACGTGCTCGGCCATGATCACCTTGGGGAAGGTGATCGTGAAGCCGCCGGGGAGGCGCCCCAGCCGGTCGCGGAGCGAGGTGAGGAAGCCGTCCAGGGTGCGCATGGCGCGCTCGTGGCCGCCGTCGGCGAACGACTTGACCCGCAGGCCCCAGTAGTGGGGGAGCCCCTTGGCGTTGTAGGCGGTCGCCACGGCCTCGACCACCTGGGCGATGTGGTCGTCCTCCTCCTCGTCGGAGCGCACGCCGTAGCCGTCCTCGAAGTCGATCCGCACGTCCTCGATCGGCTCGTTGGCCAGCTTGGCGGCCACCCGCTCGCGGACCAGCCCGGCGATCTCCGGCTCGATGCCGAAGGCGCTGCCGAACGAGCCGGCGCCGGGGGTGTGGGTGTTGAGCAGCCGCAGCGCCTCGGCGCCGAAGTCGGACGGGGTCGAGCGGGAGAACCGGTCGGCCGGCACGTACACGGTGTGCACGGGCTGGCGCCCGGTGGGCTGGCCGGGGAAGTGGCGGGCGTGCTCTTCGGAGACGGCGGTGACCCGCTCGGCGAGGTCGTCGATCGAGGTAACGCTGAGGTTCACTCCGCCATGATCCCCCAAGATCGGACGTCGTGGGAAGCAGGGGGTCCGTGCGCGCCCGGCAACGGACCCCCTGGCCTCAACCGGTCAGTGTCACTCCGGGGGCGGACCCCCGTACCCCGGGATCAGGCGGCCGTCGCCGCCGGGGTGTAGTGGGCGGCCTCGTCGCCCTCGATCAGGTGGCTCTCCCGGCCGCCCCGTCGCTCCCCGGCGGCCCGATCACCTCATGAACGGCCGAGGCACCTCATGAACGCCGGATGCCCCAGCTGCCGGTGTGGGTCTCGCCCGGCTTGAGGTCGACCACGTCGACGCCGCTGGCGAAGGCGTTGGGCGGGCACGTCATCGGCTCCACGCCGAGGCCCTGGCGGCGGGTCTCGGCGGGGATCGTGTCGGCGGTGAAGATCTCCAGCCAGGGGTGCGCGCCGTCCAGCCAGAACGAGGTCGTGCGGGACGCGCCGGTGAGGTGCACCCAGGCCAGCCCGCCCTCGTCACGGGTCAGATCGGTGTAGGCGTTGTCGATGCGCTGGTCGCCGAGACGGCGCCCGCCCCGCAGGTCGTACGGGGTGCCGTCCACGTCGCGCGGCGGGCCGTCGGGGAGCATGCGCTCGTCCACCGCGAGGTAGCGGCCGCCGGGGACGGTGACGGTGCACTCGTCGATCGGCTCGTCCACCCGGATGTAGGGGTGCGCGCCGTGCCCGTACGGGGCCGTCCGGGAGCCGACGTTGCGCGCGGTCACCCGGACGGTCAGGCCGTCGTCGGGGTGCAGGGAGTAGTCGGCCTCGAGCGCGAGGGCGAACGGGTAGCCGCCGGAGGCCAGGAGGCGGTGCGTGAGCCGGACGCGGTCGGCGGAGTGCTCGGCGAGGACCCAGGGCGACCAGCGCACCAGCCCGTGGATCGCGCAGTCGAGGCCGGGCTCGGAGATGTCGAGCCGGTGCTCGGTGCCGCCGTAGGCGTAGCGGCCCCGGTCGACCCGGTTGGGCCACGGGATCAGCAGCTGGCCGAACGCGGCGGGCGCGGGCTCGTCGGCGTCATGGGTCAGGATCAGCGCGTCCGGCCCGCAGGCCAGCTCGCGCAGTCCGGCGCCGCCCTCGGTGACGACGGCGCGGTAGGGCCCGGCGGTGATCTCGTACTGGGCCCCGGTGGTCGGCTCACTCATGATCAGGAACCTACCCGGTGCGGGGAGCGGTTCACGCCGTCGCGGCCAGCGCGTGCAGCGCCTCGGTAAAGATCTCGCCAGGCGGCTCGACCAGCCCGGCGCCCACCTGGCCCGTCCCGGCCTCGCGGCCGGCGATGCCGGTGTCGATGACCGGCAGCACGCCGGTGCGCACCACCTTGGTGACGTCGATCCCGGCCGGGGTGCCGCGGAACGAGAGCATCGGGATCTGCAGGGCCGGGTGCTCGGCCATCGTGATCTCGTACATGCGGCGGGTCGCGGCCAGCGCCTCGGGCACCTCGCCGCCCACGAACCGCACGATCGCGGGCGCCGCCGCCAGCGCGAACCCGCCGACGCCGACCGTCTCGGTGATCGCCGAGTCGCCGATGTCGGGGTTGGCGTCGGCCGGGCCGTACGAGCCGAGGTAGAGCCCGTCGGGCACCCCGGCGGGCCCGGTGAACCAGCGGTCGCCGGTGCCCGAGACCTGGATGCCGAAGTCGGTGCCGTTGCGGGCCATCGCGACCACCAGGCTGGAGCCGGGCACGTCCCGCGCGGCGTCGGCGGCGCACTTGGCCGCCGCCATGCCCACGTTGAGGAAGAAGTGCTCGTTGCCGCCGACGAAGGTCAGCACCCCGGCGATGTCGGCGCGGGAGGCGTCGGTCGAGGCGAACGCGGGCGCCAGCTCGCGCATCAGCAGCGCCGTCGCCGCCCGGTTGCGGTTGTGCAGCTCGTCGCCCATCTGCAGGGCCTGCGCCATCAGCGCGGTGAGGTCGAGCGGGCCGTGCAGGCGCACCGCCTCGCGCAGCACCGGCCCGAGCACCTCGCCCATCCAGCGCAGCCGCTCGACGACCTCGGGCCCGTACGCGCCGTACCGCAGGACCTTGCCGAGCCCCTCGTTGAGCGAGCAGTAGGCGGTGCCGCCGTGTTCGGCGTCCTTGACGACGAACATCCACATGGACGGGCTCACCAGCCCCGCCATCGGCCCGACCGTGCGGTGGTGGTGGCAGGGCTCCAGCGTCACCGCGCCCCGGGCCAGCGCCCGCTCGGCGTCGTCGGGGGTCTCGGCGAGGCCTTCCAGGAGCATCGCGCCGATGAGGGCGCCGCGCATCGGGCCGGACGTGCGTTCCCACTCGATCGGCGGCCCGGCGTGCAGGAACGTGCCCGGCTCCAGCCCGAGCACCTCCCGCGCGGGCCGGACGTCGACCAGGTGGGGGCGGGCGGCCAGCAGCCGCCCGACGGCGCGGGCGTTGGCCTCGGCGTGCCGGGGGTCGCGCAGGACGGCGGCCAGCGAGGCGTCGGTGCCCGGCGGCGGGGGCCGCCAGTCGACCTGCTCGACCGGCACCGCCTGCTCCCGCAGCGCGTCGGCGAGGACCTCGACACCGGTCGCGATCACGTGCGGCTCGCGGGTCAGGAGCCCGCCCAGGCGCGGCCGGTCGTCGTTCACTTCGCTCCCTGGGGTGCGTCGGGGGCCGGGACGTCGGGGGCCGGGACGAGCCGTGCCGCGTGGCGGGCGGCCGCCGCGTTGGAGGCGAACACCGCCGCGCCCGCACGCTGGAGGGCGGCGGCCTGCCGGTCGCGGTCCTGCGGGTCGGCGCGGGTGCCGCAGAGCGACACCACCACGGCCAGGTCGGCGCGGTCGCGGCGGGCCTTCTCGATCGCCGGGGCGAGGGATGCGGCCGGGTCGGCGTCGGCGCCGTGGCCGAGGACCACGTCCAGCAGCAGCACCCCGCAGCCGGGGTCGGCCGCGCACTCGGCCAGCGCCGCCAGCCGCAGCGTCGGGTCGATCATCGGGTGGGCGCGCCCGCGCGTGTAGGCGTCGTCGCCGAAGTCGGTGAACGTGTGCCCGGCGGCGGCGAGGTCCCAGCCGAGGATCTCGCGGGCCACGGCCTCGGCCTCGTCGCGCAGCGTCCCGCCGGCGAACAGCCCGCGCAGTCCGGCCGCGGGACGGGCGCCGGAACGAGCGGCCGGGCCTCCGGCATCAGGCACAGCGCGACCTGCGGCAGACCGCCCAGCGGGACCTGCGGCGGATGAGGCGGCGGGATCCGAGGCGGACGGCACAGCGGGCCAGGAGGGCCATTCGGGGACGGGACGGCCGAGGCGTTCGAGCGTCCGCTCCGCGGCCCGGGTCAGGTCGCCCTGGTCGCCCTCGCCCGAACCCGGCAGGGCGAAGACCACCGGCGTGTCCAGCCGCCGCGCGGCCTCCCGGATGAGGTCGGCCACCATGGGCGCGGGCGGCTTGGACACCACGACGATCACCTCGGTGCCGGGATCGGCGTCCAGCGCGGCCAGCGCCGTCAGCGCGGACCGACCGCTCACCTGCCGCGACAGGTCGCGGCCGCCGACGCCCAGCACATGGCTGACGCCGACGTCCGCCGTGTCCAGCAGGCACATCAGCTGCTGGGCGCCGGTGCCGGAGGCGGCGACCATGCCGACCGGGCCGGGGCGCACCGCGTTGGCGAACCCGAGCCCCGCGCCGCCGACGACCGCGGTGCCGCAGTCGGGGCCGAGCACCAGCAGGCCGCGCCGGGCGGCGGCCTCCTTCAGCTCGATCTCCTGGTCGACCGGCACGTTGTCGCTGAAGATCATCACATTGAGGCCGGCGTCCAGCGCGTCCATCGCCTCGGGGAACACCTGCGGTCCCGGCACCGACAGCAGGGCAATGCTCGCCTCCACCCGCCGGGCCGCCGACCCCGTGGTCCGCGGCGGCTCGAGCTCCCCGGACGTGCCGCCGTCGCTCGGGCGCGCGGCCTCGCGCAGCAGGTCGTCGAGGGCGCGGCGGGCGTCGTCGAGGGTGCCGGGCTCCGCGCGGATCGCCACGACCAGGTCGCCGGGAGCGGCGCCCGCGGGCACGTCGAAACCCATCCGCGCCAGCACCTCCAGGTTGAGCCCGGTGGCCATCGCGGTCATCGCGTCGGTCACGCCCGCCCGCTCGGCGAGCCGCCGGCTCACCCGCATCAGCGTCACCGAGTCGTGGTAGGCCCCCGGCCGCAGCTCCACCCAGGACTTCAAGCCGTCGCTCTCCTCTCGCGCGCCGAGGCGGACGCGAGTTCGAGGGTGGCGCGGCAGCCCGCCAGCAGGCCCCACGCCAGGTCGGCGCCGGAGGTGTGCCCGGCGGAGAGCAGCCGCCGTACGGCCGGGCCCGGCGGCTCCTGGCCGGCCACGCAGCGCAGTACCGCGGCGACCTCGGCGCCCGCCTGGCCCGCGGCCGCGCAGTGCAGCAGGGTCGCGGCGAGCGCCGTCGTCCGGGTGCCCGCGTCCGCGGTGACCGCGGCGCCGAGCCAGTCGGCCAGCCACACGGCGTTGCCGCCGTGCCGGACCGCGCCACCCACCAGCCGCAGCGCGACCAGCAGCCCGGCCAGGATGTCGTCGCCGCTCGGGGTGAGCCCGGGGCCGAGGCCCACGATGCGTTCGGCCGCCTCGACGGCGTCGGCCAGGTCGCCCGCGGCGCAGTGGCCGGCGAGCAGCAGCGGATCGGGATGCCCGGCGAGCCCGCACGCCGCGGCGCCGCCCGCCGCGTCGACCGCGGCGTCCAGCGCGCGCACGCCGCGCGCCAGGGCGGTCGGGGAGAGCGGGCCGAGCGCGGGGGAGGGGTCCCACCAGCGGCGCACCCGCACCTGGAGCCCGTCGGTCTCCACCCGGGCGTCGCCGACGAACGCGTCCGAGCCCTCACGGACCCCGTGGAACGGGCGTTCGCGGCTGGCCGCCACCATCACGACCGCGTTCGGCAGCCGGACCGCGTCGGAGGTGACCACGGCGACGACGCGGGGCTCGGCGGGGCCGCGCAACTCCAGGTAGACCGCCGAGGGGAACACCGCGATGACCCGCGCCGGCCTGCGCACCGCGTCGACCAGCGGCCGCAGCGCGAGGCTGGCGGCGCCGGCCGCCGGTGGGCGGCGACCCGGTCGCGCGGACAGCGGGATCGGGTCGCGGACGACGGTTGTCACGGGGACCTCCCGAGGCGGCGGGGAACATGACGGCCGCCTCGATGTCCTGCCGGTGGGGCCGCCCGGCCTCTGCCGAGACGGTAGACCGGCGCTGTCAGGTGACGTATGGAGAAAGCTGCCAAGACTGGTTGTCATCCTTCGTGTTTGTTGTCAGGGTTGATCAGAAAGCGGTAGCGATCACGCCGAATCGGGCGATGTACGCACCAAAAGCGAGGTGACCCCTGGCATGAGTTACACCACTGCGGACCCGGGCCCACCGGCCTTGCGGCTCGCGAGCACCGGAACACTGACGTACGGGTTGTCGGTCGGCGAAGTACTGGGGGTGTCGACCCTGAACGGGGCCAGGCTCATCGCGGGCCGGTCCGGACTCGAACGCATCGTCCAGCGGCTCAACGTGATGGAGGTCCCCGACATCCTGTCGTGGGTCAAGCCCAACGAGCTGCTCCTGACCACCGGCTATCCGCTGCGCAACACCCCGCAGTCGCTCGGCAACCTGGTCGCCGACCTCGACGAGCGCGGGCTCGCGGCACTGGCCATCAAGCTCGGCCGCTACCTGGACTCGCTGCCGCCCGAGATGATCGAGCAGGCCGACCGCCGCGGCTTCCCCCTCATCCTGCTCCCCAACGACGTCGGCTTCGACGACATCCTCAACCAGGTCCTGACCGACATCCTCAACCGGCAGGCGGCCGTGCTGGCGCGCACCGAGGAGGTCCACCGCGCCCTGGTGCAGATCGTGCTGTGCGGCGGCGGGCTCCAGGAGGTCGTCGACGAGGTCGCCACCTTGCTGGAGGTCGCGGTCGTGGTGCTGGACGGCGAGCAGCGCGTCCTCGCCGGGGCGGGGCCCGAGGAGCACATCCAGGCCATGCGGGCCTTCAACGCGGTGGCCTCCAACGGGCCGCACGGCCCGGCCGGGCTCGCCGCCGCCGACCATCTGGCGGTGCCGGTGGTCGCGGGCGGCTTCGACCACGGCCGCATCCTCGCCTACAGCCCGGACGGGGCGCTGCGCGAGACCGACCTCGGCATCCTCGAACGCGCCGCCACGGTGGCCGCGCTCGTCGTCACCAAGCAGCAGGCCGTCGCCGCCGTCGAGAGCAAGTACCGCGCCGACTTCCTGCGCGACATCCTCGCCGGGCGCGCCGGCGACGACGACCGGGTGGTGGCGCACTGCTCCGGCTTCGGCTGGGACCTCGACCGTCCCGTCATGGTCGTGGTCGCCGAGCTCGACGGCCGGACGGCCCAGGCCGAGCCGCCGGGCCCGCCGGCCGGTCAGCCCGCGGGCCAGCAGGCGGGCCAGCAGGGGGGCCAGTCCGCCGGCCAGGCGGCCGCTCACGCGCCGGGACGGTCCGGGGCCCGGCAGGGCGCCGAGGCGGAGCCGGCCTCGCAGCGCGGGCGCGGGGCCGACGAACGGCTGGCCCAGGAGCGGCTGGCCGCGGCCTGGAGCGCCGTCGTCCGGCGGCACGACCGCTGCGCCGCCGTCGCGAGCTTCGCGCACGAGGTCGTCGCGGTGGTGGGCGCCGACGCCGACGACGCGGCCGGTCTCTCCACGGGACCGGTCCAGACCATGCTCAAGGAGGCGAACGCGCTCTTCGCCGAGCACCTCTCGGTGCGGCGCACGTTCTCCACCGGCATCAGCCGCACGGTCACCTCGCCCGCCGCGCTCCCCGAGGCGTACGAGCAGGCGGTCAAGGCCGTCCGGGTGGGCCGCCAGCTGCACGGGTCCGGTGCCCGTGCCCACTTCGACCAGCTCGGCGTCTACCGGCTGCTGAGCCTGGTCTCCGACCCCGAGGAGCTGCACGCGTTCGTCCGGGAGACACTCGGCGAGCTCGCGGGCGACGACGAGCCGGAACTGGTGGACCTGCGGCGGACCCTGCAGGTGCTGCTGGAGACCAACCTCAACGTGGCCGAGACGGCGCGCCGCCTGCACTTCCACTACAACACCCTGCGCTACCGCATCGGCAAGCTCGAACGCATGCTCGGCCCGTTCACCGAGGACGCGCACCTGCGCCTCAACCTCACGCTCGCGCTGCACGTCCTGCGCATGCGCGGGATCTGAGGCGGTGGACGCGCCGAATCGGAAGGATTTTCGCGATTTAACACACCCGTGATTTGAAACACATCACGGTGGGGCATTCTCTTCTCCGGAGCGCCCCGGCGCGGTGAGCCTGCCGCCGAGCGGAGCTGTCCATCAATGGTGACTGGGCGGGGGTCTGTGGAAGGCGGTAGAGGCATGGCCATCGGCTGGAAGGTCCACGGGGACGGCAAGGCACCGCCTCCCGGCGAGGTCGTGCGGCCGGACGAGCGGCTGTCGTGGCCGCGCACGGTCGGCATCGGCGCGCAGCACGTCGTGGCGATGTTCGGCGCGACGTTCGTGTTCCCGCTGGTCATGGGACTGGATCCCAACCTGGCCATCATGATGTCCGGGGTCGCCACGATCCTGTTCCTGGTGATCGTCGGCGGCCGGGTGCCCAGCTACCTCGGCACCAGCGCCTCGTTCGTCGGCGCGGTCGCGGCCATCCGGGCCGCCGGCGGCGACTCGGCCACCGTCACCGGCGCGATCCTCGTCGCCGGGCTGGTGCTCGCGGCCGTCGGCGTGCTGATCCACTTCCTCGGCCCCGCGGTCATCCACGCGGTGTTCCCGCCCGTGGTGACCGGGGCCGTGGTCATGCTCATCGGGTTCAACCTCGCGCCCGTCGTGGCGAACGTCTACTGGCCGCAGGACCAGTGGGTCGCGCTCGCCACGCTGGCCTTCGCCGTCCTGGCCGCGGTGCTGCTGCGCGGCTTCTGGGCGCGCATCGCGGTGCTGCTCGCGCTGGTCTTCGGCTTCGCGCTGTCGTGGGTGCTCGACAAGACCGCCGGCCAGATCACCTCGGTGCTGCCCGGGCAGAACCTCCTCGACGCGTCCGGCAAGGCCTGCACCGCCGAGGGGCCCTACTGCGTCGCGACGGCGATGCCGCACGACCGGGTCAGCTTCGACGCGGTCACGGCGGCCGACTGGTTCGGGTTCCCCGACCTGCACGCGCCCGACTTCAAGACGTCCGCGATCCTGCTGGCGCTGCCCGCGGTCATCGCGCTCATCGCCGAGAACACCGGCCACGTCAAGGCCGTCGCCGCCATGACCGACGACGACCTCGACCCGGTGCTCGGCCGCGCCATCGCCGCCGACGGCGTCGGCACCGCGCTCGCCAGCTCCGTCGGCGGCTCGCCCACCACGACCTACGCCGAGAACATCGGGGTCATGGCGGCCACCCGCATCTACTCGACCGCCGCCTACTACGTCGCGGCGCTGGTGGCGATCCTCTTCGGGCTCTGCCCGAAGTTCGGCGCGCTGGTCGCGGCCACCCCGGGCGGCGTGCTCGGCGGCATCACCGTCGTGCTGTACGGGATGATCGGGCTGCTCGGCGCCAAGATCTGGATCGAGAACCGGGTCGACTTCGCCGATCCGGTCAACCTCGTGCCGGTCGCCGCCGCCATCATCCTGGCGATCGGCAACGTCACGCTGGAGGTCACCGACGACTTCCCGCTGCAGGGCATCGCCCTGGGCACGATCGCGCTGCTCGTCGGCTACCACGTGCTGAACGCCGTCCAGGGGCCGCGCCGCGGGCCGAAGGGCACCGGCGCCGGGGTGATAGCCCCGGAGGAAAAGGAGATCGGCGGACCCGTCCGCCCGCCTACAACGGAGTAGGAGCCGAGTGAAACCGCCCCCCTTCCACTATCACGCGCCGTCCACCCTGGACGACGCGCTGGCCACGCTGGCCGAGGCGGCGAACGCCAAGGTGCTCGCGGGCGGGCAGAGCCTGATCCCGCTGCTCAACATGCGCCTGGCCGCCCCGGCCCATCTGGTCGACGTCAACCGGGTCGCGGGCCTGTCGGCGATCGAGTCCGGCGAGCGCGGCGTGCGGGTCGGCGCGCTCGCCCGGCACTCGGCGGTCGAACGCGACGCCCGCGCGGCCGCCGTCCAGCCGCTGATCGGGCAGGCCCTCCGGCACGTCGCCCACCCGGTGATCCGCAACCGTGGCACGGCCGTCGGCAGCCTGGCCCACGCCGACCCGGCCGCCGAGCTGCCGGCCGTGCTGGCGGTGCTCGGCGGCGAGGTCGAGGCCGCCTCCGCCCGCGGCCGGCGCACGATCGCCGCCGCGGACTTCTTCGCCGGGCCGCTGGAGTCGGCGCTCGACCCCGACGAGATGGCGGTGGCGGCCTTCTTCCCGGCGTCCCCGCCCCGGACCGGCTCCGCGTTCCTGGAAGCTGCCCGGCGGCACGGCGACTACGCGCTCGCCGGGGTCGCCGCGCTGGTCACCCTCGACGAGGACCTGCGCGTCAGCGGCGCCCGCGCGGGCTTCCTGGGCGTTGGTCCGGTGCCCCTGCTCGTCGACCTCGCCGAGCCGGCCGCCGCCGCGCAGGCCGGCCGCCCGCCGGGCACGCTCGACTGGTCCGGGGCCGCCGCGTACGTCCGCGAGCACGTCGACCCCGAGACCGACATCCACGCGACCGCCGCCTACCGGCGCCACCTGTCCGGCGTCCTCGCCGAACGCGCCCTCCACGCCGCCACCACCGCGGCCCTCCAGGAAGTGCAATGACCGAAAAGCCGAACGTGCCGCCAAGAAGGCGCGAGCCGCGACGGCTGAGGAATCGGGGAACGCGATGACCGAAAAGCGGACCTGCGGTCGAGGAAGACCCGAGCCGCGGAGGCCGGGGAACCAGGGGGCGCGATGATCGAGGAGACGCACGAGGTCGCGCTGACCGTCAACGGGCTGCGCCGGGCCGCCGAGGTGCCCGCGCGCCGGTTGCTGTCGGACTTCCTGCGGCACGACCTGGGCCTCACGGGCACCCACGTCGGCTGCGAGCACGGCGTGTGCGGCTGCTGCACCGTGCTGATGGACGGGGAGCCGGTCCGTTCGTGCCTGACCTTCGCCGTGACCGCGTCCGGCCACGACATCACCACCGTCGAGGGCCTGGCCGCCCCCGACGGCACGATGTCGCCGGTGCAGCGCGCCTTCCAGGAATGCCACGGCCTGCAGTGCGGCTTCTGCACCCCCGGCTTCCTGTGCACGGTGACCGCCCTGCTGCGCGACAACCCGCGCCCATCCGACGACGAGGCACTGGAGGGCATCTCCGGCAACCTGTGCCGCTGCACCGGCTACCAGAACATCCTGAAGTCGATCCACCGGGCCGCCGACATCATCGGTGAGGAGGGCGGGACCCGATGAACACCGAGCGGAGCGGGGCCCTGAGCGCCGAGCGGTGCGAGGTCATGAACGCGGTGAGCGGTGTGAGGTCATGAACGCGGTGAGCGGTGTGAGGTCATGAACGCGGTGAGCGGTGTGAGGTCATGAACGCGGTGAGCGGTGTGAGGTCATGAGAGCCGAGCGGAGCGGGGTCATGAACGCTGAGCTGAACGCCGAGTTGAGCGGGGTGGGGCCGTGAGCGCGGAGCGGGGCGAGGTTGTGAACGCTGAGCTGAGCGGGGGCATGAGCGCCGTGAGCGGGGTGAGGTCATGAGCACGCGGATGTTCGGGGAGCCGGTCGCGCGGCGGGAGGACCCCCGGCTGCTCACCGGGCAGGGGCGTTACCTGGACGACCTCGGGCGCGACGCGCTCGCCGCCGCGTTCGTGCGCTCGCCGCACGCGCACGCCCGCGTCGTCGACATCGACGTCACCGAGGCGCTCGACGTCGACGGGCTGGTCGCCGTCTACACCTGGGACGACCTGCCCGGGCGGATCGGCGAGCCGCTGCCGCTGCTGATCCCGCACCCCGCGATGACGCACGGCCGCACCGGCTACCCGCTCGCCCGCGACGTCGTCCGGCACGTCGGCGAGCCCGTCGTGATGGTCGTCGCCCGCGACCGCTACCTCGCCGAGGACGCCGCCGAGCGGATCCGGATCGACTACGAGCCGCTGCCCGCCGTCGTCGGGATCGAGAACGCGGCCCGCGCCGGACACCTCGTCCACGACGACGTGCCCGGCAACGTCGGCGCCGTCCTGCTCCAGGAGACCGGCGACGCGGCCGCCGCGATCGAGGACGCGCCGCACGTCCTGACGTTCCGGCTCGACATCGAGCGCAGCGCCGCCACCCCGCTCGAAGGGCGCGGCGTCCACGCCCGCTGGGACGCCGACGACGAGTCGCTGCGCGTGCACTCCTCCACGCAGGCGTCCACCAGCGTGCGCGCCGCGATCGCCGCCAAGCTCGGCCTGCCGCCCGGCAAGGTCGAGGTCGTCGCCCCCGACGTCGGCGGCGGCTTCGGCGTCAAGATCGTGCATCCGTGGCCGGAGGAGATCCTCGTCCCGTGGGCGGCGCGCCTGCTCGGCCGCGAGCTCAAGTGGACCGAGGACCGCCGCGAGCACTTCGTCGCCGCCGCGCACGAACGCGGCCAGGTCCAGCACGTCACCGTCGGCTTCGACGACGCCGGCCGCGTGCTCGGCCTCGACGTGCGGATCCAGCACGACCACGGCGCGTACATGCCGTACGGCATCATCATCCCGATCGTCACCTCCACCCAGCTTCTCGGGCCCTACAAGGTCGGCGCCTACCGGGCGGAGGTCACCAGCCTCTACACCAACACCGTCATCGTCACCCCGTACCGCGGCGCGGGCCGCCCTCAGGGCGTGTTCTGCATGGAGCGGACCATGGACCGCATCGCCGCCCACCTGGGCCGCGACCGCGCCGAGGTCCGCGCCGCCAACCTCATCGGGCCCGACGAGTTCCCCTACGACCAGGGCCTGACGTTCCAGGACGGGCGTCCCCTGATCTACGACTCGGGCGACTACCCCGAGATGCTCCGCGTCCTCAAGGACCTCGTCGACTGGGACTCCTTCGCCGACATCCGCGCGACCGCCGCCGCCGCGGGCCGGCGTCTGGGCATCGGGATCGGCTGCTACGTCGAGGGCACCGGCGTCGGCCCGTACGAGGGCGGCCACGTCGAGATCGACTCGACCGGCAGGGTGAACGTCTCCACCGGCCTGACCTCCCAGGGGCAGGGCCACCAGACCGTCTTCGCGCAGATCGCCGCCACCGAGCTCGGCGTCCCCATCGAGAGCGTGCACGTCACCACCGGCGACACCCGCCGCTTCGGCTACGCCGTCGGCACGTTCGCCTCCCGCGCCGCCGTCATGAGCGGCAACGCGATCGCTCTGGCCTGCCGCAAGGTCCGCGACAAGGCCCTGCGCATCGCCGCCGAGGCCCTGGAGGCCGACCCTCGCGACCTCGACATCACCGACGGCGTCGTCCACGTGAAGGGCGACCCCGCGTCCGCCGTGCCCCTGCGTACCGTCGCCGTCCTGTCCAACCCCCTGCGCTACGCCTTCGACGAGGAGGCCGCCCGCGCCACCCAGTTCGCGACCGGCGGATCACCCGACGAGCCGCCCGTGGCGCCCGGCGACGAGCCGGGACTGGAGGGCCGCGACTACTACTCGCCCGTACGTTCCACGTTCGCCGCTGGCATGCACGCGGCCATCATCGAGATCGATCCCGACACCGCCGAGATCGCCGTCCTCCGGTACGTGGTCGTCCATGACTGCGGCCGCCTCATCAACCCGATGGTCGTGGAGGGCCAGATCCACGGGGGAGTGGCGCAGGGCATCGGCGGCGCCCTCTACGAGCGCATGGAGTACGACGAGTCCGGGCAGCTTCTGAACGCCTCGTTCATGGACTTTCTGATGCCCTACGCCACCGAGATCCCGCGCATCGAGACCGGGCATCTGGAGACGCCGTCGCCCCTCAATCCCCTCGGCATCAAGGGTGCCGGAGAGGCCGGGGTCATCCCTGTCTCCGCCGTCATCGCCTCCGCCATCGAGGACGCCACCCGGATCCCCATCGCCAAGATGCCGATCTCCCCGTCCGACCTCTTCGCCCTCCTGGCGGCCCAGGACCGTCCCGTCGCCGCTCCCCAGAACGCTCTTTGAGCGCTGCGCCCTTTGAACGCTGAACCCTTTGAACGCTGAACCCTTTGAACGCTGAACCCTTTGAGCGCTGAACCCTTTGAGCGCTGAACCCTTTGAGCGCTGAACCCTTTGAGCGCTGAACCCTTTGAGCGCTGAACCCTTTGAGCGCTGAACCCTTTGAGTGC
>NZ_JBEYUA010000012.1:332361-336140 GCF_040643285.1 Spirillospora sp. NPDC047279
AGTGCTGAACCCTTTGAGCGCTGAACCCTTTGAGTGCCGCACTTCCTGAGTGCCGCGTTCCCGGAGCACTGCACTCCCTGGCGCCGCGTTCCCTGAGCGCCGCGTTCCCTGAGCGCCGCGTTCCCTGAGCGCCGCGCCCGGCGGCATCGGTCACCCCTTTGGCTCGTTCGTCTGCCCGGGTGCGGGTCGGTGCGGTCTGCTGCTCAAGCTCGGCAGCGACAAGAAAGTGGGTGGGGTGTTGGGGGTTTGATGCTTCGCTGCGGGTCAACACATCTTCGGTTAGATCATTAACCCTTTGGGGTTGGCGGCATCGGTCTCCCCTTTGGCTAGCGCCTATCTCCCGAGTGCGGGGTGGGTGCGGTCTGCTGCTCAAACGCGGCAGCGACAAGAAAGTAGGTGGCCGGTCTCGCTTTCCTGTCATGGTGCGGGTGTTGCTGATCGCTGATGTTCGAACTTTGGGGCCGCGCGAAGCGCGGGTTTCGCCGCGACCTCAGGCGGCAGCGCCGCCTCGGCCTAATCGCATCCTTGGGTTTTTGGGGCCTGCACCAACGTGACAGCAACGCTCGGAGGGGCGGAGGCTTGTGCGCGGTGGGTCAGTCCGGCTCCGCTCAGCCATCCACCAGCAGCAACCCGGCTTGGACTCCGACTCACCCGTCCAGGGCCGCCCGCCGACCGGTGGACGATCAACCACCCAACGGTGCCGCCCGCCGCGACCTGTTTGCACCCCGGTGAATTGTTGGCCACCTGCGGCCAATCGATATGTCCGTAATCAGATAATTGCAATCCGTGACCCTCGATATAATCAAGACATGCATTCGATCGTCGCGGATCTAGAGACCGCCTCCACCACGGAATTGGTGGAAGCGGTAGCCGCGATCGCCACCCAACTCACTCAGAGGCCCGCACCCGACTCCGGTGCCGCCTGCATGGAGCTGGCCGAAGGCCTGGCGCGCGCGTTCGACCAGGGTGAATTCGCATTGGCCGCGATGATCGCAGTAGTGGATCGCACCGGTGAAATGAAAAACTGGGGGCTGCCGTCCACCCAGGCGTGGCTGCGCTGCCGCCTTGGCATGCGGGAAGGCCGCGCCAAGGAGCGCATCACCCTGGCCCGGCAGTTGCCGCGTCTGGGGCGGGTGAGTAAGGACCTGGCCAGCGGTGACCTGTCGCTCGGCTATGCCGCCACCGTCGCCGACGCCGTCCAACGGTTGAACGACGAAGACTGCGCGGCGGCCGAGGACATTCTGTTGAACGCCGCCAACGATGGGCTGTCGGCGGGCAAGGTGGCGCGGTTGGGCCGCAAGATCCACGATCTGGTGGCTGAGCAGAACGGCACCGAGAAGGCGCCCGAGGACGTCAAGCGCGGTTACGAGCGGTCGTGGTTGACGTTGAGCCGGTCGTTGGATGGTGGGTCGTATGTGAACGGGTGGCTCAATCCCGAAGACGCCGCGATCCTGGACGGCACCCTCGGCCACCTGGCCAAACCAGCAGGCAGCGACGACCGACGAGACCTGGGTGAACGGACGGCAGCCGCGTTGACCACGGTGTTGTCGCAGGGCCATAAGGACACCCGGGTCACCGTCATCGCCAACCTCGAAACGCTGATGGGCGAGGACGCGCCCGGTTGGCTACGGGACGGCACCCCCATCCCGGCCGAGCAGGTGCGGCGCCTGGCGCTCACCGCCGGAATCTCACCCCTGCTCCTGGGGCCGGGGAACGTGCCGCTCTACCTGGGGCACACCACCCGCATCGCCAGCCCAGGCCAACGCCGCGTCCTGGAAACCCAATACGACACCTGCGCCGTCCACGGCTGCGAAGTCCCCGGCTTCCTCTGCGAAGTCGACCACGTCGATGGGTGGGCGCTGGGAAACAGCCCGACCGACATCGACAAGCTCGCGCTGTGCTGCGGCTGGCACAACCGGTGGAAGCACACCCACCCGGCACAGATGAAGATCACCAAAGATCAACACGGGTTGTACGTCTACCGGGCGTTGCCACCGGTTGGGATCGCACGATCCCAACGCGGCAGATGGCCCACGGGACGATCACCCGACCCAGGTGACAGCGACACCCCCTGGAGCGATCACCACCTCGCAGCCTGATCGCCCACGAGCAGCCACAACCCGGCGCCAGCCTCAGGCCCGGCGGACGCCCGTCCACCGGGCTTTAGAGGGAGTTTCGTCCTGTGCCTGGTGAGTCAAGTGCCTCGCCAAGTGACAGTGGACTCCGCCAAGTGACAGTGGACTCCCGGGTGAGCCGGCGGCTCATCAGGTCGATCATCGCGACGTGGATCATGGCTTCGGAGCGTGCGGGCAGGGTCTCGTAATTGTGGGCCAGGCGGCGGTGGACCATGAACCGTCCGAACGTCCGCTCGACCACCCAGCGTCGCGGTGGCGGAACAAATCCCCTGGTCGCGGGGTCGCGTCGGGTGAGTTCCAGGTCGATGCCCAGGTAGCTGCGTGGTCGATGACCTGGGTGCGGTAGCCGGTGTCGGACCGGGCCTTGATGATGGTCAGATGCTGCGCGGCGAGGTTGATGAGCAACTGCCGCCCGGCGGTGCTGTCGGACATGCTGGCCGCGGTGACGGTACCGTCGGCAGCAGCCCGAGTGAGTCGGTGATGATGTTGCGCTTGCGGCCCACGATCTTCTTCCGTCATCGGTGCCCTGGCCAGCGCGCGGCACATCGACGGAGGTCTTGACGCTCTGAGAGTCGATGATGCAGGCGCTCGGTTGGGCCCGACGCCCCTCCTGCTCGCAGGCGCAGTAGCCCGGTGAGCTGGGTGAACACCCCGTCGTTCTCTCAGTGGGCGAAGTAGGCGTACACGGTCTGCCAGGGCGGGAAGCCGTGCGGCAGGTAGCGCCAGGGGATGCCGGTTCGGTCCACATACAGATCGCGTCCATAATGGCGGGCTCAGACGGACGGCCGATGCCCAGCGCGGGCCCGGATTCTGTCGACCGCGGGAAACCTGGGGCGAAGATCCATCTGCTGGTCGACCGGGCCGGACTGCCGCTGCCTGTCGGGATCTCGGCGGCCAACAGCCACGACAGCCTGGGCCTGGAGCCACTGGTGCGGGGCATCCCCGCCCATCCGCTCACGACGCGGCCCACGTCGTCGCCGACCGGGCAAGCTGCACGGCGACAAGGGCCACGACTATGCCGCTCTGCGGCACTGGCTGCGTGGCAGGGGGCATCACGCCACGCATCGCCCGCCGTGGCATCGAATCCTCGGCCCGGCTGGACCGTTACCGCTGGGTTGTGGAGCGCACGGTGGTATGGCTGGTCGGCTGCCTCCGACCGGTGCCAGCCGCATGGCGTGGCGGGCGCCCGTTCACCGGGCCGATAGGTACGCCCACAGTCAGGGTAGAGATGCTCCGATCCGTCCTGCGGCCCCCTGCGCGTTGCTAGCCGCATGGCGTGGCGGGCGCCCTGTTCACGGGGCCTACGGGCACGTCCACACGCAGGCCAGGGGCGGCGATGTCTCGATCTCGGCGCGGTCCCCTGTCCGGCGTCGGCCTTATGGTGCGGTGGATGCCCGTCCGCCGGGTCTTTAGGCATGTCCACGCGCGGGGCAGGGGTGGTGATCTCGCGATCTCCCCGCGACCTCCGACCGGTGCCAGCCGCATGGCGTGGCCGGCGCCCGTCCATCGGGCCGATAGGTACGTCCACAGTCAGGGCAGAGATGCCCCGTGGACCACCCCGGGTTGGGTGGAGGCTCTGATACCTGGAAGGGTGAGGGGTTATGGCACCCCCGAGGAAGTACTCGTCTGAGCTGCGGGAACGCG
>NZ_JBEYUA010000013.1:0-277287 GCF_040643285.1 Spirillospora sp. NPDC047279
GTGTCGGTCGTCGTCTCGTCCATCGGGGGTGTCTCCTTCCGGAGGAACATCAGTCCCTCGCGTCTCCGGAGTTACACCGTTGATCGTATAGACCCAGTCGCTCTTGAAGTCCACTGTGCCTCGCTCCATGAGTTGCTCCAGGATGTGCCGAGCCGGCTTCGGGAGCAGGCCGAGCACCATCTCAGCGTACAAGGACGCGTTCTTGTGGCCTGCGTTGTTGAGGGTCACCAGGGCGGCGTGCACCACCTCCAGCGACGCCCGGTCGGTGAACCGGGTCACGGCTGCCAGGACGGCCAGGATCGTGAGCTCCGGGTTTCTCGCGGCCTCCGCGGTCGTGGTGACGAGCGGACGGTCCGGTCCGAACACCAGGGGCATGAGCGTGAAGCCCGGGTGTCCGGTCGTGATCGGTGTGCGCGCCCAGTCGGCCACCGACTGGCTGGGACAGAGGACGACGAGCAGGGCGGGGCACTGCTCACGGCGCCGCAACTCGGTGATGTAGATGGGCCAGGTGAACCTCTTCTCCTTGTCCTTCTTGAGCTGCTGTTCGACGACCACGGCGAGCCGCGGTCTCGAGGTGTCGGGCGGACGGAAGAGCACCACGTTGTCGGCCCGGAAGGCCGCCGTGGTCTTGGTGAGCTCCTCCGAGGCGGGGGTCACTAAATCTCCCTCGGGGACCGCGATGTCGAAGGCTTTGCTCAGGAGCTGGCCTATGACCTCGGGGTTGTCTCGGATGAGCTTGATGGGGGCTTCGTGCCTCAGTGAGACCATGACACGGAACGTTAGCGTTCGACTACTGTCGATAGTAGAACTATCGATTAACCTGCGAATATTCTTTTTCGGATCACTGATCTGAAATGAGCTAGTCTGGCTTCGTGGGGCGAATCGGACGGCCTAGGGTGCGGACTCCGGTGCTGCGCGAGGAGCTGGTCGCGGTGGCGACGGGACTTCTCGCGGAGGGCGGGAGTCCGGCGGTGACGACGCGGGCCGTGGCGGCGGGGGGCGGGACGTCGCTGGCGGCGGTGAACGAGCTGTTCGGGGGTAAGGCGGGGCTCGTTCGGGCTCTCTTCGCGGAGGGGTTCGGGTGGCTGGCGCAGGAGCTGGAGGCTCTCGGGCCCGATGCGGGGGTCCTGGAGGTGGCGCTGGCGGTGCGGGACTTCGCGCGCAGGCGGCCTCATCTGTACGAGGTGATGTTCTCGCGGCCGTTCGCCGAGTTCCGGCCTGGGCCCGAGGACGCGCGGGCGTCCGAGGTCGTCCACCGGGTCGTGATGGAACGGGTGGCCGCGGAGGTCGAGGGGGACGTGAAGGACGCGGCGATCGGGCTCTTCGCGGTCGTGCAGGGGTTGGTGGCGATGGAGACGGCCGGGTTGCTGGGCAGTACGGCCGAGGCCGCCGAACGGCGGTTCCGGGTGACGGTCGAGGCGACGCTCAAGGGGTTCTCATGAACGGTTTCGTGGCTTGGCACCGGCCCAGTCCGCTGCTCGACGCGCTGGGCGGCTTCATGCGGGATCCGGACGATCCGCTTCGGGCGGGGTTCGTGGTGGAGGGGGCGAAGACGAACGCGCGGGGCTTCCTGCACGCGGGGACGATCGCCACGATCGCGGACGTGGTCATCGGGCACGCGCTGGCCGTTCAGAGCGATCCGCCGGTGCCGCTGGTGACGGTCAACCTGTCGTGCGACCTGGTGGGGGCCGCGCGTTCGGGCGAGTGGGTGGACGTCACCGTGACGCCGACCCGCGTCGGGCGGCGCCTGGCGTCCGGGACGGCCACCTTCGCGACGGAACGGGTCGTCGCGAAGGTCACCGCCCTCTTCATGCCGGCGACGGGCGCCTGACGCGATAGCGCAGATGGGTGACGCTCTTCGCGGCCTCCTCGCCGTCCGGGGAGGTCAGCTGGCGGACCTGTTCGAGCTCGATGTGGTCCGGCAGGTCGTCGAAGAGCCGGCGCCCCCGCCCCAGGAGAACGGGCACGACGTGCAGTTCCAGTTCGTCCATCAGCCCGGCTCGCAACAGCGCCTGCGCGGCGCCGGCCCCGTGCACCATGATGTCGCCGTCCCCGGCCGCGGCGCGGGCGAGCGCGGCGCACTCGTGCACGTCGGTGACGTAGCGGATACTTCCCGGCGGGTCGTCGGGGGCCTCGTGGGTCAGGACGAAGACCGGAACGCCGTCGTGGTGGTCGCCCTGCCAGCGGCCCGCCAGCTCATAGGTGCGGCGGCCGGAGATGACGGCGCGGGTGGCCATCGCCTCGGCGACCACCTGCCCGTTCGGCCCCGGGTCGTCGCGCCGGTCGAGCCAGTTGAAGAGGCGGCCGCCGCCGATGCCGAGCGGGGCGTCCGCGTCGTCCTTCGGGCCCGCGATGAAACCGTCCAGGGACATGGTCATGTAAAGCCGGATCACTGCCATGGGTCGTCCGTTCCTCGAGATGCGTCCTTGGTCAGAACGTAGGCGGGCCGGCCCGGCCGGACCTTGAACGAAACCGTCATGTTGGCGACACTGCTGGGATGCCGGAGGCCGGGGAGCGCTGGTTCCGGTGGCCGCAGAGCTACCGGGAGCGGCCGCCGCGCGCCGAGCTGGCGCCGTACGTGAGCTGCGTGTGGGTCCAGGAGGTGGGCCCGGACGCCCCTCCGTACGTCTTCCAGGCCGTGCCGAACGGCAGCGTCGAGATCGTCTGCGTCCTGGGTGGCCTGCCGCACGTGATCGGCGTCCAGTCGGGGCGTACGAGGGAGACCCTCGCGCCCGGCACGGTGATGGTCGGCGTCCGGCTGCGGCCGGGCGCGGCGGCTCCGCTGCTGCGGGCGTCCGCCGGCGAGCTGGCGGATCTCACCGTCGGCTTCGACGACGTGTGGCGCGGCTCGGCCCAGCGGATGGGCGAACGGCTGGCGACCGTGTGCTCGCCCCAGGAGGCCGCCGCGCGGCTGGAGGCCGAGGTGCTCCGCCGGATCCGCGCCGCCACCGGCCCCGACCCGCTGGTCCGGGCCGCGGTCGGGCTGCTCATCACCGACCCGGCCAACGCCGTGCGCACGCTCACCACCGAGCTGAACATCTCCGACAGCCAGCTGCGCCGCCGGTTCGTGACGGCCGTCGGATGCCCGCCCAAGGTCCTGCACCGGACGTTGCGGTTCTGGGGGTTCCTCGCGCTGGCCCGGGCGGGCGCACCCGGTTCGTCGCTGACCACGCTCGCCGCGTACGCGGGCTACGCCGACCAGGCCCACCTGACCCGCGAGTGCGCCGCCATCACCGGAATGCCCCCGACCGAGCTCCTGGCCGGCATCGAACGCAACTGCGGCGAGAGCCACGACCACTCCGCCACCTATCAGCCGCTCCTGAGAGCCCGAAGGTCGAGGGAACCGCAGGGGCGGATCGGACACTAGAAGGTCATGACTCTCCAACCCCCCGCGGACGCGGAGTTGTGGGGCCGTGCCCGGGACGGCGACGAGCAGGCCTTCGGCGTGCTCTTCGACCGGCACTCGCGCACGGTCTACAACTACTGCTTCCGCCGCGGCCCGGGCGCCCGCGCCGCGTCCCGGCCAGTACGTCTACACCGAGGCCGAGTCGCGGGGCTTCGACACGCCGCGGGTGATCCGTTCGAGGACCTGGTCGTCGGTGGACGGCACGCGCATCGGGCTGAAGATCGAAGGAGGTCAGCGGTTCTGGGTCTGCGAGGCCGTCCGGAAGCCCGCGCCGTCCACGGCGCCCGCCGACTGCGAGAACCAGCCGTTCTACCGCCGTGACCTGCCGGTCGACGCGAAGGCCATGCGCGCCTGGCTCTACAGGAGCCCCTGGGGCACGCTCCTCCCGCCGGACGTGCGCGCCTACAGCCGCGTCCAGGAGCTCCTCGCCGGCTCCCAGCTGACGCCCGCCGCGCAGGCCGCGGTCTTCAAGGCGACCGCGACGCTCCCCGGCGTGAAGGTCGTCGAGTCGACCGCGCGGCACGTCGCGGTGGGCCAGGCCTGGCGCGGCGTCCGGATCGAGTTCCTGTTCGCCCCCGGGACGTACCGTTTCATCGGCGTCCGTACCGTCGCCGACCACGACCGTTCGTTCCAGCCCGAGGGCGGCAAGGAGCCCCCGAAGGTGCTGAAGGGCCCGAAGCGTGCGGCCGATCCGTGGACGCGGTACGGCGCCGACCAGAAGCAGGGCACCCACCTGCTCTCCTGGATGATCCTCGACCAGCGTGTGGTCGACGCCATCCCGCCCGCCCAGCTCAAGAGCTGACCCGCCCCCGTCCGGGCCCGAGCCGCCGTCCGGGCCCGGGCCCGGACGTCAGGGGATGAGCGGGTGGGTGGCGGTGGGGGCGTGGGAGGGGTGGGTGGCGAGGGGTTCGAACTCGTTGACGCTAGCGATGTCGGTGCCGCTCATCGAGATGTTGGTGACACGTTCGAGGATGGCCTCGACGACGACGGGGACGCGGTGCTCGTGGGCGAGTTTCCTGGCCTCCTCGAACGCGGGCAGGAGGCCGGCGGGGTCGAGGACGCGGAGGGCCTTGCAGCCGAGGCCCTCGGCGACCTTGACGTGGTCGACGCCGTAGACGCCCAGTTCGGGGGTGTTGACGTTCTCGAACTCCAGGCTGACCTGGAAGTCGATGGCGAAACTGCGCTGCGCCTGGCGGATGAGGCCCAGGTAGGAGTTGTTCACCACGACGTGGACGTACGGGATGTTGTGCTGGGCGCCGACCGCCAGCTCTTCGAGCATGAACTGGAAGTCGTAGTCGCCGGACAGGGCGACCACCTGGGCGTCGGGGTCGGCGGTGGCGACGCCGAGGGCGGCGGGGATCGTCCAGCCGAGGGGGCCGGCCTGGCCGCAGTTGATCCAGTGGCGCGGGCGGTAGACGTGGAGCATCTGGGCGCCGGCGATCTGGGAGAGGCCGATCGTGGTGACGTAGCGGGTCTCGGGGCCGAACGCGCGGTTCATCTCCTCGTAGACGCGCTGCGGCTTGAGCGGGACGTCGTCGAAGTGGGTGCGGCGCTGGAGCCGCGCCTTGCGGTCCTGGGCGGAGGCGGCCCATTCGCGGCGGTCGGGCAGGTCGAGGTCCCGGGCGACCTCGACGAAGAGCTCCAGGGCGGCGCGCGCGTCGGAGGCGATGCCGAAGTCGGGCATGAAGATCTTGCCGAGCTGGGTGGGGTCGACGTCGACGTGCACGAACGTGCGGTCGCGCGTGTAGACGTCCAGCCTGCCGGTGTGGCGGTTGGCCCAGCGGTTGCCGATGCCGAGGACGAAGTCGGACTCCAGGAACGTGGCGTTGCCGTAGCGGTGCGAGGTCTGGAGTCCGACCATGCCCGCGTTCAGCTCGTGGTCGTCGGGGATCGTGCCCCAGCCCATCAGGGTCGGGATGACCGGGACGCCGGTGAGCTCGGCGAACTCGACGAGGAGGTCGGACGCGTCGGCGTTGATGATCCCGCCGCCCGCGACGATCAGGGGGCGGGACGCGGCGTTCAGCATCGCGATGGCCTTCTCCGCCTGCGCGCGGGTGGCGCGCGCCCTGAAGACCGGCAGCGGCTCGTAGGTGTCCGGGTCGAACTCGATCTCGGTCAGCTGGACGTCGACGGGAAGGTCGATCAGGACGGGGCCCGGGCGGCCGGAGCGCATGACGTGGAACGCCTGCTGGAACACGCCGGGGACCTGCGCCGCCTCCAGCACGGTGACCGCCATCTTGGTGACGGGCGTGGCGATCGAGGCGATGTCGACGGCCTGGAAGTCCTCCTTGTGGATCACCGAGGTGGGGGCCTGGCCGGTGATGCACAGGATGGGGATCGAGTCGCCGATGGCCGAGTACAGGCCGGTGATCATGTCGGTGCCGGCGGGGCCGGACGTGCCGACGCAGACGCCGATGTTGCCCGCGCGGGTGCGGGTGTAGCCCTCGGCCATGTGCGAGGCGCCCTCGACGTGGCGGGCCAGGACGTGGCCGATGCCGCCGGAGGCCTTGAGCGCGGCGTAGAACGGGTTGATCGCCGCGCCGGGGACGCCGAACGCGGTGTCGACGCCCTCGCGCTTCAGGATCTCGACCGCGGCGCGGGCGGCTGTCATTCGAGGCATGTCGCGCTCCTCAGGGGTCGCTGAACACACGGCGCGGCGCACGAAGGCGCGGCCGTCGTCAGGTGAAGGTCGGGTGTGCTGCTCGGTACGACGCGGCAGCGGTCAGGCGGTCGGGCGGTCGGGCGGAGGCTCAGGCCAGGGACTCCCAGCGGCGGACGAGGTCCGCCTCGCCCTCGGGGGTGAGGCCGCCGAGGAGGCGGAGGCGGGCGATGCCGCCGCACGGGTGGATGTCGACCCGTACGTGGGTGGCCTCGCGGTCGCCGGCGAGGCGGTAGCGGTGGCGGCCGTCGGGCTGGAGGCGGGTGCGCTCCAGGATCGGGAACCACGCGTCCTCGTCGTCCGGCGAGGCGGAACGGGCGTCGATGGCGAAGAGCGACGCCGCGGCGGGCGCGTTGAACTTCAGGTTGGTGAGGTCGATCTCGGCGAGTTCGACGACGCCCGGCGCGGCCAGCCGGATGATCGCCCACTCGTTGCCGGGCTCGCGGCGGCGGGCGGTCTCCCAGCCCTCGGCCTGGTTGCGGGCGAGGCCGGGGGCGAGCATGTTGTCGGGCCGCGAGTAGAACATGTTGGAGCAGCCGGTGACGCGGGCGCCGTTCTCGAGCGCCGCCAGGTCGACGGTGAGGCCGGTCAGCAGCGCCGGGTCGGCGACGGGCTCGCCGTGCACGCGGAGGCGGGCGATGCCGCCGTCCGGGATCATGTTCAGCCGCACGTGCGTGAAGCGCCGTTCCACCGCGACGTCGAACGTGTGCTCCGCGTCGCCCTTGATCGGGCTCTTCGGCACGATCTCCACCCAGTCGGCGGCGTCCAGCTCGGCGAGCGAGGGGAACCCGCCGGCCGCGCAGGCCTCGACGGAGGCGTACGGCGGGTAGTTGCCCTTGAACCAGGCGGTGTCGATCACGACGCCGCGGATCACGCCGGGCAGGCCGAGCCGCACGATCGCCCAGTCGTGCCCCAGCTCGCCGTTCTCGTCCGGGCGGCGGCGCGCGGTCTCCCAGCCGTCGTACTCCTGCCCCTTGGCGCCGAACGTCTCCGGCTGGAAGGCCGGCCGCCAGGGGTTGATCAGGTTCTCCTTCTCCTCGAACGACTCGTCGCTCGCGGCGATCACCGAGCCGCCGAAGGAGCGGACGGCGAGGTCGGGAAGGGACGTGAAATCACTCATCAGGCGGTCTCTTTCCGGTCGGGTCGGCGCAGGAGCTCGCCGCGCGGGGTGCCGTCGGCCACCGCGCCGCGCAGCCAGGTGGCCTGGACGACGCCGCTCAGGGAACGGCCCGCGTACGGGGTGACGGGATGGCGGTGGTGCAGCGCGGCCGGATCGACGGTGAACGGCTCGTCGGCGGCGAACGCGACCAGGTCGGCGTCGGCGCCGACCGCGATGCGGCCCTTGCCGGTGAGCCCGGCGAGGTCCGCGGTGCCCTCGGCCATCCAGCGCACGACGTCGCCGAGGCCGTGGCCGCGGGCGCGCGCGGCGCTCCAGACGGCGGGCAGGCCGAGCTGGACGGACGCGATGCCGCCCCACGCGGAGACGAAGTCGCCGCGTTTGAGCTCGGGGGTGCAGGGCGAGTGGTCGGTGACGACGCAGGAGATCACGCCGTCGGCGAGGCCGCGCCACAACTCCTCGCGGTTGCCCGTGTCGCGGATCGGCGGGCAGCACTTGTAGGACGTCCCGGGGAGGCCGTCTACCGGGGCGGGGACGTCGTCGGCTGAGAGGGTCAGGTAGTGCGGGCAGGTCTCGGCGGTCACCGGCAGCCCGCGTGACCGCGCCTTGGCCAGCGGCTCCAGGCAGTCGGCGGCGGACAGGTGCAGGATGTGCGCCCGGACGCCGGTCCGCTCGACCAGGCGGATGACCTGCTCGACCGCGCTGCGTTCGGACGAGGGCGGCCGGGAGGCGAGGAACGCCGGGTAGCCGCCGTCGGCGGGCGGTTCGAGGATCGCGGGGTCCTCGGCGTGCACGATGACCAGCCCGCCGAACGAGGCGATCTCGCGGAACGCGGCGTGCATCTCGTCGTACGACAGCGGCGGGAACTCGGGCACGCCCGAGTCGGCGGTGAAGCACTTGAACCCGAAGACGCCGTGGTCGTGCAGCGTGCGCAGCGCGGGCACGTTGCCGGGGACCGCGCCGCCCCAGAAGCCGACGTCCACGTGCACCTGGCCGGCGGCGACGTCGCGCTTGACGGCGAGCGCCGAGGGGAGGGTGGTCGGCGGCAGCGCGTTGAGCGGCATGTCGACGAGCGTGGTGACGCCGCCGGCCGCGGCGGCACGGGTCGCGGTCGCGAAGCCCTCCCACTCGGTGCGGCCGGGCTCGTTGACGTGCACGTGGGTGTCGACGAGACCGGGCAGCAGGGCGGTGTCGCCCAGGTCGACGTCGGCGGCCGCGGCGAGCGCGGCGCCGTGCTCCTCGACGGCGGCGATCCGGCCGTCCCTGACCGCGACCGCGGCGGGGCGTTCGCCGTCCGGCAGCACCGCCCGCCGCGACCTGATCACCAGGTCGTACGCGTCGCCGCGCGGCTCGTTCCGGTGGGTCTCGTTCACGCCGCCCCTCCCACGGGTGTCGTCTCCGGGCCGCCGGACGAGCCGAGCCAGGTGCGGCCGATCTCCTCCGCCAGCCGTTCCAGCAGCGGGCCCGCCTCGGTCATGCACCGTTCCGGGTCGGGTTCGATGTCGGTGAGCGCGTAGGCGCTCTGCAGGCGGGCCTTGCGGAGCTGCTCGCCCGTCAGCGCGCGCCGTCCGGCGACCGCGACGGCGGGCACGGCGGCCTTGGCCGCGGCGCGCGCCACGCCGACGGGGGCCTTGCCGCGCAGCGACTGCCGGTCGAGCGAGCCCTCACCGGTGATCACGAGCCGGGCCCCGGCGACCTGCTCGGCGAAGCCCAGCAGGTCCAGGAGGTAGGAGATGCCGGGCCTGACGGTGGCGTTCAGGAAGACCATGGCGCCGAAGCCCACTCCCCCGGCCGCCCCGGCGCCCGGCCGCTGGGCGGCGAACGCGCCGAGGTCGCGGCGGGCGATCGTCTCGAGCCGGGCGAGGCCCTGCTCCAGGGTCCTGACCTGGCCGGGCGAGGCGCCCTTCTGCGGGCCGAAGACCGCGGCGGCGCCGTCCGGGCCGAGCAGCGGGCTGTCGACATCGCTCGCGACGACGACGGTCACGCCGTCCAGCCGTTCGGCCAGGTCGCCGGTGTCGATCGACACGAGCGAGCGCAGCGCCGCCCCGCCGGGCGGCAGCGGCCCGCCGTCGGCGTCCAGGAGGCGCACGCCCAGCGCGGCCGCCATGCCGGCGCCGCCGTCGGTGCAGGCGCTGCCGCCGAGCCCGAGGACGACGCGGGTGGCGCCGCCGCGGACCGCCGCGTCGATCAGCTCGCCGGTGCCGTGGCTGGAGGCCGTGAGCGGCGCGGGCTCGCCGCCGGGGAGCCGCCGCAGCCCGGAGGCCTCGGCGAGCTCGATCACGGCGGTGTCGCCGCGGACGGCGTACGAGGCGGTGACCGGCTCGCCCGTCGGCCCGGTGACCGAGGTCTGGAGCCGGGCGAACCCGGAGGCGACGGCGGCGTCGACCGTCCCGTCCCCGCCGTCGGCGACCGGCATGGCGACGACCGGCAGGTCCGGGTGGACGCGGCGCAGGCCGGCGGCCACGTGCGCGGCCACCTGGGCGGCGGTGAGCGAGCCCTTGAACTTGTCCGGGGCGATCACCACCTGCCCCCGCTGAGATTTCGCCATGATTGTCACCATTCTCGCCGTCTTTACGTTTCGCCGGTATTTCTGGGCGCCGTTTCTGGAGGAACGCCCAGCCAGGGCCGCGAGCCCCCGTCAGGCCGCCGTGCGTCCCGACAGTTCCTCGACGACCTTGAGGAGCGCCGAGTGGTCGAGCGAGCCGTAGCCCTTGGCCCTGGCGGCGGCGATCAGCTGCGCGACCAGCGCCGTCATCGGGAGGGACACCTCGGCGGAACGTGCCGCGGCGGACGCGATGCCCATGTCCTTGTGGTGCAGGTCGATCCGGAAGCCCGGCTGGAACCGCCGGGCCAGCATCGACTCGCGCTTGATGTCGAGGATGCGGCTGGCGGCGAGGCCGCCGGCGATCACGTCGAGCCCGGCGGCCGCGTCCACGCCGGCCGCCTCCATGAGCACGATGGCCTCGGCGACCAGGGCGTACGTGCCGCCCACGATCAGCTGGTTGGCGGCCTTGACGTACTGCCCGGCGCCGCTGCCGCCGACGCGCTCGTAGGTCCTGCCGACGACCTCGAAGATCGGCGCGGCCGCCTCGACGTCCTCCGGGGCACCCCCGACCATGATCGACAACACCGCGTCGACCGCGCCCTGCTCGCCGCCGCTGACCGGGGCGTCCAGCACGCGCAGGCCGAGCTCGCGGCCCGCGGCGGCGACCTTGATCGAGGTCTCCGGCCGGACGGTGGAGAAGTCGATCAGCAGCACGCCCGGCTTGGCGTGCCGCAGCACCCCGCCGTCGTCGCTGCCACCGTCGCCGCCGGCGCTCTCGTCGCCGAAGATCACGGTCTCGACGTGCTCGTCCTGCGGGAGCATCGTGATGACGATCTCGGCCTCGGCGACCGCCTCGGCGACGCCGGCCGCGCCGGTGCCGCCCGCGGCCACCAGGCGGTCGACGCCCTCCTGGGCGACGTCGTATCCGGTGACCTCGTGCCCGGCCCTGACCAGGTGACCGGCCATCGGGCCGCCCATGATGCCGAGTCCGATGAAAGCGATCTTGCTCATGAGGGGAGGTTCTCCATCCAGGTGAAGTCGGTGGCGCCCGCGGGCTTGTACTCCAGGGCGACCGTTCCGGCGTAGCCGGCGGACTCCAGGGCGGCGAAGAGCGCGGTGAAGTCGATGTCGCCGGTGCCGGGGTGGTCGCGGCCGGGCGCGTCGGCGATCTGCACGTGGCCGATGTCGGCGGCGTGGGCGCGTACGGCCTTCTCCAGGTCCTCGCCGTTGGAGGCCAGGTGGAAGCTGTCGAACAGGAACCTGACGTTCTCCGGGCCCTCGGCGCGCACGCGCTCGACGACGGCGATCGCGTCGGCGGCGGTCTCCAGCGGGTACGCGCCGTTGAGGCCGCGGGCGAGCGGCTCGATCAGCACCGTGCCGCCGAACGCGCCGACCGCGCGGGCCGCGTGCGCGAGGTTCCGGGTCGCGACGCGGTCCTGCTCGGAGTCGGCCACGCCGTCCACGCGCTGCCCGTAGAGGGCGTTGAAGGCGCGGACGCCGGTGCGCCCGGCGATGCGGACCAGCACGGCGACGCTGTCGCGGAACTCGGCCGAACGGGCCGGGTCGGAGAGCACGCCGCGCTCCCCCGCCGGCATGTCGCCCGCGTAGAAGTTGAGCCCGGTGAGCTGGACGCCCGCGTCCTCCAGCGCCTGGCAGAACGTGTCCACCTCGCCGTCGGACGGCACCGCCACGCCGGGCCAGGGCCACCAGAACTCGACCCTGCCGAAGCCCGCCGCCCTGGCCGCCGCCGGGCGTTCCAGCAGCGGCAGCTCGCCGAACAGGATCGAGCAGTTGACCACGTAGTCGTCCCGGGCCGTCACGTCGCTTCCCACCATCACGCCGCTTCCTTGGTCTTCCGGTATTCGCCCCAGCTGCCGTGCTCGGTGATGTCGGTCAGCCGGGCGTACGAGGTGTACGGGCGGCGCAGCACCATCGCCAGCGACGAGGTGCCGTCGGCCAGCTCGACGACGCCGAGCTCCAGCTCCGGCGGCTCCGCCGGGAGCAGTCTGTCGCGCAGCACGTCCATCGGCACGTCGTAGACCTCGCCGTGGACCTCCGTGCCGCCGTGGGCGACGGGCTGGAGGGCCGGGCACTGGTCCCCCACCGAGTAGAAGCGGTAGCGCGCCGCGGTGGTGGTCTCGGCGACCAGCGGGGCGCCGTCCAGCAGATGGTGGAGCGGACCGCCACGCATGGCGCCGCCGTTCAAGAAGATCAGTGGCATCTCGGTCCTCTCATGTCGGTGCTCATTTCGTCAGACGAAATTACATTGCCGCGTCGTGAAAGTGAGACTAGGTCGGGTGGTCAGGGGCGTCAAGGAAGCCTGTGGTGTCCTACGAGGGCCTCCGGCGCGGCGGGCGGAGCCGTTGTAGGAACGACTCAGGCCACGCTCGCGGGCGCCTCCCTGTCGTGGTGGATCGGCCCCTCCGTACGCCCCAGGGACACACCGGACCCGCCCCGGCGCAACGCCACGAACTCGGCCGCGATCGACAGCGCCGTCTCCTCCGGCGTCCGCGCGCCCAGGTCGAGACCGATCGGCGAGTGCAGGCGCGCGAGCTCCGCGTCGGTCGTCCCGGCGGCGCGCAGGCGGCGCAGGCGGTCGTCGTGGGTGCGGCGCGAGCCCATGGCCCCGACGTACGCGACGGGCAGGCGCAGCGCGACCTCGAGCAGCGGCACGTCGAACTTGGCGTCGTGGGTGAGGACGCAGACGACCGTCCGGCCGTCGATCAGGCCACGTCCGGCCTGGTCGTCCAGATAGCGGTGCGGCCAGCCGACGACGACCTCGTCGGCGTCGGGGAAGCGGGCCGGGGTGGCGAAGACCGGCCGCGCGTCGCACACCGTCACCCGGTAGCCGAGGAACGCGCCCACCCGCGTGAGGGCCGCCGCGTGGTCGATCGCGCCGAACACCAGCAGCCGCGGCGCCGGCGCGTACGACTGGACGAACACGTCCAGGCCCTCGCGGCAGCGCACCGACCGGATGCCGGTGATGCCGCCGTCGAGCATGGCGCGGGCCTCGCCGACGACGATCTGGTCGACGTCGGCGAGGCCCGAGCCGCCGTGGTGACGGTCGGGCCACACCACGAGGGTCGTGCCCGTCCCGTCCATCAGATGGGCGAAGGCCACCCGCTCGTCGCGTGAGATCGCCGTCAGCGCCCGGTCGGGAACCGGCCCCGGCCGGACGAACACCTCGATGGTGCCGCCGCAGGTCAGCCCCACGGCGAGGGCGTCGTCGTCGCTGTAGCCGAAGCTCTCCCTGACGGCCCTGCCGGAACGGAGGGCCTCCCGGCACAGCTCGTACACCGCGCCCTCGACGCATCCGCCGGAGACGCCGCCGATCGCCTCGCCCGTCTCCGAGACCGCCATCGCGGCGCCCGGCCGCCGGGGCGCGCTGCCCGCGACGGAGACGACGGTCGCGATGGCGTACGCGGTGCCCGCGTGGTGCCAGTCGTGCAGCCGGTCGGCGATCTCACGCATCCCCGGACCTCCTAGTTGATCCCCAGGGCCTGCTCGATGGGGTGCAGCGCGAAGTAGGCGACGAAGACCGCCGACAACACGTAGTTGAGCCAGTGGATCTCGCGGAACCTGCCGCGCGCCGCCTTGAGCAGGACGAACGACAACACGCCGGCCGCGACGCCGACCGTGATCGAGTAGGTGAACGGCATGAGGACGATGGTCAGGAACGCCGGGACGGCGACGTCCAGGTCCTCCCAGTCGATCTTGCGGGCGTGCGTCATCATCAGCGCGCCCACGATGACCAGCGCGGGGGCCGCCGCGCCGATCGGGATGACCCCGGCCAGCGGGGTGAGGAAGATCAGCGCGGTGAGCAGGGCGCCGGTGACGACGCTGGCCAGGCCGGTCCTGGCGCCCTCGGCGACGCCCGCCGCCGACTCCACGACCGCGGTGTTGGCCGAGCCGTTGACGCCGCCGCCGATGATCGCGCCGAAGCCGTCCACCGTCAGGATCCTGCTCAGGCCGGGCATCCGGCCCTGCTCGTCCAGCAGCTCGGCCTCCTCGCCGACGCCGAGGATGGTGCCCATCGCGTCGAAGAAGCCGGACATCACCAGCGTGAAGAGGATCACCGAGGCGGTGACCACGCCCGCCCTTTCGAACCCGCCGAACAGGTCGACGTCGAACAGCAGGTCGAACCGGGGCGTCGCGACGACCGAGTCCGGCAGCTTCGGCTCGACCGGTCCCCAGAGCTTCGGGTCGATGGCGAACGCGGCGTTCAGGCCGATCGCCAGCGCGGTGGCCGCCACGATGCTGATCAGCATCGCGCCGGGCACCCTGCGGACGAACAGCACCAGCATCAGCACCAGGCCCGCGCAGAAGACGACCACCGGCCAGCCCGCGAGCTTGCCGAAGACGCCCAGCGTGACCGGGGTGGAAGAGGTGTCGTGGTGGCCCACGAAACCGGCGTCCACCAGGCCGATCAGCGCGATGAACGCGCCGATGCCGACGCCGATGGCCTGCTTGATGGCGAGCGGGATGGCCTCCATGATCAGCGTCCGGATGCCGGTGAGCGCGAAGACGACGATGACGACGCCCTCCAGCACCACCAGCCCCATGGCCTGCGCCCAGGTCATGTGCGGCGCCGCCTGGAAGACCACGATCGGCGTGACGCCGAGCCCGGCCGCCATGGCCAGCGGCGCGTTGCCGACCAGGCCCATCAGGACGGTGCTGATGCCGGCCGACAACGCCACCATGGTGGTCAGCTGGGCCGGGTCGAGCGTGGCGCCGGTGACGTCCTCGGCGTCACCGATGATCAGAGGGATCAGCACGACCAGGTAGGCCATCGCCACGAACGTGGTGATGCCGCCCCGCACCTCGCGGGCGACGGTCGTGTTCCGGCCGCTGAGATCGAAGAAACGATCCAGCGCCGAACCCGATGGGGTGGATGCCGGAGACTCCGGGGGTGGGGTCTTGGTCTCGGTCACGGTTCGGTGCCCTCCTCGCGGGCGCGATCGACCGCCGGGCGGCCCCGGACCGCGCGGGTCCGGGTGCCGTCCGTTCGTCTCGATCGGTGCGGTTGTGGGGTCCGTCCCCGCGATGCCGTCCCCCGAGTACACGGCGCGGGGCGCCCCTGTTGATCAACTGCTCTGGAGAACCGGAGCCGTCGGCTGGGGCGTTGGTCAGCCGAGGGTGATGTGCTCCGGTCGAACCGGCACTCGGGTGAGTGCTCTGCCGGTGGCGTCGCGCACGGCCGCGACGATCGCCGGGGTGGAGGAGAGCGTGGGTGGCTCTCCGGCGCCCCGCAGCCCGTATGGGGCCTTGGGGTCGGGGTTCTCGAGGATGTCGAGCCGCATCGGCGGCATGTCGAGGATGGTCGGGATGAGGTAGTCGGTGAACGAGGGGTTCCGGACCAGCCCGTTCGCGACGACGATCTCCTCCATCACGGCGAGGCCGAGGCCCTGCGCGGTGCCGCCGTGGATCTGCCCCTCCAGCGACAGCAGGTTGAGGATCCTGCCGACGTCCTGGACGGCCGCCAGCTCGACGACCTTGACCAGGCCGAGGTCCACGTCCACGTCCACGACCGCGCGGTGCACGCACAGCGCGAGCTGGGTGTGGCTGTCGCCCTGCCCGGTGACCGGGTCCATCCTGCTGGTCGGGTGGTGGTGGTACTCGCGGGTCTCCTCGATGACGTCGTCGCCGAGGATCTCCTCGATCGAGGCGATGACGCCCTCACCCCGCGACACGACCTTGCCGCCGACCACGTTCAGGTCGCCCTGCCCGATCCCGGGGTGGGCCCGGCCGAGCTTGCGTACGGCCATGGCGAGCAGCTCGGCGCGCACCGCCTCGCAGGCGGTCTTGACCGCGCCGCCGGTCATGTACGACTGGCGCGAGGCGCTGGACGAGCCGGCGTCGCCGACCTGGTTGTCGGCCGGGTGGATCGTCACCCGCTGCACGCCCAGCTCGGTGCGGGCGATCTGCGCTTCGAGCGTCACCAGCCCCTGGCCGACCTCCGCCGCCGCCGTGTGGACGAGGGCGGTGGGCTCACCGCCGATGACCTCCAGCCGCACGCGGGCCGTGGAGAAGTCGTCGAAGCCCTCGGAGAAGCAGATGTTCTTGATGCCGACGCCGTAGCCGACGCCGCGCACCACGCCCTCGCCGTGCGTCGTCTGGGACGCGCCGCCCGGCAGCTCGCGGATGTCGATCGTCCCGTCGGGCCCGGCGCCGAGCGGCTCCGGCAGCGGCATCGCCTCAAGGCGTTCCAGCATCTCGGCCAGCGGCGCCGGCGACTCGACGACCTGGCCGGTCGCCAGCCTGGAGCCCTGGCTGACGGCGTTGATCCGCCGGATCTCCACCGGGCTGACGCCGCAGGCCTCGGCCAGCTTGTCCATCATCGACTCGTAGGCGAAGCACGCCTGCACCGCGCCGAAGCCGCGCATCGCGCCGCACGGCGGGTTGTTGGTGTAGACGCCCCACGCGTCGATCCTGATGTTGGGGATCTCGTAGGGGCCGACGCCGAGCGAGGCGGCGTTGCCGGTCACGTTGAGGGTCGCCGAGGTGTACGCGCCCCCGTCGAGGATGATCTCCACGTCGGCGTACAGCAGCCGCCCCTCGGCGGTCGCGCCGAACTCGTACCGCATCTCGGCCGGGTGGCGGTGCACGTGGCCGAAGAACGACTCGTACCGGTTGTAGGACATCTTGACCGGCTTGCCGGTGTGCAGCGCGAGCATGCCCGCGTGGATCTGCATCGACAGGTCCTCGCGGCCGCCGAAGGCGCCGCCGACGCCCGCCAGCGTCATGCGGATCTCGCTCTCGTCCAGGCCGAGGCAGGGCGCGATCTGCTTGAGGTCGTTGTGCATCCACTGGGTCGACACGTACATGTCGAGCCCGCCGTCCTCGCCGGGCACGGCCAGCCCGGACTCGGGCCCGAGGAACGCCTGGTCCTGGATGCCGACGCTGTAGTCGCTCGACACGACCACGGCGGCCTCGGCCCTGGCCGCCTCGACGTCGCCGACGCGCACCGGCTGGTGGCGGGCGATGCCGCCGCGGTCCTGCACGCGGAGGCCGTCCGGGTCGGCGATCACGGCGCGGGCGTCGGTGATCGGCTCCAGCACCTCCCACTCGATCGCGATCTTCTCGATCGCGCGGCGGGCGATCTCCGGGTGGTCGGCGGCGACCAGCGCGATCGGCTCGCCCTGGTGGCGGACCTCGCCGATCGCCAGCACCGGCTGGTCCTCGGTGTGGTCGAGGCCGTACACCTTGCGGCCCGGCACGTCCTCGTGGGTGAGGACGGCGTGGACGCCGGGCAGCGCCAGCGCCGGGCCGATGTCGATCGAGAGGATCGTGGCGCGCGGGTGCGGGCTGCGCAGCGTGGCGCCCCACACCATGCCGTCCATCCACAGGTCGGACGCGTACGCGAACTCGCCGGAGACCTTGAGCGTGCCGTCGGGCCGCAGCGGGCTGTCGCCCACCCCGCCCTGACCGGGCGCGGCCACATGGCCCGGCGTCTTCACCGGGCCGCTCTTCACCGGGCCGTTCCCGACCGGGCCGCTCTTCACCGGGGGCGCCATCAGAGAACCTCCTCCGCGAGCTTCATCAGGCGGCGGTGGGCGTCCGCGCCGCGGCGGGCCACCTCGTCCTGCGGCACGCTGACCAGCACGTCGTCCTGGACTACGGTCGCGCCGTTCACCAGCAGCCGGGCCAGCGGCGGGGTCTGCCCGTACGCGAACGCCGTCACCGGGTCGTCGATCGCCGCGTGGAACCCGTCGACCCGCCAGAGCGCGATGTCGGCGAGCTTGCCCGGCTCCAGCGAGCCGATCTCGGCGTCGCGGCCGAGCAGGCGGGCCCCGCCGATGGTGCCGAGCGCCAGCGCCTGGCGGGCGGTGAGCGCCGTCGGGCCGTACCTGGCGCGCTGCATGTACATGGCCTGCCGGACCTCGCCGGCCAGCGGGACCATCTCGGCGGACGCGGCGCCGTCGACGCCGAGGCCGACCGGGACCCCGGCGGCGAGCATGTCGGAGACCCGGGCGATGCCCGCGCCGAGCCGCGCGTTGGAGCTCGGGCAGTGCGCGGCGCCGGTGCCGGTCGCGGCCATCTTCTTGATGTCGGCGTCCTGGAGGTGCACCGCGTGCGCGTACCAGACGTCCTCGCCCAGCCAGCCCAGCGTCTCCATGTAGTCGACCGGGGACATGCCGAACTGCTCCTGGCAGTGCTCCTCCTCGTCGAGGGTCTCGCACAGGTGGGTGTGCAGCCGCACGCCCTTGGCCCGGGCGAGCTCCGCCGACCGTACGAGCAGCTCCCTGCTGACCGAGAACGGCGAGCACGGCGCGACCGCGACGCGGAGCATCGAGCCGAACGACGCGTCGTGGTAGCGGTCGATGGCCGCCTCGGTCTCGGCGAGGATCGTCGGCAGGTCCTCGACCACCTCGTCCGGCGGCAGCCCGCCGTGCGACCGGCCGCGGTCCATCGAGCCCCGGCACGGGTGGAAGCGGATGCCCAGCTCGGCCGCCGCGTCGATCCCGGCGGCGAACAGGTCGCCCCGGCCCTTGGGGAACACGTAGTGGTGGTCGGAGGCGGTGGTGCAGCCGGACTTGAGCAGCCAGCCGAGCCCGGCGGACGCGGCGCCGGCGACGACCTCGGCGTCCATCTTGGACCACGGCTTGTAGAGGGCGACGAGCCACTCGAACAGCGTGTTGTCCTTGGCCAGGCCCTGGCTCGCCCACTGGTAGAGGTGGTGGTGGGTGTTGACCAGGCCGGGCGTCGCCAGGCAGCCGCGCGCGTCGATCCGCCGCGTGCCGTCCCCCTCGCCGCCGATGCCGGCGGGAGCCGGGCCCGCGCCCACGGCCGTGATCGTGTCGCCCTCGACCACGATGTGGCCGGACGGGTGCTCCTCGCCGGTCACCGTGACGACGTAGGCGTTCTCGATGATCGTGGTGGTGGTTCCGGAAGCGCTCACCGGGCGGCCGCCTCTGCCTTGCGGGACGCCGCGAGCCGTACGGCGTCGAGGATCTTCTCGTACCCGGTGCAGCGGCACAGGTTGCCGGCCAGCGCCTCGCGGATCTCCGCGTCGGTGGGCTCGGGGTTGCGCTCGATCAGGTCGTGCGACTGGACGATCAGGCCCGGGGTGCAGAACCCGCACTGGACGGCGCCCGCCTCGACGAACGCCTCCTGGACCGGGTCGAGCCGCTGGTCGCCGGCGCCGGTCGAGCCCTCGGCCAGGCCCTCGACCGTGATCACTTCACGGTCCTGGACCTGCCCGGCCGCGACCAGGCACGAGCACGCCGGGACGCCGTCGAGGTAGACCGTGCAGCTGCCGCATTCACCCTGCTCACAGGCGTTCTTGGAGCCGGGCAGGCCCATCCGCTCGCGCAGCGTGTAGAGGAGGCTCTCGCCCTCCCAGACGTCGTCGACGGTCTCCTTCGAGCCGTTCACGGTGAAGGTCACGCGCATCAGGAGGCCTCCCTTCCAGTGATCTTGTTGGCGCGGTAGTCGTTCCAGGCCCAGGTCAGGGTGCGGCGGGCCATGACCGCCAGGGCGTGCCTGCGGTAGTCGGCGGTGCCGCGGACGTCGTCGATCGGCGCCGCGGCCTCCTTGACCAGCTCGCCGAAGTGCCTGGCCACCGAGATCGGCAGGGCGTCGCGGCCCTCCCAGTCCAGCTCGCCGGAGAGGAACTCCTCGGCGGCGGTGGCGCGGCGCGGCGTCGGCGCGGCCGAGCCGACGCCCGTCCCGACGCGGCGCTCCTCCGGGTGGAGGGCGATCGCGAACGAGCAGACGGCGATGACCATCGCGTTCCGGGTGCCGATCTTGGAGAAGTACTGGGCGCCGGTCGCCGGGGTGATCCAGAACGCCCGGATCAGCTCGTCCGGCTCCAGGGCGTTGCGCTTGACGCCCAGGTAGAACTCGGTCGCCGGGATCATCCGGACGCCGCGCGCGGCCGACTCGACCTCGATCACCGCGTCCCCCGCCAGCAACGGCGGGTGGCTGTCGCCGGCGGGCGAGGCGGCGCCGAGGTTGCCGCCGACCGATCCGCGGTTGCGGATCTGCGGCGAGCCGACCGTCCGGGACGCCTGGGCCAGGCCCGGCAGCACGTCGCCCAGCTCGTCGATCAGGCGGGCGTAGGGCACCGCGGCGCCGATGCGGAGCCTGCCGTCCTCGGCGGTGTCATAGGTGGTCAGCTCCGTGACCGGGTTGAGGTCGAGCAGCGCGGGCGGGCGGTGGACGTCGAAGTTGAGCTCCACCATGACGTCCGTGCCGCCCTGGATCGGCAGCGCGTCCGGCTGCGCGGCCTTGGCGGCCAGGGCGTCCGCCCAGGTCACGGGACGTAGGAAGTCCATGTCGTCACAATCCCCCAGATCTCCAGTGTCCCTCAGTTCCAGGCGAACCCGGCGTCGGGCGCGTCGTCGGTGAGCACGGAGCCCTCGATCAGGCCGTACGGGCGGTCCGCGGCGAAGAAGACCTCGTTGTTGTTGTCCATGCCGAACCGCTCGAGGTCGACCAGGAAGTGGTGCTTGTTGGGCATGGCCATGCGCACCTCGCAGATCTCCGGGCGGGTGCCGAGCACCCTGCCGCCCATCTCGTAGAGGGTCTGCTGGAGCGAGAGGCTGTAGGTCTCGGCGAACGCCTCCAGCAGGGCCCGCCGGGCCCCTTCGTAGGAACCTCCGAATCCGTGGGGACGTCCGAACTCCGAGCCGCCGGCGCGGTGCCGCCACCGCGCGGTGACCTCGGTGGCCAGGATGCGGTCGGTGGTCGGCTCGAGGGTCGTGTACTCGTCCTCGATGTAGCCGTGGAATTCACTGGCCGTTGAGTTGAGCACGACCAGGTTCTTCAGGCCCGACACCACGGTGGCGCCCTGGTCCTGGTCGTAGTGCACGACGCAGGTGCGGACCTCCGTGCCGCCGCGGACGAACGAGTGCCGCCGGTCCCCCGCGTCCGGCCCCGCCGGGATGCGGTCCCAGGAGTACTCCTCGATCTCCACCCGGGCGTGCGAGATCGGCTTGGTCTCCTCGACGAAGTGCCGGGCGAGCAGGAGCGCGAAGTCCTCGATCTCCTCGACGCCGTACTTCCTGGCGAACGCGTAGGCGGTGTTCTTCTGGGTGTCGGTCGGCAGGATGTTGCCGTTGTCGCCCGTCAGGTGGACCGCGTCCATGTCGCCCGACAACGAGGAGCTGACGTTGATGTCCTTGATGTGGTGCGTACCGCCGTCCCGGACGACGCGGACCACGCGGGTCTCCGCCTTGCCGTAGCGGTTGGGGCCGAGAACGATGGCCATTCGGGTCTAGCTCCCTCGGTAGGTCGAGTAGGCGAACGGGCTGAGCAGCAGGGGCACGTGGTGGTGCTGCCCGGGGTCGGTGATCCGGAAGGCCACCGTGACCTCGGGGTAGAAGTCGGACAGCCCGGCGGTGTCGAACGTCAGCCGGAAGGTCCCGGCGCCGGGCGTCCGCCCCCAGTCCCTGATCCGCCCGTCGGCGTCGGTGCGGCGTTCGGCCAGCGGCGTCCAGGTGCCGGCGGCGTCCCGTTCGTCCAGCCGGACGGCCAGATCGGCCGCGGGACGGCCCCGCGCCGCGTCGAGCACGTGCGTCGAGAGGCTCATGCGGAATCCCCCGTGTTCAGGAGCTTGACCAGGCGCAGCCGGACGATCTCGCCGAGCTCGGCGCGCACCACGCGGCGTTCGGCCTCCTCGTCGTTCCCCAGGCGGGCCTGGAGATTCGCGAGCATCTCCGCGGCGTCGCGGCCGGTGGCGCAGATGAGGAAGACGTGGTCGAAGCGCTCCTCGTAGGCCCGGTTGCCCTCGACCATCGCGGCCCGCAGGCTCTCCGCCGCCGCGTCCATGCCGGACTGCTCGCCGCGCGACCAGGCCGCCTCGCGGTCCCGGCCCGCGACCCGGTCACCGATCCGCGGGTGGGCGTCCAGCGCCTCCCGGACGTCCGCCCAGTCCAGCGCGGCCAGCTCCGTGGCCGCGGCCGACAGCAGGGCGGCCGGGTCGCCGTAGGGCCGCCCGCCGGCGACCGCGGCCGCCCAGCGGCGGGAGGCACAGCAGGCGAGCAGGTCGGACTCGGCGTCCGCCGCCGGCAGGGCGTTGAACCTCTCCAGGTCCCCGCGCCCCGCGGCTGGCTCTGACGTCACCGGCACTTTCCGCCTCCTCATCGGTGGGTTGTCCTGAAGTACACACAGCGGGAGCGGGGAACGTGAAGGGACAGGAAGTCCGAAGTGTGACCGCGCTCACCGGAGACTTTTCGTGCGTTGCTCCAACTGATTCCCCCGATCGGGCCCGGAAGACCGCCGGACGCCGCCCTGATGCCGATCATGCCGTGGCCGGCGATGAACAATGGGTTAACCTCGCCCGGCGAGGGAGCCGGCACCGGAGGGCGCACGCACCGAGGGGGGACGATCATGAGGTTGCGGACCTTGCTCGACATGCCCGATCTGCGGCTGGAGGTCGTCACCGGGGACGACCAGCTCGACCGGGTGATCAGGTGGGTCGTCACCACCGACATGCTCGACCCGAGCCGCTACCTGAGCGGCCGTGAGCTGGTCCTGAGCGGCCTGGTCTGGCGTTCGGGCCCCGGCGACTCCGAGATCTTCGTCCGGGGCCTGGCCGAGGCCGGGGTGTCCGCCCTGGCCGCCTGGGACGCCGACGCCGGGACGATCCCCGACGACCTGGGCGAGGCCTGCCGCAAGCACCGCCTGCCCCTCTTCCGCGTCCCCGAGGACGTCGCGTTCGCGACGGTCACCGAGGAGGTCGTCCGCCACCTGTCCACGGCCCGCGCCGCCGACCTGACCGCCGTCCTGGACCGGCACCGCCGCCTGGTCGCCGGGGCCACCGAGGGCGCCGGGCTCGGCCCCGTCCTCGACCTGGTGGGCCGTGACCTGGGCATGCGCTGCTGGGTGCTCACCCCCACCGGACGCGTCGTGGCGGGCTCGCACCCCCTCCCCGCCGACATCGACGCCGCCGGGGTCGCCCGCGTCTTCCTCACCGCGCCCCGCCTCCCCCACCACCTCCGCTCCCCCGATCTGTCGATCTTCCCCGTGGCGGCCGACACCACCTCCCGGGTCGCCGACTGGTTCATCGTCTGCGAGGGCGACTGGGAGGAGTGGCCCGAGGAACGCCGCGCCCTGACCGGCGAGATCGCCGCCATCGTGGCCCTCGAACGGGTGCGTTCGGACGATCGTCTGAGCGTCGAGGGCCGGCTGGCGCAGGAGCTCGTCCGCCTGATCGTCGCCGCCGCCGGCACCGACGAGATCCTGCCCCGCCTGGAGCTCACCGGCCTCGACGTGCTCTCCTCGTTCGTCGCCGTCGCCGCCACCTCCCGCGGCACCGAACGCGGCGACCTGCGCCCCGGCGAGCTGCGCACCCTGCTGGGCGAGATCCTCCCCGGCGCGGCCCCGCCGCGGCCCGTCGTGGGCCTGCTCGACGAGGAGGTCATCGCGCTCCTGCCCGTCCCCGGCGGCGGCGACCACGACATCGCCGGCGACGTGCACCGCGTCCTCCAGACCCTCGCCCCCGGCCTCTCCGACAGCGGCCTGGCGGTCGGCGTCAGCGACGTCGTCGCCGCCGGCGAGCTGCGCGGCGCCGTCGAGGAGGCCCGCTACGCCCGCCGCCTGGCCGCCGGCCGCACCGGCCCCGTCTGCGTCGTCGGCCACGACGAGCTGGCCACCCACGTGCTCCTGCTGGCCTCGGTCCCCGACGACGTCCGCCACATGTTCCGCGTCCGGCTCCTCGACCCGCTCCGCACCTACGACGAGGTCCACAAGGCCGACCTGGTCCGCACGCTGGAGACGTTCCTCCAGAACTCCGGATCGTGGACGCGGTGCGCCGAGCAGCTCCACCTGCACGTCAACTCGGTCCGCTACCGCATCCAGCGGATCGAGGAGCTGACCGGCCGCAACCTGTCCCGCCTGGAGGACCGGGTGGACTTCTTCCTCGCCCTCCGCCTCGGCTGAGCCCCGCGAGTCAGGCTCCCGGCGACCCACGTGAGAGGACCTGAAAATGGTCAGACGACGCATTCTTTCCGGGCTCTGCATCAGCGCCGCCGTCGCCGTTCCGCTGGTGCTCCAAGCGGGGTCCCGCATCGGCCTCCACCACGGTGTCGGTCCGTACGACCGACGGAATGCCGATCAGGGCGACGGCCATTCTCTGGGGCGACAACCCCGGCGCTTACGACAAGAAGATGCGCACCCGCGAACGCCTCGGCGCCTGCGACAAGCAGAAGGGCGACAAGAGGATCGCCTACGCGGAGGCCCAGTGGAGGGTCAACGGCAAATGGCGGTTCTTCTCCCTCTACGACACCGACGGCAAGGCCAAGGCCTGATCACGACCCATGCCGTGGCTCTACCCTGACGCCATGACCGCCTGCGGCCGATGCGGCGGCACCGTCGCCCCGGACGGCCACTGCTGGGACTGCGGCGCCGATCAGCCGGCCTTCCGTTCGCACTTCGAGGTCACCGCCCCCGGCGCCGCCGGGGTCAGCGACCGGGGGCACCGCCGCTCCCTCAACGCCGACGCGATGATGCTCACGATGACCGGCCCGTGGACGATCGGCGTCGTCTGCGACGGCGTCTCCCTGTCCCCGCGCGCCGAACGCGCCGCCCAGCTCGCGGCCGACACCGGCGCCGCCGTCCTGGCCGCCCGCCTGGACGCCGGAGACATCCCCGAGACCGCCCACGAACAGGCCGCCTCTCGCGCCGCCGACGCCGTCACGGCCCTGGCCATCCCCGACTCCGAGCTCTCCCCGTCCACCACGTACGTCGCGGGCGTCTCCGGCCCCGACGGCATCTGGGTCGCCTGGATCGGCGACAGCCGCGCGTACTGGCTCCCCGACGAGGGCCCCGGCATGGCGCTGACCACCGACGACACCGCCCCGAACGAAGCCCTCTCGTCCTGGCTCGGCGCCGACGCGGACACCCCGTCACCGCAGGGCCGCAGCTACCGCCCGCCGTCGCCGGGCAGCCTCCTTCTCTGCACCGACGGCCTCTGGCGCTACCTGCCCGAACCCACCGCCCTGCGCGCCGAACTCGACGGGGAAGACCCCCTCCCCAGCGCCCGCGCCTTGGTGACGTACGCCCTCAACGCCGGAGGCCACGACAACGTGACCGCCCTCATCATGCGTGGCGGCTAGGATCGGCCACCCACGCCGCCACCTGGAAACCCTGCCCGCACCCCGGGCACGCGGTAGTCCCGAACAGAAGAAGCAACAACGCCATGATCCTCGTCCGCCCAGCCGCCTCGGCCGCCAGATAGAGACGCCGCGCCACCGGCTCAAGCTCCCCCGGAGCCACCGGCACCACCTCACCCCGAGGCTCGACCCCGCTGACAGAGATGGTGAAGGGAGGCCCATCGAGGTCGATGCACATGATCTGATCGCAGTCCTCGCAGTACAGCTCGAACTCACCAGAGGTGAGCTCCCTGAGCCGCTCACTCCAGACCGGCACGTTCTCGAAGGCCGAAATGGACTGAAGCAGGGCCAGAAAGCCGGAGTCCCGGATCTCGCCGCCGACCGCCACCAGGGTCTCCCCGGCCAGCCGCAGCAGCTCCGCGATCTCGCCCGCGTACTCGGCCCGAACGTCACCCAGCCCGTGATCCTGACTCGCCCCGGCCACGATGGAACCGGACAGCACCAGGGGCCGCAGCCGGTCGGCCGGCGCCCACTCCCGCGCGACCTCCGTCAGCCTTGGCAGCGCGGCGAAACTCGCCGAATACACCGTCCCCTGATGACAGATCGCCGACCACAGCTCCACCCACACCTCCGCCCCTTCATCTGGAACGAGCCGGTCGAGCATCCCCGGCACATCGTCCGCACACCCATAGGCATGGCGCAGTTGCGACCAATCAGTCACCAGCCACCTCCACCACCAAAGGCCCCGACATCGTGACGGCCCTCGTCATGCTTGGCGGCTAGGATCGGCCACCCACGCCGCCACCTGGAAACCCTGCCCGCACCCCGGGCACGCGGCCGTCCCGAACAGAAGAAGCAACAACGCCATGATCTTCGTCCGCCCAGCCGCCTCGGCCGCCAGGTAGAGACGCCGCGCCACCGGCTCAAGCTCCCCCGGAGCCACCGGCACCACCTCGCCCTCCGCGTCTTCGCCCTCCTCATTGCCCCCGATGAGATAGAGGTAGGGCCGAGGATTATCAAGGATGATGTGCAGGACCCCGTCACAGTCCTCGCAGTACAGCTCGAACTCACCCGAGATGAGCTGGGTGAGCCGCTCACTCCAGACCGGCACGTTCTCGAACGCCAGGATGGACTGAAGCAGGCCGAGGAAGTCATAGTCCCGGACCTCGCCACCGACGGCCGCCAGGGTCTCCTCGGCCAGCCGATACAGCTCCGCGATCTCGGCCGCATGCTCGGCGCGGACGTCGCCCAGCCCGTGGTTCTGATCCGCACCGGCCACGATGCCGCCGGCCAATGACAGGGGCCACAGCCGGTCGGCCGGCGCCCACTCCCGCGCGACCTCCGTCAACCTCGGCAGCGCGGCGAAACTCGCCGAATACACCGTCCCCTGATGCAAGATGGCCGACGACAGGTCGGACCACACCTCCGCCTTCTCATCCGGAACGAGCCGGTCGAGCATCCCCGGCACATCGTCCGCAGGTCCGTAGGCGTGCCTCAACTGCGACCAATCAGTCATGACCGGAATCCAAGCAGCCCACGCCCGGCAGCCGAACGATCTTCACGGAACCTGGCGAGAACTCGACTACTTGACCGGCTCGTCGCAGACGACCTGGCCTCGGTCGAGCCGCAAGGTGTGAACCGTCTGGACGACCCGGCCGCCGGACCCGAGACTTGCCCCATGGACGTCTCGGGCAGCACCCCCGAAGCCGTACTCGGCCTCGTCGTCCGGCTCCCGGACGGACAACGCCTCAGCTTCCCCGACGTCCCCAGGACGACGCGCCTTGGCGATCTCGTCTCGCAAGCCCTCCAAGGCACCGAATACGCGGATTGGGGCCCCCAGATCGAGGTCCACTGGACCGACCGGAGAAGCCGTACCCGGCAACGCCTCTCATTTGAGCAGCGGCTCTCAGAAACGGGCCTGCGAAACGGTTCGGTCCTGCAAATCTCCATCTCCTGGGGCGTCGCCCCCGGCGGCCTGGGCGGTCCGCTGGCGCTGCCCGAGCTCGCCGCGTTCATCGGAGGCATGGCGCTGAGCGGTGTCGTCGGCAACATCGCGCACGACTCCCTCAAAGCGACGTGCAGATCGATCTCCGAACGCTGGTCGAGTCAGAGAAGGACCACCTTCCGCACCGACGAGGCGGCCGAACTGAGCCGGGCGGCGGCCTGCCTGCGGTTCGACATCAGTGACCCCGGCCGCCTGGCCCTGACCACGGCACGTCCCGTCGTCCTGCGGCTGGACGCGACCGGCATCCGTTCCCTCAAGCCGAAACGCCTGCCCGCCCTACGCCGTTCGGCCCGCTCCTGGAGCTGCACCTTCCACCTCCAGGAAGCAGGGCTGCCCACCACCCTGACGATCGTCGTCCAGGCCAATCCCCCCGACCCCGAACGCACGATCATCTACCTGCTCGACTAGGGACCTCCTTCCAGCAGCAGCTTCGCGGCAACCGCCGCCCCATCGATACCGACCATGCCGGCCACATCCCCGGCCCGCGCTCGGGTCTCGGGTGCCAGGACCGTCGTGAACGCATCCGCCAAGGACTCGACGGTCGGGGCCGGATCACCGTGCGCCACCCCCACGCCCAGCTCCGCGATCCGCCCCGCCCAGTACGGCTGGTCCGCGATCAGGGGCACCACGACCTGCGGCGCACCGGCCCTGGTGGCCGTCCCCGTCGTACCCGCCCCACCGTGATGAACGACGGCGGCGACCCGCGCGAACAACGCCTGCTGGTTGACCTCGCCGACGACGAAGCAGTCGTCCTGATCGTCGATCACAGCCAGGTCCGCCCAGCCACGTGCGAGCAGGACGCGGCGGCCATGCGCCCGGGCCGCCTCGATGGCCACCCGGGCGATGTCCTTCGGCGCATGCGCCGCCATGCTGCCGAACCCCACGTACACCGGCGGTTCGCCAGCGTCCAGGAACGCCTCCAGCCCAGCCGGGAGCGGCCTGTCATCGGGCAGCAGCCACGCCCCCGTCTGCACGATGTCGAGATCCGTCATGCCCTCCGCCGGGCACAGGACCGGGTCCGCCGCCAGCCACGGGCGGTCGGTGAAGACGTAATCACGAACGTTGTCCACCGGCGGCAGGCCGATCGCCGCCCGATGGCTGTTGAGCGCCGACCCGTACAACGCGTTCACCCGCTGCGCGTCCTGCTCCCACAACACCCGGTTGTCGGTCTCACCCTCCGGCGACGGCGTGCCCGGCCGAGCCCCCGGCGGAAAGTGCCGCGACGGCAGCCCGAAGTAATGGAAGCAGGCGAGCACGTAACGGATGCCCAGCTTCTCGGCCACGTCCCGGGCCCCCGCCGGCATCAGACCGGTCGCCAGCAGCACGTCACATCCCTCCGCCGCCGCGCCGAGCGTCTCGAACCGCGCCGCGACCAGCTGGGGAGCAAGCTGGAACGCCGCCTTCGCCGACGGCGGCTTCGTGCCCGCGACCACCGAACGCACCGTCGGCCCCAGCGGCACCAGAGGCACCCCGACCCGCCCCAGCAGCGTCACGAACTCCTCGTCCGGAGGCGCGCTCACCCGTACGTCCGCGCCGAACTCCCGCAGCCGCACAGCGAGCCCCACCAGCGGCTCGACGTCCCCGCGCGACCCCCACGTCGACAACAACACGCGCATATCGCGTCCCCCGTTCTCGCAGGTTCCGACCTTTCGGCCGACCATCGTGAAACACCACCCGGGGCTTGCCGCAAGCCCCCCATCGCGCTATAAATTGGAAATGGCAGGAAGGAACACCTCCTTGCCATTTCCTTTACGGAACCCCCGCCAAAGAAGCCCGCCGAGACCTTGCGGGCGACCGTTCACCCAGCACCCCGACGCCGCCGGTTGAGACGCGACCTCCCGGCTGACCGCGTTGCGAAACGGGACGGAGCGGCGGCGACGGCCCGATCAGCCGAAGACGTACTGGCCGCCCCCCGGCACGAGTGTTCCTGGGGGCGGGTGGCCGTTGTGGGCGGCGGTCGGGGGTGCCGGGCTGTCGGGTTTCGGCCAGATCCCGGCCACGTGAACCATGTGGATGCCCCAAATGTGCTTGGCTTCCGCACCATGAGCGAGGAAGCACCAGAGCGGGCGGTGCACGACCTGATGACGCGGCCCGGCCGCCTGACTTGCGGCATCGGGGCCCATCCGAACGGTCACACGTGCGTGGAGGTCGCAGCCACGGGCCACCTCGTGCAGACCTTCACGAACCGCTACGCGCGTCCGTTCACCACGAACCTGCCGCCGCTCCCACTGGCCGATCAGAGCTGGACTCACGCCTGGATCTGGGAGAACCGCGTCGTCGCCCTGGCCCCCGGGGGCCTGATCGTGGCCGACCGCGGCATGCCGGATCTGGACGACCTGCCCGCGGAGATGCCCTGGGTGGACCGCCTGATCGCGGTCGTCGGCGGAACCCCCGCCCCCGAGCCCGCCCCGGACTGGGCGGCAACCGAGGCCCGGCTCGGCACCCGGCTCCCCGGCGACTACAAGAAGATCGTGGAGACCTACGGGGCCCAGGGCCTGTTCGACGGCTTTTACCGCGTCCTCGCCCCCCACGAATTGCTCGACCACACCGGGACGCGCGCCGGCGACCACCCGCCGTTCCCGGCGAAGGGCGGTGCCCTCCCTTGGTCCAACAACGAGGAGGAGGACCTCTTCTTCTGGATCACGGAGGACGAGGATCCCGACCGCTGGCCCGTCTACGCCGTGGACAACTGCGGCGACGAAACCCTCTACGAGGGCTCGGCCGCCCAGTACCTGCTCGGCCTGATGACCGACCCCGACAACGACAGCACTCCCGCGGGCCACTGGTTCATGGGGAGCTCGCGCTGAAATGCGGGCCGACCATCGGAACGTGACCGGAGGCCTTGTCGATCGTCACATGCAACCACCGCCAGGCACAAAGGACATCCCTGCGAGACTGATCAAGCCGCCTCCGCGGCCGGTCTGCGTTACAGGAGCCAGACAGGCCCTCGCCATCATCCGCACTCAGATCGCGTCGTCCGACAGCCTCGGCAGGACGCCTGGGCGCCCCCGCGCTCGTCTACTTCCAGTGGTGGAGGCCGTGCAGAATGCAGAGGTGTTCGACCGTTGGGAACCCGCCTCGTCGGTGGGGTGCGCCAGTATCGGGCGGCTCGCGTGAGTGACCGGCGAGCGGCGACAGCACGGCTCCTGAAGGTGTACGGACCGCTCATCGAGACCGGGACCGCCGAGTTCCTTGAGCGAGCCCTGCGAGTCGGTGAACTGGGCCTCGCGGTGGAGGACCTGGCGCATGCCATGGTCGTCCGGCAGGTACCGCTCGCCGCGGGAGACGCGGTCGAGTTCAGGCGGCTGCTGACAGGCTTCACCCTCTGCCCGGACACTCCGCCCGACATCGCTGACCTGGTGGTTTTCGGCCAGGGTCCGCCGACCGACCACATGCTCTACCTGCCCGAGGCGCCGGACCCGTTCGAGGTCCGCGCGGCCACCGCCGAACGGTTCCCGATCCGCCCGGAACGGATCGGAGTCGTCGTCAACGACGCGCCCGCACCTGGAATGCCGGATCGGCCGTCCGTGCTCATCACCGCCGCCCCCGCGTCCGGTGACCGGACCGTCATCCTCGACGCGGGACCGGAGTTCGTCGATCTCACCGGCGGCGCGAGCGAACTGGCCGTCGCCAAGGCCCTGTGCCGACGGCTGGGCACCACCGCGATGCTCGGCCCGCACGGTCTGACCCCCAACCAGTGGATGCTGGTGACCGCCGCCGGCGGCCACGGCATCGTCATGGTCGACGGCGCCGCGAGTGACGAGGGCCGCTGGGAGATCCTCTTCGCCTACGAACGCATCGAAGGAGCCCCCGACCTGACCCTCACCCCTTCCCCCCACCCATGACCGCAACGCAGACCGTGCCCCTGCCGAACGAGGACCTAGTTCATTGATGTGAGCAGGGCAGGAGTTCGCTTCCGAGCTGTGGGGGCGGTTGGTCAACTCAGGTGGTGTACGAGTTCTTGCAGGGTCAAGGGTGTTGCGTCGTGAAATAGGGACGGCCACCGCGTGATCCTTCGAATCGACCAGGATCAGAAGGAGAACGAACGCGATGGCCGTGAAAGGCAGTGTGGACCCTGCGGGCTGGCTGGCCGGGCAGATCGGGGAGTGTGAGCCGGATCTGTCGCGGGCCATGGTGACCACGATGGCGAACGCTTTGATGTCGGCCGAGGCCGACGCGGTCTGCGGCGCCAAGTAGGGCGGGCGCTCGGCGGAACGGGTCAACTCCCGCAACGGCTACCGTGCCAGGGAGTGGGACACTCGCTCCGGGACGGTCGAGCTGGCCGTTCCAGGCTGCGGTCGGGGTCCTGCTTTCCTGAGTGGCTGTGGGAACGCGGGCGGCGGGCTGCGGCGGCCGCCGCCACCGAGCCGGGCCTGGCGCCGTCTCCGTCGAGGTCACCTCGCCTCCGAGGATCTCGCGGTGCCCGTCGGCATTGACGCCGCGCCGGTGGCGACCAGGACGTGCACGTTTGACGATGTGGCCGCCCTCGCGCACCTTCTGGGTGAGGGCGTCGGCCCAGACGAACGCGTACGGGCCGGTGTCCAGGGCGCGATTGCGGAACGCCTCGACCTGGTTGTCGAGGATCTTGCTCATCTGTGCGACCTGGCTCTTGGAGATGTGTTTATGCCCAGCCGCTTGACCAGCGTGTCGACCCGCCGCGTGCTCACGTCAGCGGGTAGCTGGTCGCGACGAGGCTCACCAGCGGCTGCTTGACCCGGCGGAGACGTTCCAGCGGCCATTCGGGAAAGTACGACCCGCTGCGCAGCTTCGGGATCGCCAGCTCGACCGTGTGCCTGGTGCGTTCTTCCCGGGGGTGGCCTGATTGGAGGCCGGTGGGGCGGTCGGGCCGATGGCGGGCAAGCTGGTGTCGGCGGTCTGCGGGTCGCGTGTGCGGGCGCGTGGCCGGCTCGCTGGTTCGTGTTCGCCGGAGGTGGTGCTCGTTCAGGCGGCGAGGGCAGCTGCGCGTTGGGCTGGGGCCAGGCGGGAGAGCTTGCCGAGGTTGAGGACCATGGCGGCGAACGGGAGTTCTGCTTGGCAGGCGGTCAGACCCCGGCGTGCGAAGCGCCGCAGGGCGGTGCGGTCCTTGAGATGCCCGTTGACGGGTTCGACGGTGGCGGCTCGTCGTTTGTAGAGGACTGCGCCTTCTTCGATGGCCAGACGGTGGACCCTGAGGGTGGCCGGGTCGACGTCCTGGGATGGTTGGTCGGGGTGTTGACCGGACCGTTGACCTGCGACAACTCGTACGCCATTCCCGTGGCAGCAACCTGGCAGCAGCGGCGAGTCGGCGTGCGGCGGGGGTGTCAGGCTCGCAGGCTCGCTTCAGGAGACCGCACCGTTGAGGTGGCTGCGGCAGCCACCATCATGTAGCAGCCTCAGCTTCTGGTGCCGATGCGGTGGGGGCTGCCCCGGATCAACGGGGCTTGAGGAGATCGCGTTGGGGTTGGGGCTGTGGGGGCGGCTGGTGGGCTTGGGTGGCGGCCGGGGCATGGCGGCCGGGGCATGGCAGCGGCGAGCTGGCGTGCGTCGGGAGTGTCGGGCTCGCCGGGGGCGTTTCGCGGGGTCACGTTGTTGGGGTGTTGTGGCGGTTGGGTGGTCGCTGGTCAGGCGGCGTCGTTGATGCCGTTCCAGTCCAAGCGGTTGGCGGTTTGCGTCCGACGTTGGCGGCCTGTCTTCCAGGGCAGGGGTGGGGGCAGGGTTCGGTAGACGTACCGGCCCTGAACGTCGCGCGTGATCTCCATCTGCTTTGGGTGGGTGTGTTTCCATCTGTTGTGCCACCCGCAGCACAGGGCCAGCTTGTCGATATTCGTGGGTGAGTGCCCCAGGGCCCATCCGTCAACGTGATCCACTTCGCAGAGCGTGCCGGGGATCGGGCAGTGTTCCACCGCGCACGTGGGGTAGATCGCTTCGAGTGCCCGCCGCTGTGCGGGACTGGCGAAGCGAACGGTGTAGCCGAGGTAGAGCGGGTGGTTTCCGGCTCCCAGAATGAGCGGTGAGATGCCGGCGTTCATCGCGATGCGGCGGGCCTGCTCAGCCGAGATCGGAGTGCCGTCCGCCAGCCGGGCCGAGCCCCAGCCGCCGCTTTGGAGGGCATGGGCGGCCGACTCGGCGGGCGCGACGGAGCTGGGGCCTGTGGTGGGAGCCGGGGCGGCGGCGTACGTCGCGTTGGAGGCCGGGTCTGGGAACGAACCAGCGGGCTGGTTGGAGCATGGCTCCGAGGCCATGTCGGGGCCCTCGCCGGAGGCCGGAGCCGTCGCGGCAGTGGCAGGGGACGGGAGCGTCTCGGTGCCTGGAGTTGGGGCGCTGGCAGTCGCGCTTCCGGCTGGGCCAGGGGTCAGGTTCGGGGTGAGGCTGCTGGTGAGGGTCTGTAGGTCGACGATGAGGGTGACCTTCGTTGACCTGTGCCCGCGGGACAGGACGCTGGACAGTGCGGCGGCCGTGCGTTCGGCGGTGTCGCGCATGTCGTCGGGACCTGCGGGCTTGGCGAGCTTGTCGAGGACGCCGTGCCAGATGGCGGAGTCTTCCGGATTGAGCCAGCCTTGGACGTGACTGCCGCCATCGAGGGAACGGGTGGCGGCCATCCATGACCGGTCATGGCTCCGTTTGGCCTCGTCGGGCTCGTCGGTGCCGTCCCGTTCGGCGATCACGTCGCGGATGCGGCGGCCGACGCGGGCCACCTGCCCCGCGCTGACACCCTCGTCGGCCAGGTCGAGCAGGATGCGTTCGGCCTTGGCGCAGTCGTCGTCGGTCAGGCGGGTGACGGCCTCGGCGATGGTGGCGGCGTAGCCGAACGACAGCTCACCGGCCGTCCAGCGCTCGTCGACCTGCGGAAGGCGAGAAACGTGGCGGGCCAAGGTGAGGCGTTCTTGCGCTCGACCGTCGCGCATGCCGAGTGTCGTACGGAGCCAGGCCTTGGTGGAGGCGAAGCCCCATTCCTTGACCACTCCGCTGGCGTCCACCCGTGCGATCAGACCGGCCAGAACGCGCTCGGTCTGGTCGACCGCTCCCGCCACTGACTCGGTGAGCTCTTTGCAGGCCCCTCCGGATTCGGGGGCTGGGCGCGTGGTGAGTTCAGCGGCGATCGCGTTCAACACTTCCACCAATTCCGTGGTGGAAGTGTTGCGGATGTCCAGTCTCGAACTCATGGAATTGATGATATCGAGAGTAATGATCCAATAACAGAGTGTTAATTGGTGTACCGTTGTCCGCATCTGGCCACGTCAGGCAATCAACAAGATAGACGAGATCACTCCCTTTTCTTTACCTCTCTCGAAAGTTGGACGGCGAGGGTTGGCGATCATCATCGGTCGACCTGCGGGCAGAGATCGGCGCGGCGACGAGCAAGATGGCTGAACTGGGTGGACAGCTGAGCGGAGCCGAACTGACCCCTTGCGCGAACCCGCAGCTGGCTCGGGGGTCACGTCACGTTGGCTGCGGCAGGAGAAGGTCAGGTTCTGCGCGGATTGCGGCGTCTGGCCGCCCGGTAGGCGCAACCGAATTCAGGAATTCATCTATCTGCAACCGCAACCCCGCACCTGCCCTAAATAGGGCCCAGCCACCGCACAGCTGAAACGCGCCCATAAAGCTCAGCCCCTCTACTCCTTTTCGTCGCTGCCGAAAGACCGCAACCCCGTAGCCACCGGCCACCCCGTCCACCAAGGTCAGCCAAAGGGGAGACATCCGAACACGCACGCACGTGCCACGCGCACACGCGAACGTCCAGGCGCAGCAGGCCCCGCGCCACCGGGCGACCAACCTCCACACCCACCCCACCCCACCCCCCATCCCGCCCCGCCCCGCCCCGCCCCGCTGAGCAAAACCGCAAAGTCGTACCCCGCCGCCTGGCGCGAAAGGAAAGGGTCGAGCGAGAGGTCAGGGCGCGGTCAGCCAGGTTCGGTAGGCGGACTGGAGGGCGCGGCGGCGGATCGGATGCATGAGGATGTCGACGTTGTCGACCCATTGCTCGATGGACCCGACGCCGACGGGAAGGCGTCCTACGGCGGGATCGTCGATGGAGGCGTGGAGAGTGCGCCAGACCGCTTCGTCGATGGTGCGGTACGGGCGGTCCCAGAACGGGGCGAGGACGGAGACCGGGGTGGGAACGGAGACCGGGGTGGGGAGCCGTTCTCGCTGGACGGCGAGCAGTGTCGCGGCGGCGGCCGCCACGGCGTCCTCGCGTTCTCGCCAGGTGGGAGCGGTGAGGATCGGGTCCAGGCGCAGGTCAGCGGCGATGGGGAGCTCGCGGAAGAGACTGCCGCGCCACTTGTCGTACGGCGGCCACGCCCGCGACAGGAGGAAGGCGAGGCGCATCAGGTCGGCGGCGATGCGGCCGTAGAGGAGACGGGAGCCGAGGTCGTCGCCTCGGTCGGCGGTGCGTCCCGCCATGGGCATCCACTGTGACAGGCGCTGCCAGCCGGAGGCCAGGACGTACCGTTCGATGTCGGGCGGGTACCAGCGGAGGGCGGCGCGAACGGGGGCCAAGGTCTCGGTCCGGTCGACGAAGACGGGCCCGCCGGTCACCTCCAGGACGTTCTGGCCGGGGATGACCAGCCAGTCGAGCGGGGTGAGGGCGAGCGGGTCGACGCCCAGGCGGCCGGCGGCGAAGTCACGGACGGTGGCGACCTCGACGTTGTGGGTCGGCTCGGGGTCCCAGGTGACCGGGAAGCGGACGGGGTGGCCTCGGTAGGTCTCGGGGAGTTCGCGTTCGAGGAGGTGCCGGAGGCCGGCCGCCGCGTCCGGGTCGTCCACCAGGAGGGTGAGGCGACAGCCCCAGTCGTGGTCGCGGCTCGTCTCGTCGTCGAGGCCGAGGACGTCGGAGCCTGAGCCGAGGCGCGCCGCCGCGTGCGGGAGGCCGGGGAGGAGCGGGGCGACCAGGTCGGTGTAGAAGGACCGGGCGAGGGCGGCGCCGTTCATCGCATGCCCTTGAAGATGATGGCGAGGGTGCGGTCGCGGAGGTCGTCGCTCCAGGCACCGAGCAGCGCACCCTGGCAGGCGGCGGTGAGCAACGCGACGACCTCGCTGACGTGCACGTCGGGACGGACCGTACGGCCGGCCTGGGCGCGGGCGAGCAGGGTCTCGAGAACGTGGGTGAAGCCCTGGATCGGCTCGGCGGGACTCACCTGGAGGAGGCCGGCGACGGTCCTGGTGGCGGCGGCCTGGGTGACGACCGAGGTGAAGAACGTGAAGAGGGCGGCGGGGTCGTCGTCGGCGACGAGGCGTTCGGCCTCGTCGGTGAGCCGCCGCAGCAGGTCCTTCATGATCGCCGCGAACAGTTCGTCCTTGGTCGGGAAGTGCCGGAAGACGGTGCCGATGGCGACCCCCGCACGTTCGGCGACCTCCTCGGTGGAGGCGGCGGGGCCCTTCTCGGCGAACACCGCCTCGGCGGCCTCCAGGATGCGGGTGCGGTTGCGGCGCGCGTCGGCGCGCAGCGGCTTCTCGGTCATGGCCCTCTCGTTGACAAGATGAGTCGCGACTCATATTTTCTAACATGAGTTCGCACTCATCTTATCTGGGAGGTGGGGCATGGGTCCCCGCGACGTCTTCGAACGGTTCCGTCAGAACGTCCTGGACGGGGAGGTGGGCCTCACGCCGGACCTGTGCGCGGAGGACGTGGTCGTCGAGATGCCGTTCGCCGCCGAGGGCTTCCGCCGCGTGGAGGGGCGCGAGACGTTCGCGGCGTTCGCGCGGCAGGGACGCGAGGCGCTGGCGGTGCGGTTCGAGGAGTTCAGGGACGTCGCCGTGCACGAGACGGGCGATCCGGACACGATCGTGGCCGAGTACGAGCTGACCGGGGTCGCCGGTGAGCACCGGGCGTCGGCGTCGTTCGTCCTGGTGCTGACCACGCGGGACGGGAAGGTCGTGCGGTGGCGGGAGTACCAGGACACCGCGGCCATCGCGCGGGCGCTCGCCTAGGGTTGCGCGTGTGGACCACGTTCTGAGGACCGAACGGCTGGTGCTGCGGCCGGCGCGCGCGAACGACCGGGCCGTCCTGACCGAGCACTGGGGCGCGCCGGACGTCCGGCGTTTCCTGTTCGACGGGCAGGTCGTCCCGGCCGAGGAGATCGCAGCGGTCATCACGGCGAGCGAGCGCGACTTCACCGGCCACCCGTTGTGGATCATCGAGAGCGAGGGCGTGTTCGTCGGGGCGGCGGCGCTGCGGCCGCTGGACGAGCTCGGGCAGGAGATCCTCTACAGCCTGGCCCCGGAGGCGTGGGGCCGCGGCTACGCGACCGAGGCCGCACGCGCGGTGGTCGACCACGCCCTCGGCCCGCTCGGCCTGCCGGAGGTCCTGGCGGAGATCGACGAGGGGAACGTCGCGTCGGTGGCTGTGGTCGAACGCCTGGGCATGACGCCGTTCGCGGTGGTCCCCGGCGAGCTCGGCCCGATGACCCGCTACCGCGCCCGACCCCGCGGAGCGCCCTGAGCGATCAGCCGATGAGGGAACGCGCCGTCGGTGCCAGGCGCAGGATTCCCGGTGCGGCGTCCGGGAGCGTGGGCGGCGCGGTGATGGTCACGGTCACGTCCCCGGGGCGTTCGCGCTGGCTGCGGCCGGGGTGCTGGACGGGCGGCGGGCCACCACGCACTGGATGTACACCAACGAGCTCGCCCGCCGGATGGTCGCCGCGCCGCACCGTGCGGGCGGTCAGGCCCAGTTCGTCCCGGCGCCGATGCCGCCGGATCGCCGCGACGGCCTCGGCGACGTCCTGGCGTGGGCGTCCGCGCGTCTGGACTCTCCGCCGAGAGCCCGGCTCACCAGCGCCGACCTGGCCGGACGTGCCGGCCTGAGCACACGTTCGCTCATCCGGCGGTTCCACGAGACGAGGGGGACGACGCCGATGCGGTGGCTGCACGAGCAGCGGATGGCGCTGGCCCGCGAGCTGCTGGAGACCACGGACCTGCCGGTGGAGGAGGTCGGGCGGCGCTGCGGGATGGGCGGCGCGGCCAACCTGCGCCACCATTTCACGCGCACGGCCGGGGTCACCCCCACCGCCTACCGCCGTACGTTCCGCGGCGCCTGACCCCTGCCGGGGAACACGGCGCCTGAACGCCCGCCCGACTGCACGCCGGACCCAGCCCGAACGCCGGGCCCAGCCCGAACGCCGGACCCGGGAAACGCCGCGGGCCCGCCTCCCGGAGGAGGCGGGCCCGGCGAGAACGGCGGTCAGTGATCCACGCGAGCCTGCTTGGGGAGGAAGAACCCGATCACGATCGACAGCAGTGCCAGCCCGGCGGCGATCAGGGTGACCTGCTCGGCCCCGGCCAGCGCGTTGGCCGCGGGCTCGCCGGGAACGGTGAACCGGTTGAAGAAGACGGTGCCGAGGACCGCGACGCCGAGGGCGGCGGCGAGCTGCTGGATCGACTCCAGCGCGCCGGAGGCCGAGCCGACCTCGTGGTCGGCGATCTCGCCCATGATGATGCCGAACAGCGGAACGAAGATCATGCCCATCCCGATGCCGAAGACCAGCAGCGGAGCGGCCAGGTGCCAGCCGCCGAGCTCGACGCCCACGGTCCGGAGGACCAGGTACACGCCGGCCATGCCCGCGGTCATGATGCCGAGCCCGATGTGCAGGATCCTGCGTCCCAGCGCGGGGGCCAGCATGCCGCCGCCGGCCGAGCCGATGAACGCGCCGACCGCCATGGAGGCCATCGCGAGGCTGGCGCCGATCGGGCTGTAGTGCAGGCCGAGCTGGAGCAGGAAGCCCAGCGCCAGCGAGAACCCGATGATCGCGATGAAGAAGGCGATGACGAAGACGACGCCGGAGGTGTACGAGCGGCGGGCGAAGACGCCGAGCTGGACGAGCGGGGTGCGGCCCGCGGCGCCGCGGCGCAGCTGGTGGACCACGAAGACGGCCAGGACCGCGACGGACGCGGCGAGGATCGCCCAGATCCAGGTCGGCCAGCCCTGCTCGCGTCCCTGCACCAGCGGGTAGACCAGCAGGCTCATGCCGGCGGCGCCGATCAGCGCGCCGGTGACGTCCAGGCCGCCGCTGCGGTCACCGCGGGCGGAGGGCAGCGCCTTGGCGCCGGCGACCATGGCGAACGCGCCCATCGGCAGGTTGATCGCGAAGATCATGCGCCAGTCGGTGCCGAAGAGGTCGGCCTTGATCAGCAGGCCGGCGACGATTGGGCCGATGATGGTGGCCAGGCCGATCGCCGGGCCGAACACCGCCCACGCCTTGGCCTGGTCCGGGCCGGGGAACAGGTCCCGGATCAGCCCGAAGCTCTGCGGGATCATGATCGCGCCGAACAGCCCCTGGGCAACTCGCGCCGCGATCAGCGTCTCGGGTGAGAACGCCAGCGCGCACAGCAGCGACGCCGCGACGAACCCGGCGGCCCCGATGAGGAGCATGCGCTTGCGGCCGAACATGTCGCCCAGCCGCCCGCCGGTCAGCAGCCCCGCCGCCAGCGCCAGGGTGTAGCTCGCCGCGATCCACTGGAGCGACGCGTACGACCCGCCGATGTCGCCCTGGATCACCGGCAGCGCCACGTTCACGATGCTGGCGTCGAGCAGGTTCAGGAGCGTCGCGGTCAGGATCGCGAACAGTCCGAGCCAGCGCCCGGGGACGGGACGCGCTCCGGCCGGGTCGGAACCGTTGGTCGTCACGGTCGCCGCCGGACTCTCGAGTGTTGCGGTCATCGGGCTTCTCCCTCGCCGTATGGGGGAACGGATCGCTTCGTTCTGGTTCTAGATTAGCAGAACGGAATGCTTCATTCCACTGTTTGGAGGCAGAACTTTCCCCCGCCTTCCCGCAGGTGGGACGGCGGCCGGGGTCAGTCCGGGATCACGGGGGCCGGGGTCGGTCCAGGATCACCAGTCGGCGGCGCCGGCGAAGGAGGTGGGCTTGGGGTCGTAGCCCAGAACATCGCGGGCCGCGGTGATGTCGAGCGTGCGCTCCACCGCGAGGTGGCTGATGGCGTAGCGGGTCAGCCGCGGCGGCTCCGGCCGCCGCGCCAGCATGAACGCGCCCTCGACCGCGGCGGCCACCGGCCGCAGCGCGCGGGCGGGCAGGAAGACCGGGCGGGCGCGGACGCCGCGTTCGGCGAGGATCTCGCGGAACGCGTCGCCGAGCGCGACCGGCTCGGCGTCGGTCACGTTGTAGACGCCGGTGCCGACCGGGCCGCAGGCGGCCAGGAGGCAGGCCTGGACGAGGTTGCCGATCGAGGTGAGGCTGACCGGCGTCGCGCCGGAGCCGGTGGCGGGCAGGATCGGGCCGCGCACCGACGACAGCACGCGCGGCAGCAGGGTGGTGTCGCCGGGCCCGTAGACGGCGTGCGGCCGCAGGACGATCGCCTCGCGGCGGTCGCGGGCGCGCCGCCACGGTGCCCGTCCGTGGCCGCGCATGACGGCCAGGACGGCGCGTTCGGCCGCCATCTTGGACGCGCCGTAGGCGTTGAGGTAGCGCGAGACGGGCGCCTGCCCCTCGACCGCCATGACGGTCGGGCGGTACGGGTCGTAGACGCTGGCCGTGCTGACGTGGACGAAGCGCGCGCCCGGGAAGCTGCGCAGGGTGTTGTGGGTGCCGCCGAGGTTGGTGGCGAAGAACCCGGCCGCGGGGCCCCAGTCGGTGACGCTGCCGGCGCAGTGCACGACGGTGTCGACCACGGGGGCGTCCGGGAGCGGGCCGTGGGTGAGGTCCCAGGATGTGTACGCGGCGCCGCCCAGGTGGCCGGGGGCGACCTGGGACCGCCGGCCGTAGGCCAGCGTCTCGACGCCGTTGTCCATCAGGGCGCGGCACACCGCTCCCCCGACGAACCCCGACGCGCCTGTCACGGCGACCTTCATGCGTCTCCCCCTCGCACCAGCTCACGCAGCCGGTCCCGATCGAGCTTGCGCCCTCGGCCCGACCTCGGCAAATCGGGGAGGACGACGATGCGGTCCGGCAGCGCGTCGTGGTCGATCACGTCCGGCAGCCGGCGGCGCAGGGCGGCGGGCAGGCCGGGGTCGCCGACGACGGCGAGCACGACCTCCTCGTCCCCGGTCCCGGGGTCGGGCAGCCCGACGATCGCCGCGTCCGCGACCCCGTCGAGTGCGGCGATCGCGGGCTCGTACAACCCGGGATAGAGGTTGAACTTGCCGCGGATCAGCATGTCCTTCTTGCGTCCCATCAGTACGAGGCGTCCCGCGTCCAGCCGGGCCAGGTCTCCGGTCGGCAGCCGTTTCAGCGGCTCCTGCCCCAGGTAGCCGAGGCACAGGTTGGGCCCCGCGAGCATGAGCTCCCCGTCGTCGCCGAACGCGGTCTCGACCAGCGGCTCGCCGAGCAGGTCGCCCTCCGCGCCCGACGCGGTGTGGGCGAGCTTGTCCTCCGCCGACGCGATGGCGACCGGCAGGATCTCGGTCATCGCGTACACCGACGACACCCGCGCGTCCGGTGCCGCCGCCACCGCGCGCCGCAGCACCCCGGCGGGCGCCGGGGCCGCGCCCAGCAGGACGTACCGCAGCGTGCCGGGCAGCGCGGGCTCCACGTCCAGCACCTCCGCCAGATGCACCGGAACGCAGAAGGTGTGCGTCGCGCCGCGTTCCCGCAACTGCCGGACGAACGTCCCGGGCGAGGCGGAGAGCGGCGGCATCGACCACCGCGCGCCGGAGATGAGCGTCGGCAGCCCGAGCATGAGCTGGTCGGTGTGCACGACGTCGCCCGGCCCGAGCGGCAGCCGCTCGCGGAACAGGTCCAGCGCGGCGGCCAGCGACGCCTGCGTGTGGACGACCGCACGCGGGTTCGCTGTCGTGCCGGAGGTGAAGATCACCGCCGCCGGGGCGTCGGGGTCGCCGTACGCGCCGTTCTCCGGCGGGGACTCGGGCGCGTCGCCGCGCAGGAGCGAGCCGAACGACAGCGCGCCGCGCGGCACCCCCGGCAGCCACCGACCCACGTACAGGTGCCGCAACGGCAGGTCGGCCAGCTTCGGCAGCAGCAGCCCGCGCCGCCCGGCGTACGCGCGGACGGCACGGAGCCGGCTCGCCGCGTACAGCAGCGACTCGGCGGCCGACCAGCGGGGATCGGCGAGCCGGAGCCGCGCCTCGAACATCTCCGAGCCCGCGCCCGGGTCGGCGAAGACGACCACGCCGCCCGCCGCGACCACGCCCAGCGCCAGCACGAGCGACTCCGGCGACGGCCGTACCGAGAACAACATCCCGTCGCCCGGCTCCAGCCCGTTCGCCGCCAGGCCGTGCCGGACGGCGAGCACCTGCCGCCGCAGGTCGCCGTAGGTCAGCTCGGTCCCGTCGCCCGCGACGAGCGCGACCGCGCCCGGCGTACGTTCCGCCTGCTCCATCAACCGCCGGACGAGCGTCACACCGCCTCCTTCGCGGATCCGCCCGCCGAACGCGCCGGGCCCGCCGAGCCCGCCGAGCCCGCTGAGCCCGCTGAGCCCGCTGAGCCCGCCGAACGCACGACGAGGCGCCGGTACGTGGGGATCAGCACCCCGCGCGCCGCCTCGCGCCGCGTGATCTCCAGGGGCGCGGCGGCCAGCACCGTCCGGACCACCGCGCGGGTCTCGGCCATGGCCAGCGGGTACCCGATGCAGAAGTGCGGCCCGGCGCCGAACCACAACCGCCGCAGCTCGGACGGGTGGGGCCGGTCGAGGTCGAACGGGCCGTAGGCGCGGCAGCAGTTGTACGTCGCGATCAGCACCCGGTCGCCGGGCCCGACCGCGACGCCGCCGATCTCGACCCCGCGGTGGACGCTCCGCAACATCACCGGCGTCGGCGTGGTCACGCGCATCGCCTCGTCGATCGCCCGGTCGAGCAAGCCGTCCGGATCGGCCGCGACCCGGCCCAGCAGGCCCGCGTCGGACAGCAGCGCGATCAGCCGCGGCACGAGCGTGGCGACCGTCTCGGTCCCGGTCAGGAAGAACGCCCCGGCGGCGCCGCGCGCCTCCGCCTCCGACAGGCCGAGCGCGCGCATCCGGCCCATGACCGTGCTCTCGTCGCCCGCCGCGTACGCCTTCGCGGCGATGTCGCCCAGCGGGTCGAGCACCGCCCGCGCCCGGACGACCTGCGCGGGCGAGAACCGCCGGGTCCGCAGCGACACCATCGAGACGATCTCCTCGCCCTGCTCGAAGAGGTGCCGGTAGTCGTCCTCGGTCCCCGCCTCGAGCCCGATGACCTCGCCGATCACCGTGCCCGCCATGACCCGCATCGTGTCGACGAGGTCGACCACGCCGCCGCGCGCCAGCCGGTCCGCCATCCGCCCGAGCGGCTCGGCGAGCACCCGCGCGCACAGCGCGTCGACGTAGGAGGGCGTGAACAGCTCGGTGAGCCGCCGCCGCAGCGCCCGGTGCCCCTCGCCCTCCATGTTGAGCAGCACGGACGGCCCGAGGATCGGCGTCCACAGGTCGCCCGGCGAGCCCGGCCCGTCCTTGCGGAACGTCTCGCCGTCCATGAGGACCTCGCGGGCGAGCCGCGCGTCGTTCACCACGACGCCGAGCCGCGGCACCCGCACGATCGGCCCGCGCCGCGCCAGCCCGCGCAGGAGCGGGTAGGCGAACGGATGAGCCGTCAGGTAGAGCCGCCGTTCCCAGTCCACCCCGCTCACCGGATGTCCACGACGTCGGGCCGGTAGCGGTGGTCGGCGTACCAGCCGAGCGTCCGGACCAGCCCGAACGCGCGCAGCCGCCGCACCGACCCGTGCACCACCACGTCCGCGCGCAGCCCGTACGCCGTGGTGAGCCGGCGCACCTGGTTGACCAGCGCGCGGTCCTCGTGCACGTCCTCGATCCTGGTCCGCGGGAACCCGCCGGCGCGCTCGTACAGGTCGGCGGTGATCGCGACGTTGCAGCCGGGCATCATCACGTACGGCCCGAGGAAGAGCGGGTCCTGGTTGCCGGGCCGGAACCGCCCGAACGTCGCGGCGAGGCCGATCACGGCGGGCAGCAGCCGCCGTTCCCACCACTTCAGCGGGAACTCGTCGGTGCGCGGCCGCAGCGGCCCGCTGACCATCTCGAGCCCGTCGTCGAACGCCCGTTTCACGGCCGCGATCCAGTCCGGGCCGGGCAGGCAGTCGGCGTCGGTGCGGGCGATGTGGGTGGCCCCGGCCGCGATCGCGTGCCGGATCCCCGAGTCGGCCGCCGCGCCGGTGCCCTTCTCCCGTTCCGGCACGATCCGCAGGTCCAGCTTGGGATGGTCGTCGGCGAACGCCCGCACCACCTCGGCGGTCGTGTCGGTGCTGCCGTTGTCGACCACGACCAGCCCGAAGTCGGCGTCGGTCTGCTCGGCGAGCCGCCGCAGCGTGGCGCCGATCGACCGTTCCTCGTTGTACGCCGGGATGACGACCCAGAGCTCCATGGTCACAACTCCGCGAAGACGACGCCGAGGCTCACGCCGCCGGCGAGGCCGACGAGCGCGACCCGGTCGCCCGGCCCGCACCGCCCCTCCTCCAGCGCGGTGGCCAGTTGCAGCGGCAGGGTCACCGAGGCGACGTTGCCGTGCTCGGGCAGCGTCACCACCAGCTTCTCCGCCGGGATGCCGAGCACGGTGCGCAGCACCTCCAGGTAGGGCAGCGTCACCTGGTGGACGGCGACGATCGCGAAGTCGTCCCAGGTCAGCCCGGTCTCGTCGAGGGCCCGCAGGAAGATGTCGGGGCCCGTGGCCAGGAACGCGTCCTTGAGCCGCCGCCCGTCGCCGCTAAAGTAGGAGTGCTCGGGGTCGCGCGGGTGCATGGAGCCGCCGGCCGGCAGCGTGCCGATGTCCCACGCCGACGACACCGCCGCGAAGTCGCGGTGGAACACTCCCGCCGCGGGGCCTCCCGAGGGGGCGGCCTCCAGCAACATCGCCGCGCCGCCGTCCGACAGCGTGTACCCGGCGAAGGCGTCCACGAACTGTGCCCGGTCGCGCACCCGCCAGCGGATCGCGCGCGACGGCGTCTCGCCGGCGCACACCAGCACCCGGGCGTACTGGCCGGTGCGGATGAGCGCCTCGGCGGTCTGCAGCGCGTTGAGGAAGCTGTTGCAGGCGTTCTTGACGTCGAAGACCGGGCAGGTCGCGCCCAGCTTGGCCGCGACGATGTGCGCGGTGGCGGGCTCGATCAGGTCCTGCGACGCCGAGCCGAAGATCAGCAGGTCGAGGTCGGCGGGCGCGACGCCGCGGCCGGCGAGCAGCTTGCGGGCCGCCTCGACGGCCAGGTCCGAGGCCTGCTGGTCGGGGCGCATGACGTGCCGGGAGCGGATCCCCGTCATCCGCTCGACGATCGTGGGCAGCGGCCGGAAGCCGTGCCCGGCGCTCTCGGCGGCGACGCGCGCCTCCACCTCCGCGCTGGTGACCGTGCGTTCCGGCAGGTAGGCGGTCACACCGGCGATTCGGGCTCTCATGGGCAGACGTCCCTCGGGTGTCGTGATCGGCATTCCGTGTGTCGGCATGTCGTGCTGGATCTCGTCGTGCTGGATCTCGTCGTGTTGCAGCCAGCCTCACCGACCACGCCCCCCGCCGATGAGGGAGACCCTACGGAACCCGGGGCAGGAGATCTGCCTCAATCGAGGGTGAGTACCACCACTCATATCAAGTGAGTCATACCGCCCATCCGAGGGCACCCCTGGCCCCGTGCACAATCGACCCGTGACCAGCACGAAGATCAACGACAGGACGGCCGCGGCCCGCCACGAGGCACGCCTTCTCTGGACCGGCAACCGCGGCCTCTACGCACTGCTCCAGGCCGCCCGCCAGGTGGGCCCGATCGCCCGCGTGCCGCGGCTCGGCTGGGTGGTGACCGACCCCGTCCTGGCCCGGCGGGTGCTGAACGACCACGCCGCCTTCGGGATGGCGGGCGAGGGCGGCGTCGGGCACCTGTGGAGCCAGCTCTTCGGGCCCGAGATGGCGCAGTTCTTCGGCGGCGCCCGGCACGCGGAGGTGCGCACCCGGGCCCGCGACCTGTTCACCGAGGACAGCGCCCGCGCGCTGGTCGAACGGTCGCAGGGCGCGCACTACCGCGCGATGGCCCGGCGGCTCGCCGCGGGCGGGACCGTCGACGTCGCCGACGCCACCCGGGTGCTGGCCGGACGCCTGGTCGCCGACCTGCTCGGCCTGCCCGGCGAGGGCCGGACGGACGACTCGTACCGCGCCGTCTTCGCCGCCGGGGAACGGCTCGCCGGGCTGGCGATGGGCACCACGGCCTCCACCCACCTGCCCGCCGAGGTGATCGGCGAGGCGCGGACGATCGTCGCCGACATCACCGTCGGCGTGGACGAGGCGTACCGCACCGCGGGGCCGGACACGATCCTGGGTCGCTGCCGCGAGATGGGCCTCGGCCTGCCGCTCACCCGAGGCCTGGCGACCCTGCTGGCCATCGCGGGCACCGAGACGGGGGCGTCCGGCACCTCCCGCACGGTCGCCCTGCTCCACGACACCGGGCAGCAGGGCCTGCTGCGCGCCGACCCGTCCCTGATGGAGAACGCCGTGCGCGAAGGGCTCCGCGTCGCGACCCCGGCCCCGGTCATCGGCCGCCATGTCGCGCGGGACGTCGCGGTCGGCGGGCGCGACCTGCGCGCGGGCGACCGTGTCCTGCTGCTGACCTACCTGGCCGACAACGGCGCCGGCCCGTTCGACGTCCGCCGCGACTACGTGCCGGAGACCCGGCAGTTGTGGTTCGGCGCGGGCCGCCACCTGTGCCTGGGCGCGGCGGTCGCGCGCACGCAGGTGACCCGGATGCTGGAGACGCTCTCGTCGGACGGCCCCTACCGCGTCGTGTCCCGGCGGGCGGCCCGCCGCGTCCTGGTCCCCACCTACGCGAGCCTCCGCGTACGGCGCGACGAGCGCTAGCCATACGGCGCGACGAGCGCTAGCCGCACGGCGCGACGAGCGCTAGCCACACGGCGCGACGAGCGCTGGCCACATACAGCGCCGGGCGCCGGCCATCCGGAGCGCCGGGCGCCGGCCATAGGGAGCGCCGGGCGCTAGACCCGGGTGACGGTGCCGCAGTCGCCGCCCGTCTGGAGCGGCTTGGACAGGTCGTAGGGATCGGTCGGCGCCCCGGGATCGGCGGCGGACCCGCCGTTCCGCCGGAAGTCCGGGTGGACGTAGCCGTCGTCGGGCGCCGAGCAGTCGACGGGCGCCGGGTTGATGCCCGACCGGTACTGCCAGAACCTCACCGCGCGGCCCTCCCGGTAGACGAAGATCTCGTTGGTCCGGCGCACGATCAACCGCATGAGCGTGCCGGGCCGGCCCGGCTGCTGGATCGCGTAGACGAAGAGGTGGTCGGCCGTGACCAGCGCGCCCTTGCTCCCGTCCCGCTCGGCCGCCTTCACCTTGATGGAGCCGTTCACCTTGACGATCGGGCTCCCCGGCTCGGCCGCGCCAGGAACGATCATGGTCATCCACAGGCGGAGGTTGCCGTCGCCCTTGAGGTTCAGCGCCTTGGTCACGTCCTTGCGCTGGTCGGGCTGGAGGAGCCGGGTGAACGGCTGGTGCCGCCCCTTGAAGACCACGTCGGGATCGAGGTTGCCCGCGACAATCGTCCTGCGGACGAAGAAGTAGGCGAGCTCCATGTCCTTGGCCGACAGGCCGTTCATCGCGGCGGGCTCGGGCGTCTGGACGCCCGCCTCGCCTTCGGCGTACCCCGCGGCCGGTGAGCCCGCGAACGGGTCCTTCGGACTGATCTCGGGCGCACCCGGGGTCTCGCCGAGCCCGCCGCCGGAGCCGTCGATGATGATGGCGCCGTTCCCGCCCGCGCCGCGGCCCAGGCCGGACTGCTCCCAGATCGCGCCGCCGACCACGGCCGCCAGGACCGCGCCGATCAGCACGTACGAGGCGACCTTCGTGCGCCCGGTGGCCCGCCAGCCCGGCCCGGAGGGCGAGCCGTAGAGCAGCTTCTCGGTCCTGCGCTCGGCCCGGCGGCGCCGCCGGGCCTGCCGCCCGCGCCCCGACCGGCCCTGCCGATCCTGCGCCGCCTTGCGGGCGCGCCGCCGCCTCAACCCGCCGGGAGCACGATCGCGCTCGCGGGCGGACGGCTCGGTGAAGGCCGCGCCCTTGACGAAGTCCTCGTCGAATATCGGCTGGTCAGAATCGGGGGCCATGCCAGCTAGGACGCGCGACCGCGGCGAAAGGATCACACGCACGGGTTCCGAGGAAAACTAGAACAAGTTATAGTCACGCTTGGAATGACGTTCTAGAAGGAGACCGCATGGGCACCCCGGTGATCGTCGAAGCGGTACGCACCCCGCTCGGTAAGCGGAACGGCTGGCTGGCGGGCCTCAAGGCGCAGGCCGTCCTCGCACACGCGCTGAGCTCGGTGCTCGACCGCGCCGGCACCGACCCGGCCGAAGTGGAACAGGTTTTCGCCGGGTGCGTGACCCAGGCGGGCGAGCAGGGCGGGCATGTCGGCCGCTACGCCTGGCTGTACGCGGGCCTCCCCTGGCAGACCGGCGTCACCACGATCGACGCCCAGTGCGGCTCCGCCCAGCAGGCCGTGCATCTGGCCGCCGCGCAGGTCGCGGCCGGCGTCGTGGACGTGGCGATCGGCTGCGGCGTCGAGGTGATGAGCCGGGCGCCGCTGGGCAGCAACGTGCTCCCGGCCAGCCCGCGACCGGACGACTGGTCGATCGACATGCCCAACCAGTTCGAGGCGGCCGAGCGCATCGCCCAGCGCCGCGGCCTCACCCGCGCCGACACCGACGCGTTCGGCGCCCGCTCGCAGCAGCTGGCCGCCAAGGCCTGGGCCGACGGCCGGTTCGAACGCGAGGTCGCGCCGATCGAGGCGCCCGTCCTGGACGCCGAGGGCGCCCCCACCGGCGAGACCCGCACGGTCACCCGCGACCAGGGGCTGCGCGAGACGACCGTGGAGGGCCTGTCCAAGCTCAAGGCCGTGATGGGCCCGGACGCCCTGCACACCGCCGGCAGCTCGTCCCAGATCTCCGACGGCGCCGCCGCCGTGCTGGTGATGTCCGAGGAGAAGGCGTACGAGCTGGGCCTGCGCCCGCGCGCCCGCATCCGCGCCCAGGCGCTCGTCGGCTCCGAGCCGTACTACCACCTCGACGGCCCGGTGCAGTCGACCGAGCGCGTCCTGGCCCGCGCCGGGATGACGATGGGCGACGTCGACATCACCGAGATCAACGAGGCTTTCGCGTCCGTCGTCCTGTCGTGGGCGTCGGTGCACGAGCCGGACATGGACACGGTGAACGTCAACGGCGGCGCCATCGCGCTCGGCCACCCGGTCGGCGCCACCGGCGCCCGCCTGATCACCTCCGCGCTGCACGAGCTGGAACGCCGCGACGCGACCACCGCCCTGGTCACCATGTGCTGCGGCGGCGCCCTGTCCACCGCGACCATCCTCGAACGCGCATGACCGAAACCCCGAGCCCGCGACGGCGGCGGCCCGTGCCGGAGGATCTGGGCGACGGCGTCTGGAGCGTTCCGGTGCCGATCCCCGGCAACCCCCTCGCGTACACCCTGGTCTACGCGGTGGAGAGCGAACGCGGGCCGGTGCTGATCGACGCGGGCTGGGAGCACGAGGACGCCTGGTCGGCGCTGCGCGACGGCCTCGCCACGTTCGGCATGGACATCGCGGACGTGCACGGGGTGGTGGTGACGCACCACCACCCCGACCACGCCGGCCTGGCGGGCCGGGTGCGCGAGTCGTCCGGCGCCTGGATCGCGATGCACCACAACGACGCCGAGGTCGTCCGGCTCTTCCGCGGGATGGTCGAGCAGGACGCCGAGCGCAGCTGGATGCGCGGCACGCTGGCCCGGGCCGGCGCCGCGGAGTCCGAGCTGGCCGGGCACTCCAGGCGGGAGCACATCGACCCGCCCGCCGAGCCGGACCGCGAGCTCGCCGACGGCGACCTGGTCGACCTGCCCGGCCGGGCGCTCCGGGTGGTGTGGACTCCGGGCCACTCCCCCGGCCACATCTGCCTGCATCTGGAGGACGGCGACCGGATCTTCACCGGCGACCACGTCCTGCCGCGGATCACCCCGCACATCGGGCTCTACCCGTACGACCTGCCGGACGTGGACCCGCTGGGCGACTTCCTCGGTTCGCTCGGCCGGGTGGCCGGCATGGCGGTGACCGAGGTCCTGCCCGCGCACCAGCACCGCTTCAACGGGCTGGCCGAACGGGCCGAGGCGATCATCGGGCATCACGAGGAACGGCTCACCGAGGTCACCGGGATGTTGTCCCGGGAGCCCGCCACGCTCTGGCAGCTGGCCGCCGGCATGCGCTGGCGCGACGGCTGGGACGCGATGGACCTGTCCTCCCGGCAGATGGCCGCGGGCGAGGCCGCCGCGCATCTGCGCGTCCTGGAGCGCCGCGGAGTGGCCCTGCGCGCGGCCGGGGGCGACCCCATCCGCTTCGTCCGCGCACTCGCCTGACCGGCCCGGGGTTCCCCTTCCGGGCCGGTCTCACTCCTGCGTGCGACGCATGTCACTCTCCCGTCTAGACCCTTGATGAGACTCGAGTCTCATGTTAGAACGTGTTCTATACGAGAGTGACCAAGCAAGCGCTCGATCTAGTCATCGCGTGGCGCGACGCGGTGCGCCCTCCGAGCAGGAATCCGGGCAGAAGGGAGACAGGTGAGCGGACAGGAGGTGAGCCTGGCCGGGCGGGTGGCGATCGTCACCGGAGCCGGGGCCGGGCTCGGGCGGGCCGAGGCCATCGCGCTGGCCGCGGCAGGCGCCCGCGTGGTGCTCAACGACCTGCACGGCGACGCCGTGCGGGCGGTGGCCGAGGAGATCGGCGCGGCGGGCGGCGAGGCCGCCGTGCTCGCCGGCGACATCGCCGACTGGACGACCGGGGAGGGGCTGCTGAAGACGGCCCTCACCGAGTTCGGCTCCCTCGACATCGTCGTCAACAACGCCGGCTTCACGCGCGACCGCATGTTGTTCAACATGTCCGAGGAGGAGTGGGACGCGGTGATCCGCGTTCATCTCAAGGGACACTTCGTGACCTCGCAGCAGGCCGCCGCCTACTGGCGGGCCAAGTCGAAGGAGACCGGCGGGCCCGTCTACGCCCGCGTCATCAACACCGCGTCGGAGGCGTACCTGCTGGGCGCCCCGGGCCAGCCCAACTACGCCGCCGCCAAGGGCGGGATCGCCGCGCTGACCCTGTCGACCGCGCACGCGTGCGGCCGGTACGGGGTGCGGGCCAACGCCATCTGCCCGCGCGCCCGCACCGCCATGACGGCCGGCGTCTTCGGGCCGCCGCCCGAGGACGGCCCCGACCCGCTGTCGGTGGACCACGTGACGCCGCTCGTGACCTACCTGGCGTCACCCGCCGCCGAGCGGGTCACCGGGCAGGTGTTCGTCGCCCACGGCGGCACGGTGCAGGTCATGTCGCAGCCGGTCGTGGCGCACGAGGTGTCGACCGAGGGCCTCTGGACCGCCGCCGGGCTGGCCGAGGCGCTCGGCCCGAAGCTCTGACGAATCCGGGCCTCCCCGGACTCCGAATCTCCCAAGACTCCGCCCCCACCCACCACCGTTTGGATGGACGATGGCCCCTGAGACGCTGGCCCCCGCGATCGACATCATCGACCCGACCATCTACGAGCAGGGCGGCATCCCGCACGAGCAGTTCCGATGGTTGCGGGACCACGACCCGGTGCACTGGCACCACGACCTGAACGAGGGCGTCCCCGGCTTCTGGGCGGTCACCCGGCACGCGGACGTGGTGACGGTCTCCCGGAACTCCCAGCTGTTCTCCAGTCACGTGCGCACCTCGATGTACGAGGAGTTCACCGACGACGAGATCCTGCTCTACGGGATGATGATGTTGTTCCAGGACCCGCCGGACCACACCCGGAACCGGTCCAAGGTCAACCGCGGCTTCACGCCGCGGATGATCAAGCAGCTCGAGGGGCACATCCGCGACATCTGCCACGAGCTGATCGACGAGGTGGTGGAGAAGGGCGAGGCCGACTTCGTCGAGGACATCGCGGCGCACCTGCCCGCGTACGTCATCTGCGAGCTGCTCGGGGCGCCGGTGGACGACCGGCAGCGGATCTGCGACTGGTCCAACCACATCATCGGGTTCGCCGACCCCGAGCTGGCCGGGGCCAAGGAGAAGGCCGCGGTGTTCGCCGGCGAGCTCATGGCGTACGCGGCCGCGCTCGCCGAGGAGCGCATCGCCGAGCCGCGCGACGACATCGCCAGCACGCTGCTCAAGCCGGACGAGAACGGCGAGCGCCTCAGCATCGAGGAGTTCCAGCTCTTCCTGCTCATGCTGATCATCGCTGGGCACGAGACGACGCGGAACGGCTCGGTCGGCGGCATGCTCGCGTTCTTCGAGCACCCCGACCAGTGGGCCAGGCTCAAGGCCGACCGGTCGCTGCTGCGCACCACGCCGGACGAGATCGTGCGCTGGACCTCGCCGATCAACCTGTTCCGCCGGACCGCCACCGCGGACACCGAGCTGGGCGGCAAGCTGATCAGGAAGGGCGACAAGGTCGTCATCTTCTACGGGTCGGCCAACCGCGACGAGCGCGTCATCGAGAACCCCGACGTCTTCGACATCGGCCGCGACCCGAACCCGCACATCGGGTTCGGCGGCGGCGGCGCGCACTTCTGCCTGGGCACGCACCTGGCCCGGCTAGAGCTGTTCGTGCTGTTCGAGGCCATCCTCGACCGCATGCCCGACATCCGGCCGGACGGCGAGCCGCGCCGCCTGCGGTCGAACTTCGTGAACGGGGTCAAGGAGATGCGGGTGCGCTTCACCCCGTCGGCCCGCCAGGGCGCACGTTCCTGAGCTCATCCGGCCCGAGCTCATCCGGCCCGAGGTCATCCGGCCCGAGGTCCCGCGGAGGGGCGGGGACCACCCGCCCCTCCGGCCGTACGCACGCTCCGCCGTCAGGCCCTCCGGCCGTCAGGCGCGGCTGCCGGGCGTGAACTCGACGCGCATCTCCTTGATGCCGTTGAGGAAGTTGGAGCGGAGCCGGCGCGGCTCGGCCGCGAGCCGGATGTCGGGCATCCGGTCCAGGAGCGCCTCGAAGACCACGCTGAGCTCCAGGCGGGCCAGGTGGGTGCCCAGGCAGAAGTGCGGGCCTCCCCCGCCGAACCCGATGTGCGGGTTGGGGTCGCGGCCGATGTCGAACGTGAACGGATCCTCGATCACGCGCTCGTCATGGTTGGCCGAGCCGTAGAAGACGACGACCTTGTCGCCCCGCTTCAGCTCCTTGCCGCCGAGCTCGGTGTCGGCCATGACCGTCCGCCGGAACAGGTTGACCGGGCTGGCCCAGCGCACGATCTCGTCGGGCGCCGTGCGCAGCAGCGACCGGTCGGCCAGCAGCCGCTGCCACTGCTCCGGGTGCCGGAAGAACGCGAGCATGCCGCCCGAGGTGGCGTTCCGGGTCGTCTCGTTCCCGGCGATGATCAGGATGAGCACGAAGAGCTGGAACTCCTCGTCGGTGAGCGCGTGCCCGGCCGAGTCGGGCTTGAGCAGCGCGGTCGCGATGTCGTCGCGCGGCTCGGCCCGGCGCAGCGCGGCGAGCTCGCCCGCGTACGCGAAGATCTCGGCGGCGGTCTGCTTGCCGATCTCGCGCGACCCGGAGAACTCGGGGTCGTCGAACCCGATCATCTGGTTGGACCAGTGGTAGATCTTGTCGCGGTCCTCGACCGGGGCGCCCAGCAGCTCGCAGATCACGTACGCGGGGAGCGGCGCGGCGATGTCGGTGACGAAGTCGGCCTCGCCCTTGTCGGCCACCGCGTCGATGAGCTGGTGGGCGATGTCGCGGACGTGCTCCTCCAGCTGCTTGATCATGCGGGGCGTGAAGCCCTTGTTGACCATGCTGCGCCGCTGGGTGTGGTCCGGCGGGTCCATGTAGAGGATCATCATCCGGTAGAGCACGAGGTCCTCGGGCTCGTTCTCGGCGAGCATCGCGCCCCGTTCGGCCGACGAGTACAGGTCGGCCCGCCGCGACACCTCCACCACGTCCGCGTGCCGGGTCACCGCCCAGAACCCCGGCACCCGCGCGTCGGGGTCGTGGTGCCAGTGCACCTGGTCGTGGTCGCGCAACCAGGTGAACTGGTCGTGCGGGATACCGCCGCGCTCGTAGGTGTCGGGGTCGATGATGTCGATCTTCGGGGCGGTGTGCGGGGCTGATGCGGACTCTGGGGCCACGCGGGCTCCTCTCGGACCGCCGGATCAGGGGCGCGCCGTACCCGGGACCCGACCGATCGCTTGCTCGGCTCTATATCTAGAACGTGTTCTAACATGAGACACAAGTCTCATCAAGGGTTCCGGGCCGGTGACCGGACGTCCATCCGGCCGCCTTTTCAAGGGTGCAACAAGTTCTAGAAATGAGACCCGCACCACATCCCTATGAGCAGGTACATCGCGGCAAACTCGCCCAGACTAGGCAGCCAATCTAGAACTTGTTATATTTTGCCGGATCGAACGGCTCACAGCGGTATCGTCGGCCCGGTGAGCGGGGCCCAGCGGGGCAAGGCGACCATGTCCCACATTCCAACCGTCCGGTAACATCAAGGCCCTGTTGTCTCAACTTCAGTAACGGCAAGCACGAGATGCAGGTTGGCCCCGGAGGTCACACCAGGCACCGGTCGACCGAAGAGGTGGTTCGTGAGCAGGTCCGAGGACGACGCACACCGTGATCGCTTGCGAATCGCCCTGCTCTCCTACCGGAGCAAACCGCACTGCGGCGGCCAGGGGGTCTACCTGCGGCATCTGAGCCGCGAGCTGGTCGACCTCGGCCACGCCGTCGAGGTGTTCTCCGGTCAGCCCTACCCGGAGCTGGACCGTGACGAGATCACGCTGACCAAGATCCCGAGCCTGGACCTCTACCGGGACGAGGACCCCTTCCGCACCCCGGCGCTGAAGGAGTTCCGCGACTGGATCGACGTGCTGGAGTTCGCCCACATGAAGACCGGCGGCTTCCCCGAGCCGCTGACGTTCTCCATCCGGGTCCTGCGCGCGCTCAAGCGCCGCCGCCGCGACTTCGACGTCGCGCACGACAACCAGGTCCTCGGGCTCGGCAACCTCGGCATCGAACGGCTCGGCCTGCCCCTGGTCACCAGCATCCACCACCCCATCAGCGTCGACCGGCGGATCGAGCTGGAGGCCGCCGAGGGCCTCAAGCAGCGCCTCGGCAAGCGCCGCTGGTACGGGTTCGTGACCATGCAGTCCCAGGTCGCCCGGCGCATCGGCCCCGTGCTCACCGTCTCCTCGTCGTCCAAGGTCGACATCGTCAAGGACTTCAAGGTCGACCCGCGCGACATCGAGATCCTGCCGCTGGGCGTCGACACCCAGATCTTCCACCCGCGCGGCCCCCGCGCGGACCGCGTGCCCGGCCGGATCGTCGCGATGGCCAGCGCGGACGCCCCGATCAAGGGCGTCGACGTGCTGCTGCGCGCGGTCGCCAAGGTCGCCACCGAACGCGACGTCCACGTGATCGTGGTGAGCCGCCCGCAGAAGGACGGCCCCACCGAGCGCCTCATCCGCGAGCTGGCCCTCGGCGAGCGGGTGCGGTTCGTGAGCGGCATCAGCGACGACGAGCTGGGCGAGCTGATGGCCTCCGCCGAGATCGCCGTCGTCCCCTCCCGCTACGAGGGCTTCTCGCTGCCGGCCGTCGAGCACATGGCGTCCGGCACCCCGCTGGTCGCCAGCCGCGCGGGCGCGCTGCCCGAGGTGGTGGGCGACGCCGCCGTGCTGGTCGAGCCCGGCGACGTCGAAGAGCTGGCCGTCACGCTTCGCCGCCTGCACGACTCCCCCGAGGAGCGGGCGAGGGCGGGCGAGGCGGGACTGGCCCGGGTGCAGGAGCGGTACGCGTGGCCCGCCGTGGCGCAGGCCACGGTCGAGCACTATCGTGCCGCGATCGCCCAGATGCAGCACCTGCGGCGGGCCGCGGGCAAGAACTGATTCTGCGGCAGGCCGCGGCGCGCCACCGGCCGGTGGCGCCTCGCGGGCCGGAGAACGGCGGAGACGTCCGGCGCGGCGTCTCCCGACGGAAGGAGCACGACCCTGCTGACCGTGGATTTCCAGCGGTTCCGCGTCACCCCTGGTGAGCGCATCCTCGACATGGGATGCGGCGCCGGACGGCATGCCTTCGAGCTGTACCGGCGGGGTGCGAACGTCGTGGCCTTCGACATGGACGCCGACGAGCTGGCCGGCGTGGAGAAGATGTTCGGCGCGATGCGCCTGGAGGGCGAGGTCCCCGAGGCCGGGGCCGCCGAGACCGTGCGGGGTGACGCGCTCGACCTGCCGTTCCCCGACGACCACTTCGACAAGATCATCGCGTCCGAGGTGCTCGAGCACATCCCCGACGACATGCGCGCGATGAAGGAGCTGCTGCGGGTGCTCAAGCCCGGCGGGCAGCTCGCCGCGACCGTGCCGACCTGGCTGCCCGAGCGCATCTGCTGGGCGCTCTCGGAGGCCTACCACACCGCCCCCGGCGGGCACGTGCGCATCTACACGCGCGCCGAGCTGGAGGCCAAGCTCAAGGCCACCGGCTTCCGGGTGGACGGCCACCACCACGCGCACGGGCTGCACGCCCCGTACTGGTGGATCAAGTGCGCGGTCGGCGTCGACAACAACGAGCACCCGCTCGTCAAGGCCTACCACCAGGTCCTGGTCTGGGACATCATGAAGCGCCCGCTGGCCACTCGGCTCGCCGAGCGCGCGCTCAACCCGCTCATCGGCAAGAGCGTGGTCGTCTACTTCACCAAGCCCGCAACGCCGAGCACGCCGGTCGCCGACCGGGAGAAGGCCGACGCGGTGGAGACGGCCGATGCGGTCTGAGGGCCCCGCGCACGTGTCCCCACCGCACTCGATCGTGGCTCCCTCGGTCTCCGGCGTGGTGACCTCGGACGACGTGCTGGCCACCGCGCGGAGCATCGTGGCGCAGCAGGAGGAGTCCGGGGCGATCCCGTGGTTCTCGCCCGTCGAGGGCGTCCCGGGCCACGTGGACGCCTGGAACCACGTCGAGGCCGCGATGGCGCTGACCACGGCGGGGCTCTCCGCCCCGGCGCGGCGCGCCTACGAGTGGCTGCGCTCGGTCCAGCGGCCGGACGGCTCCTGGCCCGCCAAGTGGATCCTCGGCGAGGTCACCGAGCCGGGCGGCGAGTCCAACCACGCCGGCTACGTCGCGGTCGGCGTCTGGCACGAGCTGCTGATGACCGGCGACGAGGCGTTCGCCCGCGCGATGTGGCCGACCGTGCGGCGCGCGATCGAGTTCGTGCTCACCCTGCAGACCCGCCGCGGCGAGATCCTGTGGATCCGGCACGAGGACGGGCGGGACGCCGACCACGCGCTGCTCACCGGCTGCTCGTCGATCTACCAGTCGCTGCGCTGCGCGGTGGCCCTGGCCGAGCACCTGGGCGAGCCGCAGCCGGACTGGGAGCTGGCCGCCGACCAGCTCGGCCATGTCGTGGCCGCGCACCCGGAGGCGTTCGCCGACAAGAGCCGCTGGTCGATGGACTGGTACTACCCCGTCCTCGCCGGTCCCGTGCGCGGCGACGACGCCGCCCGCCGGCTGGCCGCCTCGTGGGACACGTTCGTGGTCGACGGCCTGGGCTGCCGCTGCGTGAGCGACCAGCCCTGGGTGACCGCCGCCGAGAGCTGCGAGCTGGTCATGGCGCTGGACGCCGCGGGCGACCGCGACCGCGCGCTGGAGCTCTTCCGCACGATCCAGCACCTCCGCCACGACGACGGCTCCTACTGGACCGGCTGGCAGTTCGAAAACCAGCGGCACTTCCCCGGGGACCGCTCCACCTACACCGCGGCGGCCGTCGTCCTGGCCGCCGACGCGCTGGAGGGCGCCTCTCCGGGGTCGCGCCTCTTCAAGGAGATCGCCGGGCGGCCGCTGGGCCCCTCGGCCGCGGCCGATCCGGTCGCCTGCGGCTGCGGCCTGGTCTCGGTCGCCAATCCCGTCCGCACCCGCCTCTAGAACGGGCACCACCTGGCGGGGCACGCCCCCCAGAACGGCGACGCCGCCCGGGCAAAGGCGCCCAGGCGGCGGCCGAAGGCCCGCGACGGTCAGCGGGCTCCGTCCTCCGTCAGGCGGTCGTCAGGGGGTCTCCAGCGGGTCGGCGTCACCGACCCGCTCCAGGACGCGCAGGGAGCCCTCCACGCGGCGTTCCTCGAACGCTCCGCTCGCCAGTGCCCGCCGGTAGACGTGGTACGGCGCCTGGCCGCCGTCCGCCGGGTCGGCGAAGACGTCGTGGATCACCAGGGCGCCGCCCGGCGCCACCCAGGGCGCCCAGCCCTCGTAGTCGCCCTGCGCGTGCTCCTCGGCGTGCCCGCCGTCGATGAAGAGCAGCGAGACCGGCGTGCGCCAGAGGCGCGAGACGGTCCGCGACTGGCCCACGATCGCCACCACGACGTCCTCCAGGCCCGCGGCCTGGATGTTCTTGCGGAACGTCGGGAGCGTGTCCATGCGGCCCGTACAGGGGTCGACCAGGGACGGGTCGTGGTGCTCCCAGCCCGCCTGGTTCTCCTCCGAGCCGTGGTGGTGGTCCACGGTGATCACGGTGGCGCCGGCCAGCCTGGCGGCCGCGCCGAGGTAGATCGCCGACTTGCCGCAGTAGCTGCCGACCTCCAGGAAGGTGGCATCGGGCGACCCGTAGGCGACGGCGGTCTCGTACAGCGCCTGGCCCTCGGGGAGGGGCATGAAGCCCTTGGCGGACTTCGCGGCGCGCAGCAGGTCACCGGGCATCGGGGCGGTGGTCGTCCCCGCGGGGGTGGACGCCATGGTCTCTGTCATTGATCTCCTCCGCCGCGCACTTTATCCGTACTCGCACACCTCTGGTCCAGCCCGTCCCCACTCGGGCGCGACGGCACGCTCACCCGGGCGCGTCATCTTGATCCCCCAGATGAGACGCGAGTCTTGCCCGAGCATACTGAAACGTGTTCTACTTTTGCGATGGGCGAGGGCACCCGATCGCCACAGGCGGGCGGGGCGCTCATTTACGGACAGGCTGAAGTAGTGACCGATCCGAACCGGGTTCGGTAAGGTCACCGGCAACCAGGCCCGGAGAAACGGAGAACCAACGATGCCGACCGTCCGAGTCGATCCGCTCGTGTGCGAGGCCAACGCCGTGTGCGTCGGGCTGGCCCCGGAGGTCTTCGACCTCAACGACGACGACGAGCTCACCATCCTGCTGCCGGAGCCCCCCGCGGACCAGCTCGACAAGGTCCGGCACGCGGTCCGTTCCTGCCCCAAGGCCGCGCTCACCCTCGACGAGTAGCGGGCACCCGCCCAGGCCGCCCGTCGTCACGCACCACCCCAAACCACCCCTTCCAGGACGTTGACAGCCCGCTGCCGGCGTCCGCCCCTCAATGTGGAGGCAGCCATGGCACGCGCCGCGGTCCTGCATGCGGTCGGCGACAAGGAACTCGACCTGCGCGACGACGTCACCGCCGTCGACCCGGGTCCCGACCAGGTGAAGGTGAAGATCAAGGCGACCGGGGTCTGCCACTCCGACCTGTCGGTCATGACCGGCGTGCTGCCGATGCCGATCCCGGTCATCCTGGGGCACGAGGGCTCCGGCGTGGTCACCGAGGTCGGCGACCACGTCACCAACGTCCAGGTGGGCGACCACGTCGTCGTCAACTGGAGCCCCGACTGCGGCAGCTGCGCCGAGTGCCTGCGCGGCGAGCCGTACCTGTGCATGACCTTCATCGGGCAGACGTTCACCGAGCCGCGGTTCACGAACGACGCGGGCCCGGTCTTCGGCATGGCGGGCTGCGGCACCTGGGCCGAGGACATCGTGGTGCCCTACCAGGGCGTGGTGAAGATCGCCGAGGACGTGCCGTTCGAGTACGCCGCGCTGCTCGGCTGCGGCGTCCCGACCGGCATCGGCGCGGTCTTCAACACCGCGAAGGTGGCGCCCGGCGCCAAGGTCGCGGTGGTGGGCGCGGGCGGCGTGGGCCTCTCGGTCATCCAGGGCGCCAAGATCGCCGGTGCGTCCACGATCCTGGCGATCGACCCGAACGAGGCCAAGCACCCGATCGCCGAGCGGTTCGGCGCGACGCACACCACGACGCTGGACGACCTCGACGAGACCAAGGGCCTGCTGACCCTGGGCCAGGGCTTCGACTACGTCTTCGAGGTCGTCGGCAAGTCCGCGGCGATCCAGACCGCCTGGGCCGCCACCCGGCGCGGCGGCGACGTGATCGTGGTGGGCGCGGGCGCGGCCGACGACAACTGGCAGCAGAGCGCGTTCTCGCTGCTGTTCGAGGGCAAGAGCCTCAAGGCGTCCCTGTACGGCGGGTGCGACCTCAAGCGCGACATCCCGCTCTTCGTCGACCTGTGGCGGGCCGGCAAGCTCGACATCGAGGGCCTCATCACACGGCGCATCGCGTTCGACGACCTCAACGACGCCGTCCGGGCGCTCAACGACGGCGACGTGATCCGCCAGGTCGTGCTCTTCGACTGAGATCCGCGCCTGAGATCCGCGCCTGAGATCCGCGACTGAGATCTCCTCCCGAGATCCCCGGCGAGATCGTCCCCCGCACCCGGCCACGGTGGTGGCCCGGAGATTTTTCCGAATCGGGCCGGGTGCGGGACTCCGGTGGCGCGCCCGGCGTGGGATCCTGCTGCGGTGTTCGATGGGACTTTCGCGTTCCGGGCATTCACGGTCGGAACGGTCCTCGCCCTGCTGCCCGTGCTCCCGGCGCACGCGGCCGCCGCGGCGGCTCCGCGCATCCGTCACGTCCAGGGCGCGGGCCACGAGTCGCCCCTCTCCGGACGGACCGTCGCGGGCGTCACCGGCGTCGTGACGGCGGTGACGGGCAACGGCTTCTGGATGCAGGACCCCTCCCCCGACCGCGACGACGCGACCTCCGAGGGCGTCTTCGTCTTCACCCGCACCCGTCCCACGGCGGTCGCCGGCGACGCGGTGCGCGTCGCCGGGAAGGTCAGCGAGTTCCGTCCCGGCGGATCGTCCTCGGCCAACCTCAGCCGCACCGAGATCGACGCCTCGGCCACGGTCGTCGAGGCCCGCGGCCGGCCGCTGCCGGCGCCGGTCCTCGTCGGGCCCGGCGGGCGGCGCGCGCCCGGCGCGGTCAAGCGGGCCACCGACGCCTTCGAGCCCGGACGCGACGCCCTCGACTTCTACGAGTCGCTGGAGGGCATGCGCGTCCGCGTCGCCGACCCGGTCGCGATCGGCCCGACCCGCGACGGCGAGATCCCGGTGCTGCCCGCCGGCGGCGCGGGCGCGGGGCCGCGCAGCAAGCGCGGCGGGCTCGTCCTGCGGCCCGACGACCCCAACGCCGAACGGCTGCTGCTCACCGACTCGCTGGCGCCGCTCCCGGCGCTCGACGTCGGCGACCGGCTGCCGGGCCCGCAGGACGGCGTCCTCGACTACGGCTACGGCGACTTCACGCTGCTGCTCACCGCCACACCGCGCGCCGCTGCCGGCGGCCTCGCCCGCGAGACCGCGCGCCCGGCCCGTCCCGGCGAGCTGTCGGTGGGGACGGCCTCCATGGAGGGCCTCAACCCCGACACCCCGCCCGAACGGTTCCAAGCCTTCGCCGCCGACATCGTGGAGGGGCTCCAGTCCCCCGACCTGGTCACGGTGTCGGGCGTCCAGGACAACACCGGCCCCGACGACGACGGCACGGTCGTCGCCGACCAGACCGTCGCCGAGCTGATCGCCGCGATCAGCGCCGCGGGCGGGCCCGCCTACGACTGGCGTTCGATCGCGCCGCGCGACAACTCCGACGGCGGCGAGCGGGGCGCCAACAGCCGGATCGGCTTCCTCTTCCGCACCGACCGCGGGCTGGGCTTCGTCGACCGGCCGGTGCTCGACGGCGCCGAGGGCGCTGACGGCACCGGGGGCGCCGGCGGCGGTGACGCCACCGGGCTCGACGACCCGGCGGGCCAGGCCGCCGCCGAGCGGGCCACCACGGCCACCACCGTCCTCAAGGAGGACGGCGGGGCGCGGCTGTCGCTGAGCCCGGGCCGGGTCGCCCCGGGCGACCCGGCGTGGGGCGGCACGCGCAAGCCGCTCGCGGCGGAGGTGACCTGGCAGGGCAGGCGGCTCATCGTCATCGCCAACCATTGGTCGCCGCGGAGCGGCGACGACCAGCCGGTGTTCGGCCGCCGGCAGCCGCCGCTGCGGCCGACAGAGTGGCGGCGCGAGGCCCAGGCGCGCGTCGTGGCGAACTTCGTCAAGTCGCTGCGCGCCACCGACAAGGACGCGGGCGTCATCGTCGCGGGCAACCTCAACGAACGCGACTTCGCCGCTCCCGTCACGGTCCTGACCGAGGGCACCGGTCTCACCGACCTGCCCGCCACGCTTCCGCAGGACGAGCGCTACACCGCCGTGACCGGTGGAAACTCGCAGGTGCAGGACCACGTCCTGCTGAGCCCGTCGCTCGGCGGACGCCCGCACGAGTTCGACGTCGTGCACCGCGCGTCCGAGTTCGCCGACCGGGCCGGCGACCACGATCCGGCCGTCGTGCGCATCGAGTTTGGGCACGCCCCATAGATCGTCACAGAGCCCCACCGAAAAGTGCCGGTGTTTCCTTTTGTCCGCTGTGGGCACCGCTCAGGCGTCAGTCAGCACATTGGAAGGAGACGCCCCCATGGCGTACCGATACGGCGGCCGCGGCATCGGCCTCATCGGGATCATCTACATCATCATCGGCGTGTTCGTCGCATGGGACCGCGGCTACATCTACGAGGACCTGCTCCGGCGCGTCGGCAGCGCGCTGCTCGCCATATTCCTGTGGTTCCTCGTCCTGCTCGAGGTCGATCTGCACATCAACGCGTGAGCCGAACCTCGCGTTCGGGCCATAGTCCCCGAGTCCGCCCGGAGGTACGTTCCGTCCATGGCCAAAGGTGGATGCAGTTGTGGACACGGCGGTAGTTGCTCATGCCCGAAGGGATGCTCCTGCGGCTGCAACGGCTGACCGCTACCGCCCGGTGAAGACGTCCGGATAAACGAAGAGCCCGGGCGAGCCCCCCGTGTGCCAGAACACGACGGTCTCGCCCGGGCCGATCTCTCCCGACCGCACCATGCCGACCAGGGCCGCCGCGGCCTTCCCCGAATAGACCGGGTCCAGCAGGACCCCCTCCGTACGGGCGAACAGCCGCACGGCCTCGGTCATCTCCGGCGTGGGCACGCCGTAGCCGGGGCCGAACCAGTCGTCGCGCACGCTCCGGCCGCCGGCGCGCGGTTCGACGCCGAGCAGGGCGGCGGTCTCCCCGAGCAGCGTGTCGAGCTCGGCGGCGGTCTCGTCCGCCGGCCGGTAGACGCAGGCCGCCTCGACGACGGCCGGCAGCCGCGCGTGCTCGAGGCCGAGCAGCAGCCCGGCGACGGTCCCGGTGGTGCTGGAGGCGACCACGATCCGGTCGACCCCGCCGATCTCCGGGCTCCGTTCCGCCTGCCCGGCGAACTCCAGCGCGGCGGCGACGTACCCGAGGGTGCCGACGGCGTTCGAGCCGCCCGGCGGGATCACGAAGGCGGGCCCGATCTCCTCCAGCGCCGCCAGCGTCTCGTCCATGCCGTCCACCACGCGCACGCGGGCGCCGAGCACCCCGTCGAGCAGCACGTTGCCGGACGTCTCGTACAGCGTGTCCGTGCGCGGCACCGAGCGGCTGAGCAGCAGCTCGCACCGCAGGCCCAGGCGCGCGCACGCGGCGGCGGTCTGCCGTGCGTGGTTGGACTGCACCGCGCCGAACGTGACGACCGTCGTGTGCCCCTCGGCCAGCGCCTGCCCGAGCAGGAACTCCAGCTTGCGCGTCTTGTTGCCGCCGAGCGCCAGGCCGGTGCAGTCGTCGCGCTTGATCCAGATCCGGGTGCCGCCGCCCAGCTCCGCCGCGAGCCGCGGCGCCGGCTCCAGCGGGGTGGGCCAGTGCCCGAGGACGGTGCGCGGATGCGGGGCGAGCAGATCGATCATGGCGCCATTCTGCGCCACAGGGTCGGCGTCTCGCCACGGTGCCCGGCGGTGACGCCGACGGCGACGATCTCGGTGGCGTGCGTGGTCAGCACGTTGATCCGCTGGTCCCCCGGGCCGTCCAGCCCGGTGCCGGTGGCGGGCACCCGCGTCCAGGCGGCGCCGTCCGGCGAGCTCCACACCGTCACGTCCCGGCCGCCGGGCTCGCCGGTGACCCCGGCGAGCACGAAGCCCCGGGCCGTGCTCACGACCGCCGTGGCCCCGGTCGCGGCGGCCCCGGCCGGCGCGGTGGTCTGCCAGGTCAGCCCGCCGTCCGCCGAGACGACCGCGCCGCCCGCCGTCGTGAGCGCGACCAGGCGGGCGCCGTTCGCGGCCACGTCGGTGAGCACTCCGGTGCCCTCGGGCGCGCGCCGCACCGTCCACTTCAGTCCGTCGGCGGAGGTCCAGACGGCCGCCCGGGCGGTGCCCTTGCCGTCCATGGAGCCGCCGACCGCCGCGTAGCCGGCGGGCGTCGCCGTGACGTCGCGCATCCACATGCGGCGGTCGAGCCCGGCGGCCGGCGTCCAGGTCCTGAGGTCGGCCGACCGCCACGCCGCCGCCGACCCGCGCGACGCGCCGACCACGACATAGCCGCCGGCACCCGCCGCGGCGGCCATCAGGCTGCCGTCGCCAGCGATGGTGGCGGGCCTCCAGGCCGTCCCGTCCGCCGAGGTCAGGGCCAGCGGACGATCCCTGTCGCCGCGGCCGACGGCGACCCAGCCCGCGCCGCCCGACGCGACGTCGCTCAGCGCCCCCTTGCCGAACGTGCCCTGCGCGCGGGCCCAGCCGTCCGGGGTCGCGGTGGTCCAGACGGCCGCCCCGCCGTTGGTGCCGCCGACGGCGACCAGGCGCCCGGCGGCGCCGGACGCGATGGCGGCGACCGAACGTTCCGGCTGGACCGCTCCCGCCACCGGCCGCAGATCGACGGCCTGGCCCGACACCGCCAGGAAGGGGTCGTCGCCGCGGTGCCCGGCGACGACCGGGACGCCGCCGTCGGCCACGGTGACACCGTTCGCGGCGGCGCCGCGAACGTCCCCGGCCGGCTGCCACGCCCTGCCGTCCGTGCTGCGCATCAGCCTGCCGCCGGCGAGCGCGGCCAGCCCGGCGGCCGAGCCGCCGGCCAGCCGGTCGAGCACGCCGGTCCGCGCCAGGGCGGTCCAGGACGAGCCGTCCGGCGAGTGGAACACGACGGTGAAACGTTCCGTCCTGCGCTTCTTCTTGGGCCCGGTGACGCGCTTGCCCGCCCGGATGGCGAAGAACCCGCCCGGTCCGGTGACCAGGCCGGAGGCCGCTCCGTACGAACCCTGGCCATGAGGGACGTAGGCCCGCGCCCACGTCCTCCCGCCGTCGGCCGACCGCCAGAGCGCGGGCTCGCGGACGGTGGTCCTGCGCTTCTTCGCGCCCTTGCCCTTGGTGGCCGTCCGGCTGATCTCGCCCCGCGCCAGAACCGTGTCGCCGGAGGCCACGACCCGGTCGAAGGCCACCACGCCGGGCACCCTGGGACGTTCCAGGCGCTGCCAGGAACGGCCGTCCACCGACGTCCACAACACCGCGTGGTCGCCCGTGCGCCCGACCGCGACGAAACCCGACGCGGCGCGGGCGAGCCCGGTCACCTCGTCCTTGGGCTGGACCGGGATCGTGGCGCGGGTCCAGGTCCGCGCGTCGCCGCTGGACCAGGCGGCGCCGCCGTCGCCGAGGGCCGCCCAGGCGCCCTGCCCTCCCGCGACGTGGCGGGGACGGTCGCCGGGCGCGGGCTCGCCGCCGTCCGCGGCGCGGATGCTCGCGAGCCGCCAGGTCCGTCCGGCGTCGGCGGAGACCAGGAACTGGGCGCGGGCCGCCGCCTCGGTGCCCTCGGCGCCCGCCGCGACCACGGTCGGGCCCGCGGCGGCCACGGCCGCGAGATCCTGAACGCGGCCGTCGGTGGTCGCGGCCGGGTCGACGGCGAAGAACCCGTCGGCGAGTTCGGCACCGGGGATCGCGGCGGCGCGCCCTTCCTCCTCGCCGCCGGTCACCGCGTACACGCCGCCGCCCACGACCACCACGGCGGCAACGGTCACCGCTGCCGCCCTGCCGACCCGGCGCTTCCTCCGCGCCGGAGCCGCCTCGGCGGACTCGACCGGTCGGGCCGGGGTCGCGGGCTTGGCGGAGGCGGCGGCTCTGGGCGCGGCCGAGGGCTTCGCGGCCTTGGGGGCGGTCGCCGCGGGCTTGGCGGGGCCGGGCTTCGCCTTGACCGTCTTGACGGCCTTGGACGCCTTGGCGGGCTGAGCCTGCTTCACCGGCTTCGGCTTGGCCTTCTTCGCGGGCTTGGCGAGCTTCGCGGACTTGGCGGGGACGGCCGGAGCGGCGGCGGCGGCGCCCGGCCAGGGCACGTCGGCCTTGCTCCAGGCCTGGTCGGCCTGCTGCCACGACGACCCGGCCGGTGTCGCCCGTACCACCGCGTCCGTGGTCCGCGCGGCGGCGTCGGCCGCCCGCGCGGTGTCGAACGTCAGCCGCCGCCGGATCTCCCGGGAGCCCTGCGGGTCCGAAAGCTCAGGGGTCCTCGCCGTCACTCGCGCTCCTTCGCCTGTGCGATGGCTCACCATCAAACCGTGCCGCATCCACCTTCGTGCGGAGATCGGTCCGATCGGCAGCCGATCAGGCTGCGGGAGCGTTCATATCACCTCATGAACGTTCATGGCCGGGCGGATAATCTTTTACATCGATCCGTCCCTTATAGGCGATTCCGCGCACCTGCACGACCTGCGGATCCGCGTCGGCCGGACCGCTCAGGTCGGCCGAGACGCCGACGCCGCCGACCTCGACCCGGACGCCCGGCGGCACGATGATCTCGACGGTCGACTTGTAGGCGACCACGAGGAGCGTGGTGACCCGGCCCGTCCACTCCGCGTCGCGCAGGTCGAGCAGGCAGCCGCCCTTGTAGGCGGCCGACGCGTACGTCTCGGGCACCCGCCAGCGGCCCGACCGCCGGACGGACTGCTTGCAGGCCAGCTGGAACCGTGTACCGAGACCCGTGCGGGCCACCGGCACGGGGCTCGGGCCCTTCGCGGTGCCGGGCGCCGGCGGCAGGTCGGCGGCCAGCCGGTCGAGCTCCCCGTGCGTCCTGGACGCCAGGACCAGGTCGATGCGCTCGTCCAGCTCGCGCTCGGTGAGGCGCCCCTCCGCGTACGCGGTGTGCAGGCGCACCAGCAGGGCGTCCCGATCGCGGTCCGATGCGCGCAGGGCGGGTTCCGCCCGTTCCTGGCCCATGGTTCCTCCCTCGCGGCGGAGGCGAATCGAGATGTATCTTAACCTGCTCATCGCTCGCTCTTCGAGAGGTACGGCACATTCCGGCCAGGCCGCCACGTCACCCCGTCTCCCCCGGCGGACTCGCCCTCGGCGCCTACCGGCCCGGCCAGGGCTTTTCCACTAGATTCGGCCTCGTGGTGAGCAGCATCGTCGGGCACGCCCACGGCCCCTACACGCTCTATGACCTGGACGCCATGCCGGACGACGGCAGGCGGCACGAACTCGCCGACGGCTGGCTCACCGAGCTGCCCGCCGACATGTGGCACGACCACGCCGCCGAGCGCCTCAAGGAGATCCTCAAGGAGGCCGCCCGGCAGGCCGACGCGGACATGCACGTCGCGGGCTTCCCGCAGGACGTCACCACCCCGGCCGGGGTCCGCAAGCCGGACGTCTTCGTGGTCAACAGGGACGTCGCCCGCACCGCGCTCGAGAGCCGGACCCGCCGCACCTACTACGGCCCCGACCTCCTGCTGGTCGCCGAGGTCGTGTCGCCCCGTACGGGCAGCGAGGTGACCGACCGGGTCACCAAGGTCGGCGAGTACGCGGGGATCGGCATCCCGCACTACTGGCTCATCGACCTGGAGCCGCGCCCCAAGCTGACGGTCCTGGAGCTCACCGCGTCGGGATACCGGATCACCGGGCGGGTCAAGGCGGGCGAGCCGTTCGTCACCCGGACTCCCTTCCCGGTCGACTTCGACCCGGCGCGGCTCTCCGAGATGGAGTGAGCCGGGGGACGGAACGAGCGGGGGCCGCCCGCTGGCCGGATCCTTTCGGTCAATGACGATCAGGCCGCTGTCGGGCGGCCGCCGGGCGCGGGCAGGCTGGACGGCATGACCACTCTCATGCGCGCCATCGGCCAGGACGTCCTCGGCGGCCCGGACGTCCTCGAGGAGATCGAGATCGACCGTCCCGAACCGGGGCCGACGGAGGTCCTGGTGCGCGTGCGCGCCGCCGGGGTCAACCCGACCGACTGGAAGCACCGCGCCACCGGAGGGCTGCTGGGCGCGCCGCCGTTCGTGCTCGGCTGGGACGTCTCGGGGGTGGTGGAGCGGACCGGGCTCGGCGTGGCGCTGTTCAAGCCGGGCGACGAGGTCTTCGGCATGCTGACGTACCCCGGCGGCCACGGCTCGCACGCCGAGTACGTCGCCGCGCCCTCCCGCCACTTCGTCCGCAAGCCCGCCGGAATCGACCACGTGCAGGCCGCGGCGCTGCCGCTGGCCGCGCTCACCGCGTGGCAGTCGCTGGTCGACGTCGCCGGCGTCCAGGCCGGTCAGCGGGTGCTGGTGCACGCCGCGGCGGGCGGGGTCGGGCATCTGGCCGTCCAGATCGCCAAGGCGCGCGGCGCGTACGTCATCGGCACCGCCAGCGCGGCCAAGCACGGCTTCCTGCGCCGCGTCGGGGTGGACGAGCCGGTCGACTACCGGACGGCCGACTTCGCCGAGACCGTCCGGGACGTGGACGTCGTGCTCGACACGATCGGCGGCGGCTACGGGCCCCGCTCGGTGCGGACCCTGCGGCCGGGCGGCCTGATCGTGTCCCTCGTGCTGAGCGCCCTGGAGGAGTTCGACACCACCGGCGTCCGGGCCGAGAACGTGCTGGTCGAGCCCGACCACCACGCCATGAAGGAGGTCGCCGCGCTCGCCGCGGCCGGCCGGCTGCGGGCCGAGATCGACACCGTGCTGCCGCTCGCCGACGCCGCCAGGGCCCACGAACGCGGCGAGACCGGCGCGGTCACCGGAAAGATCGTCCTGACGGTGTGAACGTGTGAACATGTGATCGCGCCACCGGAAGGCCCCGCGGCCGTGGGAGGAAGAGAAAGAAGGAGGGCTGGGCGGGTGACCCGGGCACCCCGCTCCCGTGCCACCCGCCATGGGCACGGGCCAGACGACGCCCCGTCCTGAACCGTGCCGGAGACCAGCATGACCGGCCCCGATCAACAACCGATCAGCAGCGGATGAATAGGCTCGTACCGTGCTGCTGCTCACCACGCTGGAAGCCTGGCGGAACGGCGAACCCGATCCGCGCTTCGTCCTCGCCGACGCCGGGGCCGTCTGGGCGCCCGACGACGGCGCGGCCGCCCTGGCCGTCGCCGACGACGTGTTCCCCGCCGGGCAGGTCGTCGCGGTCACCTTCGACGGCCCGCCGCACGGGACGGTCGACCGCACCGCCGCGTCGGACGTCCGCTACCTGCGCCGCGCGCCCGGCGGCCGCCACAGCGCGCTGCTCGAACGCCCGGAGACCGCCGCCGCGCTCGACCTTCTCCCCCACCCCGAGGGCGGGTGGTACCGCGAGACGTGGAAGACCTCGGCGTCCTTCGCCCCGGACGGCTACCCCGGCGAACGCGCCAGCGCGACCGGCATCTACTTCCTCCTGCCGCCGGGCGAGGAGTCGATGTGGCACGCCGTCCGGTCCGACGAGGTCTGGCTGTGGCACTCCGGCGGCCCGCTGACGTTGCTGCTCGGAGGTGACGGCGATCGTCCCGACGAGACCCGTCCCGGCGGGACGACGGCCGTCACCCTCGGCGCCGACCTGCGGGCGGGTCAGGTCCCGCAGGCCGTCGTCCCCGCCGGAGCGTGGCAGGCGGCGCGTCCCGCCGCCGCCCGCGAAGTGCTGGTCAGCTGCGTGGTCTCCCCCGGATTCGACTTCGCCGACTTCCGGGTCTGAGGCCGCGTCCGCACCTGCCCGGCCGGCGCCTACTCGCCGCCGAACGCCGCGTCGAACGACGTGGTGGGCGGCGTGATGGAGTTGAGCGCGCGGACGTACTCCAGCGCCTCGGGCGCGCCCTGGAGCCGGTCCATGCCCGCGTCCTCCCACTCGATCGAGATCGGGCCGTCGTAGCCGATCGCGTTGAGCGCGCGGAAGCAGTCCTCCCACGGCACGTCGCCGCGTCCGGTGGACACGAAGTCCCACGAGCGCCGCAGGTCCGCCCACGGCAGGTGCGACGACAGCCGGCCCCGGCGCCCGTCGCGGGCGCGCAGCTTGGTGTCCTTGCAGTCGACGTGGTAGATCCGGTCGCTGAAGTCGGCCAGGAAGTTCACCGGGTCGACGTCCTGCCACACCATGTGCGACGGGTCCCAGTTGAGCCCGAACGCCGGGCGGTGGCCGATCGCCTCCAGCGTGGCGACGGTCGTGTGGTGGTCGTAGGCGATCTCGCTGGGGTGCACCTCGTGCGCGAACCGCACGCCCACCTCGTCGAACACGTCCAGGATCGGGTTCCAGCGGGCGGCGAAGTCGGCGTACCCGCGTTCGATCATCCCCGGCGTGACCGGTGGGAACATCGCGACCAGATGCCAGATGGACGAGCCGGTGAAGCCGACGACCGTGTCGACGCCGAGCTTCGCGGCGGCCCGCGCGGTGTCCTTGATCTCCTCCGCGGCCCGCCGCCGCACGCCCTCGGGCTCGCCGTCGCCCCAGATGCGGGCGGGCAGGATCGCCTCGTGCCGCTCGTCGATCGGGTCGTCGCAGACCGCCTGCCCGACGAGGTGGTTGGAGATCGTCCACACCTTCAGGTCGTGCTTGGCCAGCGTCTCCAGCTTGCGCGGCACGTACGAGTCGTCCGCCAGCGCCTTGTCGACCTCGAAGTGGTCGCCCCAGCAGGCGATCTCCAGCCCGTCGTACCCCCACTGGGAGGCGAGCCGGCAGACCTCCTCGAACGGCAGGTCGGCCCACTGCCCGGTGAACAGGGTGATCGGCCGTGTCATCTCATCAGCTCCCCTCGACGGCGGCCCAGCCGCTGCCGCGTTCCGCGCTGTCCTGGACCGCCGCCAGCACTCGCTGCACCTGGAGCCCGTCGGCGAACGAGGGCCGCGGGTCGGTGCCGTCGGCGATGGCGGCCAGCAGGTCGGCGATCTCATGGGTGAAGGTGTGCTCGTACCCGAGCACGTGTCCCGGCGGCCACCACGCGCCCGCGTACGGGTGCGAGGGCTCGGTGACCAGGATGCGGCGGAACCCGGCGGTCTCGCCGTCGTCGGTCCCGTCGTGGAACCACAGCTCGTTCAGCGACTCCAGGTCGAACGCGAGACTGCCGCGGGAGCCGTTGACCTCGATGCGCAGCGAGTTCTTGCGGCCGGTCGCGAACCGGGTCGCCTCGAACACCGCCGTCGCGCCGCGCCGCGTCCGCCCGATGAACAACGCCGCGTCGTCCACGGTCACGCGGGCGGTGCCACCGTCCGGGTGGGGCCGTTCCGGCACGAACGTCTCGGTCAGCGCGGAGACCCCGGCGACGGTGTCGCCGGTGATGAACTGCGCGGTGTCGATGATGTGCGCCCCGATGTCGCCGAGCGCGCCCGACCCGGCGCGGTCGCGGTCCATCCGCCACGTCCACGGCGACCGCGGGTCGCTGAGCCAGTCCTGAAGGTACTGCGCCCGGATGTGCCGGATGGTGCCGAGGCGCCCCTCCAGCACGAGCTTGCGGGCGAGCGTGACCGCCGGCACCCGCCGGTAGTTGAACCCGACCATCGACTTCACCCCGCGGGCGGCGGCGCGTTCGGCGGCGGCGACCATCGCCTCCGCCTCGGCGACCGTGTTGGCCAGCGGCTTCTCGCACAGCACGTGCTTGCCCGCGTCGAGCGCGGCGACCGCGATCTCGGCGTGGCCGTCGCCCGGCGTGCAGATGTCGATCAGCCCGATGTCGTCGCGGCGGAGCAGTTCCTTCCAGTCCGTCTCGGCCGACGCCCAGCCGAGCCTGTCCGCCGCCGCGCGCACCTCGTTCCCGGTGCGGCCCGCCAGCGCGGCCATCACGGGCCGCACCGGCGGGTCGAAGAACGGCACGACGCTACGCCACGCCTGGGAGTGCGCGCGTCCCATGAACGCGTACCCCACCATCCCGACCCCGACCGTGGTCATACGTCTCCCTTCCAGTACTCGCCCTCAGGACACCGCGTACGGAGACCGTCAGGACTCGAAGCCGAGCGGCAGGTAGCGGTCCACGTTGTCCTTGGTGATCGTCTCCGATGCCAGGGTGATGGACTGCGGGACCTGGAGCTCGACCAGGTCGCCCATGCCGCGGCCCTGGCCGAGCAGGCGGGCCACCTTGATGGCCGAGCCTGCCATGGTCGGGCTGTAGGTGACGGTCGCCTCGAGGACGCCGCCGGCCTTGATCTCGCGCATCGCGTTGGCCGAGCCGGCGCCGCCGACCATGAAGAACTCCTTGCGGCCCGCCTGCTTGATGGCGGCGAGCACGCCCACGCCCTGGTCGTCGTCGTGGTTCCAGAGAGCATCGATCTTCTTGTGCGCCTGGAGCAGGTTGCTGGCGACCTGGTTGCCGCTCTCCACCGTGAACTTGGCGTCCTGCTTGGCGGTCACGCTGAAGCCGTAGGTCTTGAGCGCGTCGGCGAAGCCCCTGCTGCGGTCCTGGGTCAGCGGCAGGGTGGCGATGCCCTGGATCTCCAGGATGACCGGCTTGGCCACGCCCTTGTCCTTGAGCTTCTTGCCGACGTAGTGCCCCGCCGCGACGCCCATGCCGTAGTTGTCGCCGCCGATCCAGGACCGGTACGAGAGCTTGTCGGGGAAGATCCGGTCGAGGTTGACGACCGGGATGCCCGCGTCCATCGCCTTGCGCGCGACCTGGTTGAGCTGCTCGCCGTCGTTGGGCAGCAGCACCAGCACGCCGACCTTCTGCGAGATCAGCGACTCGACCGCGGAGATCTGCTGGTTGATGTCGTTGGTGGGCTCGACCGGCTTGTACGTGACGTCGGAGTACTGCTTGGCCGCCGCCTGGGCGTTCTTGGCGATCGCCCCGATCCAGCCGTGGTCGGCGGCGGGCGCGGAGAAACCGATGGTCACCTGCTTGCCGGGCTTGTCGTTGTCGCCGCCCGCGTTGCCGACCTGCGCGGCCGGCGCCGGGTCCTTCTCGTCGTTGCTGGTGCAGCCCGCCGTGAGGGCGCCTGCTCCGATCATCGCGCCGCCGAACAACACTCCGCGACGGCTGAGACGGCTTTCGGTCATGTCCTGCTCCAGGGGTGGGGGGTGATCTGGCCGATCGACGGGGGGCGATATGGGTCAGGTGCGCTGGGCTATGTGGGAGTGCGCAGGGCACGGCGCTGCAGCAGGACGGCGATCACGATGATCACGCCCTTGGCGATCAGCTGGTCGCTGGTCTGCAGGCCGTTGAGGATGAACAGGTTGGTGATGAGGGTGAAGACGAGCACGCCGAGGATCGAGCCGACGAGCGTGCCGCGTCCCCCGGTGAGCAGCGTCCCGCCGATGATGACGGCGGCGATCGCGTCCAGCTCGTACAGGTCTCCGTGGGTGCTGGAGCCGGTGGTGGTACGGGCCATGATGATGATCGCGGCGATGCCGCAGCAGAGCCCCGACAGCCCGTACAACATCAGGGTGTGCCGCCGGATGTCGATGCCCGCCAGCCGGGCGGCCTCGGGGTTGCCGCCGACCGCGAAGGTGCGGCGGCCGAACGTGGTGCGGTTGAGCAGGATCCAGCCGGCGACCGCGACGGCCGCGAACATGTACACCACCAGCGGCAGGCCGAGCACCTTGGTGGTGGACAGCGCCTCGATCACGTCGTTCTCCGGCCGGATCAGCTGCGTCTTGCGGTCGGACATGCGCTGCGCGAGGCCGCGGGCGGCGACGAGCATGGCGAGGGTGGCGATGAACGGCACCATCCGCCCGTACGAGATCAGCAGCCCGTTGACCAGGCCCGCGCCGGTGCCGACGAGGACGGCGCACACCATCATCACCCACGGTCCGTACGACTGGGTGGCCACGGTGGTCGCCCACACCGACGCCAGCGCCATGATCGCGCCGACCGACAGGTCGATGCCGCCGCCGATGATGACGAAGGTCATGCCGACGGTGATGACGCCGATCGTCGCGGCGAGCGCGAGGATGCCGACCAGGTTGCTGGACGTCGCGAAGGTGTCGGGCTCGGTGATCAGCCCGACGATCGCCAGCAGCACCAGGGCCGCCACGAGCCCGACGTGCCGGACCTCGCCCATGCCCTGCCAGGCGCGGCGAGCGCCGTTGGCCGGTGCGGGGGCCTTCTTGACGGAGGTGGCGTCGTTCACGGTGTTTCGCCCCCTTGGTTGTGCCCCGCCGCCCCCATGGCGCTGCCCTCCATGAGCAGGTTGAGTACGCGGGATTCGTCGAGGTCGCCGGCCGGCGCCTCGTGGATGAGGTGGCCCTCCCGGACCACCAGAACGCGGTCGGCGAGCCCGAGCACCTCGGGGACCTCGCTCGACACGAGCAGGACGGCGATGCCCTCGTCGGCCAGCCGCCGGATGACGCCGTAGAGCTCGGACCGGGCGCCGACGTCCACGCCGCGGGTCGGTTCGTCCAGGATGAGCAGCTTGCGGCCGTTGAGCAGCCAGCGGGCCAGGATGACCTTCTGCTGGTTGCCGCCGGACAGGGTCTTCACCGGCCGGCGCGGGTCGGGCGGCCTGATGTCGAGCGCCTTGATCTGCTCGACGGCGTCCACCTGCTCGCGGCGCCGGTCCATCCAGCCCGCCTTCGCGTACCGGCCGAGCCCGGCGAGGCTGATGTTGGCGGCGACGGTCTCGTCCAGCAGCAGCGCCTGGCTCTTGCGCTCCTCCGGCGCCAGGCCCATCCCGCGCCGCACCGCCGCGCTGGTGTCGCCGTGCCGCACCGGGCGCCCGTCCATCAGCACCCGGCCGGACGTGGGCCGGCGCGCACCGTAGATCGTCTCCAGGATCTCCGAGCGGCCCGCGCCCACCAGCCCGGCGAGGCCGACGATCTCGCCGCCGCGGACGCTGAACGAGACGTTCTCGAAGGCGCCCTTGAGCGTGAGGTCCTCGACCCGCAGCACCTCGGGCCGGTCGTCGGCGGGCGCGCCCCGCCCGGGGAACGCGTACTCCACGTCCCGGCCGGTCATCAGCGCGACGACCTGGCCGGTGGGGGTGTCGCGGGCGGGCAGGTTGCCCGCCACCGAACGGCCGTCCTTGAGCACCGTGACGCGGTCGCCGATCTCGCGGATCTCGGCGAGGCGGTGCGAGATGTAGACGACCGCCACCCCGGCGGCGGTCAGCTCCCGGATGATGCGGAAGAGGTTCTCGACCTCGTCGTGGGCGAGCGCGGCGGACGGCTCGTCCATGATGATCAGGCGCGCCTCGTGCGACAGCGCCCGCGCCATGCTCACGACCTGCTGGCCCGCGGCGGGCAGCCGGCCCACCTCGCGGCGCGGCGGGATCTCCGGGTGCCCGAGCCGGGTGACCAGGTCCCGGGCCCGCCGTTCCACCTCGCCGCGCTGCGTGAAGCCGAACCGCGCCCGTTCGTGCCCCAGGAAGATGTTGTCGGCGACCGACAGGCCGGCGACCAGGTCCAGCTCCTGGTAGATGGTCGCGATCCCGGCGCGCATCGCGGCGGTCGGGTCGGCGAACCGCTGCGGGACCCCGTCCAGCTCGATCTCGCCCTCGTCGGGCCGGTGCGCTCCGGCCAGCACCTTGATGAGGGTGGACTTGCCGGCGCCGTTCTGGCCGAGGAGGCAGTGCACCTCGCCGGCGCGCACCTCCAGGTCGACGCCGTCCAGCGCGCGGACGCCGGGGAACTGTTTGACGATCCCGCTCATCCGCAGCAGCGGTGGCGAGCTGGCTTGGCCCACGGGGCCTCCTCGGACGGGGGTGGGGAACGAGGGTCGGGCGGTGCGTGTCGGGCGGTGCGTGTCAGGCGTGCGTGTCAGGCGTGCGTGTCAGGCGGCGGAGAAGACGTGGTCGCTGATGAGGCGGGTCGCGCCGACGACGCCGGCGGTCCCGGGGAGCTCGGACAGGACGATGGGCAGGTTGCCGGTCGCCAGCGGCAGCGACCGGCGGTAGACGACGCTGCGGATCTCGGCGAGCAGGGTGTGGCCGAGACCGGCGACCCCGCCCGCGATGATGACCAGGCCCGGGTTGAAGAAGCTGACGAGCCCGGCGAGCACCTGGCCGACGTGCCGGCCGCCCTCGCGGACGAGCCGGACCGCCTCCGGGTCGCCCGCGGCGGCGGCCTCGGCCACGTCGCGGGCGGTGATCTCGGCGCCGCTCTCCAGCCGCCGCGCCAGGTACGGCGACCGGCCGGAGCGGGCGGCGGCGAGGGCGTCGCGGGTCAGGGCCGCGCCGCCGAAGTAGGCCTCGAGGCAGCCCGCGTTGCCGCACGCGCAGATCGGGCCGTCGTCGTCGATGCGGATGTGGCCGATGTCGCCCGCGCTGCCGGAGACGCCGCGGTAGATCGTGCCGTCGACGACGATCCCGCAGCCGATACCGGTACCGATCTTGAGGAGCAGGAAGTCGTCCACCGCGCGGGCGAGGCCGGCGTGCAGCTCGCCGAGGGCCATGATGTTCACGTCGTTGTCGACCAGCACCGGGCAGCCGAGCTCCTGGCCGATCGCGTCCCGGACCGGGAAGCGGTCCCAGCCGGTCATGATGGGCGGCACCACCGGCATGCCGTCGCGGAAGCTGACCGGGCCGGGCACCCCGATGCCGGTGCCGTGCACCTGCGGGATCAGGCCCTCGTCGCGCAGCTTGCCGAGCAGGTCGAGCGCCCGGTCGAGCACGACGGTGGCGCCCTGCCGCACGTCGCACGCCTCGGTGACGTGCCCGAGGATCTCCAGCTCGCCGTTGGTCACCGCGACGTCGATCGAGGTGGCTCCTATGTCGAACGCGACGAAGCGCAGGTTGGGCGAGAGGCGCACGATGCCGGACCGGCGGCCGCCCCGGGAGGCCGCCAGACCGGCCGTCTCGATGAGCCCGGACGCGACCAGCAGGTCGAGCTCCTGGGCCAGCTTCGAGCGGGACAAGCGGACGACGTCACCGAGCTCGGCCCGGGACCGGGGGCCCTCGTCGCGCAGCAGCCGCAGCAGGCGTGCCTGATGCGCGTTCGCAGGCCGAGCCGTCATCCGCATCACGCCGTCCTTCCTCGGGGCCCCGCGCGGGGGTTGTGGCGAGAACGTAACGCGCTTTCGCCGGATTGAGAAGACCTTTCCGTCGATCTCGTCAAACTTTCTCCACTCGCAGAACAAAGCCGGACATGACAACGCCGGCCCCGCAGGTCACGGGGCCGGCGTCAGGAGGCGCGGATCAGTCGCGCGCCGGTGCTCGCGTCGTCGACGCTCGCGCCGGTGCGTGCGCTCGTGCGTGCGCTCGTGCGCGCGTCAGTAGCTGACGGCGCTCGGGTCTCGGCGTCCGCTCATCGTGCGCATGATGTGCTCGACGAGCGTGATGAGCACCTGCTTGGCCGACTCGCGGTCGCGCACGTCGCAGTTGATCACCGGGATGTCGGGCGACAGGTCGAGCGCGTCGCGCACCTGGTCGGGCGTGTGCAGCCCGGCGCCCTCGAACCGGTTGACCGCGATGATGAACGGCAGCCCGCGGCGTTCGAAGTAGTCGACCGACTGGAAGCAGTCGGCCAGCCGGCGCGTGTCGACCAGCACGACCGAGCCGAGCGCGCCCTTGGCGAGCTCGTCCCACATGAACCAGAACCGGTCCTGGCCGGGCGTGCCGAACACGAAGAGCACCAGGCCGTTCGGCAGCGTGATGCGGCCGAAGTCCATCGCCACCGTCGTGGTCGTCTTGTCGGCCACGGCGCTGGTGTCGTCGACGCCGATGCTCTTCTCGGTGAGGGCCTCCTCGGTGCGCAGCGGCCGGATCTCACTGACCGCGCTCACCAGGGTGGTCTTGCCGACGCCGAAACCGCCGGCCACGAGTATCTTCACGGTCAGCGCGGACTCGCCCTGAGGGGCGCCCGCGTCAGAGCGCACGTATTCCATCGATCACTTCCTTGAGTACGCGCTCGCTGGGGAACTGTGCCACCGGCGCGGGACGTCGGACGACGATGAGCGATTGGTCGAGCAGGTCACCGAGCAGCACCCGGACGACCCCGAGGGGGAGTTCGAGCTCCGACGCGACCTCGACCACCGAGAGCGGACTGCGACAGAGCCCCAAGATCATCTCATGCTCGGGCTCCGGCGCCCACCGGTTCGACCGCATTCCCAGAGGTCCGGGCCGTTCCGGCTCCTCCTCGGCGGGCTCCTGGGTGACGATCAGGGCCACCAGGTCGAACTCGGCGGCGTCATAGTGGGTGCGCCCGCCGGTGAGCGCGTACGGCCGGACCACCGGACCGGCCTCGTCGTCGAACCAGTCGGGCATCTCAGGCGCCCCCCGGTTCGGCGCCGGATCGCGGCCCGGCCGACAGATGCTGGCCGACCCGGGTCACCAGCATCGCCATCTCGTACGCGATGACGCCCAGGTCGGCGTCCGCGTCCGCCAGCACCGCCAGGCAGGCGCCGCGCCCGGCCGAGGTGACGAAGAGGAAGGCGTTCTCCATCTCGACGATGGTCTGCCGCACGGGACCGCCGCCGAACGACTCCCCCGCGCCGCGCGCCAGACTCTGGAAGCTCGCCGCGACCGCCGAGAGGTGGTCGGACTCCTCGCGCGCCAAGCCCTGGGACGCCGCGATGCGCAACCCGTCGCTGGACAGCACCGCCGCGTTCTGCACCTGCGCCACCCGCTGGACCAGGCTGTCGAGCAGCCAGTTCAGCTCCCCGTTCGGAGCCGCGGTCTCCAGACCGATCTCCTGGGCTTCCGTCATGAGTCCTCCTGCTCGGCTTGGGCGGCCTCGTCACGGCCGCGCTGCCAGCCTCGCTGCATGGCAGTCATCATCGATCGCATGGCTTCGGGGGATCGCGCCGGATCCTCGTCGGGTCTGGCCTGCTGGTCTCCTGGGGGAACGGGTGCCGCGAGCGGCTCCGCGGGCGTCCGCACGGATGCCCGCCGCTGCGCGGCCCCGTCCGCACGCCGCTGTGCGGCCCCGTCCGCACGCCGCTGTGCGGCGAGGTCGGCGTCCACCCGTTCCTTCAGCTGGGGCGCCAGGTGGGCCTGCCGTCGTCGCTTGGGGAGGCCGCCGTTCGCCAGGTCGGGCGCGGGCGGAGGCTCGGCCTCGGCCCGCGGCACCGGCTCGGACTGCGGCGCGGGCACGGGCTCGGCCTGCGGCACCGGCTCGGGAACGCGCTCCCGCTCGGCCTCGGCCGGCACCGGCAGGGCCGCGGGCGGCTCCCGCACCGGCCGGGGCGGTGCGGGCTCGGCGACCAGCCGGACGACGCCGTTGGAACCTTCCCGGCCCGGCTCCGCGCCGGCGTTCGACGGCAGGGCGCGCATCGGCCCCGTGTCGTGCGTGCGGCGGGCGCCCGGCTCGGGCTCGTCGACCTCGGCGATGAGCGCGGTGGGGATGAGCACGATCGCGGTGGTGCCGCCGTACGGCGACGGCCGCAGCGTCACCAGGACGTCGTGGCGGCGCGCCAGCCGCGCGACCACGAACAGGCCCAGCTGGGCGCTGTCGGACGGGTCGAACTCGGGCGGTTCGAGCAGCCGGGCGTTGGCCCGCTCGACCTGCTCGGGCGACATGCCGAGGCCGCGGTCCTCGACCTCGACGACGAAGCCGCTCGCGACCGGGTGCCCGGCGATGCGGACCGGCGCGGTCGGCGGCGAGTACGCGGTGGCGTTCTCGACGATCTCGGCGAGCAGGTGGATGACGTCGGTGACCGCGGCGCCGCGCAGCGCCAGCCGCGGCAGCGGCTCGACCCGGACCCGCGGGTAGTCCTCGACCTCGGCGACCGCGCCGCGGACCACGTCGACCAGCGGCACCGGACGGCGCCAGCCGCGCCCGGCCGACTTGCCGGCCAGGATGACCAGGCCCTCGGCGTGCCGGCGCATGCGAGTGGCCAGGTGGTCGAGCCGGAACAGGTCGCCGAGCTCGGACGGGTCCTCGGTGCGCCGCTCCATCGTGTCGAGCAGGCTGAGCTGGCGGTGCAGCAGCGCCTGGTTGCGCCGGGCCAGGTTGACGAAGACCTCGCTGATGCCCTGCCGGGCGGCCACCTCGCCCGCCGCGGCGACCATCACGGCGTCGCGGGCGCGGTTGAACGAGTCGGCGATCTGCCGGATCTCGTTGATCCGGTAGTCGACGTCCGGCAGCTCGTCGGCCGGGTCGGCGGGATCGCCGTCGCGCACCTGCTGGGCGAGCATCGGCAGCCGCAGCTGGGTGAAGTCGACGACGCGGGCCGCGAGCGTGCGGCACTCGCGCAGCAGGCGGCGGGCGATGCGGTAGGCGATGTAGGCCGAGGCGATGAGCGCGATCAGGCCGAGCCCGCCGGCGACGGCGAGCCGCAGGAACACCCCCACCGCGATACCGGTCGCCCGTTCGGTGACGCTGTCGAGCACGGCGTTCTCGAACGCGAACAGCTTGGCGTCGGCGGCGTCGGCCGTGGTGCGCCACGTCTGGGGGTCGACCGGGATCGCGGAACGGGCGGGCGCCTCGACACGGCCGGTGGCCGGGCGGCCCTGCGCGCCGTTCCCGCGTCCCGTTGCGGCGCCGGCGCCCGTGCCCTGGGCGGGCTCGGTGCTGGTGATCACCCGGTCTTCGAGCGCGCGCAGCCGGACGAACTCCGACGTCTGGGCGACCGCGCGGAACTTGGCCAGGTCGTCGGGCGGGAGGTTGGGCGCCGTATCGGAGTAGAGATACCGCTGGGCGCCGGCGAGCTGGGCGAACGCGCCGCGCTCGTTCGCGGTGAACCGGCCCGCGGCGATGGCCCCGGAGAGCAGCGCGTCCTCGCGGGAGAGGAACTCCCTGGCGCGGCCCAGCGTGGTGAGCGTGCGGGCGTCGGTCGCGATGGTCCCGTTGGCGGGCGCGACCGAGCTGTAGATCCCGTACCCCGCGTCGATCATGGCGTTGTACTCGTCCATGATCCGCGTTCGTTCCGGAGCGGAGGCGTCGACCGAACGGCGCACCGCGTCGAGCGCGCCCATGCGCGTCACGAAACCGTCGAGCCGCTGCCTGACCTTGGGCAGGATCGCGCCGCGCAGTCCCGAGTCGGCGGCGGACCGCTGGATGCGCGAAAGGGCCTTGTCGGTCGCCTGCCGCTGCACCGTCAGCACCGCGCGGTCGGCGGACCTGGCGCCATCACCACCCGCCTGCCACATCGACAGCCGGCGCTCCTTCTGGAGCGATCCGAGGAGGTCCTGCGTGGGCAGCACGACCTCGTCCTGGAACTGCTTGCCGACCATCAGCTGCCTGGCGTCGCCGTAGGTGATGCCGGTGACGAACGCCCACAACGCGATGAGGGCGAGCATCGGCACGAGGACCAGCAGCGTGATCCTCATCCTGATCGATGATGCGATGCGCCGGAACATCACCGCTCGCTCACCCGTCGCGCGAGCGCGGTCGTAAGCGGTCGGTGGAACGACATGCGGGGAAACCTTCCGATACGGGGGAAACGACGGAGGTCTACGGATCTGCCGGAGCCTACTACGACAGGTGAGATCACCGAGGCGGCGGACCGGTGGCGGTGCCCGCCCGGTGGGGCGTCAGCCGGCCGGCGCCGCGGCGCCCGCGGGTCCCGGCTCGGTCTCCGACCAGGACAGCACATGCTCCACGAGCGAGATCAGCACCTCCTTCGAGGAGTCGCGTCTGCGCACGTCACACAGCAGAACGGGGATGCCGGGGTCGAGATCGAGCGCGACGGCGATGTCCTCCGGCCGGTGCCGGTCGGCGCCGTCGAAGCAGTTGACCGCGACGACGAAGGGCGTGCCGCGGCGTTCGAAGTAATCGATGGACGGGAACGAATCGGTCAGCCTTCTGGTGTCGGCCAGCACGACCGCACCGAGGGCGCCGAGCGCGAGCTCGTCCCACATGAACCAGAACCGTTCCTGGCCCGGCGTGCCGAACAGGTAGAGCACCAGCCGGTCGGTCAGGGTGATGCGGCCGAAGTCCATCGCCACGGTGGTGGTGCTCTTGCGCTCGACGCCGGACACGTCGTCCACGCCGACGCCGCGGTCGGTCAGCGGCTCCTCGGTGCGCAGCGGCCGGATCTCGCTGATCGAGCCGACCATCGTCGTCTTGCCGACGCCGAACCCGCCCGCGATCAGGATCTTCGTGGTGACCAGCGGCGGATCTCCCGGCTCAGAGTGCCCGAAGGCCATTGAGCACCTCCCTCAGCACGCCCTTGTTGGGCCGATCTCCCACGGGTTCGATCGCGGCGAGCGCGACCAGGCCCTGGTCGCGCAGGTCGCCGAGGAGCACCCGGATCACGCCGAGCGGCAGGCCGATCTCGGAGGCCAGGTCGACCACCGACACCGGCTCCGCGCAGCGGCGCAGGATCCGCACGTGCTCCGGGCTGTAGCGCAGCCGGTCGCCCGGGCGTTCCCCGGTGGCCTCGACCACGGCGATCAGGTCGAACGTCTCGCCGCGCGGACGAGTCCGGCCGCGCGTCATCGCGTACGGCCGGACGACCGGACCGGCCTCCCGGTCGAACCACCGGTCACCCCGTGCGTTCATGGCGCATCAGTTTCCGTCGAAGCCCACGGCGCCGCCGGACCGCGGGGTGGCACCCCCGCCCGCGCCGGAGGCGAAGCGCGGGTGCGCCTGGAGGTGCTGGCCGACGCGCTTGACCAGCACGGCCATCTCGTAGGCGATGAGGCCGGCGTCGGCGTCCGCGTCGCTGAGCACCGCCAGGCACGTACCGTCGCCCGCGGCCGTCACGAACAGCAGCACCGAATCCATCTCGATGATCGTCTGCCGCACGTTACCGCCGTTGAAATGCCGCCCGGCACCGCGCGCCAGGCTCTGCACCCCGGCCGCCAGCGCCGACAGATGCTCGGCGTCCTCACGGCCCAGCTCCTGCGACGCCGCGATGGCCAGCCCGTCACGCGACAGGATCACCGCCTGCCGTACCGCCGGAACCCGCCCGGCGAAGTCGTTGAGCAACCAGTTCAGTTCACCGGTGGCGGTGCTGTTGTGCATCATCGGGCTTCCTCCCCGCTCAAGTCCGAGCCGCTGTTCGCGTCCCGATCGCTCGGTTCCGTCTCCGCCGGGGGTTCGCCCCCGGTCCCACCGGCGTCCCGCCCGCGCCGCCATCCCTTCTGGATGGACGACATCAGCGAACGGGCCTCCTCGGGCGAGCGCGCGACCACGCCGTGCGCGCTGTCACCGACCGCCGGAGGCGGCTGGCGGTTCTCGGCGCGCAGTTGCGGGGCCAGGTTCTCCTGCCGGCGCCGCCGCGGCAAGCCCGCGTAGGTGTCGGGTTCCTTCTCCTTCTGCGCGGACCCGTCGCCGTTGCCACCGTGGCCTGCGCCGTTGCCGTTGGTCGGCGGCTGGCTGGCGAAGTGCTCGGGACCCGTCGACTCGTCGAACCACGGGTTGCCCGCGCTCATCCCCGCGGCCGCGGCGGCGGCCCTGCCCTCGGGCGTGCCCCAGGGGCCCTCCGCGGGGACCTCGGACGGGGTCTCCGCCGGGGTCTCCGCCGGGGTCTCCGCCGGGGTCTCCGCCGAGATGTCGGCCGGGGCCTCGGGCTTGGCAGGGGGCTCGGCCGGGGGCTCCGGATCGGTCATCGGAGGGTCGAACACCGGGGGCCGTTCGAACGTCACCGCCTCGGGCGGCGCCGGGACGTCCATGGGCGGCCGCGGCGGCTCGGGCGGGACCGGCTGCGGCACCGTCGTCGTCTCCCAGGGCGCGTCGTAGAGCCCGCGCCCGGGTGAGACCGGAGGCGGCGTCCCGGGCCCGGGACGCGGCTCCTCGGTCACCGGGACCGGTATCCCGAACGGTCCGGACGACCCCGGCGACCTGGACGGCCCGTCCGGCACGGCCGGTCCGGGCGAGGCCGCCGCGGGCTCCGCCGGATCGGCGGGCGTGCCGCGGCGCAGCGCGCCCACGTCGCGCAACGGGACGACGCCGGCGTCCGGCCGCGCGTCGGCGACGAGCTCGGGCGCGGTGTCCGGCGGTTGCTTGTCGAAGTCCTCGACCGGCACGACCAGCTCGTGCGGCAGCAGGACGATCGCCGTGGTGCCGCCGTACGGCGACGGCCGCAGCGAGACCTTGATGCGGTGCCGGGCGGCCAGCCGCGCCACCACGAACAGGCCGAGCTGGTCGGTGTCGACCAGGTCGAACTCCGGCGGGGTCGCCAGCCGCGCGTTGATGCGTTCCAGGGAGGCGGGCCGGACGCCGAGGCCGCGGTCCTCGATCTCGACGGCGAAGCCGCTGCCGACGCGCTCGGCCATGACCCTGACCTCGGTGGTCGGCGGCGAGAACGAGCAGGCGTTCTCCACCAGCTCGGCGAGCAGGTGGATCACGTCGGTCACGGCCGCGCCGAGCAGTCCGTCCTCGGACTCGGTCAGCACCGCCACGCGCGTGTAGTCCTCGACCTCGGCCACCGCGCCGCGCAGCACGTCCACGATGCGGACCGGCTGCCGCCAGCCGCGGCCCGGCGTCGCGCCGGACAGGATGATGAGGCTCTCGGCGTGCCGCCGCATGCGGGTCGTCAGGTGGTCGAGCCGGAACAGGTCCTCCAGGTCGTCGGCCTCCGCCCGGCTCTCCAGCGAGTCGAGCATGGCCAGCTGGCGGTGCAGCAGCGACTGGTTGCGGCGCGCGATGTTGAGGAAGATCCGCGAGACGCCGTCGCGCAGGTCGGCCTGGCCGACCGAGGCCTGGATGGCGGTGCGCTGGACGCTGCCGAACGCCTCGGCCACCGCGGCGATCTCCGCGGTGGTGCCGGACGGGATCGGCGGCGCCTCGGCGGTCACGTCGATGCGCTCGCCGCGGACCAGCCGGGCGACCACGTCCGGCAGCCGGCGTCCGGCCAGGTCCTGCGCGGACGTGCGCAGGCCGACCAGCTCGCGCACCAGGTCGCGGCCGAACCGCACCGACAGCAGGATCGAGCCGAGCACCGCGACCAGCCCGAGGCCCGCGGCGATGACGAGCCGCGTCACGATGGCGCCGCTGGCCTCGTCCTGCTCGGCCCCGAGCAGCTTGCTGTCCTGGAGGGCGGCCTGGGTGAACGCGCCGAGCATCGCCTTGGTGTTGCCGTCCCACTGCCTGGCGTCGACGTCGATCGTGCCCTCGGCGTTCGCGACCTCCTCCTCCAGGGTCTTGAAGCCGGTGTAGGCGGCGGAGGAGAACAGCGGCTCCCAGGCTTTGGTGTAGAGCGCCGGGTCGAGGCTCGCCTTCTGCTCCGACCAGAAGGCCTGCTGCGTCGCGACGAGGCCGGCGAAGTGCCGGTGCTCCGGCGCGCTCATCCGGCCGCCGGTCACGGCGACCCCGGCGACCAGCGCGTTCTCCCGCATGACCATGTCCATGGCGCGGGCGCCGGAGACCAGGCTGGACGCCCAGTAGTGCAGGCGGGCGTCATCGGTGGGCGTCTGCTTGGCGGAGAAGTCGAACAGCGAGTCGATCATGGCGCTGTACGCCTGGAGGGCGGCCAGCCGGTCGACCGACTGCGCCTCGACCGACGCGCGGAGCTGCGGCAGCCGGTCGAGGGCACCGAGCGCCCCGCGCAGCAGCCGGATGCGCTGGGAGGCGGGGTCGGCGGCCTCGTCCATCTCGGTCCTGGCCTGCCGGCGCAGCTCGCCCAGCGCGCCGTCGGTCCGCGGGCGCACCGCGTCCAGCGCGCGGCGCGGCGCGTTCTTGCCCGCGCTCAGGTCGAGGACCGCCGCGTGCCGCTCCATCTCGAGCAGGTACGTCGCCGACTGCAGCGGCCTGGTCATGCGCGACGTCGACTTCTCGCCCCTGCGGTGGTCGAGCGCCTCCCCCAGGGTGAGGCTCGCCGCGAACGCCCACAACGCCACCAGGGACAGCAGCGGAACGAGCAGCAGGACGACGATTCTCGACCGGATCGATCGCGTGCGAGGACTCATGACACCTCGTGGCTGTACGACCCCCCGTACGGCATATGTGGGCCGATCATAGAGCGTCTTTCGGCCTCTCTGGCACAAGTTCCCGACAATTGGGGCGCACCTGTCTCAATGGTCACTGGGAGGCCTGTTCGGGCGTCTCCCACCGCATGACGTGCTCGACGAGGGACACCAGGACCTCCTTCGTCGACTCCCGGTCCCGCGCGTCGCACAACAGGACGGGCACGCCGGAGTCGAGGTCGAGGGCGATCGCGATGTCCTCGGCCCGGTGCCGGTCGGCGCCGTCGAAGCAGTTGACCGCCACCACGAACGGCAGCCCGCGCCGCTCGAAGTAGTCGATGGAGGGGAACGAGTCGGTCAGCCTCCTGGTGTCGGCGATGACGACCGCGCCCAGCGCGCCGAGCGCGAGCTCGTCCCACATGAACCAGAACCGCTCCTGCCCGGGCGTGCCGAACAGGTAGAGCACCAGCCGCTCGTTGAACGTGATGCGGCCGAAGTCCATCGCCACCGTGGTGGTGCTCTTGCGCTCCACCCCGGACAGGTCGTCCACGCCGACGCCGCGGTCGGTCAGCGGCTCCTCGGTGCGCAGCGGCCGGATCTCGCTGATCGAGCCGACCATCGTCGTCTTGCCGACGCCGAACCCGCCCGCGATCAGGATCTTCGTGGTGACCAGCTGCGGCGGGTCAGAGGGCGCGGAGGCCATCCAGCACCTCCCTCAGCACGCCGAGGTTGGCCCGGCCCTCCGACCGTTCGATCGTGGCGACCACCCGCACCAGGCCCTCGTCGCGCAGGTCGCCGAGCACGACCCGGACCACGCCGAGCGGCAGGCCCGCGTCGGACGCCAGGTCGACGACCGACACCGGCCGCTCGCAACGCCGCAGCACCCACTGGTGCTCGGGGCTGTAGCGCAGGGCCTCGCCCGCGGGCTCTCCGGTCGCCGCGACGACCGCGATCAGGTCGAAGGAGTCACCGCTCGGCCGCGTCCTGCCCTGCGTCATGGCGTACGGCCGGACGAGCGGCCCGGCCTCGCGGTCGAGCCATTGATCCCCGGACCGGCTCATCGTGGGGCGAACCTCGGATGCGCCTGAAGGTGCCGTCCCACCCGCTTGACCAGCACGGCCATCTCGTACGCGACGAGTCCGGCGTCCGCGCCCGCGTCGCTGAGCACCGCCAGGCACGTACCGTCGCCCGCGGCCGTCACGAACAGCAGCACCGAATCCATCTCGATGATCGTCTGCCGCACGTTACCGCCGTTGAAATGCCGCCCGGCGCCACGCGCCAGACTCTGCACGCCCGCGGCCAGCGCCGACAGATGCTCGGCGTCCTCACGGCCCAGCTCCTGCGACGCCGCGATGGCCAGCCCGTCACGCGAAAGGATCACCGCCTGCCGCACGTCGGGAATCCGGCCGGCGAAGTCGTTCAGCAGCCAGTTGAGCTCACCGGTCACGGTGTTGTGCGTCATCGCCCGTCCTCACCGTTCACGTCCGTACCGTTCACGTCCGTACCGTTCACGTCCGTACCGTTCACGTCCGTACCGTCCACATCGTCCACGTCCGTAGCGTCCACGTCCGTCCGGCGGCCGCGCCGCCAGCCCTGCTGCATCGACGACATCAGCGAACGCGCCTCCTCCGGGGAGCGCGCCACCGGCCCGGCCGACACCTCGGGCGCCACCGGGCGCTCCTCGCGGAGTTGCGGGGCCAGGTTCTCCTGGCGCCGCCGCCGCGGCAGGCCCGCGTGCGTCCCGTTGGGGTGCTCGCCGCTCAGCCTGGGCGAGTCCGCCGGAGCGGCGGACGCCGGCGCCGGGTCGGCGGGCGGCCGCGCAGGCGCCGCGGGCTGCTGCGCGGGCTCCGGCGAATGTTGCGGCAACTCGGCGGACTCGTCGAACCACGGGTTCGCGTGCCGGGGCGGAGGCGGTGGAGGCGGCGGCGCCTGCGCGGAGGGTGCGGACGGCGCGGGCAGCGCCGGGGGCCGCGCCGGTGGCGCGAGCGGCACCGGCGGCGGAGTGAGCACCGGCGCCGCCGGCGGAACGTTCCCCATGGGCTCCGGCGGCCGAGCCGGGCCCGGCTCGGGCACGCCCCAGGCGCCCCCGACACCGCTCACCGGCGCGGCGGCCAGGTGCCCGTTGGACTGTCCGTTGGACTGTCCGTTGGACTGTCCGTTGGACTGTCCGTTGGACTGTCCGTTGGACTGTCCGTTGGACTGTCCGTTGGACGGCCCCTGCGGCGGAACGCCGAGCTGTACGGCGGGCGGCCCGTCCGGCTGCCCGGGCGGCTGCTCCTCGGCCGCGGCGGCCAGCGCGGCGGCCATCTGGTCGGAGGGCACGACGAGCTCGTGCGGCAACAGGACGATGGCGGTGGTACCTCCGTACGGCGACGGATTGAGCGAGACCTTGATGTTGTGCCGGGCGGCCAGCCGCGCCACCACGAACAGGCCGAGCTGGTCGGTGTCGACCAGGTCGAACTCCGGCGGAGCGGCGAGCCGCGCGTTGACGCTCGCCAGCAGCTCGGGCTCCACGCCCAGCCCGCGGTCCTCGATCTCGACCACGAAGCCGCTGCCGACGCGCTCGGCCAGCACCCGCACGTCGGTGTTGGGCGGCGAGAAGGCGACCGCGTTCTCCACCAGCTCGGCGAGCAGGTGGACGACGTCGGTGACGGCGGTGCCCACCAGGCCGTCGGCGGAGTCGGTCATCACCTTCGCGCGGGTGTACTCCTCGATCTCGGCGACCGCGCCGCGCAGCACGTCCACGATCCGCTGCGGCTGCCGCCAGCCGCGGCCCGGCGTCGCGCCGGACAGGATGATGAGGCTCTCGGCGTGCCGCCGCATGCGCGTGGTCAGGTGGTCGAGCCGGAACAGGTCGTCCAGGTCGTCGGCCTCGGCGCGGCTCTCCAGCGTGTCCAGCATGGCCAGCTGGCGGTGCAGCAGCGACTGGTTGCGGCGCGCGATGTTGAGGAAGATCCGCGAGACGCCGCGGCGCAGGTCGGCCTGGCCGACGGCGGCGTCGACCGCGGTGCGCTGCACCGACGCGAACGCCCGGGAGACCTGGACCACCTCGGTGATCCTGCCCTCGGTGCGGAACGCCGGGACCTCGGCGGCCACGTCCACGCTCTCGTTGCGGCGCAGCCGTTCGACCACGCCCGGCAGGTTCCGCTCGGCCGTCTCCTGCGCGGACCTGCGCAGGCCGACCAGCTCGCGGATGAGGCCGCGGCCGAACCGCAGCGACAGCAGGATCGACACCAGCACCGCGAGCAGGCCGACGCCGCCGACGACGCCCACCCGGACGTAGGCGCCGCGGCCGAGGTCGTCGGCGTGCTCGCCGGCCCGCTTGGAGTTGCCGAGCACCATCTTGTTGATGTCGAGGACGAGCGGCTGCGCGGTCGCCTGCCATTCGGCGGGCGAGATCGGCATGCTGCGCGGCCTGTCGGCGATGCGGTCCTCCATCGACTTGAAGACCTGGTACTGCTGCGACGCGAAGACCTGCGCGGTGCCGGTGTCGTAGATCGCCGGGTCGAGCAGCGACCGCTGCTTGACCCACTGCTGGCGCTGCTCGCCGACCGCCTCCACGAACACCCGGTGCTCGGCGGCGGTCATCCGGCCCTTGGTGACGAACGCCCCGGCGACCAGCGCGTTCTCCCGCTGGATCAGCTCGAGCGCCCGGCCGGCGGCGCGGGTCGACAACGTCCAGTTGTAGAGCGCCGAGTCGTCGATGACGACCAGGCTGTCGTACGCGCGGTGCATGGCGTCGACCATGCGGTTGTAGCTCTGGATCGACTCCAGCCGGTCGATGGTGCGCTCGTCCACGGCGGCCCGCGCCCGGGCGAGGGTGCCCAGCTCGGCGAGGACGTCGGCGACGCGCTGTTCCATGGCGGCGTTGGTGGCGCCGCGCGCGACGTCGCTGCCGGACTCCTTGCGGAAGAACGCGACCGCGGCGTCGACCTTGGCGCGCTGGGCGCGCAGCTCGGCGGGCACCTGGGGCGCCGCCGGCTCGGGCGTGCTCAGGAAGATCGCCGAGGCGAGCCGTTCCTTGCCCAGTTCGATCAGCACGCCCTGGCCGCTGGGAGCGAACTTGCGGTCGAGCGTGTGATAGCGGCGCTGGTCGAGCGCGTCGCTGATGGTGACGCTCGCGGCGTAACCCCAGAGAGCCACCAGGGAGAACAGCGGCACGAGCAGGAGAACGGCGATCTCGGTACGGATCGACCGTGTGCGGGGGGATTTCACAAGAACCTCTAGCACCTGTGGGACCAGGATCCTCGATCATAAAGGCCGCCCCGAATGCCCGTGCAAGTCCCCCCGGGCGGTTTTCGCTTCCCTGGTCGCCATTCGACCTGGTTCGAATGGGTCTGACCGAAACGAGTGGCCCATAGTGATCATGCTGGTCGGAACGCGTGGCGCGAACCAAAGGGCCGCCGGCGGGAGGGCCGCGCACCGGCACCGCACCGGCGCGACACCGGCGCGACACCGAAAAATACCCTGAATCAACAGCAACCCGCTGTCAGAGCCTCAAACGGTGCGCAATACTCGGCAGATCCTTGATGATCAGCTTGGGAGCGGAGGCATCGCGAAGGTGAGCACCGACACCGCGGCGAGCACGACGGCGAGCACGACGGCGAGGGCGCTCGCGGCGGAGACGCTCTGCGCGGCGTACCAGATCACGTCCGCGGAACGCGCCGGCCAGATCGCGGTCCGCGCTCACGACGGGGCGATCGAGCTCACCCACGCCGAGCTCGCCGCGCGCGTCCGGGACCTCGCCGCGGGCCTCGCGGCGCGCGGCCTCGGCCACGGCGACCGGCTCGCCCTGATGCTCACCAACCGGCCGGAGTTCCACCTGGCCGACACCGCGGCCATGCACCTCGGCGCCGTCCCGTTCTCGATCTACAACACCAGCGCGCCCGAGCAGATCGCGCACCTGCTCACCGACGCCGCGCCGCACGTCCTGGTGACCGAGCGCCTGTTCCTCGACGCCGTCAAGGCGTCCGGGGTCGAGGTCCCGCACCTGGTCGTCGTCGACGGCGAGGGCGGCGAGCCGACGCTGGCCGGCGTCGAGGCCGAGGGCGCGCTCGACCCCGGCTTCGACTTCGAGGGCGCCTGGCGGGCGGTCACGCCCGGCGACGTGCTGACGCTCATCTACACCTCGGGGACGACCGGCCCGCCCAAGGGCGTGGAGATCACGCACGCCGCGATGATGGCCGAGATCCGCGGGCTGGACGAGGCGATGCCGGTCACGCCCGGCGGCGGGCTCATCTCGTACCTGCCGTCCGCGCACGTGGCCGACCGCTGGACGTCGCACTACTCGGGACTCATGACGTGGGGCCTGACCGTCACCACGTGCCCCGACCCCAAGATGCTGGTCGGGCTGGCCGCGCAGCTGCGGCCGACGTTCTTCGGCGGCGTGCCGCGCATCTGGGAGAAGCTCAAGGCCGCGCTGGAGATGCTCTTCCCGGCCGAGCTCGCGTCCGACGACCCGGCCGGCCACCAGAAGATCAGGGAGTCGATCGGCCTCGACCGGGCCGAGGTGTTCCTCACCGGCGCCGCGCCGACGCCGCGCGACGTCCAGGACTTCTTCGCCCGCATCGGCATCCCGCTGCTCGAAGGCTGGGGCATGAGCGAGACCAGCGGGTTCGCGGTGGTCAACCGGCCCGGCGACCCGCGGCCGGGTTCGGTCGGCCGCGCGCTGCCCGGCGTGGAGGTCCGGCTCGCCGACGACGGCGAGCTGCTCTGCCGCGGCGCGGTCGTGATGCGCGGCTACCGCAACCGGCCCGACCTCACGGCCGAGGCGCTGGACGCCGACGGCTGGCTGCACACCGGCGACGTCGCGACCATCGACGAGGACGGCCACGTCACGATCGTCGACCGCAAGAAGGAAATGATCATCAGTGCGGGCGGCAAGAACATGTCCCCCGCCAACATCGAGAACGCCGTCAAGGCGGAGAGCCCGCTGATCGGGCACGCCGTCTGCGTGGGCGACGGCCGCCCGTACAACGTCGCGCTCATCGTGCTCGACCCGGAGACGGCCGCGGACCGGTCCCCCGCCGATCCCGCGACGCTGGCCGAGGTCACGGCCGCGGTCGAGCGCGCGAACGCCAGGCTGGCGCGCGTCGAGCAGGTCAAGCGATTCACCCTGCTCGCCGACGACTGGGCGCCCGGCGGGGACGAGCTGACGCCCACGATGAAGCTCAAACGCAAGCCGATCGCCACCCGCTACGCGAAGGAAATCGAAGATCTCTACCGACAGGGTTGAGGCCTCCGGACCGACAGTCGAGCCCAGGAGCGTTAACATTCCGGCCGTGAGTCCCGAAAGCCAGGCATCCGAGGCACTTCCGTCGCGACGCCGCCGAACCCCCCGTGGCGGGCGGCATCGTGGCGCCGAGTCATATCTGCTGCCACCCGGCTCCCCCGTCCTCATCCTCGCCGCTCCCGGCCCCGCCGGGGCTCCCGGTGGCGACATCGCGCGCGAGCTCGCCCGGCTGGTCGAGCTGGAGCAGACCGGCCAGCCGGCGCTGGTCGGCCATCTCGAAGGCGCCGACCTTCATCTCGGCGGCGTGCTCGCCGGGCTGCGCCCGCAGCGTGAGGACGAGCCGGCCGCCGTGGTGGTGCCGCTGACCACCGGGCCCGACCCCGACGTGGAGGCCGCGGTCCGCAAGATCGTGGCGGACGCCCCGGTGCGCGCGGTGGCGACCGAGGCACTCGGCCCGCACCCGCTCATCGCCGAGGCGCTGCACGAGCGGCTGGCCGAGGCCGGGCTGGCCCGCGCCGACCGCGTGCGCATGATGACGATGGTGACCGCCGCCAGCGGCGTCGTCGTCGTCACGCCGGGCGACCACGAGGCGGTCCGGCAGGCCGAGGTCACCAGCGTGCTGCTGGCGGCCCGGCTGGCCGCGCCGGTCTTCACCGCCGCGATCGGCGACGAGGCCGGCATCGCGTCCGCCGCCGGCCAGCTGCGCGCGTCCGGCGCCTCGCGGCTCGCGGTGGCGCCGCACCTGATCGGCCCGGAGATCAGCCCCGAACGCCTGCACGCCGCGGCCCTCGCCGCGGGAGCGGAGCACTCGGCGCCGATCGGCGCGCACCCGGCGCTGGCCCAGGTGGCCGCGCTCCGCTACGTGGAGGCCCTGGCCAACGCCCTCGCCGACTGACCGGGCGAGGGCCGGCCGGGCCGGCGGCGGGGCTGATCAGCGAGGCCAGATGGCGGGGCCGGTCAGGGGCGGTCCGGCTCGACGAGCCTGGTGCGCAGGTCGCGCAGCGTGCCCGCGCCGACTCCGACGGAGGCGAGCAGCGCGGCCATGTCGCCGTGCCGGGCGCGCAGGTCGGCGATCAGCTCGCCCATCGTGGCGTTCTCGGCGGTCATCGCGTCCCGCGGCACGAAGGCGTAGCTCTTCTCGTACGCCGCGTGCCGCCGCAGCCGCGCCTCGATGCCCGAGAGGTTGCGCCCGGTCATCGCGTAGTCGGCGACGACGTCCTCGTTGGAGACGCCGAGCACGCCCAGCACGACGGCGCTCACCATGCCGGTGCGGTCCTTGCCCGCGGCGCAGTGGAAGACCGCGCCGCCGGGCGCCTCGGCGATCGCGGCGACCGTGTCGGCCAGCGCGGTGCCGGAGGTCTCCATGATGCGGGCGTACCGCTGCGCCAGCGTCAGCGAGGTGTCGCCCATGACATGGCCGTTGCCCTCGTTGATGATCGGCGCACGGACGAGCTCGACGGCGCCGTCGAGCGGATGCGGGCCGCCGTCGTAGGACCGCTCGAAGTCCGACCGCAGGTCGATCACGGTCCGGACGCCGAGGTCGCGGACGGCGGCCACGTCCGCGGCGGTCAGCTCGTGCAGCGCGTCGCTGCGGAAGAGCCGCCGCCACCGGACGTGCCCGCCGTCGGCGCGGTAGCCGCCGAGGTCCCGGAAGTTGACACAACCCTCGAGGGTGATCTCCCGCGCCACCGCGGCCTCTCCCGTCAACGGTTCTTGAACGCCGGCCGGCGCTTCTCCATCGTGGCCGACATGCCCTCCACCAGGTCCTCGGTGAAGAACGCCATCGTCTGGATCCCGGTCTCGACCGCGAGCTGCTGCCGGAGGCCGGGCGCGTCCAGGGACATGTTGAGGAGCTCCTTGGTGCGGCGGAGCCCGTACGGCGACTTGGTCAGGAGCTCGTCGGCGAGGGCCTGGGCACCCTCCAGGTCCTTGCCCTCCTCGGCGAGCTCGGTGACGAGGCCGAGCTCGTTCGCCCGCGTCACGTCCAGGCGCTGGGCCCGGTAGAAGATCTCGGCGGCCTTCGCCGGGCCGACCAGCCGCGGCAGCAGCCAGGACAGCCCGCAGTCGCCCGCGGACAGCCCCAGATCGACGAACGGGACGACGAACCTGGTCGTCGGGTCGGCGACCCGCAGGTCGCAGGCCAGCGCCCAGGAGACGCCCATGCCCGCGACCGGGCCGTGCAGCGCGGCGATGACCGGCTGCGGGATCTCGCGGAGCCGCGCGGTGACCTCGCCGCCGCGCGTGATGCCTCGGTAGATCCGCTGGATGCGCCCCTCGTCGCCGCCGCCCGGGTCGCCGCCCTGGAGGTCCATGCCGGAGCAGAAACCGCGCCCCTCGCCGGTGAGGACCACGACCCTGGTATCGGCGTCGCGCATCAGCTCGTTGAGGACGTCGAGCATCTCCTCGGTGACCGCCGCGGTGACGGCGTTGAGCCGCTCCGGGCGGGACAGGGTGATGGTGAGCACCCCGTCCCGCCGGTCGAGCTTCAGGTCTCCCATGGGGATCCCGTCATGAGGTGAGCTGCTGGATGAGGGGGCCCATCTGCTCGCCGACGTTCTTGAAGACGGTGAGCGGGGAGTCGGCGTTGATCGCGGCCCAGTTGTCGCGGACCGACTCGACCGAGAAGGTCTCCTTCTGGCCGTAGCCGGGGCCCTCGGCGACGAAGATCTTGGCGATCCGGCCGCCGCCGACCGTGTAGACCTGGCCGGAGTCCTCGATGCTCTCGTGCACGAGGTAGGCCACCAGCGGCGTGACCTGGTCGACGCCGAGCTTCTCGGAGAAGTCGGCGGGGAGCAGGTCCTCGGTCATGCGGGTCCACGCGACCGGGGCGATCGCGTTGGCCTTGATGTTGTACTTGGAGCCCTCGTGGGCCAGCGTCTTGGTGAAGCCGACCAGGCCCATCTTGGCGGTGGCGTAGTTGGCCTGGCCGAAGTTGCCGAAGAGGCCGGCCGGCGACGAGGTGTTGACGATGCGGCCGTAGCCCTGCTCGCGCAGGTGCGACCACGCGGCCGACGACACCAGGAACGAGCCGCGCAGGTGCACGGCGATGACCGAGTCGAACTCGTCGGGGCTCATGTTCTTGAACGACTTGTCGCGCAGGATGCCCGCGTTGTTGACGACGATGTCGACCTTGCCGAACGTGTCGAGCGCGGTCTGGATGATCGCCTGGGCGCCCTCGGGGGTCGCGACGTTGTCGGGGTTGGCGACGGCCTCGCCGCCGTTCTTCTTGATCTCCTCGACGACCTCCTGGGCCGGGCCTGCGGAGGCGCCGGAGCCCGTCCGGTCCCCGCCGAGGTCGTTGACCACGACCTTCGCGCCGCGGGCGGCCAGCTCCAGAGCGTGCTGCCGGCCGAGACCGTGGCCCGCTCCGGTGACGACGGCGACCCGACCGTCGTAGCGCAGTTCCGACATCCTGTCTCCTCAGATCGCACCGACTGCTGCCCCGGCCGAATAACCAGGGGGTTACTTTAGTACCACGAAGACCGAATCGCGCTCGGATTCGACCCCCGCTTCAGGTCCGGTTTCGCGCCGCCTACAGGCGGTTATCGTACCGACGGGGGACGGCCCCGCCGGATCCCCGTGCGCGGACGCCGGTCCGCCCCACCGAGGAGGCAGCGGATGATCACCCGGGAGATCACGGACGGCCGTTTCGTCCGGCAGCCCAACAGGTTCACCCAGATGATCACCGCCGACGGCTCCAGCGGGTTCCCCGCGGAGTCGGGCCGGTACCGGCTGTTCGTCTCCTACGCCTGCCCGTGGGCGCAGCGCACGCTGATCGTGCGCGCCCTGCTCGGGCTCGAGGAGGTCATCGGCGTCGGGGTGGTCGACCCGATCCGCGACGAGAAGGGCTGGCGGTTCCCCGACCGCGACGAGGTCACCGGCGCGGAGTACCTCTCCGAGCTCTACCTGGCGACCGACGCGTCCTACGAGGGCCGCGTGACGGTGCCGTGCGTCTGGGACACCCGGACGGAACGCATGGTGACCAACGACTTCCCCAACATCACGACGATGCTCGAGACGCAGTTCACCGACTACCACCCGACCGGCGCGCCCGATCTCTACCCGGTGGACCTGCGGGCGGACATCAACGAGCTCAACGAGCTCATCTACGCGACCGTCAACAACGGCGTCTACAGGGCGGGCTTCGCGACCGACCAGGGCGCCTACGAGGACGCGGTGGACGCGCTGTTCGCCACCTTCGACCGGCTGGAGGAGCGGCTCGCCGGCCGCCGCTACCTGTTCGGCGACCGGCTCACCGAGGCCGACATCCGCCTCTACCCGACGCTGGCCCGCTTCGACGCGGTCTACCACGGCCACTTCAAGTGCAACCTGCGGCGGCTGGCCGACTACCCGCACCTGTGGGGCTACGCGCGCGACCTCTACCAGCGGCCCGCGTTCCGCGGCACCACCGACTTCGACCAGATCAAGCGGCACTACTACGTGACGCAGCGCAACGTGAACCCGTCCGGCGTCGTCCCCAAGGGGCCGCTCACCGACTGGGACGAGCCGTCCGGCCGGGAGGGGCTCACCTCGAGCTGAGCAGGACGAACAGCGAGCCGAGCAGCAGGAGCGCCATCCCGGAGTACGCGAACACCCCGCCGAGGCGCCATGACGCCTCCCCCGGGCCACGGCGGGGCACGGCCACCTGGACCTGCGTACGTTCCACGTCCGCTCCGGCACCGACCCCTGCGGCGGTCACGGTGACGTCCCCGGCGGAGGGCCGAGCGGCGTCCCCGGTACCGCCGCCGGTGGCCTGGGGAGGGGCCACCGGCGGCGGTTCCGGCAGGCGCACGCGCCCCGCGGGCGCCTCGGTGATCGCGAGGAGGACGGCCTCCGCGACCCCGATCGTCATGCGCGCTGCCGGGTCCTTGTGGAGCAGCCCTTCGAGCACCGGGCGCAGGGCCTGGGCCTCGGGCGGGATGCGCGGCTCGGCGTTGAGGACGGCACCGAAGACCGCCACCGGGTCGGCGCGGTGGAACGGCGACCTGCCGGTGAGGGCCGCGTAGAGGGTGACGCCGAGGGCCCACAGATCGGACGGGGGCAGGGCGCGCTCGCCGCGGATGCGCTCCGGCGCGATGTAGGCCGGGGAGCCCAGGACCCCGCCGGCCTGGGTCAGGGTGGCGTCGCCCTCCATGAGCGCGATGCCGAAGTCGGTGAGGACGGCCCGGTCGCCCGCGGCCAGCAGGACGTTCCCCGGCTTGACGTCGCGGTGCAGGATGCCCACCCGGTGCGCCGCGCCGAGCGCCCCGAGGATCTGGCGGCCGATCCGGGCGACCCGTTCCGGCGGCAGCGGCCCGTCCTGCTTGATCACCTGCTGGAGGGACCGGGCCTCGACGTACTCCATCACCACCCAGGGACGCCCGGCCTCCTCGACCACGTCGAAGACCTTGACGACCGACGGGTGCGACATCCGGGCGGCCGACCTGGCCTCCCGGATGGCCCGCCGCGCGGCCTGGTCGGAGGGCGTCAGGACCTCCTTGACCGCGACCTGGCGGCCGAGGACGGTGTCCTCGGCGCGCCACACGACCCCCATGCCGCCGCGCCCGAGCTCGCCCAGGAGCCGGTAACGCCCGGCGATAACCTGCTCAACGCCCATCACATGAACCATTCGGCGCCGGCGCGCGTCTGGATTGCCGTGAGTGGGTGGAAGTTCAGACCTTGTCCGACCTCGGCACTAAGCTGACCCCCTCCCCCCGCGAACATTCGATCTCACAGACGTGAAGGGCCCCTGAAATGCTGCGCAGTTCGTTCTTCAACAACATGGAGCAGGGGCAGACCCCCGGCCACTTCGTTCTTCAGAACTCCAAGATGCTCCGGATCCACCTCAACGGGGAGGCCCTGGCCCGGCAGGGCTCCATGGTGGCCTTCCAGGGCCAGATGGAGTTCGACTACGAGGGCTCCGGCGGCATGGGCAAGTTCCTCAAGAAGGCCCTGACGGGCGAGGGCGTCCCGCTGATGCGGGTGCGGGGACAGGGGCTCCTGTTCGTCGCCAACGACGCCGACGACATCCACCTGTTCTACCTGGAGAACGACGGGATCACCGTCAACGGCTCCAACATCCTGGCGTTCGACCCCACGCTCCAGTCGGACATCCAGCGGGTCCAGGGCGCGGGCATCGCGGCCGGCGGCCTGTTCAACACCACGCTCACCGGCACCGGCTGGGTGGCGCTGACCTCGCACGGGACGCCGGTCATGCTGGACGCCGGGCGCGCCCCCACGTTCGCCGACGGGCAGTCGGCCGTGGCCTGGAGCACCAGCCTCCAGGTCGGCGTCAACAAGACGTTCAAGGCCGGCGCCCTCATCGGCCGCGGCAGCGGCGAGGCCATGCAGCTCGCCTACCAGGGCCAGGGTTTCGTGCTCGTGCAGGCGAGCGAGGGCCCGACCGTGCCGCACCACACCCACTGATCAGCCCCGGCACGCCCACTGATCAGCCCGGCACGTTCCTGATCATGGACGCCCCCCACATCGGCCGATCTTGCCGAAACCGCCCGACCGGGTTGGGCAAGATCGGCCGGATTGGGGGGTGGCAGGCGGTGGAACGCACGTCGCTTGCATCTGCGACACGGAAGTGCGAGTAGCCTTGACTCGTCTCAGAACTCACCTGCGAGCTGCGGAAGAGGGCGATCTCCGCCGTGTCGACAGAGTCGTCGCATACAAGTGCCGACCCCAAGCACACCGATTTCGGCGCCAACGAGTGGCTGGTCGACGAGCTGTACCAGAAGTACCTCGAAGACCCGAACTCCGTTGACGAAGCCTGGTGGAACTTCTTCGCGGACTACCAGCCGGACACCCGGCCGTCCGCGACCCCGGGCGTGAGCCCGGCCACCGACGGGCAGGCGGTCAAGACCGCCAACGGCACGGCAGCCCCGCCGACAACGCCGGCGCCACCGGCGCCCAAGGCCGCCCCGGCCAAGCCCGCACCGGCCAAGGCCGACGGCAGGCCGACCAAGGCCGAGAAGGCCGACAAGGCCAAGCCCGCCCCGCCCCCGGTGCCCGCCGGCGCCGAAGAGGTGCGGTTGCGCGGCGTCGCGGCCCGCACGGCCACCAACATGGAGGCCAGCCTCACGGTCCCGACCGCGACCAGCGTGCGCGCGGTCCCGGCCAAGCTGTTGATCGACAACCGCATCGTCATCAACAACCACCTCAAGCGCGGGCGCGGCGGCAAGGTCTCGTTCACCCACCTCATCGGCTACGCGATCGTCAAGGCCCTGGCGGCGATGCCGGAGATGAACGCCGCGTTCACCGAGGTCGACGGCAAGCCGGTGCTGGTCAAGCCCGAGCACGTCAACTTCGGCCTGGCCATCGACCTGCAGAAGGACGACGGCCAGCGGCAGCTGGTGGTGCCGAGCATCAAGGCCGCCGACACCCTCGACTTCCGCCAGTTCTGGGCGGCCTACGAGGAGATCGTCCGCAAGGCGCGCAACAACAAGCTGACGCTCGACGACTTCCAGGGCACCACGATCAGCCTGACCAACCCGGGCACCATCGGCACCGTGCACTCGGTGCCGCGCCTGATGCCGGGCCAGGGCACGATCATCGGCGTGGGCGCCATGGAGTACCCGGCCGAGTTCGCCGGCGCCTCCGACGAGGCCGTGGCGCGCATGGGGATCAGCAAGACCATGACGCTGACCTCCACCTACGACCACCGCATCATCCAGGGCGCGCAGTCCGGCGACTTCCTGCGCCGCATCCACGCCCTGCTGCTGGGCGAGGACGGCTTCTACGACGACATCTTCGAGGCCCTGCGCATCCCCTACGAGCCGGTGCGCTGGGTCAAGGACATCTCGGCCAGCCACGAGGACGACGTCGCCAAGGTCGCCCGGGTCCACGAGCTGATCCACGCCTACCGGGTCCGCGGCCACCTGATGGCCGACACCGACCCGCTGGAGTACAAGCAGCGCCGCCACCCCGACCTCGACATCCTCAAGCACGGCCTCACCCTGTGGGACCTCGAGCGCGAGTTCGCGACCGGCGGGTTCGGCGGCAAGCCGACCATGAAGCTGCGCGACATCCTCGGCGTGCTGCGCATGGCCTACTGCCGCACGGTCGGCATCGAGTACATGCACATGCAGGACCCCGAGGAGCGCGCCTGGATCCAGGAGCGCGTCGAGGTCCCGCACGACAAGCCCTCGCGCGACGAGCAGCTGCACGTGCTGCGCCGCCTCAACAGCGCCGAGGCGTTCGAGACGTTCCTGCAGACCAAGTTCGTCGGCCAGAAGCGCTTCTCGCTGGAGGGCGGCGAGTCGGTCATCCCGCTGCTCGACGCGGTGATCAGCTCGGCCGCCAAGGCCAAGCTGGACGAGGTCGTCATCGGGATGGCCCACCGCGGCCGCCTCAACGTGCTGGCCAACATCGTCGGCAAGTCCTACGCGCAGATCTTCGGCGAGTTCGAGGGCAACCTCGACCCGCGGTCCGCGCAGGGCTCCGGCGACGTGAAGTACCACCTGGGCGCCGAGGGCGACTTCGTCGCCGAGGACGGCTCCAAGATCCACACCGAGCTGGTCGCCAACCCCTCCCACCTGGAGACGGTCGACCCGGTGCTGGAGGGCGTCGTCCGCGCCAAGCAGGACATCCTGGACGTCGGCGAGGCGGGCTTCACGGTCCTGCCGGTGCTGATCCACGGCGACGCCGCGTTCGCCGGCCAGGGCGTGGTGGCCGAGACCCTCAACCTGTCGCAGCTGCGCGGCTACCGCACCGGCGGCAGCGTGCACGTGATCATCAACAACCAGGTGGGCTTCACCACCGCGCCGGAGTACTCGCGCTCCAGCGTCTACGCCACCGACGTGGCGCGGATGATCCAGGCACCGATCTTCCACGTGAACGGCGACGACCCCGAGGCCTGCGCCCGGGTCGCCCAGCTGGCGTTCGAATACCGCCAGACGTTCAAGAAGGACGTCGTCGTCGACATGGTCTGCTACCGGCGCCGGGGCCACAACGAGGGCGAGAACCCCTCGTTCACCCAGCCGCTGATGTACGACCTGATCGACGCCAAGCGTTCGGTCCGCAAGCTCTACACCGAGGCCCTGATCGGCCGTGGCGACATCACGGTCGAGGAGGCCGAGGCGGCGCTGCGCGACTACCAGGAGCAGCTGGAGCGCGCGTTCACCGAGACCCGCGAGGCGGTCAAGCAGCCGCCCGCGCCGGGCTCGGTCGTCAAGCCGGACGTCGAGGAGCGCATCCCGATCGACCACGGCTCGGCGGGCACCGCGATCCCGCAGGAGGTCGTGAAGCGCATCATCGAGACGCAGGTCAACCTGCCCGACGGCTTCACCGTCCACCCGCGGCTCCAGCCGATCCTCCAGCGCCGGGTGCAGTCGATCGACGACAACGCGATCGACTGGGCGACCGGGGAGCTGCTGGCCATGGGCTCGCTGCTGATCGACGGCCACCCGGTGCGCCTGGTCGGCCAGGACACCCGGCGCGGCACGTTCGGCCAGCGGCACGCGGTGCTCGTCGACCGCAAGACGGGCGAGGAGTACACCCCGCTGCGCCAGTTCGGGCAGGGCATCTCCAAGTTCTACGTGCACGACTCGCTGCTCAGCGAGTACGCGGCGATGGGCTTCGAGTACGGCTACTCGATGACCCGGCAGGACGCGCTGGTCGCCTGGGAGGCCCAGTTCGGCGACTTCGCCAACGGCGCCCAGTCGATCGTCGACGAGTACATCTCGTCCGGCGAGCAGAAGTGGGGCCAGCGCTCGGGCGTCGTGCTGCTGCTTCCGCACGGCTACGAGGGCCAGGGGCCCGACCACTCGTCCGCGCGGATCGAGCGTTACCTCCAGCTGTGCGCGCAGGACAACATGACGGTGGTCTACCCGACCACGCCGGCCAACTACTTCCACCTGCTGCGCTGGCAGGTGCTGTCCGACCGCCGCAAGCCGCTGATCGTCTTCACGCCCAAGTCGCTGCTGCGGCTCAAGGCGGCGACGTCGAGGGTCGAGGAGGTCACCGGCGGCGCGTTCCAGGCGATCATCCCGGAGAGCAACCCGGACATCCGGCCGGGCGGCGTCAAGCGCGTCCTGCTGACCACCGGCAAGATCTACTACGAGGTCGCCGGCAAGCGCGACTCGCTCGGCGCGACCGACACCGCGGTGATCCGGCTGGAGCGGCTCTACCCGCCGCCGATCGACGAGCTCAAGGCCGAGCTGGCCAAGTACCCGGCGGACGCCGAGCTGATCTACGTCCAGGACGAGCCCGCCAACATGGGCGCATGGCCGTTCCTGGCGTTGAAGCTCCAGCCGCACCTGGACGGCCGCCTGGTCAAGCGGGTGTCGCGTCCCGCGTCGTCCAGCCCGGCGGTCGGCTCTGGCAAGCTGCACGCGGCCGAGCAGGAAGCCCTGCTCGACCGGGTGTTCGGCGAGAAGACCGAGAAGAAGTAGGCACGACCCTCCCGAGGGCCCCGGCGCGGTGCGCCGGGGCCCTCGGGCCTTCACGAGGAGACCCACGCATGTACTTCACCGATCGGGGGATCGAGGAGCTCGTCGAGCGGCGCGGCGGCGAGGAGGTCAGCCTGGCGTGGCTGGGCGACCGGCTGCGCGAGTTCGTCGACCTCAACCCGGAGTTCGAGACGCCGGTGGAGCGGCTGGCGACGTGGCTGGCGCGGCTGGACGACGAGGACGACGAGTAGCGGGCGGGCGAGCGGGCCGACGGACCTGGGACGGCGCGGCAAACGCGACATATCTTGACTTTGCCGAGACGCGACATATCGTGTTAACTGGCAATGGGACGTGAGTCTCGTAGGTCGAACGGAGACGCGGATGTCACGTTGGACGATCGAAGAGCCGGCCACCCTCGGCTTCGACGGCGTGGTCGCGCTGAAGGCGACGTTGATCGCGGGCAACATCTCGGTGCTGGCCACCGAGGACACGCCCTCGATCCAGATCAGCGAGGTGGACGGGCCGCCGCTGGTGATCACCCATGAGGCGGGCATGCTGACCGTCACGCACGAGCGGATCTGGGAGGGCGTGCTCGGCTGGCTGCAACGCCAGAAGGTGTCCGCCACGGTCACCGTGACCGTCCCGCGCCAGTGCCCCGTCACGATCAACCTGGTGTCCGCGGACGCCGTGATCGCCGGGCTGGCCGCGCGCGCCTCCCTCAAGAGCGCCACCGGCAACGTCACGCTCGACGGCGTGGCCGGCGACATCGACGCCAACACCGTGTCCGGCGCGTTCGAGGCGCAGGGCGTGGACGGCAAGGTCACCTTCACCTCGGTCTCCGGCGACCTCGCGCTGGCGGGCGGCACGATCGACCGGCTCGCCGCCCGCACCGTCAGCGGGCGTGTCGCCGCCGACGTCGACCTGCTCGAGGGCGGCCGGGTCGAGGTCGCCACCGTGTCGGGCGAGGTCGCGCTGCGCGTGCCCGAGTCGGCCTCGGCCGCCGTGTCGCTCACCTCGGCCGCGGGTCACATCGAGGCCTCGTTCCCCGAGGTCGCCCGGCAGGACCGGCCGGTGGGCAGGGGCCAGGGCGGCACGATCGGCGACGGATCCGGCAGAGTGTCGGTCAACACGGTGTCGGGTGGCATCACCCTCCTCGGCCGTCCCGAGGAACCCCGGAATGGAGAGATCACGTGAGCCCCGTCTTCGGCCATGGCCGCCTCCGGCTCTACCTGCTCAAGCTGCTGGAGGAGAGCCCGCGGCACGGCTACGAGGTGATCCGCCTTCTCCAGGACCGCTTCCTCGGCGTCTACTCGCCCTCTCCCGGCACGATCTACCCGCGCCTGGCCAGGCTGGAGTCCGAGGGCCTGGTCAGCCATGAGCTGATCAAGGGCAAGAAGGTCTACTCGCTCACCGACAAGGGCCGCGCCGAGCTCGAACGGCGCATGGACGAGCTGGCCGAGCTGGAGGAGGAGATCTCCGCCTCCGCCCAGGAGTTCGCCCGCGAGGTGCAGCAGGACGTCCGCCAGACCGTGCGCTCGCTCCGCGAGGAGCTCACCCAGGCCGCCCGCGACATGCGCGACCACACGCACACCGCGTCCAAGGACGCCTGGAAGGACACCACCGAGGGGCCGCGCGACGAGTGGCGCCGCCAGAAGGACCACTGGCGCGAGCAGAAGCAGGCGTGGAAGGAGGAGTGGCGGCGCAACTGGGACGACGCCTGGAAGGCCGCCACCGGCAGCAAGGACGACATCGCGCGGCTCAAGCTCGAGCGCGCGCTCCGCACGTTCGTCGAGGACGTCCGCGGGGCGGCCAAGGACTCCCGCCTGAGCGACGACGACCTGGCCGCCGTTCAGGCCCTCCTCGAGGAGACCCGCGAACGCCTCCGCACCGAGATCCTCGACCCTCCTACGGAGTGAAGACGATCTTGCCGAAGAGCTCGCCGCCGGCCATGGCCGCGAAGCCCTCGGCCGCCTGGGCCAGCGGCAGCACCCGGTCGATCCGCGGCCGGACGCCGCTCTTCACCAGGAACCTCGCCAGCCGCTCCAGCTGGTCGCGCGTGCCCATCGTGGAGCCGACGACCGACAGCTGGAGGAAGAACACCCGGTTGAGCTCCGCCGGGGGCACCTGACCGCTGGTCGCGCCGGAGACCACGATCCGCCCGCCCGGCCGCAGCGACTTGAGCGAATGCGACCAGGTCGCCTCGCCCACCGTCTCCATGACCGCGTCGACCCGCTCGGGCAGCCGCGCACCCGGCTCGAAGACCGCGTCGGCGCCCAGCTCCAGCGCTTGCTTGCGCTTGCCGTCACTGCGGCTCGTCGCGTACACCCGGAAGCCGGCGGCGGCCCCCAGCGCGATCAGCGCCGTGGCCACCCCGCCTCCGGCGCCCTGCACCAGCACGCTCGCGCCGGGCGAGAGGCCCGCCTTGTCGAAGAGCATCCGGTAGGCGGTGAGCCAGGCGGTCGGCAGGCAGGCGGCCTCCTCGAACGACAGCTCGGCCGGCTTGGGCACCAGGTTGCGCCGCGGCACCGCGACCTTCTCGGCGAACGTGCCGTCGTGCGTCTCCGACAGCAGCGACCGCTTGGGGTCGAGCGTCTCGTCCCCGCCGCCGCGGCCCGGATCGCCGATCACCGAGTGCACGATGACCTCGTTGCCGTCCTCGTCGATCCCCGCGGCGTCGCAGCCGAGGATGATCGGCAGGCGGTCCTCCCGCAGCCCCACCCCCTTGAGCGACCAGAGGTCGTGGTGGTTGAGGGCGGTCGCCCTGACGGTGACCGTCGTCCACCCCTCCGGCACCTGCGGATCGGGCCGCTCCCCCAGCGTCAGCCCGTTCAGCGGATTGTCAGCGTCGAACCCGGAAGCCGTTACAGCGAACATGCCCCGCACCCTACCCCCGCGCTGATCGACGCCCGCTCACGAGTCCCAGCGCCGCAGCACCGGGAACGACACGACCGCCACCAGCAGGGACAGCACGCCGCCCACGAGCCAGGGCGCGACCAGGCCGAACTCGCCGGCCACGAAGCCGCCGGCGAGGGCGCCGAGCGGGGTCGCCCCGTAGGCCAGCATCCGCCCGGCGCTGGTGACCCGGCCGAGCAGCTCGTTGGGGATGAGCCGCTGCCGGACCGACACCGACACCACGTTCCACATCGCCAGGGCGACCGAGAACACGGTGAACAGGCCGACGACGACCAGGGCGTTCCGCCCGAACACCCCGATCGCCAGCCAGGCGCTCGGGCTGATCACCTGGACCGCGATGGCGACCTCCCGGGCGCCGAACCGCGCGACCACCCAGCCGCTGACGAGACTGCCGAGCACGCCGCCCGCGGCCATCGCGGCCAGCAGCACGCCGAAGCCGACGTCGCCGAGGCCCAGCACGTCGCGGGCGAACAACACCAGCAGCGACAACGCCATCGCCTCGGCGAAGTTGCCCGCCGCGGCGATCAGGGTGAGGGCGCGCGGCAGCCGTGCCTTGGCCAGCCAGCGCAGCCCCTCGCCGATCTCGGCGAACATGCCCCGCGGCACCGGTCCGTCCGGCACCTGGCGGGGCAGGGGCTCGGGCGTCCGGATCCGGGTGATCAGCACCATCGAGGCCAGGAACGTCACCGCGTCCACCCAGAACGGCGTCGGCATCGCGAACGCGAACAGGGCGGCGCCCAGCGGCGGGCCGAGGAACTCGCGCGACACCGACTCGGCGGCGATGAGCCGCCCGTTGGCCTTCTCCAGCTCCTCGGGCCGCACGATGGCGGGCACGAACGCCTGGCTGGCACCGGTGAACAGGATGTCCCCGCAGCCGATCCCGAACGCGAAGACGTAGATCATCCAGATCTGGGCCAGGTCGGCGGTGGCGACCAGCGCGATGAGCGTGACCAGCAGCAGTTGCCCGATCTGCGTCCCGATCATGAGGCGGCGCCGGTCGACCCGGTCCACGATCACCCCGCCGAACAGGGCCAGCACGAGCCAGGGCAGCCGCCCGGCGAACACCACCCCGGCGATCAGCCGCGGATCGCTGGTCATGGCCGCGGCCATGAGGGGCAGCGCCGCCAGCAGGACGCCGTCGCCGAGCGTGGAGATCAGGCTCGCCGACCACAGGTGCGCGAACGCGCGGCGCTCGCGGCGGCGGGCGGTGCCGGCCGGTGCCGGCGTCAGTTCGCTGGTGCTCATGCCGCCTCTCCTTCATGGTCGTGGTGGTAGACGACGGCCGAACGGGTGCCGGCGTTGCCGCTGATGCCGATGACGGCGCTCTCCCCCGCCGGAAGCGTCCGGGCCTCCAGGCCCGCGTGTCCCAGCGGGGTGTAGAAGAACCCGTAGACGGCGTTCCAGATGCGTTCCGCGCCGGTGACCGGGTCGAGCACCGTCTCCGGGCGCGGGACGACGCGTTCCTGCACGACGCACCCGTCCACGGCCTTGGCCCGCAGCAGCGGCAGCCAGTCCCGCTCCGCGACCTTCCAGCCGGGCACCACCCCGTAACCGCCGTACCGCCCGTTGGGCTTGACGATCAGGCTCCGGTGCCGGCGGCGGCACTCGTCCACCAGGTCCGGGTCGCGGTCGAACGTGCCCGCGTCCAGGACCCGCGTCCAGGGCAGCACCCGGTCGATCAGCTCCCGTTCACGGGTGGTGAACCGCTCGCGCGCGGCGGGCTCCGACATGAGCGCCATGCAGGTCTTCTCGCAGAAGATGTTGCTCTCCAGCGGGGTCCACAGGACCGCGCGCCCCTCCTCGTGGGCCCGGAAGACCAGCTCGGCGTACCGGACGGCGTCGGGGTCGCCGGCGAGCTGGTCGGCCTCGAACCCGCGGTAGACGACGTCGATCGGCCTGCCGCGCAGGCACAACCGTCCCCGCCGTTCGGACAGCTCGGTCACCTCGCCGATGTGGAAGTCCAGCCCGAGCCAGCGCATCTGGTCCTGGAGCACGCGCCAGCTGTGGCATCCGGCCAGCGCGCCGGGGCCTTCCAGGAGCGCGACCACCGGGTCCCGGCCGGGCGCCACGGTGGCGCCGAGCTGCCGCAGCAGCCCGGCCAGGTAGCGGCCGTGGTGGGTGTAGCCCAGCCCGTGCTCGTCGGCGAACGCCGCGAACTCCCGGTCCCCGAGCAGGCAGCGGCACATCTCCCCGGCGCGGTCCCAGCCGCCGAGCTCGCTGCCGGTGCCGAACTCCAGGACCTTCATCGACGTGCCGTCGTGGTAGACGTCCGCACGCCCGCACAGCGGCGCGGTGGTGGCCCCGAGCCGGCGCATCAGCGCCGCCCGCTCGCCCGTGACGTGCACGGCCGCGCAGAAGCGGTCCATGTCGCCGTCGAACAGGCGCTCGGGCAGGGCCATGAGCAGCCCGGCCAGCCGCTGGAGGTCGGCGGCGAACGACCGGACCTCCCGGCGTCCGAGGAAGAGCGGCCGGGGCAGGTAGTCCCCGGGCCAGCGCTCCAGCGTGGGGTGCTTCTCCAGGCGCTCGGTGAGGTCGAGGAACCGGCTCCCCCGCGACAGGGCCCGCGCGTTGAAGGCCGCCGCGACTCGATCGGCCGCCATGTCAGGCCCCCTTCGACCAGAGCTCGGGAACGCGGGCCCAGGTCCCGCAGCCCGCGCGCCCGATGGGCTCGGCGACCAGCTCGTACCGCCGCATGACCTCCAGCACCGCGCGGCGCACGACCGCGTGGCCGGAGCCGCGCAGCCGGAACCGGCCGCCGATGTGGTCGTAGCCGCCGGCGCCGTCGAAGACCGCGCCGGCGTCGGGCACGACCTCGGCGTACACCTCGGGCACGACGCCCAGCATCGACGTGCGCGACACCACCCGGCTCGGCAGCGGCCGCGGTTCGGGGACGCTGACCCAGCCTCCGCCCCCGGCGTCCGGCCGGAACGCCGTGCGCGGGGTGAGCGGCGGCAGCCCGAGCGTCGCGCGGAACGCCTCCCCGAACAGGTCGATCCCGAACAGGTCGCGGTGGACGAAGGCGACCTCGGCGCCGCCCGGCCGCAGGCCGATCTCCAGGAAGACCAGCTCGCCGCCGGGCCGCTCGAAGACCTCGAGATGGAACGGGCCGTCCCGGAGCCCGAAGGCGTCCAGGCAGCGCGACGCGAACGCGATCAGCCGGTCGCGCCGGGAACCGTCGTCCAGCAGCACCGAGCCGAGCGGGACGCCGGCCATGAAGTCCAGGCAGGTGTTGACGTAGGCGGACGCGCTGACGAAGTGGAACAGCCCGCCGCGCCGCACGCCGTCGACGTGGTGGATGTCGCCCGCCACGTACTCCTCGGCCTCGTGGCCCGCCGGATCGACCTCGGCCAGCCTGCCGGCGAGCGCCGCCGCCGTCCACGCCAGGACCACGCCCTGCGAGCCGGCGCCGTCCCGCGGTTTCAGGACGACCGGCAGGCCCAGCTCGGCCACGACGTCCTCGGCGCGCACGCCGTCGGCGAGGGTCAGGAAGCGCGGCACCGGGATCCCGGCGGCCGCGACGACCTCCTTCATCCGGGGTTTGTCGCGGAAGGCGCGGACGAAGCCGGGACGCCATCCCGGCAGGTCCAGGGCCTCGCGCAGCCGCGCCGCCGTCAGCACGTCGCGTTCGGAGATCCCCACCACGCCGTCGAACGGCCCGGCCGTGGCGTGGAGCCGCCGGGCGACCGGCAGCACCGTCTCCAGGCCGAGGTCGCCGACCACGACCGTGTCGAGCGCGCCCGCGGTGTCCAGGGGCGCCAGCCCGTGCCGTGACGTGATGTACGCCAGCCGGTGGTCGCCGGGCGGCACGAACCGGTGGTACTCGCCGAACTCGTCGTCGAACCGGTTGAGGACCAGGTACCTAGCCATGGTCGGCCTCCCCGAACCGCACCGAGCCGGTGATCTCGTGCCAGCGCGCGACCGCGTCGGCGTACGAGTCCGCCGTGTAGATCACGTGACCGAGCCGGGACCGGAAGTCCTCCAGGGGAGGCACCGGATCACCGGGCGACACGTACAGCTCCGCGTCGAGGACGTCGCCGGCCGCGCGCCACCGCTCCCAGCCGGTCACCGTGCCGAGCCTCGCCACGCCCGGCGCGATGAGCAGGGCTATGCCCGCGTACTTGGCGCGCGGGGCGCGGGGCGGGGCCACCGTGGCGAGGTCCAGGCCGGTGGCGGCGGCCAGCATGACGGCGGGCAGCGAGACGCCGGTGGCGAGCTCGACGAGGTCGACGATGTGACCGCCGGGCAGCCGGGCGCCGATCTCGATCAGCACCGGCTCCCCGTCCACGAGCCGCAGCTCGCAGTGGAACGGGCCGAGCGTCAGGCCGAGCGCCGCGCACAGGTCGCGGACGTAGGTCTCGACGGCGTCCCGCTCGGACCGCGGCAGGTCGGCCTGCGCGATGTGGCCGGTCTCGACGAACGTGGGCTCGGGGCCGAGGAACTTGGCCGTGACGGACGCGATGACGACCGAGCCGTCCGCCACGTACCCCTCGACGGTGAGCTCGGGGCCGTCGAGATACTCCTCGACGACCGCCCGGCCGTCCATGCCGCGTCCGAGGTCGGTGCGCGGATCGCCGGTCATCCGCTCGTAGGCGCGCAGCAGGGCCGCCGCGTCGTCCGCGCGGGAGACGTGCACGCTGCCCGCCGAGTCGCGCGGCTTGAGGACGAGCGGGTAGCCGACGCGTTCACCGGCGGCGCGCAGCTCGCCGGCCGTCGAGACCGTGGCGAGACGGGGCACGCGCAGCCCGGCGGCGGCGGCCTTCGCGCGCATGGCGGCCTTGTCGCGCAGCCCCGGGGCCGCCGTCACCGGCAGGCCGGGCAGGCCGAGCCGTTCGGCGAGCCCGGCCACTGCCTCCACGTAGAACTCGAAGCCCGCGATGATCCCGGTGAGCGGGCGTTCGGCGTGCAGGCCGAGCACCGCCCGGGTGAGCGCCTCCTCGTCGTTGGCGTCCAGGACCACCAGGCGGTCGGCCGCCGCGCGCACGGCGTCCGGCAGCAGCCGGTCGCCCTCGTCGTGGGAGACGACGATCGTCTCCAGGCCCAGCTCCCGCGCCCGCAGCAGCACGCCGAGGCAGGCCAGGGCGGGCTCGACCAGCAGGACGCGTCCGCGTCCGCTCTCTCGTACCTGTGCCGCGCTCACAGGTCGACCACCAGATCCGTCGCCGGCTGGGACACGCACAGCAGGACCTCCCCGTTGTCGGGCTCCACGTCGGGAGCCATGTGATAGACGACCGAGCCCTGTTTCAGCCCGGTGGCGCAGGTGCCGCAGACCCCGGCCCAGCACAGCGACTCCACCTCGACATCGCGGCCCTCGGCGAACCTCAGCAGCGAGTCGTCCTCCCAGTCCCACTCGTACTCGTCGCCGGTCCGGGCGAAGCGCACCCGCGGCGCGGTGAGCGCCTCCAGCACCTCACCGGACCCGAGCGGCGGGATCGTGCGGCGCAGCAGCGTCGACTCGCGGGACGCGTCGAGCAGGGACAGCCGGCCGGCCGGCAGCACGGCCGGGTCCGCGGGCGTGAATCCCTGCCGGGCGAACCATCCGGTCGTCGTGCGCGAGAACAGCACGACCTCGGCGTAGCCCTCGCGGCGGGCGGCGCCGACCATGCAGGCCAGCAGGATGCGGCCGAGGCCGAGCCCCTGCCACTGCGCCGTGACGGCCACGTTGTAGATCTCGGCGGTGTCCCCGACCCGGCTGAGCCCGGCGCAGCCCGCGAGGTCCCCGCCGGCCTCCAGGACGAACAGCTCTTCGGCGTGCTCGCCGAAGAACTCCCGGTCGCGGGGAATCAGGGCGCCCGACGTCATGAACGGCCGGGACAGCGCGTACAGGCCGTCCAGGTCGCCGCCGGCGGCGGTCCGGAACCGTACGTCGACGGTGTCGGCCCCGCCCCGGCTCAGGACGAGCTCGACGTCGCGATGCTCGATCTCGCGGTGTTCGGAGGCATGGCCGGTCATCGGCGGCGCCTCCCCTCGACGTAGGACTCCAGGACGCCGCGGCGGCGGACGTCGAGGCTGCAGCAGTGGAACCCGCCGCCGAACGTGCGGCCGTGCCGGTACGGCACGGGCACGACCGTGAGCCCCTCCTTCTCCAGCAGCCGCATCAGCCCGGTCTGCGCCTCGGGCACGATCACGGTCTCCCGGTCGACCGAGACGACGTTCATGCCGATCCAGGTCGAGGCGCGGGGCCAGTCCAGCCCGTGGCCGTCGTCGGCGGGCTCGTCGAACCAGAGCGTCTTCCAGGACCGCAGCGGCGCCGGGACGTCGCCGGGGCCGAGCCGTCCGGCGTTGGCGAGCAGCAGGCCGGGGCGCAGCAGATGGAGCGTGGTCCCGACGTGGTCGTCGCTGATCTCGATCTCGTGCACGGTGAAGCCGTCGCCGAGCGCGCGGGCGAGCCAGCGCGCCGCGAGCCGGTTGCCGGTGTTGCTGACGTTGAAGAACAGGTCGGTGCCGCACCGGATGACGTTGGCGGCGTCGAACAGCGGCTCGGTCTCCGCGAGGACGGGCCGGCCGTCCGGCGCGTAGCGATAGGTGTCGTCGGCCAGTTGCGGGCGGGGCGCCGCGAGCCACCTCGCCCCGGCCGCGAAGTACTCGATGAGCAGCTCGCGGAACGGGAAGGTCTCGGCGTAGCGGGCGCGCACCGGCATCGGCGCCTCGATCACCGTCGAGCCGACCACCAGCAGGCAGTCGCGCGGCATGAGGGCGTGGTTGGCGGTGCTCTCCCAGCCGGGCAGCGCGACCGGTTCGCCCAGGCCGGTGGGCGCGGCCCACGGCTCGGGCCGCCGGACGCGCACGCCGAGCTCGATCAGGGCGGCGGAGAAGGCCGCGAGGTCCTCCTCGGTCTCCTCGACGACGCGGGCGAGGCGCGCCGCGTCCACCCGTTCGGCGAGCTCGGGACCGCCGTCGCGGATCTGGAAGAAGTGGCGCAGCGAGGTGTCCACCGCCGGGAGGTGGTAGCCGTTCGCCGTTCCGACGACGATCTCCTCCAGCGGGTCGAAGTCGTTGTAGGAGCTGACGAGGCCGGTCATCGGTCGTCCTTTCGGCGGGTGAGCGCGAGGCCGTAGGGCTGGTCGAGCGCCATGAGCTCGATGTGGTTGACGTTCACGTGCGCGGGACTGCGGTAGGCCCAGACCACGGCCTCGGCCACGTCGCCGGGGGCGAGCGGCTCGATGCCCGCGTAGAGCGCGGCGGCGCGCTCGCCGTCGCCGCCGAAGCGGACCGTCGCGAACTCGCTGCGGACCATGCCGGGCGCCACGCAGGTGACCCGGACGCCGCTGCCGTGCACGTCCACCCGCAGGTTGTCGGTGAGGTGGTGGACGAACGCCTTGCTCGCGGCGTACACGTTGCCGCCCATGAACGGGTACTCGGCCGCGAGCGAGCCGATGTTGACGATGTGGCCCCGGCCCGCCGCGCGCATGCCGGGCAGCACGGCCCGGGTGCAGGCGAGCAGCCCCTCGACGTTGGTCTGGATCATCGTGTGCCAGTCGGCGGGGTCGCCGTCGTCGAACGGGCCGAGGCCCAGCGACAACCCGGCGTTGTTGACCAGCAGGTCGATGGCCGACCCGTCGGCGGTCAGCGCACCGGCGGCGGCGGCGACGGCGGCCGGGTCCCGGACGTCGACCGCGGTGGCGCGCACCAGGTCGCCGTGCCGGTCCGCGAGCTCCGCGAGCCGGTCCTCACGGCGTGCCCAGACGGCCACGCGGTGCCCCTCCTTGAGGAGCCGGTCGGCGACCGCCCGGCCGATGCCGGCGGAGGCGCCGGTCACCACGGCCCATCCCGCGGTCATCGCACGGCCCCCTCGGTCATACCGGCGTGTCGTCCGGTCATTTCGGCGTGCGGCCGGAAAGGGCATTTCCAGCCGGCGTCGACGGCCCGGCCCGAGTACTGCGCCGCTTCCGAGAACTCACCGAACTCCGCGAGATTGGGATTGACCGAACCCTGGATCTCGATCTCTCGGGCCCGTGTCTCCTGTTGCAGACGCTGGTAGATGCCGCGTTCTTTGAGACGTTCGAACTGCACGTGCGAATTGAACGCCAGGGCCGGGAACGGAAAACGCCGGGTGATCCGTTCCGCGTTCGGGTGAAGTCCCACGACGAAGAACGGATGGCCTCCCACGCTGAAACCGAAACGCGGCGAGGACGGGTCCGGATCGACCTCGTCCGACCATGCGCAGAGGTCCGAATCGAGGTCGTGCAGCCGTTGCAGCTGGTGCCAGAGTTCCTCCTCGAACTCCATCTCGCTCAGTTCCGCCGGCCCGTCGAAGGTCGCCACGAACGACGCCAGCAGAAGATCGATCTCGTCCTTGCGGCCGGCGAACCCGGCCAGGTCGGCGTGCAGGGTCTCGGTGGTGCCCTCGTCCCCCATCACGCCGTAGTGGCGGTGCACGATGGTGCCCCGCCGCCATGCGGTCTTGGCGGCGACGCACGAGAACGACCCGCCCGTCACCTTGCCGCCGAACGACCTCAAGACGTCGTCGTCCCCCGGTCTCCTGTCCCTGCTCTCCACGAACTCCCCCGTCGCAGTAGTGGTGCTCACGCTCGAATCCCGTCGGTGGTCCCCCATGGATCGGCCGTGGCCCCCCTCGGGTGGCCACGGCCGATCGACCGGTCTCAGATCTCGGCGAGCGCGCGCTCCGCCGTCGCCCCCGCGGCGTCCCGGCGTCCCGCGGTCGCCTCGTACAACTCCGCGAAGTAGTCGCCGATCAGGTCGATGTAGGTCGCCAGGTCCCGGTAGGCCTGCTCGGAGCTGCCGAAGCCCTCGACCGCGAGCGACACCGTCTTGAACATCAGCTCGTCGTGGTCGTGGTCCTCGTCGAAGTCCAGATGGGACTGCGAGCCGCGGGTGTTCTCACGCCCGAACTCGGCGGTGGCCCGGTCGAGGATCGTCTGGTTGTAGCGGTCGGAGTACCACTCGACGAACCAGTCCCACACCGTCGTCGGCGCCGGGCCGCGCGAGTCGGCGGCGAGCCGCAGGTACCCCATCAGCTTCGCGGTCGACGGGAACACCGGCGTGGCGTTCAGGGCCTCGAGGCTGAGCCCGAACTTGACCAGGTCGCGCGTGAACATGTTCTCGTGGCCGTACTCCTCGGCCAGGTACTGCGCGAGCTTGGCCGCGAGGGCGTCGTCCTTGGAGCCCACCTTGAACAGGGCGTAGGAGTCGACCTCGTTGTTGAGGCGGATCCGCAGCACCGTCTCGGTCTTGTGCCGGATGAAGTACTCCCGGTCGGTCCATTCTCCGGCGTGGAAGTCGCGCATCCGCGGAACGCGTGCGAACTGCCGTTCCATGCATTCCTCGGCGAGGCCCTGGAGGAACTGCCGATCCAGCTTTGCCACCTTTGATCTCCCCTTGCGTTCTGTCGTTCTCGGGTCGTACGGGTCCTACGAACGCATCCTTCGGGAACGCGGGCGGCGGCTGACAGAGCCAATCGGGAGCGCTTGGCCCCATGCCCGCCGGCTGAATGGCCGTATCCGGCCGTCCAACCGCGAGGTGACCCGAAGGGTCGGGAGAAGTGAGAAACCGGGTCGCTCGTGGTGCGAACCACTTCCCGAGCAGCGTGACGGGCATCACATCCGGAGGCCCGACCGCCGTTGGACAGCCGCCGAATCCACCTTGTGAGCCGTGCGGGGGGCTGCGACCCTGTCCAGGTTCTGGCACGGCTCCCGCGCTCCACAAGGGCTGACGGCAGCCGACGCGACAGAGAAGGGAACCCCTCCACCCCATGGCTGGTTCCAGGGTGAATCGATCATTCAACTCGATCAGTGCGGAACAACTCGCCAGGGTCCTCGGCCCCTGGTCACACTCGGGGGCGATCTACGAGGACCTCGCCTCGGCCATCCGTCACGTCATCACCGACGGCCGGCTCCAGCCCGACACCCGCGTGCCCGCCGAACGGGTGCTGGCCCGCCACCTGGGCGTGAGCCGCAACTCGGTGGCGGCGGCGTACGACCTGCTCCGCGAGGAGGGCTACCTGCACAGCCGCCGCGGCGCGGGCAGCTATGTCTCGCTCCCGACGCGGGCGGGCACGCCGCGCGTCGTGACCTGGGCGGCCGACGGCACCCCGGCGGAGATCGACTTCGCCCTGGCCGCCCTCCCGGCGCCGGAGCCGCTGTTCACCGAGGCCATGGTGGGCACCGCCGCCGAGCTGGCGCAGCACACCGGCCAGACCGGCTACGACCTGACCGGCGTGCCCTCGCTGCGCAAGGCCATCGCGGACCGGTACACCCTGCGCGGGCTGCCCACCCGGCCCGAAGAGATCATGGTGACGAACGGGGCGCAGCAGTCCTGGGCACTGCTGCTCCGGCTGCTGTCCGGGAACGGCGACCGGGTCCTGATGGAGTCGCCGGGCCATCCCACCGTCCACAACGCCGTCCGGCTGGCCGGCGGGCGGCCGGTCTCGGTGTCCGTCGGTCCCGCGGGATGGGACGTCGACATGATCCGGACGACCCTCCAGCGTGCCCGGCCGGTGCTGGGCTACCTCATGCCGGACTTCCAGAACCCCACCGGCCACGTGATGCCGGCCGCCGCCCGGCGCGCCGTCGCCGTGGCCGCCCGCGAGGCCGGCACCCGGCTGGTGGTCGAGGACACCGTCGCCGAGCTCGGCATCGGGCCCGGCCTCCTCCCGGCCCCGCTCGCGGCCTACGGCACCCCGGCGCGCGTCATCACGATCGGCTCCATGAGCAAGGTCTGCTGGGGCGGTCTGCGGGTCGGCTGGATCCGCACGACCGCCTCGATGATCGCCCGGCTGGCCCGGGTGCGCGAGTCGATGGACGCGGGTAACCCGATCGTCCAGCAGTTCATGACCGTGCGCCTCCTCGCCGGCTACGACGGGCTGATCGTGGCCCGGCGGCGGCTGCTCGCCGAACGGCTGCGGGTGCTGGCCGGCGCGCTCCGCGACCAGCTCCCCGCCTGGTCGTTCACCGAGCCGCCCGGCGGGCTGGTCCTGTGGGCCCGCCTCGACCGGCCCGTCAGCACGCGCCTGGCGCGGGCGGCGGCCGACCACGGCGTGCGCGTCCCCGCCGGGCCGCGCTTCGGGCTGGGCGGGACGTTCGAGAACTACCTGCGCGTTCCGTTCGTCCAGCCGCCGGAGACGCTGGTCGAGGGCGTGCGGCGGCTCGCCCAGGCCGAGCGCGACCTCGGCGGGCGCGATCCCGGGGACGCTCCGGGGGACGGCCCGGGGGACGGTGCCAAGCCCTCCCGATTGGCCCTGCACTCCGTCTGACGCCGGGTGACACGCTCGGACGCGTGCTCAGCCCTACATATCGAGTCTCAGAGTTGTGGCGTTATCCGGTGAAGTCGATGGGCGGCCAGCGCGTGACCGGCCTGGACCTTGGCCCGCACGGCGCCGCCGGGGACCGCGCCTTCGCCCTGGCCGACGCCCGTACCGGCAAGGTCCTGACCGCCAAGCGCCTGCCCGTGCTGCTGCTCGCCCGCGCCCGCCTCGTCGCGGGCGGCGGGACGGCGCACGGGGAGGCGGACCCGGCGGCGTACGAGGCGGCGTACGAGGCGGAGATCGTCCTGCCCACCGGCGTCCGCGTGCGCAGTTCCGACCCCGCCGTCGACCTGGTGCTGAGCGCCTGGCTGGAACGTCCCGTCCATCTGCTCCGCGCGGCGGCCCGGGACACCCGGGCCGAGGAGTGGGGGAAGGACCGGGTGGAGGACTACGACCAGGACGGGACGCCCGGTTCCTTCGAGCTTCCCGGCTGGGGCCTGGTGGACGAGGCGCCGCTGCACATCGTCAGCCGCGACGTCCTGCGCGCCGCCCGGCGACGGCACCCGGAGGGCGCCTGGGAGGTCCGCCGTTTCCGTCCCAACATCGTCCTGGAGGGGCCGGGCGACCGGCGGCTCATCGGCCACGACCTGGCCCTGGGCACCGCCCGCGTCCAGGTGACCGGGGACTGCCGGCGCTGCGTCATGATCACTCAGCCGCAGCACGGCCTGGCGGCCGACCGCGGGCTGCTCCGGGCGGTCACCGCCGGCTTCGCCGCCGCCCTCGGCGTCTATGCCGACGTCACCCGCCAGGGCACGGTCTCCCTGGGCGACCCCACGGCCCCGGACGCACCTGCCCAGAACACGGCGGCCCAGAACACGGCGGGGGCGGCCGGTCCCGCTCTCGCGGAGCCGGCCGCCCCCGTCACGTGACCCGCGGGCCTGCCCGCCGGTGCGATCAGAACCCGGTGGGCTTCTTGAACTCGCCGGCCTCGCCGGCGGACAGGCCGTCCGCCTTCTCGAAGTCGGACAGCCCGCTGACCTCCACGTGGGTGGGATCGAGGACGCGCCGCAGGAAGAGCTTGGTGCGCTCGTTCTGCGGGTCGCCGATGACCTGGTCCGGCGGGCCCTCCTCGACGATGACGCCGTCGTCCATGAAGACGACGTGGTCGGCCACGTCGCGGGCGAACGCCATCTCGTGCGTGACCACGAGCATGGTCATGCCGTCCTGGGCGAGCTTGCGCATGACCGTGAGCACGTCGCCGACCAGTTCGGGGTCGAGCGCCGAGGTGGGCTCGTCGAACAACATCAGCGCCGGGTCCATGGCCAGGGCACGCGCGATGGCCACCCGCTGCTGCTGCCCGCCCGACAGCTGCGCCGGGTAGCTGGTCTCCTTCTCGGCGAGCCCGACGCGCTCGAGGTTGGCCCGCGCGGTCTTCTCCGCCTCGCCCTTGCCGCGCTTGAGGACGCGCCGCTGGGCGATCGTGATGTTGTCCAGCACCTTCAGGTGCGGGAACAGGTTGAACTGCTGGAAGACCATGCCGACCTTGCGGCGGGCCTTGTCGATGTCGACGTCGGTGTCGGTGACCTCCTCGCCCTCGACGAAGACCTTGCCGCTGGTGGGCTCCTCCAGCAGGTTGACGCAGCGCAGCAGCGTGGACTTGCCGGAGCCGGACGGGCCGATGATGCAGATGACCTGGCCGCGCTCGACGGTGAAGTCGATGCCCTTGAGGACCTCGTTGTCGCCGAACGACTTGTACAGGTCGCGGATCTCCACCATGTGGGTCATCGGATCACCGTGCCTTCGCCTGCCGCGCTTCCAGGCGGCGCACCAGGAAGCCCAGCGGGATCGTGATGGTCAGGTACGCGGCGCCGGCGACGATGTACGGCGTGGAGTTGGCGGTGGTGTTGGACAGGCTCTCGCCGAACTTGGTCAGCTCGTACTGGTCGGCGGTGAAGCCGAGGATGAAGACCAGCGAGGAGTCCTTGAACAGCAGCACCAGCTCGTTGGTCATCGGCGGGATCACGATCCGGAACGCCTGCGGGATGACGATCGAGATCATCGCGCGGGACCGTGACATGCCGAGCGAGCGCGCGGCCTCCAGCTGCCCCTTGGGCACGGCCTGGATGCCCGCCCTGATCGTCTCCGCCATGTAGGCGGCGGCGACCAGGCCGAGCCCGACCGAGACGTTGAAGAACACCCCGCCCGGCGGGTTGGCCATGTCGGGGAACGCGATCGGCACGCCGAAGCCGACCAGCAGCAGGATCAGCAGGGCCGGCAGGCCCCGGAAGATCTCGATGAAGACCAGGGCGAACCAGCGGTACGGCAGCACCGACGACAACCGCATCAGGCCGACGATCAGACCGAGCGCCAAGCCGACCACGTAGGCGGCCAGGGTGTAGAGGATGGTGTTGACCAGGGCGGTGCCGAACAGCCTCCCCCACTGGCCGTCCATCTTGCTGAAATCGAGGAAGTACTTGCTGATCGCGGCCCAGTCGGCGCCCAGGATCACGGCCAGCGCGAGCAGTACGAAGATCACGTACTGCGCGTAGAGGGTGACCTGGCGCTTCCGGCGGGGGCTGAGCCCGGTCCTGGCAGGGGCGCCGCCCCCGGCAGGACCGGGCTCTTGCAGGGTTGTCGTCATCGCGACGTATCAGCTCTCTGCGGGCTTGGACTTCGGCTCGGACCCGACCCACTGCTTGTAGAGCGCGGCCCACTGGCCGTTCCCCACCGTCTCAGTGATCGTCTCGTTGATGGTCTTCAGCAGGACCGGGTTGCCGCCCTTCTTGACCGCGAAGCCGTACTGGGCGCCGGTCGCGATGTCGGCCGCGATGGCGAACCCGTTGGAGACGTCGCTCTTCTTCAGCCAGTCGTTGACGACCGGGGTGTCCTGGAGGACGGCGTCGATCTGGCCGGAGACCAGGGCGAGGCGCTGCTTCTCGGAGTCCTTGTACTCGCGGGGCTTGAGGCCCTTGGCCTTGGCCATCTCCAGGCTCGTGGTGTCGGCCTGGACGCCCAGCTTGAGGTTCTGCGACTTGACGTCGTCGAGCGACTTGGCCGTGCCGCCCTTCTTGATCAGCAGGGTGATGTACTCGGGGAAGTAGGGCCGGGAGAAGTCCAGGCTCGCCTTGCGCTCGTCGGTGATCGTCATGCCGGCCGCGGCCACGTCGCAGCGGCCCGCGTTCAGCGCCGAGCCGCCCTTGATCGCGGCGAAGTCGATGTTGACGATCTCCTGGGTCACGTTGAGCTTCTTCGCCACCAGGTCGATCATGGAAACGTCGAACCCGACCGTCTTGCCGCCCTGGTCGAACTGGAACGGCGGGTACGGCAGGTTGGTGCAGACGGAGATCTTGCCGGCCTTGACCGGCTTGAACGCGGCGGCACCGCCCGCGTTGTTTCCGTCACCCTTCTCGTCGGCCGACTCGCCACAGGCGCTCAGCGCCAGGAGACCGGTCAGGGCAAGCGCAGCCGTGGCGACGACGCCACGACGCAGAGAACCAGTGATCACGGGTCCCCCTCCAGTTCAGATCTTGTTCGGACCCTGTACAGATCCAAAGGTCAAAGGCACATTTTGGCCTACACCGGGCGCGATCTGGATTAAGGCTCCGAAACAATCGGACAACAAGGCAGCCCGGCCTGGCGGATCGCCGGATTTCCAGTGACGATGAGTAAGATTGTTATCACGTTCCGGGGTGGACGTGATGCCTGCCACCTCACAGCCCCGGAGTCGGCGTCGTCAGATGTGGCACAATCGGACAACGGGTGACCCCCGTACGTCGCGAGATGCCCAACAAGGTGACGGCCAACAGACCGCACCTACGCGGCGGCATCGCCCGCAAACCCAATTCTCTGACAGGGGTCGCTGTGGCTGCTGAGCCCATTCCCAACGAACCACTCTCCTTCGACGACGATCCGGCCTTCCCGCTGCACCGCGGCGGCAAGCTCGAGGTGCGCTCGACCATTCCGGTGCGCGACAAGGACGACCTTTCCCTTGCGTACACTCCCGGAGTCGCGCGGGTCTGCACCGCCATCGCCGACAACCCCGAACTGGCCTACGACTACACCTGGACCTCCAGGGTGGTGGCGGTCGTCACCGACGGCACCGCGGTGCTCGGTCTCGGCGACATCGGCCCCGCCGCCTCCATGCCGGTCATGGAGGGCAAGTCGCTGCTGTTCAAGGAGTTCGCCGGAGTGGACTCGGTGCCGATCGCACTGAGCACGACCGACGTCGACGAGATCGTCGACACCGTCATCCGGATGGCCCCGAGCTTCGGCGGCATCAACCTCGAGGACATCAGCGCGCCGCGCTGCTTCGAGATCGAGGACCGGCTGCGCGAGGCCCTGGACATCCCGGTCTTCCACGACGACCAGCACGGCACCGCCATCGTGGCGCTGGCGGCGCTGACCAACGCGGCGCGGCTGATCGGCAAGCCGCTGAGCAGCCTGCGCGCGGTCGTGGCCGGCGCCGGCGCCTCGGGCATCGCCGTCTCGCAGATCCTGATCAACGCCGGCATCGGCGACATCGCGCTGTCGGACAGCAAGGGCCTGATCTACGAGGGCCGCGACGGCCTCAACCCGATCAAGGAGCGGATCGCCGCGATCACCAACCGGTCGCACCTCAAGGGCTCGACCGAGGAGGCGCTGCGCGGGGCCGACGTGTTCATCGGGCTGTCGGGCAGCACGGTCCAGGAGTCGTGCATCGCGACGATGAGCGAGGACGCGATCGTGTTCGCGCTCTCCAACCCGACGCCCGAGGTGCACCCCGACATCGCCCGCCGGCACGCCCGGGTGGTCGCGACCGGCCGCAGCGACTTCCCCAACCAGATCAACAACGTGCTGGCGTTCCCCGGCATCTTCAAGGGCGCGTTCGACGTGCGCGCGCACTCGATCACCGAGAACATGAAGCTGGCCGCGGCCGACGCGATCGCCGGCATCGTCGGTGACGCCCTGTCCCCCGACTACGTGATCCCGAGCCCGTTCGACGACCGGGTGGCCCCGGCCGTCACCGCCGCGGTGGCCGCGCGGGCGCGCGAGGACGGCGTCGCCCGCCTCTGACCCGAGGCACCCGAGCCGCACGGCCCGTGGTCCCCGATCCGGGATCACGGGCCGTCATCGTCCGCGGGGCCGGCTGACGACCTTGAAAACTCCGCCCGGAACGCACCAAAGCCAGCAAATTGCCTGTGATCAGTTCCGAGTACCGCACAATATTTCATGTTCCGTCATGACCGCTTCTGTCGAGACGGCCGCCGAAGGTGTAATACTCGGCGTGGGGGAATCACACACAGACGATTCATACGATCAGGTCGACTCCGTCAGGAGCGAACGTGGACCTCGCCTCTTACGCGGACCTGGCGATCGAACTCGTGAACACGCAGGGCCCGAACGGCGACAGGCTGCGTGATCTCGACGGGTTGCGCGATCTGCTGGAGATCCGGCCCCACCTGGGCGGCCGGCTCGCCCACCGCGACCTCGACGCCATGCGCGATCTGCGCGCCCAGCTTCGCGCGATCTTCGTCTCCGCCGCGACCGGAGACGACGAGGACGCGATCGAACGCATCAACTCCCTGCTGATCCAGCATCCGGTGCATCCGCAGCTGACCGACCACGACGCCCAGCGCTGGCATCTGCATCTCAACGAGGGCGGCTCGATCTACGACCGTTACGCGGCGTGGGCGGCGATGGGCCTGGCCGTCAAGATCAGTGACCGGGGCCTGGACCGGCTGGGGATCTGCCGTGCGGACGACTGCGCGCGGGTGTTCTTCGACGCCACCGCCAACCACTCGCAGCGCTACTGCTCCGACCGTTGCGCCGGGCGCCCCAGCAGCGTGGCCGCGGCCCAGCATCCGCCGCGGACGACCGCCAGCGCGACGCTCGGGCCCGACACGCCCGTCGCGGCCCGGATCGGGGCTCAGGAGGGCGGCCTGCCGCGGCGCGCGGCGAAGACCGAGACCCGCGAGGGCGGCCAGTAGCGGGCGACGACCCGCCCGAGCACCAGCTCGTCCGGCACCGCGCCCCAGTTCCAGCTGTCCTGGCGCCCGCGCGCCTCCTGGTTGTCGCTCTCCAGCCACCAGCCGTCGCCGTCCCTGAACGCGACGCGCTTCACGACCACGGTCCCGCTCTCGCGCGGGTGCCGCGCGACGACGACGTCGCCGACCGCGACCCGGCCGCCCCTGCGCACGACCAGCGCGTCTCCCGGCCGCAGCGCGGGCGTCATCGAGTCGCCGGCCACGGCGACGGCGCGCCACGGAATCCGGATCACACTTTTGCCCTTCGCTGTGCAACGACCCGCATGACCCGCTCCTTGGCGGATATGACAGCCCTGGGAGAACGCTTCACGGGCGATATCGGGCGATTCGCCAGGATCCGGTCCTAGGGCCAAAGTCCGAGTGCCCTGCCCGTACGCCCTCCTGGCCACAAGAGTAATGTCGATGACCTGAGCATGATCCGAAACGAGGGAAGGGAAACGCAGGTGCTCCGCAACCTTCTGCGTCCGAAGACCACGGTCTCCGCGCACTGCGACCTGCCGTGCGGTGTCTACGACCCGGCGCAGGCCCGGATCGAGGCCGAGTCGGTCAAGGCGATCATTGAGAAGTACGAGGCCAACGAGGACCCGGCCTTCCGGGCCCGCGCGATCGTCATCAAGGAGCAGCGCTCCAACCTGGTGAAGGAGCACCTGTGGGTGCTCTGGACCGACTACTTCAAGCCGCCGCACTTCGAGAAGTACCCGCAGCTGCACCAGCTGTTCAACGAGGCGACCAAGCTGGCCGGCGCGGCCGGCACCAAGGGCAGCCTCGACGTCAAGGTGGCCGAGGACCTGCTCGGCAAGATCGCCGAGATCGACAAGATCTTCTGGGAGACCAAGCAGGGCTGACCGCCCACGGCCCGCGCCCGGCAGGGCGCGGCGCGGCTCGACCAGCATGCGGGGGCCGGCCGGACGCACGACGTCCGCCCGGCCCCCGGCACGTTCCGGCGCCTCGCTAGCCTGTCAGGCATGATCCGCCCTGCGACTCCTGACGACGTTCCCTCGATCCTGCGCCTCGTCCACGACCTCGCGGCCTACGAGAAGGCCCCCGACGAGGTGAAGGCCACCGAGGACGACCTGCGCACCGCCCTCTTCGGCGCGGACCCGAAGGCCTTCGCCCACGTGGCCGAGCACGAGGGCGAGGTCGTCGGCTTCGCGTTGTGGTTCCTCAACTTCTCCACCTGGCTCGGCAAGCACGGCATCTACCTCGAAGACCTCTACGTCGATCCCGCGATGCGCGGCCACGGCTACGGCAGGGCACTGCTCACCCGGCTGGCGCGGATCGCCGTCGAGCGCGGGTACGGCCGGGTGGAGTGGTCGGTCCTCGACTGGAACACCCCGGCCATCGGCTTCTACGAGTCGCTCGGCGCGGGGGCGCAGGACGAGTGGACCGTCCACCGCCTCACCGGTGACGCGCTGCGCCGCCTCGGCGCGGAGAGCGCCTGACGGCCGCGGCTCAGAGAGCGCCCAGCGGCACGGCGGGGTCGGCCCAGCGTTCGTTCGGCACGAGCGGATACCAGCCGGGCCGGCCCGGGTCGCGGTCGTAGGGGTAGCCGCCCAGCTCGCGGTAGAGCTCGACGTACTCGGCGACCTTGTCACGGTCCAGCCTCACGCCGAGGCCCGGCCCGGACGGCACCGCGATCCGCCCGCCGTCGTAGGGCAGCTTCCCGCCCTCGATCACGTCGCCCGCGAGGTGGTGGTAGTGGGCGTCGGCGGCGTACGTGAGGTTCGGCAGCACCGCGCCCAGGTGCAACATCGTGGCAAGCTGGATGCCGAGCTCGCCGGACGAGTGCACCGAGACCCCCACCTGGAACGTCTCGCAGATCCCTGCCGCCTTGACGCACGCCCGGATGCCGCCCCAGAACGTGGTGTCGAGCAGGACGACGTCCGCGCTGCGCCGCAGCACGTTGGCGGCGAGCTGCTCGAAGTTGACCACGACGGTGTTGGTGGCGAGCGGCACGTCCACCCGTTCCCGGACGAGCCGCAGCCCCTCCAGCCCCCAGACGGGGTCCTCGAGGTAGTCGTTGGCGACGTGCTCGATCGCCTTCCCGAACCGCACGCCCTCGTCCATGCTCAGCACGGCGTTCGGGTCGTACCGCAGCCGGTCGCCGGGGAACGCCTCGGCCAGGGCCAGGTAACACTCCAGCTCGTAGTCCGGCGGGAACACCCCGCCCTTGAGCTTGTGGACCGTGAACCCGTGCTCGGCCTTGAGCGCGCGGGCGTGCTCGACGAGCTGCCCGGGCGTGCGCACCTCCGGGACACCGCTGGCGCCCGGATACCGGTAGAAGAGGTACGAGGCGAACGGCACCGAGTCGCGGATCCTGCCGCCGAGCAGGTCGTACGCGGGGACGCCGAGGTGCTGCCCGAGCAGGTCGATGCAGGCGAACTCGATGGCCGCCAGCATCTGCGTGCGGTTGTTGTAGAGGCTGGCCGTCGGGTTGGCGATCTTGAACCGGAGCGCCTCCAGCTCGAAGGGGTCGTGCCCCTCCAGGTAGGGCGCCAGCGCGCGGAACGCGGCCTCGGCGCTCTCGCCCCCGCCGCCCATCTCGCCCAGGCCGACCAGCCCGTTGTCGGCCTCGACCTCGACGATCGTGCGGACGAACCGCCCCCAGTGCGCCCCGTTGCTGTGCAGCAGCGGGGCTTCGAGCGGCACCGCGACGGTGGTCGCCCGGATGTCGGTGATCTTCATCTACTGGTTCCCCTTCACCGTGACGGCGACGATCCCGCACGCGGGCAGGCGGACGATCGCGGCGCCGTCCCGGACGGGCGCCTCCTCGGCGTCGCGGCCGAGACCGGAGTCGACGACGGCGCCGCGCAGCCCGGGCGCCCGCAGCCCGGCCTCCACCGGCCCGTCGGCCAGTGACCGCAGCCGGACGACCAGATCACCGTCCGGATCCCGCCCGATCGAGCTGATCAGCACGTCCGGGTCGTCCACGCTGACGAACGTCGAGGTCGCGGGGGCCGCGCCCGCAGCCGCCGTCCCGTCGCCGGTCAGCAGGGTCGCGACGAACGTGTCGGTGAGCCCGGCCGCGGTGGCCGCGCCGAGCCGCCGCCCGGGCACGCCGCCCGCCGCGGACCCGACGGCGTAGTGGAACGTGGTCTCGCCCGACTGCTGCGACGGGAAGTTGGTGTCCCAGATGTTGTTGAGCGCCCACGAGTAGACCGTGGCGGGCTCGACGTCCAGCGTCGGCGGGAACGGCGCGTACGGCATGTGGATCGAGCCGAACTGCACCAGCGGCGCCTCCAGCGTCGCCCACGCCACCGTCAGGCCGGCGTCCTCGAACGCGGTCCAGTGCCTGATCGGCCGCATGTGCTCGGCCGAGCCCGGCACGCTGGGCACGTGGGTGCCGCCGACGCCGCCGGTCAGCTCCCAGACCGAGGGCGGACCGCCGACCGCGAACGGGAAGGAGAAGAACACCGCCTCCTTGGCCGCCGTCGGCTGCTTGCCCAGCTGGAAGCGGATGTCCAGGCGGGGCACGCCCGCGTACAGGTCGATCGTGGTCCGCAGCCAGTCGACGCCCTTGCCGGTCAGCTCCACGACCAGCCGCTCCCCCGCCGGGGTGCGTTCACACCTCACCACTCCGGCGTGCCGGCCGATGGCCCGGTCGCCCAGCAGCGTCTTGTCGTGCACGAGCATGTGCCCGGACAGGTGGTTGAAGTGCGGGGCGGTCGCGTAGCGGTCGTAGATGTACTGCCCGAATCCCGCCGCGGCGTCGGCGTTGACGAGCTCGCGCCCGGCGTTCTTGTCGAAGACCGAGCTGATGTGGCCCTCGGCGAGGTCGTAGGTCACCCGGTAGTACTCGTTCTCGATGACGCCGTCGCGGCCGAGGTCCTCCGGCTCGGGGACGGGCGCGTCGCCGCGCACCACGTCCAGCCGCACCTGGCCGTGGCCGGGAACGTCCGCGACGATCGCCTCGATGTGCCGGCCGATCGGCCGGGTCGGCCACTCCTCCGGGTCGACCTCGTCCTCGCGGTGCGGCACCGGCTCGCCGGTCCGCGCGTCCACCAGCCGGATCGGCACGTCCACCGCGACCACGTCGCGCGGCAGGAAGGCGCGCGCCACGTCGGTGCGGGCGAACGTGCCGGGGTTGACCACCGCGAACGAGGCGAGCGCGTCCGGCGCGGGACCCTGGAACGCGCCGAACCGCCGCGCGCCCGCCTGGAGCAGGTCGAGGGCGTCGTCGTACGCCTGGTAGCCGACGCCCGACTTGCGGGTCCACTGCAACCCGCCGGAGTCGGTGCCCTCCTCGGCGTCCTCCCACGGGTTGGCGGCGCCCCAGGTGTGCTCGTCGAAGAGCGCGGCCTTGTCGTAGGCCTCGTCGAAACCGGCGGCGAAGCCGCTCCCGGGAGCGGGTGGGCCCGCCTCCCCGCCGGCGGCACCGGCACCGGCCAGCGAGTGCAACGTCTCGGCGGTGCGCAGCACGTTCTGCGCGCGGCGCACGTACCCGAGCGGGCGGGCGCCCGAACCGAGCCCGTCGGCCCACCAGTCGGTCCAGTCGCCCTCGTGCACCTGGAGCTCGCCGAGGTGGTGCTCCTCCACGTGCTCGAAGAAGTCGGCGTTGGTCGCCATCCGCAACCGCGGGTAGGCCCAGGTCTGGTTCCAGCGGCGCGCGATCTCGGCGGGCATGATCGACGGCCCGGCGTTGTCGGCGTGCGCGCCCTGCACGCGCAGGTGCACGGCGTCCAGGACGTCGGGCGCCTTGGCCGCGCCGACCTGGCCGGGCGCCGCGTACCAGCCGAACGTGCCCGGCCCGTACGGGTAGGGCCGGTCGGCGAGCGAGCCGAGGTAGCGCGGCAGCAGGTCCTCGGCGAGGTCGTAGCCGTCGACCAGGCCGACCGTGTTGCCCTCCATGTAGGCCATGCCGTGCGGGGTGTCGGTGAACCACACCAGCAGCTCGCGGCCGCTGGGCGCGCGCCAGCGGAACGGCCGGCCGAGCTTGTCGCCGCCGGTGATGTACGGAACGGAGCGGCCGGCCCAGTTGTGGGCGGCCGCCAGGTAGCGCACCCCGGCCGCGTTCAGCGCGTCGACCACGCCGACGACGGCGCCCGGGATGTCGGTGTGCATCGCCGACCGCACGTCGATGCCGTACGCCGAGCGCAGCTGCTCGACGAAGCGCAGCTGGCGGTACAGCTCCTCGACCGAGCAGGCCTCGGTGTGCAGCTGCATCGGGAACGCGGTGACCTCGATCTGGCCCGCCCGCGACGCGTGCACGAAGTCGGCGACCATGTCCTCGGGCCGGGCGGCGAGCCAGCGCAGCGCCGGCATCGACGACTCCACCGACCAGCGGAACCGGGCGTCGTCCGGCCAGTCGGCGGTCTCCTTCGACAACCGGAGGGCCGCGTCCAGGTAGTCGAGGTGGTGCCGCAGCACCGTGCCCTGCGTGTCGGTGTAGCCGATGTCCAGGTGGGAGTGGTGCACGACGAAGACGTTCCACTTGCGCTGCGGCGTCACGTCCAGCGGCGCCGCCCCGACCAGGCCGGCGGCGTCGCGCACCCGCAGGGTCAGCCGCCGCGTCCCCGCGACCTCCGGGACGAGCAGCGTCGCCCGGCCGTCGTCGCCGGTGCGCCCCTCGGCGACGTTCGCCCCGTCCCCGTCCTCCAGGGCCAGGTCGAGACCGGCGGCGGCCTCGCCGGTCACGTCGATCCGCACGACCTGCCGCAGCGCGTCGCCGTCCCGCCGGAACAGCGGCGGCACGGCGGCCCGCACGGTGAGCCCGCGCACGGCGATGACCTCGGCCGAGGAGTCCTGGCGCAGTGCCTCGCGGATCCCGTCGTAGTCGGGCGATCCGAGGCTGGCCTGCAACAGACGGCTCGTCATATGTGTGATTCCCCTTGAGAGCGTGAGGAGGTGTGGAGCATCTAGAGCTGGGCGATGGACAGACCCCGGGCGAAGAGCCGCTGGGTCGCCAGGAAGAGCACGACGGTCGGCAGCGAGACCAGGAGCCCGGCGGCCAGCGCGACCGGCACCGGGGTGCCCGCGTAGACGTCGGAGGTCAGGGCCGCCAGCTCGGCCATCACCGGCCGGGCACTCTCCGACTGCGTCAGCGTCAGCCCGAACAGCAGGTCGTTCCAGGTGAACGTGAACTCGAAGATGAACACCGCGGCCAGCGCCGGCCAGGAGACCGGCAGGAAGATCCTGAAGAAGACGCTCAGCGTGGACGCGCCGTCCATGCGCGCCGCCTCGTAGATCGAGGTCGCCACGCCGCCGAAGAAGTTGCGCATCACCAGCGCCGCGAACGGGATGTTGATGGCCAGGTGGATGAGGACCATCCCCATCCGGGTGTCGTACAGCGGGGTCTTGCTGTAGCCGACGAACAGCGGCACCAGCAACATCTGGAACGGGAAGATCGTCCCGCCGTAGATGAGCATGAACCAGGCGAAGCCGTGCTTCAGCCGCAACACCACGATCGCGTAGCCGGCGAGCGCGCCGAGCAGCACCGCGAGCGCGGGCGACACCACCGCGTAGAGCAGCGTCTGCCCCACGCTCTGCAGGATGTCGGTCGACTCCCAGACCTGCGTGACGTTGTCGAAGAACCCGAACCCGCCGGACGGCTTCATCGCCTCGGACGGCTTGTAGGCGTCGGACGGGCGGATCGCGTTGACCACGATCAGGTACGTCGGGAACAGCCAGATCAGCCCGAGCACCACCAGCACGCCGCGGCGCGCCACCTCGTAGGGGCGCATCAGATCTCCTCCTTTCCGATCTGACGGCGCATGTAGGCGTACGACGCGAGGCCGGTGACCGTGGTCAGCAACACCGCGACCGCCGAGCCGTAGCCGTACTCGTCGGCGACGAACACGTCGCGGTACATGGTCACCGCGAGCGTCTCGGAGGTCCGGCCGGGACCGCCCTGGGTCATCGTCCAGACGATGTCGAACGTCTTGAGGCTCGCCACCAGCGCCAGCCCGACCACGACCGTGGTCAGCGGGCGCATCTGCGGCCACAGGATGTGCCGGAACAACCGCCAGCCGGAGGCGCCGTCGATCCGGGCGGCCTCGATCGGGGCGCGCGGGATCGACTGGAGGCCGACGACGAAGAGCAGCATGTTGACGCCGAGCTGCTGCCAGGTCCACACCATCAGCATCGCGATGGTGTTCTCCGGGCCGTCGTTGAGGAACGACATGTCGCCGCCCGGCATCCCGAAGAAGGAGAGCACCTGGTTGGCGACGCCCTCCGGCTGGAGGATGAAGCCCCAGACCAGGCCGAGCCCCGCGCCGGACATCGCGTACGGCAGCAGGAACGGCAGGCGGTACCACGGCCCGCCCTTCACGTCGTACGACAGGACGGCGACCATCAGCCCGAGGCCGACCGGCAGCACGGTGGTCCCGACCACCCACACCAGCGTGTTGCGGATCGAGGTCAGCAACGCCGGGTCGTCGAGCATCCGGGTGTAGTTGTCGATGCCGATGAACTCCGGCGAGCCGAGCCCGTCGTAGCGGGTCAGGCTCAGCCAGGCCGTCCACACGAACGGCAGGTAGAGCAGCACCGCGACGACGAGCAGCGCGGGCGACACGTACCCGTACCGGAAACGGCCATAGAGGGCGAACGGAGCGCCGCCGACGCGGTCACCACCCGACCGGCGGCGTCCGTTCCCCGAGCCGCGGCGCCTCGTGGCGCGCGCCGCGGCCGTCTTTGTGTCGGAAGACTGCAAGGTCATAAGCCCGGCTCAGTCCCTTCTGGGGGGCGACCCCCAGGCCCCCGAGAGCTGATGGACCATCCTCGCTTCGCTGCGGTGGTCCATCAGTTCCCAGCCGTCTTCCAGTACTGCTCGTTGGCCTTCTGGATGGTCTCCAGCACCTTCATGTAGGTGTCCGGCTTGACCGTGAAACCGCTGAGCCCGTCCAGCGCGGCGGTGAGCACCGGCGGCGGGGCCGCCTCGAAGTAGCGCTGCACCAGCCGGTACTGGCCGTTGGCCGCGTCCTTGGTGATCTGGCCGAGCTCCGGCTGGGCGATCTTCACCCGGGGGTTGCCGGACACGTCGCCGCGCGAGTTGGCCCACTTCTCCTGGGCGGCGGGGGTGACCCACCACTTCAGGAACTTGGTGCTGGCCTCGGCGTCGGGCGCCTTCTTCAGCGAGCAGAGCGGGCCGCTCTCGAAGACGAGGGAGGTCTTGGGCAGCGCCGGGTTGACGTTCGGGATGAAGAAGAACCCGTAGTCCTTGCCGAGCTCCAGCTTGCGCTGGGTCATGCTGGTGTTGAACCAGGTGCCGGACGAGACCATGGCGGCCTTGCCGCTCTTGAAGTGGTCGGCCGGGTCGGCCTTGTCGCCGGGGTTGCTGAACCAGCCCGCGTCGATCATGGTCTTCCAGCGCTTCATGACGTCCACCACGCCGGGGTCGGTGTAGGACGCCTGGCCGGTGCCGAGCTTCTCGTACAGGTCCGGGTTCGTCCCGGCGAGCAGCTGCTCGAACCACACGAACGAGAACAGCGACGTCGGGGTGGTGTGGTTGAACGGCGTCTGCCCCTCGGCCTTGAGCGTCCGGGCGATGTTCTCCAGGTCGGCCCAGGTCTTCGGCGGCTCGAGCTCGTACTTCGCGAAGATCTTCTTGTCGTAGAACATGCCCCAGTAGGCGGTGTTCAGCGGGACGCAGTACTGCTTGCCGTCGATCGTGTAGTACTTCGACAGGTCGGCGGACAGGTCGCCGGTCTTGATGGCGGCCTGCCAGATGTCGCTGGTGTCGGCGACCTGGTTCTGCTTCACGATCTCGGCGAGCCGGCCGCCGGTCGACCAGGTGAACAGGTCGGGCTTGACCTTGGTGCGGAACGACGCCTTGATGAACGCGGTGTAGGTCGGCTCGTCGGTGTAGCCGACCGGCTTCATGCCGAGCCCGATCTCCTGCTTCGACTGGGCCCCCATCTGGTCGAAGAACTGCGACCAGGCTCCCTTGTCGTTGTAGAGCTTGATCTCGGACTTGGACTCGCCGGAGTCGTTACCGGACGAGCAGCTCGCCAGGGCCAGCATCGCCGCGCCCGTCGCGAGCGCGGTCACCCGCAGACGCATCGACGGCATCATGGGGGCCTCCTAGATGTGGGGTGGGGTCGCCAGGAGTCGGATTCGGTGTCGGTGATCGGTGCCGAAGAACTCGATGACCTCGTGGAACGGTGCGAACGAGGGGTCGGCGTGGGGACCGCCGGTCCTCGCGGACGGGCGGCCGAAGGGTGGGTCGGGGGTTTCGGGTCAGGCGAGCCGGGCTTCGATGACCCTCTTGACGTCCAGCAGGTGCGCGCGCATGAGCTCCTCCGCGCGCTCGGCGTCCCCGGCCTCGATGGCGCCGAGGATCCCCCGGTGCTCGTCGTGGTCGCGGGCCCGGTCGTCGAAGATGCGCAGTATCTCCCGCTGCTCGGCGGCGTGCACCGAGAGCAGCGAGTCGATGACCTCGTTGAGCACCTCGTTGCCCGCGGCCTTGGCGGTCGCCCGGTGGAACGACCGGTTGGCCTGGTCGAGCTCGGCGTCCGCGCCGTCCAGGTGGCAGCCGGCCTGGTCGAGGACGGCGCGGAGGGTGGCGAGGTCGGAGGGGTCGGCCCGGCGGGCGGCCATCGCCGCCACCGGGGGTTCGATGAGCAGCCGGGCGTCCAGCAGCTGCAGCAGCTGGTCGGCCTTGAGCTCGCGGAAATTGGGGTTGGGGATGACGACGCGTTCGAGGTCGGCGCCCACGTAGATGCCCGAGCCGTGCCGCATCTGCACGGCCCCGGTGGCCTCCAGCCGGCGCAGCGCCTCGCGCAGCGTCGGGGTGGTCACCGCGAACCGTTCGGACAGCTCGCGGGCCGAGGGCAACCGGTCGCCGGGCCGCAGCCCGCCGGCGCGGATCAGCTCCAGCACGCGCTCGGTGAGCGCGTCGGAGAGACTGGGCCGGGCGACATCCTGAGCCATCGGTACCTCTACCTCGGTCATCCTGAAGAAGTTAAGTCATCTAATCACTTGATGTACTGCACTGTCCAGGGTCCGGAGGAAATGCCCGCCGGAGCGCCGCGCGCTGACCTGCGAGGGCCTCCCGCGCGACCGCGGCCTGGAGCACGCCGTCGAACCCGTGGTAGACGCCCGGCACGTGCCGCAGCTCGGTCGGCACGCCCGTACGGATGAGCCGCAGCGCGTATTCGAGGTCCTCGTCGCGCAGCGGGTCGACCTCGGCGGCGAGCACGTACGCGGGCGGCAGCCCCGTGAGGTCCGCCGCGCGCGCCGGCGCCGCGTACACAGGCGCGTTCCCGTGGTGCGGGCCCAGGTAGTGCCGCCACATGTGCCCCGCGTCCGTGCGGTTGAACAGCGGCGGCTCGGTGTACGCGCGCATCGAGGGCGTGTCCATGCGGTCGTCCAGCACCGGGTAGACGAGGAGCTGGAACACCAGCGGCGGCCCGTTCTCGTCGCGGGCCTTCAGCGCGACCCCGGCGGCCAGGCCGCCGCCCGCGCTGCCGCCGCCGACGCCGATCCGCGCGGGATCGACGCCGAGCTCCGCCGCGTTCTCGTGCACCCACACGGTCGCCGCGTAGGCGTCGTCGAACGGCGCGGGATACGGGTGCTCGGGCGCCAGCCGGTAGTCCACGGACACGACGACGAGCCCGGCCTCGGCGGCGAAGTCGAGGCAGCGGACGTGCTCGTTCTCCAGGTCGCCCGTGACGAAGCCGCCGCCGTGGAAGTAGACGAGCGCCGGGAGCGGCCCGGCCGCCTCCTTCGGCCGGTAGATCCGGACGGGGACCGGGATCTCGCGGTCCTCCCAGCCGGCGCGGTCGTCGGACACCGGCTCCGACAGAACGTCCACCAGGGCCCGCATCGCGTCCCGCGCCTTCACCGGGTCGGCCAGCCCGACGGGCGGCATGCCCGCGAGGGCCTCCATCAGCTCGGGATCCATGCCGGAGGCTCTCATCCGGAGACCGGGACGTTGATGAAGCGCGGCCGGTAGACGGTCACGTCCTGGTAGTTCTCGTTCTGCTCGCCCGTGGTGTCGTCCAGGGTGTTGTGGTTGTACGACACGACGAGGTTGTTCGCGGTCGTCAGCGAGGCGTGGACGTGCGAGTTGTAGCTGTAGTGGAGCGGCTCGGCCTGCGGCGCCGTGTAGACCGTGCGCTCGTCGGTGAACGGCCCGGCGGGCGAGCACGACAGGTAGGTGTCGATCTGGGCGCTGAACGCCTCCTTGGTGTCGTGCGTCAGCAGGATGTAGAAGTTCCCGCGCTTGGTGACGCTGAACTCGTTGGAGATCCCGCTGAGCACCCGGACCGCCGACGACTCCGTCTCCGGCCACGTGCCGTCCGACGCCAGGTAGGTCCACTTCCCGCGCAGGTCGGTGCCGAGGACGCGGGCGACGTACAGGTGCTTGCCGCCCGTCCCCAGGTCCTCGGTGCCGTAGATGTAGGTGTAGCCGCCGTCCTTGAGGAGCGCGGAGCCCCACATCACGCCCTTGCTGGACGGGAGGTCGGTCACCGAGACGGGCTGGTTGAGGTTGGCGGTCGAGAAGCGCGCGAGGACGTTGCGCTCGAACTTGAGGTCCCAGGCCGTGGTGCCGTGCCAGTACTCGCGGTAGGGCTGCTGGACCTCGCCGCCGTTCACGGTCAGGTCGGCGGCCCAGTAGAGGTGGGAGCCGTCGCGCGGGGGCAGGAGCGCGGTGGGGGCCGCGGCCGTCCCGCCGTGCGCGGTGGTCATGGAGCCGTTCGTGGCCCGGACGACGAAGGTGTTGTTGGGGAACGGCGTGGTCCCGCCGTCGGCGATGGTCATCGGGCGGGAGCCGTTCGACCTGACCTCGCCGAGGAAGGTGTCGGAGAACCCGAAGACGATCCGGTTGTCGGGGAGCTTCACCGAGTAGGTGCTGTCGGCGCCCGTCCAGTCGTCGAGGCGGGTGTTGTCGTTGCCGTACGCGGTGAACGCGTTGTTGAGCGAGGTGTTCGGCGAGGCGGTGCCGAAGGTCGGCGCCGCGCTGCCGTTGCAGGTCGGCGCGGCGGCGGAGGCGGAGGCCGCCGGGGCTGCGAGGAAGGCCGCCAGGAAGGCCGAGGCGGCCGTGATGCGGGCAGCACGAAGGGCGAGGGGACGCATGCGAAGACTCCTTGCTGGGGGGTGAAAAGGAGAGATCGGTGCTGGGGGCGGACGGGGAGATCGGTACCGGGGCTGGGAGATCGGTTAGATGTCGAACGTGCTGATGTGCCAGCGGCCGAGGTTCGCCACGTACGCGGTGGTGCCGTTGAACGCGAGGTTGGTCGGGTGGCAGAGGAGGTGGGCGGTGGGGTCGTGCACGACGGTCTCGACCCGTCCATCGGGCCGGATCCGCAGTACCTGGCTGGGCTCGTAGCAGGCGACGTACAGCAGGCCGTCGGGGCCGAAGGCGATCCCGTCGGGCACCGTCCCGGGCAGCTCGGCGACCAGGCTCCGCTCCCCCGCGCTCCCGTCGGGGCCGATCTCCACCCGGGTCACGCCGGGCCGGAACGACTCGACGACGTAGAGGGCCGACTCGTCCGGAGCCATCGCGAGCCCGTTGGCGAAGTCCACCGGGCGCTCGTCCCAGGCCTCGCCCATCCCGTCCATCGTGTACCGGAACACGGCCGGTCCCGGATCGTCGACGCGGCGGCTGTCGGAGACGTACATCCGCCCGTGCCGGTCGAACACCGCGTAGTTGGGGTTGGCGAACCGGTGGCCGCCCGCCCCGTCGGCGAACAGCTCCACCTCGCCCGAGGCCAGGTCGAGCCGGAACACCCCGGGATGGACGATGTCGCAGATGAAGAGGAACGAGGCCGAGGGGTCGAACGCGATGCCGAGCACGAAGCCGTTGGTCGTGGCCACCTGCTCGATCCGCGTGCCGCCGGGGTCGAGGCGGTAGATCTGCCCGGCCTCGCCGCCGCACCAGACGCTGCCGTCGCGCGGATGCACGGCGACGCCCTCGGGGTGGTCCAGCCGCGGGCTGGTGAACAGCCCGTCGAAGAAGACGCGGGCGGTGGTGAGCGGGGCGGGCATCAGACCTCCGGGAGGGCGGCGGGGTTGCGGGCGAGCAGGCCGCCGTCGACGCGGTGCTCGGCCCCGGTGATGAACGAGGAGCGCGGCCCGGCCAGGAACGCCACCAGCTCGGCGACCTCGGCGGCTTGCGCGACCCGGCCCAGCGGATGGGCCCGTCCCCATTCGGCGACCTGGTCGTCCTGTCCGGTGTCGCCGCGGAACAGGTCGGCGGCCCAGCGCAGCATGGGGGTGTCGACCGAGCCCGGGCAGACCACGTTCGCCCGGATCCCGTCGGCGGCGTGGTCCAGCGCCATCGCCCGGGTCAGCCCGTTGATCGCCGACTTGCTCGCGGTGTAGGCGGCGACCCGGTCCTGGGAGGCGAACGCCTGGACCGACGACATCGTGACGATCGTGCCGCCGCCGCGCCGCCTAAGCTCGGGGACCGCGGCCTTGCACACCAGGAAGACGCCCTTGAGGTTGACCCCGAGCACCTGGTCCCAGAGCTCCTCGGTGGTGTCCTCGACCGTGCCGTACCGCTGGATCCCGGCACAGGTGACCACGGTGTCGAGCCCGCCGTGCCGTTCCACCGCCGCCCCGACCAGGTCGCGCATCGCCGCGGCGTCGGTCACGTCGGCGACGACGCCGGTCACGTCGAGGCCCTTGCCCCGCAGCTCGCCCTCGGTGTCCCGCACGGACTCGCCGATGCCGCAGAAGACGACCGCCGCGCCGTCCCCGGCCAGCCGCTCGACCACCGCGCGGCCGATGCCGAGCGACCCTCCGGTCACGACGGCGACCCTGCCGCCGAACTCCCCGCTCACGCGTTCTCCTTGTCATCGTCATCCATGACGCTCGCCCGCAGCCACAGCGGCCTGGTCTCCCGCGGGCGCAGGGTCAGCGCCGATCCGTTCCGCACCGCCTCGGCCAGGCCCTCGGTCGGGTAACCGGCGAACGGCTCGAGCCCGACCACGTACGCCCGGCCCCACCAGGGGTACTCGCCGATGGAGCCGAGCTCCCGCCACAACCACAGGTGCTCCAGGACGGTGGCGTCCCAGGCCACCCGCAGCCCGAGCGCGGACTCAGGGTCGGTGATCTCGTACCAGCCTTCCGGGCCGAAGCCCGTCAGGTAGTGGATGTCGCTCGGTGCGCCGTGGTCGGGGACCACGGTCAGGTCCTCGCCCGCCTCGACCCCGTCCGGCAGCCGGATGCGGTGCCCGGGACGCAGGAACGGGGTGCCGAAGACGATGTGGTGGCCCCACATGACGTCCACCGCGACGTCGGCCTCGTTCGTCAGCTCCTCGTCGATGCTCAGCTCGGCGCTCCCCGAGACCAGGCGGAACGTCTTGACGACGCGCAGCGGCATGCGCCGGGCGCGCACGGTCAGCCGCACCGCGACCTCGTTCGGATAGTCCGCGACGATGTCGACGTCCCAGGGCAGCCCGGCGACCTCGCCGTGCTGCGCGAACGCCACGCCCTGGTGGATGCTCGGCATGCCGCCGTTGGGCAGCACCTCCTGCCAGCCGCCCTCGTAGTGGTCGAGGAAGGCGGCCACGTCGTCGGAGGCACCGCCCGCGACGTCGCGCGGGTTGCGGACGCCGTCCGGCGACAACCAGACGAAGTCCATGTCCCGCCGCTTGTAGCAGAACTCGGCGACGTCACCGCCCTTGTCCGCGAGCACGGTGACGCGCAGGAGCTCGTTCTCCAGCACGACGGCGCGCATGCCGAACCAGGTGGTCTCGTGCAGCCGGGCGCCCCAGTTGCGGGCCGGGCGGTGACGTCGGTAGGTCATCGGCGGTCACTCATCTCTCAGCGGAACCTCACGTCCACGAAGCGGGGCCGGTAGATGCTGGTGTCCTTGTAGTGGTCGGTGTTGACCAGGGTGTTCACGTTGTACGACACCACGAACCGGTTCCCGGAGCCCAGCTCGGGGTGGGCGTGGGCGTTGTAGGTGAACACGTTGGGGTTGCCGTAGCTGCCGGTCGCGCCCGTCTCCGGCGTGGTGTAGATCGTGGTCTTGCCGGTGAACGGCCCGTCCTGGTCGCAGGAGTAGTACGCGACGATCCTGGTGCTGAACAGCTCGGTGGTGTCCTGGGTGATGAGGACGTAGCCGCGGCCGAGCCTGCTGACGCTGTACTCGTTGGCGACGCCGTCCATGATGCGGGCCGAGTCGGCCTCCTTCCTGGACCAGGTGCCGTCGCCCTTGGCGAACTCCCAGGTGCCCTTGAGGCTGTTGCCGCGCACCCGGGCCAGGTGCATGTACTTGGTGTTGCCCTTGTCCTCGACGCCGTAGACGTAGATCGTGCGCCCGGCGCGCTCGATCCAGGACGCCCAGGAGATGCCCTTGGACGAGGGCAGCTGCGTCACGCTGGTGGGCTTGTTCAGCCTCTTGGGCGAGAACTGCGCCAGCACGTTGCGCGACCAGCGCCAGTCCCAGATGCCGGGGCCGAAGCGTTCGTACTCCTGGTAGGTCGCCTGGACCTTGCCGCCCGCGGTGACCGCGTCGCCGGCCCAGTACCAGTGGTCCTTGTCCCGCGGCGGCATGATCGCCTTGGGCGCGTCCTTGGTGCCGCCGGTGACGGTGGTGAGCTTCCCGCCGTCCTTGATGACGAACGTGTTGTTGAGGAACGGGGTGGTGCCGCCCTCCTCGATGACCGGCGACCGCGAGCCGTCCGCGTTCACCTTGCCGAGGAAGGTGTCGGAGAAGACGAACGCGAGCCGGCCGTCGGGCAGCCGCGTGGAGTAGGTGCCGTCCGCGCCGGTCCAGTCGTCGACCCGGCCGTTGTCGGTGGCGTACCGGGTGAAGAGGCCGTTGAGCTCGGCGTGCGGCGCGGAGCTCGCGAACTCCGGCATCGGCTTGCCGTCGCACACCAGCGGCGCCTGGGCCGCGACCGTCGTCCGCGGTTGGGCGGCGGACGACGGGGCGGAGGCTCGGGCGGGGGCGAAGGCGGTCGTGGTGAGGACGAGGGCGGCCAGCGCACCGGCCGTCAGGGTGGTTCGTCTGCACGATTCCATGGGCCAGAAGTCTGGTCATTAGATGACTTGTTGTCTAGATGTATCGTGCTGCCCATGACGACGCGCGTGACCCGGGCGCCCCGGGTGGCCCTCATCGGCGAATGCATGATCGAGCTCCGGCACCTGTCGGCGGACCGGCTCGCGCTGGGCTACGCCGGCGACGTCTTCAACACGGCCGCCTACCTCGCGCGCAGCGCCGCCCCCGGCACGGTCGACGTGCAGTTCGTCTCGGTCACCGGCGACGACCCCTACAGCCTGGCGATGCGCGAGCACTGGCACGCGTACGGCGTGCGCGACACGTACGCGCGCGTCCTGCCCGGCGGCAAGGCTGGCCTCTATCTCATCCGCACCGACGAGCGCGGCGAACGCACGTTCCAGCACTACCGGCGCGGCTCGGCGGCGCGCGACCTCTTCGGCCCGGACCAGCCCGCCGGGATCGACGACGCCATCGCCGGCCACGACCTGGTCTACCTGTCGGGCATCACGCTCTCGATCCTGACCGAGGCGGCCCGCGCACGGCTGGTGGACGTCCTCGCCGAGACCCGCCGCCGCGGCGGGCGCGTCGCCTACGACGGCAACTACCGGCCGAGTGGCTGGTCCTCGCCGCGGGAGGCCGCCGGCGCCGCGAACGCCGTCCTCGCGCACACCGACATCGCGCTGCCGAGCCTGGACGACGACCGGCTCGTGCACGGCGACGGCGACGTCGGCGCGTGCGTCGCGCGCCTGCGCGCCGCCGGGGTCGGCGAGATCGTGGTCAAACTCGGCGAACGGGGCTGCGTCATCGCCGGCGAACGTTCCCTGGAGGCGGTGCCGGCCGTCGCGGGCGCCGCCGTCGTCGACACCACCTCGGCGGGCGACGCGTTCAACGGCGCCTACCTGGCCGCGCGCCTCGCCGGCGTCGCCGCGCGCCCGGCCGCCGAGGCGGGGGCGCTCCTGGCCGCCGAGGTCATCGGTCACCCCGGCGCCCTCCTCCCCCTCCAGCCCGTCCAGGACCAGCCCGTCTAGGAGCGGCCCGTCCAGGACCAGCCCGTCTGAGAACATCCGGGCCAGGAGCATCCGGGCCAGGCGGCGTGCCGGGGCGGGCCGGCACGCCGCGGGCCGGTGATCAGGTCCAGGCGGGGGCGGCGGCGAACGGGAAGTGCTCGCCCTCGAGGTAACGCGGCAGGGGCTGGTAGGCGTTGACGCCGGCCTCGCCGCGCAGGTGCAGGGCACTCGGGAACGGCTGCGGCTCGGCGGTGATCCGGGTCGACGTCGGGATGTACCGGATGGTCAGCCCGCAGCGGCGGTGCGGCGAGGTGTTGGCGTTGCTGCCGTGCATGATCCCCGGGTGGTGCACCTCCACGTCCCCGGGACGCAGCACCATGTCCACCGCCTGCGACTCGTCCACCGCCACGTCGCTCTCGACGTTGAAGACCGCGTCGTCGGTGGCGAGCTCCCGGACGGCGTGCAGCTCGCCGCGGTGCGAGCCGGGGATGACGCGCAGGCAGCCGTTCTCCGGGGTGGAGTGGTCGATCGCGAGCCAGAGCGTGACGACGCGCATCGGGTCGAGCGGCCAGAACGCGCCGTCCTGGTGCCACAGCACGGCCTTGCCGGTGTGCGGCGGCTTGGAGATGTAGTGCGAGGCGAACAGTGCGATGTCCGGGCCGATGAACCGTTCGGCGATGTCCAGGAGACGGTCGTCGGAGACGAGCCGCACCCAGAACGGGTCGCGGGCGACGAGCTCGGTGGACAGGTCCTCGCCGCTGCGTCCCGGATAACGCTCCTGGAGCCATCTGACGTGCTGGTCGGCCTCGGCGACCAGGTCGGCGTCCAGCACGTTCCGGAAGATCGCGTAACCGTCCGTGTCGTACTTCTCCATGAGATCCATGAGCCGCAAGATATCTAGAGACCAAGTCATCTAGTCAATAGTTCGGCAGGCTCCAACGTGATCCTTTCCTCTCGGAAGTCACGTTTGGAGAGAGAAGCACCGGGTCCTGCCGCGAATCCGTGGGAAAGCCACGCGCGGCGGTGTCTCGCTGGAGGCCCTGTAAGCGGTAGTTTCGAAGGCAGCGGGACTACCCAGATAGGGAGTGACGTGACCGAGGAAACCGCTGCGATGCCGGCCAGTACGAAGTTGTCCCTGCGCGACGTGGTGACGGTGAAGCTGCCGGCCGCAAGTGCTTACCTGTCCGTATTGAGGACCGCCACGGCGGGACTCGCGGCCAGGCTGGACTTCACGCTGGACGAGATCGAGGACCTGCGCATCGCCGTAGACGAGGCCTGCGCCATGTTGCTCGCCCAGGCGGTCCCAGGGACCGACCTGACGTGCGAGTTCGAGCTGACCGGGGACGCGATGCGCATCTCCGTGTCGGTGCTGACGGTCGAAGGCAGGGAGCCCAGCCGCGACACCTTCGCGTGGACGGTTCTCTCGTCGCTGGCCGGCGAGGTCGACTCACGCGTGGGTGCCGACGACCGGGTGACCGTGACGCTGCAGAAGCGCCGCGGCGCGGCGGGGGCCCCGTGACGGAAAAAACTACTCAGGTGGCCGGGAGCACCGGCGGCGAGCGCTCCGAGAGCAGCGGGGTCCCGGACCGCGCGCGTGCCAGGGCGCTGTTCGAGCGGCTGGCCGAGCTGCCGGAAGGTGACCCGGAGCGCCAGCGCATCCGCGACCAGCTGGTGGAGCTGCACCTGCCGCTGGTCGAATATCTCGCCCGCCGCTTCCGCAACCGCGGCGAGTGGCTCGACGACCTGATCCAGGTCGCCACGATCGGGCTCATCAAGTCGATCGACCGTTTCGACCTGAGCCGTGGCGTGGAGTTCTCCACGTACGCGACGCCCACGATCGTCGGCGAGATCAAGCGGCACTTCCGCGACAAGGGCTGGGCCGTGCGCGTGCCGCGCCGGCTGCAGGAGCTCAAGCTGTCGCTCACCAAGGCGATCAGCGACCTCGCCCAGCGCGAGGGCCGGGCGCCGACGGTGAGCGAGCTCGCCGCGCACCTGCAGATGAGCGAGGAGGAGGTGCTCGAGGGCCTGGAGTCGGCCAACGCCTACTCCACCGTGTCGCTCGACGCCCCCGACTCCGGCGACGAGGACGCGCCCGCGGTGGCCGACTCGCTCGGCATGATCGACGAGTCGCTGGAGGGCGTGGAATACCGCGAGTCCCTCAAGCCCCTGCTGGAAAAGCTTCCCGCGCGCGAGAAGCGGATCCTGCTGCTGCGGTTCTTCGGCAACATGACCCAGTCGCAGATCGCCGCCGAGCTCGGCATCTCCCAGATGCACGTGTCGCGGCTGCTCGCCCGCACCCTCGCCCAGCTGCGCGAAGGCCTCACCGCCGACGAGTGACCCCCGGGCCCGGCAGCGGGACGTCAGGCATCGGAGCGTGGACGCCGGTCCGCGCTCCCGTTGCCGTCCCCGGTCTCTGACGTCCCGTCGTTCCCGCCGTCCTCGTCCTCGTCCTGGTCCTCGTCGTTCGCGTCGCGGACCAGCCAGGCGGTGCTCGGCGGGCTGAGGGCGGCGACCAGCGCCAGGACGGCGACGACGGCGAGCGGCACGCCGATCAGGTACTGCTCGCTCTGCCACAACGACCAGGCGATCGGCAGCGCGAAGAGCTGGGTCAGCACGGTCGGCGCGCGGCTCCAGGGCTCGGCGCGCAGCAGGCCCCGGGCGCACCCGAGCATCCCGGCGCCCCCGGCCAGGGCCAGGACGGTCACCGCGATCGCGGTCGCGGGGTCGACCGCCTCGCCGAGAAGGGTCTCCACCCCGACGAAGAGCCCGAATCCGATCGCGGCGGCACCCTCCGCGGCCTCGAGGGCGGCTGCGGCGTTCACGGTCATGGGACGCTGGGACACAACCCGAAACCCTACCCGGCACCCCGCCGGACCCGGGCATGAGGCGGCGCGCCCGGCCCGGACCCGGGGACCTCGCCCGGCTCGGGCCTGAGGACGGGGTCACGATGGATACGCTGGCGCCGTGCGCGCCATGCTCATCGCCAACCCCAAGGCGACCTCCACGTCACGGCGAGCCCGCGACATCCTCGTCCGGGCCTTCACCGGCGACCTCGACCTGCACCTCGCCGAGACCGGCCACCGCGGCCACGCGACCGAACTCGCCCGGCAGGCCGCCGTGGAGGGGTACGACGTCGTGGTGGCCATGGGCGGCGACGGCACGGTCAACGAGGCGGTCAACGGGCTGCTGGCCGAGGGCCCGTCCCCCGACCTGCCCGCGCTGGCCGTCCTCCCCTGCGGAAGCGCCAACGTCTTCGCCCGCGCGATCGGCCTGCCCAACGACCCGCTCGCCGCGACGCGGCCGGTGCTCGAGGCGCTCCGGGCGGGCCGCCACCGCAGCGTCGGCCTCGGCACCGCCCGCCTGCCCGACGGCTCCGAGCGCTACTTCACGTTCTGCGCGGGGGTCGGGCTGGACGCCGAGGTCGTCCGGGAGGTCGAGCGCCGCCGCGTCACCGGGGCGAAGGCCGACCCGTCGTTGTACGTGCGCACCGCCATCCGGCACTTCTTCGCCGGCACCGACCGCCGCCGGCCCGCGCTCACCCTCGAACAGCCCGGCCGCCCCGCCAAATCCGGCCTCTTCTTCGCGTTCGTCTCCAACACCTCGCCGTGGACGTTCATGGGCCGGCGTCCGCTGAATCCGAGTCCGCGCGCGAACTTCAACCGCGGGCTGGATGTGTTCGGAATGCGTTCGATGGACGTATTCCCCATGGCGGGCGCGCTGGCGCAGTTGTTGCTCGGGGGTGAGCGGCCCGTTCAGGGCAGGCGCGTGCTCAACGTGCACGACGCGGCGGAGGTCACGCTCGCCGCGGAGCGTCCCGTGGCGTTCCAGCTGGACGGCGACTACCTTGGTGAGCAGGAGAACATCACGTTCCGATCGGCGCCCAAGGCGATACGCATTGTCATATGAGGCTGATCACAGCCACTGTTAACGACAAAGCAACAAGCCCGACTCACTGATGTGACACATACGACACCCATACCTTGAGAAACCTTTCTCAAAGGTCTTGCGTCTGCCCTGGCGGCCCTGAAACGCTCAAAGTGCGCCAGCCGACAGGGGCCCAGTGCTGTCAGCCTCCTGATCGCAGCGCCGCAGCACCATCACCCCTGGACACAAGCCCTCGCGGCTCGGGGTGTTCGCGACATGTGAAACCGTTCACAAGTGGAGGCTCATCATCTCCACGCTGACGAAGGAGTGGACCGCATGGACTGGCGCCACCGCGCAGCCTGCCGTGACGTGGACCCCGAGCTGTTCTTCCCGATCGGCAACACCGGGCCCGCGATCCTGCAGATCGAAGAGGCCAAGCAGGTATGCCGCAAGTGCGACGTCACCGACGCCTGTCTCCGCTGGGCCCTCGAGTCCGGCCAGGACTCCGGCGTCTGGGGCGGCATGGGAGAGGACGAGCGCCGCGCCCTCAAGCGCCGCAACGCCCGCGCCCGGGCCCGCGCCAACGCGAACGCCAACCTCTGAGCCGTACGCGGCCGCTCCGCATGCACGCGAACAACTGAAGACAGCGCACGACCCAAGGCGCGCCTCCGAACCCCTCGGCCGGAGAGCGAACAAGCGCCCTCCCAAGCGCCCGCGGCCCCGCCGCGGGCGCTTGGTACGTTCCAGATCATGGAATTCCTCTGCTACCACCGCGACCGGCCCTGCTCCCTCACCCTGCGCGAAGAGCTGCTGGAGGCGCACTGGTCCTACATGGACGGGTACTCGGCAGAGATGATCGCCCGCGGCCCCACGTTCGCCGACGACGGCGAGACCCCCACCGGCAGCCTGCACATCGTCGACCTCCCCGGCCCCGCCGCCGCCCGCGCGTTCGCCTTCGACGAGCCCGGCTACCAGGCCGGCGCCTACCGGGACGTCCTGCTCCGCCGCTGGCGCGACCTGCTGGGCCGCACCATGTGGGACGTCCCCGGCCTCCGCGAGGACGGTGCCCGCTTCCTCGTGCTCGGCCTGGGCCGCGGAGAGCCCGCCGACCTCGACGTCCCGACGCTCGGCGACGCCCTGATCGCCTACGGCCCGCTGCTCTCCGACGACGGCGCCGCCTGGCTGGGCACGGCGGCGCTGCTCCGCGCACCGACCCCGGATGCCGCCCGCGCCGTCCTCACCGAAGCCCGCTACGCCACCATCGAGACCCACCCCTGGGAACCCGGCGGCCGCCGCTGACCCTGCGACCTGGACCTTGGTCGCCTGGCTGGGCGACCGGACGTCGCCGTAGGGCGTCAGCGGGGCGGGCCGGGGCGTTTGTGGGCGGTCAGCGGGATGTTGACGACGACCTCGGTGCCGCCGCCGGGGCGGCCGTGGAAGTCCAGGATGCCGCCCAGCTCGCCGACGATGAGGGTGCGGACGATCTGCAGGCCCAGGCTGTTGCTGCTCTCCACGTCGAAGTCCGCGGGCAGGCCCACGCCGTCGTCGGCGACGGTGACCACCAGGCGGGGCTCCCCGCCCTCCTCGGAACGGTGCGCGAGGACCTCCAGGGTGCCGTCGCGGTGCGCGGGAAGCCCGTGCTCCAGGGCGTTCTGCAGCAGCTCGGTGAGGGCCATCGCCAGCGGGGTGGCGATCTCGGCGGGCAGGACGCCGAAGCTGCCCGTACGTTTGGGCGTGACCCGGGTCTCCGGCGTGGAGACCTCCCCGGCCATCATGATCACCCGGTCGGTGATGTCGTCGAAGTCGATCAGCTCGTCCGGTGTCAGCGAGAGCGTCTCGTGCACGATCGCGATCGAGCCGACGCGGCGGACGGCCTCGTCCAGAGCGGCGCGGCCCTCGGGGATGCGGAGCCGGCGGGCCTGGAGGCGGAGAAGGGCCGCCACGGTCTGCAGGTTGTTCTTGACCCGGTGGTGGATCTCCCGGATGGTCGCGTCCTTGGTCATCAGCTCCCGGTCTCGCCAGCGCAGCTCGGTGACGTCGCGCACCAGCACGATCGCCCCGATCCTGGCGCCGCCCACGACCAGCGGGATCGTGCGCAGTTGCATGATCGAGCCGTTCGACTCGACCTCGACCTCGCGCGGCGCGCGCCCGCTGAGGATCGCCGACAGCGCCTCCTCCATCGGCTCGCCGGTGTCGCACATCGACGCGGTGACCGTGCCGAGCGACTCCCCCACCAGGTCGGTCGCCAGCCCGAGCCGCCGGTAGGCCGACTGCGCGTTCGGGCTCGCGTAGGTGACCCGCCCGGTCCGGTCGATGCGGATCAGGCCGTCGCCCACCCGCGGCGAACGCAGCAGGTTGGGCTCCTCCCCCGGCACCGGGAACCGGCCCTCGGAGATCATCTGGGCGAGGTCGCTGGCGCTCTGCAGGTAGGTCAGCTCGAGCCGGCTCGGCGTGCGGGCCGAGCTCAGGTTGGTGCTGCGCTGGATCACCCCGAGGAGCTTGGCGCCGCGCCGGACCGGGATCGACTCCTCCCGCACCGGGATGCCGCTCCCCCACTCCGGGTCGCCCTCGCGCACGATGCGCCGTTCCCGCCAGGCCACGTCGATCAGCCCGCGACGGCCGGTACGGACGATCTTGCCGACCAGGTCCTCCGGGTAGGCCGTCGGCCCGGTCGTCGGCCGCATCTGGGCGACCGCCACCCAGCCCGGGACCGGGCTGTCGGCCGCCGGACGCGGCCGCACCCCCACCTCGGCCGGCAGTGCCTCGGCCGAACGGAGCGGGACCCACAGCAGGAGATCGGCGAACGAGAGGTCGGCCAGCAGCTGCCAGTCCGACACCAGGGCGTGCAGCCACTCCAGATCGGTCTCGTTCAGCTCGGTGTGGTCACGGACCAGATCGGTCAAGGTAGGCACCCGCCCATCATCCCGCATGCCCCCGCGTGCCCGTCCCCGCCCACCTGGCAGGATGCTGGCCATGACCCCAGGACAGGACCCCCTGGCCAGGTTCCGGGCCGCCGCCGAACGCCGCGCCGAGGCCGGTCTCCGCCGCCGCCTCCGTCCCCGCACGGCCGACCACGACGGGCTGATCGACCTCGCCTCGAACGACTACCTGGGCCTGTCCCGGGACCCCCGGCTGGTCGAGGGCGCGATGGCGGCCGCCCGCGAGTGGGGCACCGGCTCCACCGGGTCGCGCCTGGTCACCGGCACCACCGAGCTGCACGCCGAGCTCGACCGCCGCCTCGCCGCGTTCACCGGCAGCCCCGCGGGCCTGACCTTCTCCTCCGGCTACCTGGCCAACCTCGGCGCCGTCGCGGCCCTCTCGGGGCCCGGCACCCTCGTCGTCTCCGACCAGGTCAACCACGCCTCCATCGTCGACGCCTGCCGCCTCTCCCGGGCCCGCGTGGTGATCACCCCGCACCGGGACACGGCCGCCGTCAAGGAGGCCCTGGCCGGACGTGACGAAGAGCACGCGCTCGTCGTCACCGACGCCGTCTTCTCGGTCGACGGCGACCTCGCCCCGCTGCACGACCTCCACGCCACCGCCCGCGCCCACGGCGCCCTCCTGGTGATCGACGAGGCGCACGCCCTCGGCGTCGTCGGCCCCGGCGGCCGTGGCGCCGCCCACGCCGCCGGCCTCACCGCCGAGCCCGACGTCGTCCTCACCCTCACGCTCTCCAAGTCCCTCGCCTCCCAGGGCGGCGCGGTCCTGGCCGCCCCGGAGCTGATCGACACGCTGGTCGACACCGGCCGCTCGTTCATCTTCGACACCGGCCTCAATCCGCCGGCCGCCGGAGCCGCCCTGGCCGCCCTCGACGCCGTCGAGGCCGACCCGGGCCTCCCCGCCCGCGCCCGCGAGGTCGCCCGCCGCATGATGACCATCGCCACCGATCTCGGCCTCGAGACCGCCGTCCCCGCCGCCGCGGTCGTCCCGGTCGTCCTCGGCGAGCCGCACGCGGCCCTCCGCGCCGCCGAGATCTGTGCCGAGCACGGCGCGCGGGTGGGCTGTTTCCGCCCGCCGTCGGTCCCCAAGGGCCGCGCCTGCCTGCGCCTGACGGCCCGCGCGTCCCTGAGCGAGTCCGACCTCACAACCCTCCGGGGGGCCCTTACGGCGGTGGCGGGCTCTACCGGCCGTAGTCTTCACACGTAACATCGGGGACAACCGGTGGTGAACGTGAGGAGTGTCCGTGACGGAGGTCAGGGGCGGGCCCCGGCCCGGATTCGGCACCGAGCGCGTCCCGATGCCTGAGATCGGGCGCCGCCATTCGGCGTCCAATCCCCGGATCCCCAAGTACTACAAGCTCAAGGAGCTGCTGGTCGAGCTGATCCAGCAGCTCCCGCCGGGCAGCCCGCTGCCGCCCGAGCGCACCCTGGCCGAGAAGTACGAGACCTCGCGGACCACGGTCCGCCAGGCCCTGGCCGAGCTGGTCGTCGAGGGCCGCCTCCAGCGCATCCAGGGCAAGGGCACCTTCGTCGCCAAGCCCAAGGTCGCCCAGAACCTCCAGCTGGTCTCCTACACCGAGGACATGCGCCACCACGGCCTGCACCCGGAGACCCGCATCCTGGAGATCGGCTACGTCAGCGCCGACGAGCGCCTGGCCACCCTGCTGGGCATCCGCCCCGGCGGCCGTGTCCTGCGCATCCACCGGCTCCGCCTGGCCGACGGCGAGTCCATGTCGATCGACACCTCGCACCTGCCGGCCCGCCGCTTCCCCGGCCTGCGCCGCGAGCTGCCCCGGCACCGCTCCCTGTACGAGACCCTCGCCACGGCCTACGACGTCCACCTGACCGAGGCCGAGGAGACCATCGAGACGGTCCTGGCCACCCCGCACGACGCCCAGCTCCTCGGCGTCGACGTGGGCCTGCCCATGCTCCTGCTCTCCCGGCACGCCTTCGACACCACCGGCCAGCCCGTCGAGTGGGCCCAGTCCCTCTACCGCGGCGACCGCTACAAGTTCATCACCCGCCTCCGCCGCGACTAGAAGTCCCCGGCGTCACCCCCGTGTTGCACCCCGGTTACGCCACGCCCGGCGACCCGACCTGGCCGCATCCGGCCACGCGCACCCCTTCGTCACTCTCGGCGACCAGATCACTCGATCTGGGTACGCTCTGACCACACCTTCCCCACGATGACCGGAGCAGATCGTGAACGAAAGGTCGCCGAACGTGACTCTCATCCACCACACGGGCCCGATGGGACACCTGACCAGCGCGTGACGTTCATGCTTCTGACGCCACCCGGCGCTCCGGTCAGAGGGTCTGGGAGAGGGCCTTGATGGGCATCTGGAGTTCAGTGAGGAGCTCCAGGTCCTTTTCGGCGGGGCGGCCGAGGGTGGTGAGGTAGTTGCCGACGATCATGGCGTTGATGCCGCCGAGCATGCCGTCGCGGGTGCCGAGGTCGCCGAGGGTGAGCTCACGGCCGCCGGCGTAGCGGAGGATCGTGCGGGGCAGGGCCAGCCGGAAGGTGGCGATGGTCTTGAGGGCCTCGGGGCCCTCGACCAGGGAGAAGTTCTCGAACGGGGTGCCCGGGCGCGGGGTGAGGAAGTTGAGGGGGACCTCGTCGGGCTCCAGCTCGGCGAGCTGGCCGGCGAACTCGGCGCGCTGCTCGACGGTCTCGCCCATGCCGATGATGCCGCCGCAGCACACCTCCATGCCGGCCTCCTTGACCATGCGGAGGGTGTCCCAGCGCTCCTCCCAGCTGTGGGTGCTGACCACGCTGGAGAAGTGGGAACGGGCCGTCTCGAGGTTGTGGTTGTAGCGGTGCACGCCCATCGCGGTCAGCTCGTCGACCTGGGCCTGGGTGAGCATGCCGAGCGAGCAGGCGATGTTGATCTCGACGGCCTCGTTGATGGCCTTGATGCCCTCGCGGACCTGCCTCATGAGGCGCTCGTCGGGGCCGCGGACGGCGGCGACGATGCAGAACTCGGTCGCGCCGGTCTTGGCGGTCTCCTTGGCGGCCTCGACCAGCTCGGGGATGTTGAGCCAGACCGAGCGGACCGGCGAGGTGAACTGGCCGGACTGGGAGCAGAAGTGGCAGTCCTCCGGGCAGCCGCCGGTCTTGAGGGAGATGATCCCCTCGACCTCGACCTCCGGGCCGCACCAGCGCATCCGGACCTCGTGGGCGAGGGCCAGCAGCTCTTCGAGGCGGTCGTCGGGGAGGGTGAGGCACTCCAGCGCCTGCTCGGCGGAGAGGCCCCTGCCCTCTTCGAGGACCTGTTCGCGAGCCACCTCGAGGATGTCTGTCACGGATTCTCCTTTGTGAGGCCGAAGCTATCGCGGAAGGTAGCAGCGTCGAACGCGCCGCCGAACGCCGGGGCCAGCCCGCGGTGGGCGGCGACGAGGAACTCGGCGGCGTCGAGCGCGCCCGAGCCGGCCGGCATCGCGCCCGCCAGGGGGCGGGCCGAGATCGTCTCCAGGTCGCGGATGTTGCTGCGCATGGCGAGGTCGGGCTCGTCCGGCCATTCGCCGAGCACCACGCCGGCGAGCTGGATGCCGCGGTGCGCCATGGCCTCCAGGGTGAGCGCGGTGTGGTTGAGGGTGCCGAGATCGGGGCGGGCCACCACCACGACGGCCGCGCCGAGCCAGCGGGCCAGGTCGGCGACCGTGGCGCCCTCGTCGTCGTAGCGGACCAGGAGGCCGCCGGCCCCCTCGACCAGGACGAGGCGGTGGGTCTCGGCCAGCTCGCGGACGCGGTCGACGACGGTGGGCAGGCTGACCGGCGGGACGCCGGCGTGGCGGGCGGCCGCGGCGGGCGAGAGCGGGTCGGGAAAACGCGCGAACTCGTGGACGTCGTCGATGCCGGCCAGACGCCGGACGTCGTCCAGGTCGCCGGGCTCGTCCGGGCCGACCCCGGTCTGCCCGGGCTTGACCACGGCCACGGGCGTGCCGCGGGTCGCCGCCAGCGCCGCCAGCGCCGCGGTGACGATCGTCTTGCCGACACCGGTGCAGGTCCCGGTCACCACGAGCACACTCACCAGCCGCACACTAGCGTGCGATCTTCCGGGGGGCGTTCGCCGAATCCCACAGTCTTGGGCGCACGGATTTTGTACGGACGGAACCCGCGGGCCCGGCCGCGCGTCCAAGCCCCATGGCGGCTCCCTCCGTACGATCCCGGAGAGTGATCGATCGGAGCATCGCGGCGATGCTGATCAGCGTGGGGGCCCTGACCGGCTGCTCGATGTGGGAAGGCGACGTCGACTGCGCGTCGTCGGATCCGTGCGACAAGGCCACGGGACCGCGCTTGACGACCTCGAGCCCCGCCTCGCCCGGGACCGCCGCGCCGCGGGATCTGCCGGCGGCCGGCACGCTGGTCCTGCGCTGGCGGATGACCGGAGGGTTCGCGGGGGTGGGCGGGCCCGGCACGGTTCCCGAGTTCTCCCTGTACGGCGACGGCCGCGCGATCGCCCGGGACGGGGCGCGGCTGAACGAGTACCGGCTCACGCGGGACGGGGTGCGACGGCTCACCGCCGAGGCCGAGGCCGCGGGCCTCGACCGGCCGCGGACCATCGGCCCGGAGGACGTCGCCGACGCGATGATCCTGGAGATCACGCTGAACGGCGTCCGGACCCGGGTCGTCCAGCCCGAGGGGCAGACCACACCGGTCACCCGGTTCTGGAAGCGGCTCGACCCCGAGGGCTGGCCCCCGGCCGAGCGGCGCGGCCCGGACGGGCCCTACCGGCCGCTCACGGTCGCGGTGATCGCAGGCGAGGCCACGACGGGCGGCGAGGTCAGGACCTGGCCGTTCAAGCGTGCCCTCGGCGGCGGCGAGCCGGCCGCGGGCGGCATCTGCTCGGTCCTGTCCGGCGCCGACGGCCGCAAGGCGGAGGGTATGGCCGCCTCCGCCGAGCCCGGCGTGCGCTGGCGCGATCACGGCAGGACGTACTCGGTCCGCTTCCGGCCGCTGCTGCCGGACGAGTCCACCTGCGCGGACGTGGCGAGGGCCTGACGTCCGTCCGCGTTCGGCGGGCCGGCTCCGCGACGTGCCTCCGCGGGGCCGGCCCGCCGGTCCCTCAAGCCCTCAGCCGAGGCCCGCGGCCACCTCGCGGGCCACGGCGGCCAGCTCCGGATCCAGCTGATCGAGGCGCTCGTCGAGATCGTCGGCGAACGCCAGCCGGTCGATGTCGCGGGACGCGGGACGCACCTCGGGCATCCAGGCCGAGTGGATGAGGAACGGGACCGTCGTGCCGTGCGGCGGCGCGAGGACGGCGATCGGGCCGCGCGAGACGTCGGCGGCGTCGAACAGCTCGACCCGGAACCGGTCGTCGTTGTGCACGGCCAGGACGATGTAGCCGTCGTGGCCGCCCGGGTCGGCGCCCGCGTACGTGGACCGGCCGGGCGCGCCGAGGCCGCGCGGCACGAACGTGGGCGAGGTCGGGTAGTCGTCCAGGGCGAACGTCCACTCGGCGAGCGGCTTGAGGCCCTCCCGTTCGAAGCTGACCAGCGTCGCGGGGGTCTCGCCGTCCGGGAACAACGACGTGTCGACGCGGTCGCCGTAGTTGCGCAGGGCGCGCTGGTTGATCGCCTCGGGGTGGAAGCCGAGGAAGACCAGGTGGTGCCGGGTGGGCTCGTTCTGCCCCTCGAAGCTCCAGTCGATCGCCGACAGCTCGGCCTGCCACCAGCGCGCCGGGTCGTACGCCCTGGCCCGCTCGCGCACCAGCCCCGACTCGGGGTCGAACTGCAGGACGGTCGTCAGCGCGGGCGTCATGCCGTGGCAGTACATGCCGCGCAGGGCGGGGTCGACGGGCCGGCCGTGCACGTCCACGTCGTCCTCGCGCAGGTACATGCCGATGTCCACGCCGGGCGTGTGCTCCATGACGACCTGGATGCCGTCGGAGTCGTCGTGGCGGGCGTAGAAGTGGTTGACCTCGGGCGCGATCCGGAACTGCGAGCAGGGCACCGAGGGACGGCCCGGGACGAGCTCGTCCTTGCGGATCAGGAGCACCGGCCCGTCGGGGTTGTTGGCCACGGTCCGGTCGCCGCCGAAGATCTCGGCGGTGTCGACCTTGTACGCGGTGTCGGCGAGCACCAGCCAGTCCCGGGTCTGGGTGATCGTGTGGGTGGCCTGCGGCAGCAGCGCGCCCTCCACGGTCCAGCGGTGCACGTGCTTGCCGGCCCCGTCGTACCGGATCACGGACGTGACGCCGCTGAGCACGTCCCGGCTGACGCTCCACAGGCAGTCGCGTTCGGGGTCGATGACCGGGTGCGCGGTCGAGGAGATCAGCGGCAGCACGGCCTGGTCGATGCTCGGCTTCCAGTCGTCGCGGTGCCCGACCTCGGCGACGAACTCCAGCGTGACCGGGTCGACCTCGACCGGCCGCCCGGCGTCCCAGGTGGCGAAGAGCCGGTCGCCCCACGGCAGCGGCGCGGTGTTGGCGGCGTTCACGAACCCCCAGGGCGAGTTCGTGCCGACCGGGCCGGCCGTGAAGAGGTCGGGGCGCGCGCGGCGCAGCCGTACCGACGGGGTGTCCACGACGCGCGGCCGCCACGCGAAGCGGCCCCCTGCGTCCGGGCGGAGCGCGAGCCGCGCCATGATCCCGTCGCCGAAGAACGCGTGGATCGGATGGGTGCGCTGGTCGGAGGTACTGACCACGAAGTGGCCCGCGACGTCGTCCGGCCAGGTCCCGGCGACCACGGTCAGGTCGAGGTCGGTGACGTCGTCCTTGCTGAGGATGGAACGGGGTACCGGCATACGGCCAATCAAGCGCGCCGGACCTTGCGTCGTCAAGATGCTAACGACTATTCACCGAGCGACCGCTTGTTACCTTTTCGTTCATGGAACCTCGGCACGGTGGCGACGCGGCGCTGGCGGTGGTCCGGCGGTACGGCGTCGAGACGATGTTCACGCTCTCCGGCGGGCACGTGTTCCCGCTGTACGACGCCGCCGTGAAGACCGACCCCCACCTGCGCATCCTGGACGTCCGGCACGAACAGACCGCCGTGTTCGCCGCCGAGGGCACCGCCCGCCTCACCCGGGGCCCCGGGCTCGCGGTGCTCACCGCGGGCCCCGGCGTCACCAACGGCGTCAGCGGCATCGCCACCGCGCACTTCAACGGCTCGCCGGTCGTCGTGCTCGGCGGCCGGGCGCCGCACGGCCGCTGGGGTTCGGGCGCGCTCCAGGAGCTCGACCATCCGCCGCTGGTCGCGCCGATCACCAAGCTGGCGGCGACCGCGAACGGCCCCGGGACCCTCGTCGCGGACGTCGAACGCGCCTTCACGACCGCCCTCACGCCGCACCGCGGGCCGGTGTTCCTCGACGTGCACATGGACCATCTCTTCGGCCCCGCCGCCGGCCCGGTCCCCGACGTGCCTCCCCCGCCGGTCGAACGCCCCGAGCCCGAGCCCGGGGCGCTGGCCGCGATCGCCGGGCTCCTGCGCGGCTCCCGCCATCCCGTCCTGGTGCTCGGGTCGGACGTGTGGACGGACGGCGCGGAGGACGCCGCCCGCGCGTTCGCCGAGGAGGCACGGCTGCCGGTGGTGACCAACGGCCAGGGGCGCGGCATCCTGCCCGCCGGGCACGACCTGCTCGTCACGCGCGCCCGGTCGAAGGCCTTCCGGGAGGCCGACCTGGTCATCGTGGCCGGCACGCCGCTCGACTTCAGGCTCGGGTACGGGTCGTTCGCCGGCGGCACGGCCCAGGTCGTCCACCTGGCGGACGCGCCCGCCCAGCTCGCCGGGCACGTCCCCACCGCCGGGGCGGCCTCCGGCGACCTCACGCGGGTCTTCACCGGGCTCGCCGCGGCCTGCTCGAAGGCGGGCGTCTCCCCGTCCGCCCACGAGGCGTGGGCCGGCGACCTGCGCGACACCGCCCGCGCCGCCATCGCCGGCGACGCGGGCCTGCTCGCCGCCGACCGCGACCCGATCCATCCGCTGCGCGTCTACGGCGAACTCGCCAAGGTCCTCGACGACGACGCGGTGGTGATCGGCGACGGGGGCGACTTCGTCTCCTACGCCGGCAAGTACGTCGAGCCCGCACGGCCCGGCGGCTGGCTCGACCCCGGCCCGTACGGCTGCCTCGGCACCGGCCTCGGCTACGCCATCGCGGCCCGCGTCGCGCGCCCCTCGTCCCAGGTGGTCCTGATGCTCGGCGACGGGGCGGCCGGGTTCTCGCTCATGGACGCCGACACCCTCGTCCGGCACAATCTGCCCGTGGTCATGATCGTGGGCAACAACGGCGCGTGGGGGTTGGAGAAGCACCCGATGCGCGGCCTGTACGGATACGACGTCGCGGCCGAGCTCCAGCCCGAGTGCCGCTACGACGAGGTCGTGCGCGCGCTGGGCGGCGTCGGCGAGCTGGTGACGCGGCCGGAGGAGATCGGCCCGGCGCTGCGCCGCGCGTTCGGCTCGGGCGCCCCGTACCTGGTCAACATCGCGACCGACCCCGAGATCGCCTACCCCCGCAGCACCACCGGTGTCTGAGCCCGAAGTCGTGGTCCGGCCCGCCCGCGCCTCGGAGTACACGGCGGCGGGCGAGCTGACCGTCGAGGCCTACGTCGGCGGCGGCTTCTTCTCCCCCGCCTCCAGCTACGTGCCCATCCTGCGCGACGCCGCCGACCGCGCCGAGAAGGCCGAGCTGCTGGTGGCCGAGCTCGGCGGAACCCTGGTCGGCGTGGTGGCCTACTGCCCGCCCGGCAGCCCGTACCGCAACTTCGCCCCCGGCCCCGCCGAGGCCGAGTTCCGGATGCTCGCCGTGGCCGAACGAGCCCGTGGCAGGGGCGTCGGCGAGAGCCTGGTGCGTGCCTGCGTCGCCCGGGCCCGCGAGACCGGCATGACCGCCCTGCGCCTGGCCACGCAGCAGGACATGCGGGCGGCCCAGCGCATGTACGAACGTATGGGTTTCGTCCGGACGCCGGATCTGGACTGGAGCGTGCGCCCCGGCCACGAGAAGATGTGGACGTACGCCCTCACCCTCTGAAACACGAGATCACCCTCAGTAATATCTCCCGCACATGCGGGCTTCATCCAGGGGGACACATGAACGCACCGACGGCGATGACGATGCTGCTCACCGCCACGCTCACCGCGATGCTGGCGGGCTGCGGCGGGGACGAGGCCACGGCGCCCACTCCGAGCACCCCGACCGGGCAGCGGATGGCCCCCGGCTCCGGCTCCGCGGCGCCGATGGCGCCGACGGGCACGCCGACCGGCACGATCGATCCGTCCATGGCCGCCTACCGGACGGCCTGCAACTTCCTCGCCAACAAGGTCACGGCGGCCCTGCACGATCCCGTCGCCAGGGGTGACGACCGCGAGTACCCGATCGTCCTCACCGAGGAGTCCGCGACGCCCTGCTCGCTGACCAAGGTGGCGGTGGTGACGCTGCTCGACGCCGCGGGCAGGACCGTGGCCACCGCCAAGCCCGGCATCGAGCGCACGCCGGTCGTGGTGACCAGCTCGGCGCCCGCCCAGTTCACGCTGACGACGCCGGCCGGCGGCACGGTCGCCACCGCGAAGATCCGGATCAAGCTGCCGAACGACGGCGGCACGACCGAGATCGGCTCGCGCGGCCTCAAGGTCACCCCGTCGGACGTCACCGTCGACGGATTCGCCAAGCGGGCCTGACGCCCGCCGGTGCCGGCCCGTGCGGATCAGGTGGACGCCGTCAGGTGGAGGCCGGCTCGCCGTGCTCCGAGCAGCGGGCGGTCCAGCCGGCAGGGGTCACCTGGACGACCATCCGGCGGCGGCACCGGGAGCAGTAGCGCGGCGGTTCCATCCGCCGGGCGGTGCGGCACGCGGCGTGGTCGCCCTGCCCGGCAGGGTCGCCGCAACGGTCGCAGTACGTCGTTTCCACGAGCGGCACAGTACTCCTCACGAAGATCTCGCCCTGATCCCGCCTAGGAGGCGCGCATCCTGTCGACGAGGCCGGTGTCGTAGGTCCCGTCCGCGAACTCCGGGCGGTCCAGCAGTTCGAGCAGGAACGGCAGGTTGGTCTTCAGCCCCTCGATCCGGAACGCGCCCAGCGCGGCCCGTGCCCGCCGCAGCGCGTCGGCGCGGTCGGCGCCCTGCACGCACAGCTTGGCCAGCAGGGGGTCGTAGAACGGGGTGACGACGTTGCCCTCGGCGTATCCGGCGTCGATGCGGATGCCCTCGCCGACCGGCTCCTCCCAGATCTTGATCTCGCCGGGATTCGGCATGAAGCGCAGCGGGTCCTCGGCGTAGACCCGGAACTCGATCGCGTGCCCGCGGGGCGCCACCGGCCCGAGGGCGACCGTCTCGCCGGCCGCCACCCGGAACTGCAGCTCGACCAGGTCGAGGCCGGTGACCAGCTCGGTGACCGGATGCTCGACCTGGAGCCGGGTGTTCATCTCCAGGAAGAAGAACTCCCGGGCGCGGAGATCTCCGTCGGCCGCGCCCACCAGGAACTCGACCGTCCCGGCGCCGCGGTAGTCGATCGCCTCGCCCGCCCGGACCGCCGCGGCCAGCATGCGCTCGCGCAGCTCCGGGCCGATGCCGGGCGACGGGGCCTCCTCGACGACCTTCTGGTGGCGGCGCTGGACGGAGCAGTCCCGCTCGCCCAGCGGGACCACGGTGCCGTCGGGCAGCCCGAGGATCTGCACCTCGACGTGCCGCGCCGCCTCGACGTACTTCTCGACGAGGATGTCGGCGCTGCCGAAGTACTGTTCGGCCCGGGAGCGCGCGGTCTCGTACGCCCGGCGGAGCCCCTCCTCGTCGTAGGCGGCGCCCAGGTCGATGCCGCCTCCGCCGCCGGCGGCCTTGACCATCACCGGGTAGCCGATGCGCTCGGCCTCCTCGACCGCGGTGGCCGCGTCAGGGACGGGCTCCCAGGCGCCGGGCGCGACGGGCACGCCCGCGTCCTTCATGAGGTTGCGCGCGTTGATCTTGTCGCCCATCCGGCCGATCGCCAGCGGCGCCGGACCGACCCAGACCAGCCCGGCGTCGATCACCCGCCGGGCGAACTCGGCGCTCTCGGCGAGGAACCCGTAGCCGGGGTGGATCGCCTGCGCGTTGGTGCGTTCGGCGGCCTCCAGGACCGCCGGCGCGTTCAGGTAGCTGGCGGCGGGCCGCGGCGGCCCGATGAGGATGGCCTCGTCGGCCTCGGCGACGAACGGCAGGTCGGCGTCGGCCTCCGAGTAGACGGCGATCGCCTTGACGCCCATCCTGCGCGCGGTGTGGATGATCCGGCTGGCGATCTCAGCACGGTTCGCCACGAGCACGGACTCGAACACCGGCGGACACTCCCTCAACAGCTTGATCGACACGCGACGCCTGCGAGGCAGAGACTAGTGGGGCGGCGCTCTCCCGTCCGGCCATGCCGCCGACAAAATACCGACTCGTAGCTTTGTCAGGCCGCGGATCGGGCGGGCCGGGGGCTCGCTCTCAGGATCGGCCTGGGGAAGCGGACGGGCTCAGCGGCGGACGTAGCGGTCGACGACGCGGCTGAGGGCCTCGACGACGGTGGGGTCGTACTCGGAGGCCGAGTCGAGCCGCAGGCGTTCGAGGACGGCGGCGCCGCGGTCGCGGTCGCCGGAGTCGCCGACCAGGTCGTCGTAGGCGTTGGCGACCTTGATGATGCGGCTGGCCAGCGGCGGCGGGACGGGCCGGTCGGCGCCGTTCTGCGTCTCGCCGTGGCCGGTGCGGTAGGGGTGGGACGACAGGTGCACGATGCCGGCGACCCGGTCGAGCACCCCGGTCTGCTTGATCACCTCGGAGCCGAGCTCGGCGATGCGGCGCTGCTCGGTGGGCGAGGCCAGCACGGTGGCGCCGCCGGGGATCGGGTCGGCCAGCGACAGCTGCCCGATGTCGTGCATCAGCGCCGCGTATTCGAGCTCGAGCAGCGCCTCCTCGCGCATGCCGAGCTCGCGCCCCATCGAGACGGCCATCCGGGAGACCCTGCGCGAGTGCCCGGCCTCGACGTAGCCGCCGACCTCGGTGACCCGCGACAGCGCGCGCACGGTCTGCAGGTAGGTGGCCCGGACGCCGGCGTAGCGGCGGAACGCGAATTGGGTGACCAGGATCGGCGCAGTGAAGATCAGCAGCGCGGCGGGGCCGAGCACGGTGGTGGAGACGGCGACGAGCATGGCGGTCGCGGAGGTGGCGGCGCAGAGCGCCACCTTGGCGCGGATCTCGTCCCGGAACGCGATGCCGAACCGGGTCCGCACCGTCTCGGCCCGGATCATCGCCGCGATCAGCACGTCGCTGAAGCAGGCGAAGCAGGCGATCAGGCACATGAGCACCAGCTGCAGCCACCAGTCGATCCCGGCCGAGACGATCGGCCGGAAGCACAACGCCACGACCGAGACCGTGAACAGCCGGCGGGCCATCGCGTCCAGGCCGAGCGAGCGCCCGACCGCGATGTGCGGCAGCGAGCCGACGAGCATGCCGACCGCGGTGACCGCGACGACCTGCAACGGCGAGTGCGCGGCGGGAACGACGGCGAGCCCGGCGTCCGGCCCGGCGCCCCCGGCACCGCCCTCCGGGCCGACGCCGATCAGCAGCGCGTAGCCGATCGCGCCCGCGCTGGCGATCGGGGCGACCTCCCGGTTGCCGGGCATCACCATGCGGAACAGCTCGCCGAGCGCGATGAGCACGCCGAAGATGATCGCGACGTCCGGCTGGACGAGGCCGACGGCGCCCACCTGGGTGACCGCGGCGATGACGAAGAGCCCCGCGGAGGCGATCAGCAGCAGCTGGCCCGAGTCGAGCGTCTGCCACGCGGCGCGTTCCTGGTCCGCCACCGGTTACCGCCGGACCTCGTCGCCGGCGACGCGGATCGGCACGGTCGGATCGTCGTGGTCCTGGAGGGTGATCTCCACGACGTCGTCCTCGGGCAGCACGACGGGTTTGGGCGGCTCCCAGCCGTCACGTTCCAACGCGCACAGGAACGCGTCGACCATCTCCTGGTCGAAGTGGTCGCCGGCGCACTTGCGCAGCTCGGCCACCGCCTCCTCGATCGTGCGCGCGGCACGGTAGGAGCGGGTGGAGGTCATCGAGTCGAACGCGTCGGCGACGCCGATGATGCGGGCGAACTCGGGGATCTCGTCGCCGGCCAGGCCCATCGGGTAGCCGCGGCCGTTCATCTTCTCGTGGTGGTGCATGATCCCGGCGAGCGCCTCGTCGAGGAACCCGATCTCGCGGACGATCTCCAGCCCGCGCATCGGATGCAGCTGGATCGCGGCGAACTCCTCCTCGGTGAGCGAGCCGGACTTCTGCAGCACCTTGGTCGGCACGCCGAGCTTGCCGACGTCGTGCAGCATGCCGGCGTAGCGGATCGCCTCGACCCGGTCGGACCGCATGCCGATCTCCTGCGCGATCATCACCGAGCCGCGCGACACCCGTTCGGAGTGGCCGCGGGTGTAGTAGTCCTTGGTCTCGACCGCCTGGCAGAGCGCGGCGAGCGTGGCGGCGTGCGCCTGCTGCTGGGCGCGCGTCTGCTCCAGCGCCCACCGGGCCAGGAACAGCGGCAGCAGCACCAGCACGGCGGCGAACGGGCCGACCGTCTTCCACAGGCCGGCGATCAGCAGGCCGAACATGCCGTAGCCGAGGCAGCCGAACGCCAGCCCGCCGCTCTCGCGCAGCAGCTCGCGCAGCGTGGCCTGCTTGCTGAGCAGCAGGATGCCCGCCACCAGCAGCAGGTTGACGAGCACGAACGTGACGAGCGCGCCGAGGAACGGTCCGATGACGTTCTCGACCCACTGGGCCCGGCCGGGCTCGACGCCCTCGCCGGACAGGCCGTTGAAGACGACCCCGGCCGCGTAGCCGCACAGCGCGAACTGCGCGCCGTTGAAGAGCCGCTTGACCGGGGCGAACAGCCGCTGCCCGGTGACCACCGCGCAGAAGCCGAGCAGGGCCGCGCCGGCCGGGCCGAGGAGGACGACCGACGCCAGGCTGGCGGCGAAGCTGAGGGAGACGCGGGCCCGTTCGATGTTGAGCAGCGCGGGCGCCGAGTCGCAGATGAGGAAGAGCACGGCCAGCACGGCCAGCGTGGGCCAGTTGAGGCCCTCGAACGAGGACGTCGCGATGAGACCGGTCGCCAGCGCGACCACCCCGCAGACGTACGCCCATGCCGCGAGAGGGAGTCCACGCATTGCCGCCCCCTTGGAGGTCGACGCGGCCGAAGCCGGCAGGCCTACACCCAGGAAACGCCCCTGGGCTCCAGCTTGGCGGGCATCGCCGTCATCGCATGCTCAGGCATGGCTCCTTGCCTCCCCCCGTGCACCCGGGGCATGGCGGACCTGACCGATCCGGCCACCCGACCCTCCGGGGTACGGGCCGCCCGGGCGAGCATGACTCCCCGGTCACCCGGGCAGGTGATGCTCCCGTCGCTGATTTCGGGCACAAGCCTAACCTGGGCGGCCCAGGTCACACAGGCATGCGGCGAATCGTGAGCAAAGCGTGAACCAATCGTCACCTTGGGTGATCAAATGTCCTGGGAACGTGCCCAGGCAACGGTCGCGGTCAGCCCCTCGGGCAGGCCCACCCGCGGCGCCCAGCCGAGCGCCTCGCGGGTCGGCTCGGCGTCGACGGACATCGCCGGGAGGTCGCCGAGCCGCGGCGGCGCGAACTCCGGCTCGTCCGGCGCCTCGGCCGCGATCGCGACGAGCGTGTGCAGGTCGCGGTCGGTCGTCTGGAGGCCCGTCCCGACGTTGAAGCGCCGCCCGCCGCCCTGGTCGCCCGCGGATCGCAGGAACGCGTCCACGACGTCCGCGACGTACACGTAGTCGCGGGTCTGCTTGCCGTCGCCGAACACGCGCGTCGGCCTCCCGGCGAGCAGCGCGTCGGTGAAGATCGAGATGACCCCGGCCTCCCCCTCGGGGGTCTGCCGCGGCCCGTAGACGTTCGCCAGCGTGAGCGTGGTGAAGTCGAGCCCGTGCAGCGCCCGGTACATCTGCGCGTAGACCTCACCGGCGACCTTGGACGCCGCGTACGGCGACGCCGGCCGGAGCCGCGCGCCGGGCGGCACCGGCAGCGCGTCGGGCACGCCGTAGACCGCGCAGCTGGAGGTGAACACCACCTTGCGGCTGCCCGCCGCGCGCGCCGCCTCCAGCACGTTGGCCGTGCCGACGACGTTGATCTCGGCGTCGCGGAGCGGGTCGCCGACGCTCACCCGCACGCTCACCTGCGCGGCGAGATGGAACACCACCTCGGGGGCCCAGCCGGCGACACGCCCGCCGAGCGCCGGATCGGCGACGTCCATCTCCCAGATGTCGATGTCGTCCCGGGTGTTGCGGCCCGTCGACAGGTCGTCCACGCCGGCGACCTCATGGCCTTCGGCGAGCAGGCGGTCGACGAGATGGGAACCGATGAACCCGGCAGCGCCGGTCACGAGTACGCGCACGTGGAGCACGATACCGAGACCGGCGCGCCCGCACGCGGAACGCCGGACGCGGAACGTCAGGAGGAGTCGGCCGTGGTCGCGGACTCGGCGGACTTGATCTCGCCGCAGATCTGCTCGATCCGGCCGAGCACCTTGGACCTCAGGTCGTCGGGCACCGGCTCGCAGCCGCACGACTTGTTGACGAGCTTCTTGACGGCCTCCTCGAGGCCGTACTCCTGAAGGCAGGGACCGCACTCGTCGAGGTGCTCGCGCACCTCGCTGCAGCCGCCCTGGTCGAGCTCGCCGTCGAGGTAGGTGTAGACCCGGGCGAGCACCTCGGTACAGGGCGTCTCGTGGTGGTTGCCGCAGCTCATGCCGATCCCTCCCTCGCACGGGTGAGGCCGCGCTCCTGAGCGTAGTCCTCGAGCATGCCGCGCAGCTGCCTGCGGCCGCGGTGTAGACGTGACATCACCGTACCGATCGGCGTGCCCATGATGTCGGCGATCTCCTTGTACGCGAAACCCTCGACATCGGCGAGATAGACCGCGATCCGGAATTCCTCGGGGAGCTCCTGCAGCGCCCGCTTCACGTCGGAGTCGGGCAGGTGCTCGAGGGCCTCGGCCTCGGCGGACTTGAGCCCGCTGGAGGTGTGCGACTCGGCCCTGGCGAGCTGCCAGTCCTCGATCTCCTCGGTCGCCGCCTGCTGCGGCTGGCGCTGCTTCTTGCGGTAGGAGTTGATGAACGTGTTGGTCAGGATCCGGTAGAGCCAGGCCTTGAGGTTCGTGCCTTCCTTGAACTGGTGGAAGGACGCGAAGGCCTTCGCGAAGGTCTCCTGTACGAGATCCTCGGCGTCCGCGGGGTTGCGCGTCATGCGCAGCGCCGCCGAGTACAGCTGGTCCAAGAACGGGAGCACATCGCGCTGGAACCGCTCCTGGCGCTGCTCCACGGTCTCCGTGGTGCCCGGGACCTGACCCACCCCCTCCGTCGTGGCGACGACACCGGTGTCGTCGTACCTCACAGACGATATCGGTCGGCGCCGCCGCACGACGTCGGCGGGGCCCTGTGGCGACGGCACCGCGATGCCGTCAGGCCGCTCGACGACTGTTGTGGTCATGGACTGCACCTCCGGGGACGATCCGCGTCAGACCCCGCCCACGCTGCGCCTACGGCCCTCCGAAACCGGTTCCGGTCCGTAGGCCGCGAGCGTGCGGACGGTCATGTTCCCGTGCAACACCTCCGGCCGGTGAACGATTCCCTTACGCCGATCGTCTTTTTGGGCGGGTCCTGCACGGCTCAGGTCAGGTCACCTCTACCTACACGGAGGGTGAAGTCGGGGCCCCTGCGGGGAAGAAGTCACATACGCGGCTAGAACAGGAGCAAACCCTTGCTACCGGTGCCGGCACGACCCCCGGAGCCCTCCATCGCCAGCCTGCGGAACACCCCTGGTGACGGAGAGTCACTGTCCCTCTACTGGGCGTTCTACTGGGCCGTCGCGGCGGCCCAGCTCGCCCGCTGGCTGCCCCGCCGCCCGGCCCGGATCCTGGACATGTCCGGCGGGCACGCGCACAGCGCGGCGCAGGCGGCGGCGGCCGGGCACACCGTCCTGGAGGTACGAGATCCCAGCCTGGCCGCGCCGCCCGTCCCCCTGGCCTCCAACGGCAACGGCCACCATCCGCCGGGCACCCTGCACCAGGTGATCGCCGACACCGCCGCGCTGCCCTTCGTCGCCGACGGCTCGATCGACGCCGTGATCGCCGAGGACCGCACCCTGTCGCGCCACCTGGCCACCGAGGTGACGGTCGCCGAGATCTCCCGCGTGCTCCGCCCGGGCGGCCGCGTCCTGCTCTCGGTCGACTCGCTGACGTTCGGCATGGCGGTGCTGGCCGAGCAGAACCGCTGGGCCCACCTCTCCGACGTGCCGAGCGCCGAGGTCGTGCTGATCCCCTGGCAGGACGGCACCATGAGCCGCTGCTTCTGGGCCGACCAGCTGCGCGAGCTCCTCACCGAGGCCGGCCTGGAGGTGGAGTGGATCCGGCCCCGGACGATCATCTCCCCGTCGACCGTGCAGCACGTGCTGTCCGACGCTCCCCGCGACCTCCCCCGCCTCGTCCGCGCCGAACTGACCGCTCCCCTGCGCGACGAGGCCCTCGGCATCCACCTCCTCGCCAGCGCCGTCCGGACGACCTGAGCGCCCCGTTCCGAGGCCGCGGAACCTGGAGGCCGCGGAACCTATCTGTACGCGCGGTCGTGCTTGGACTGGCAGGTGACGCAGCGGGCGGCGTCGGGACGGGCCTCCAGGCGGCCCTCAGGGACCTCCTTGCCGCAGCCGACGCACTGGCCGTAGGTGCCCTCGTCGATGCGGCCGAGGGCCGCCTGGACGGCACCGCGATGGCGTTCGAGCGACTCGAGGGCGGCCTCCACGCGGTCGCTGTCGGTGAGGCCCGCGCCGGCGTCGGCCGCCGAGTTGTCGCGTCCGGGGTGCTCGCCCTTGAGGATCGCGATCGAACGGTCGAGGTCGGTGAGCATGCCCTCAAGTCGGGTGCGGGCGGTCGCGGCGTCCACGTGCTCCGAGCTCCTCCCGGTATGCCCCGGGCAAGGGGGGTGGGCCTCGCCTCCGACTACCGGGGACGGCGGTCAGTACAAGGTGTCGGAATGTTTGCCAGAACTATCCCCATTTGTCGAGGGTTTTATGAGTTCCGGTCCGTTGTTCTTCACGCTGTTGACCGCCTTTGACACCGGGAAGGCCTCGAAGTTGCCGGCCATCGCGGGGGTCAGGAGGCCGCGAACCTCCTCGGTGTCGTTGAGCGCCGGATCGAGCCAGGCGTCCCAGCGGTCCGGGGTGACGATCATCGGCATGCGGTCGTGGATGCGGCCGAGCTCGTCGGGCGCCTCGGTGGTGATGACCGTGCAGGTCCAGACCCACTCGTCCTCGGGCGACTTCCACAGCTCGTAGAGGCCGGCCATCGCCATGACCGCGCCGTCCTTGGGGTGGATGTAGAACGGCTGCTTCTGCGGCTTCTTCTTGGCCTTCTTCTCGCCCTCGGCGGGGTCGTCGGTGCGCGAGTCCTCCAGGACGTACCACTCGAAGTAGCCGTCGGCGGGCAGCAGGCAGCGCCGCTTGGCGAAGGCGCGGCGGTAGGCGGGCTTCTCGTGCACCGTCTCGAACCGCGCGTTGATCATCCGGCTGCCGATGGAGAGGTCCTTGGCCCACGCGGGCACCAGCCCCCAGCGCACCGTGCGCAGCGTGCGCCGGGCGGCCTCGTCGGGCTCGTCCTTGGGCGCGCGGTTGAGCACCGCCGGCACCTGCTTGGTCGGGGCGACGTTGTAGTCGGGCTGGAGATCCTTTTCGACGGCGTCGACCTGCACCTGGAACTCGTCGAGCAACTCCTGGCGCGCCCGGGCCGTGGCATAGCGTCCACACATGTGCCCCATCCTGCCCGGTGTGTCCGACAGGCGGCCAGCACGGCCCGCCGGGGCCGTATCCGGTCGGTCAGGTCCGGGTCATGGAAGCTTGACCATGAAAGGGGCGGGCATAGAGGGCCCATGCGACCCATCACGACTCTGGCCCGCCCCCTCGTGGCGGCCCCGTACATCATCACCGGCCTCGAGACACTCCGCGACCCGCGTCCGCGCGCCGAGCAGGTCGCACCGACCGTCAAGCCCATCGCCGACCGGCTGGAGTGGCTCCCCACCAAGGACCCCGAGACGCTCGTCCGCATCGAGGGCGCGCTCAGCCTCGGCACGGGCGTGCTGCTGCTGACCGGCAGGTTCCGGCGCCTGACCACCCTGGCCATGGCCGCCCAGCTGGTCCCGTCACTGGCCAGCGAGCACCGCTACTGGACCGAGGACGACCCGGAACGCCGCGTCAGCGAGCGGTCCCACCTCCTCAAGAACGCCAGCCTCTTCGGCGCCCTCCTCATGGTGGCGACCGAACCGCGCCGTTCTCCCCGCGTCGCGGAGCTGAAGCGGCAGATCCACGACGCCCGGATCGAGGCCGCCATGGAGTCCCGCGTGCTGCGCAAGGTGGCCAAGAACGAGGTCAAGAACGCGCGCCGCGAGGCGAAGCGGCAGATCAAGGAGGTCCGCAGGAACACCGGCCACGGGACCGCGGCGACCGTCGGCGAGGCCGCCAAGGCCGCGGCCGGGGCGACCGCCAGGACCACCACCGCGGCCGCGTCGAAGGCCGGCACGGGTGCCGCGAAGGCGGGCTCGGGCGTGGCCAAGGCCGGTTCGGGCGTGGCCAAGGCGGGATCGAAGGCCGCCTCGAAGGTCAAGCGCTGACCGGCTTCCTGAAGCCAACCATAAGAAAACCTCAAATCCGTTGAACCACCCGCGCCGACACCCCCGTACTGCCCTCTGACCGCCCGTTCTTCCAGGGACTCCCCCTCCAACCCGACGGAGACGCCCGGCCATGGCACTGCCCGGAACAGTCGGCCGCCCCACCGGTGGCGGGTTGCGGAACATCCTCCGCCGCCCGAGACCGGCGCGGGAGTCCGACGGAGAGAGGCTCGTCGCGGAGTTGTACCGCGAGTACCACCGCCCGCTGCTGACGTTCGTCCTGCGGCTGACCGCCGGCGACCGGCAGTGGGCGGAGGACGTCGTCCAGGAGACGATGGTGCGCGCGTGGCGCAGCGCCGACCGTCTCGATGCCACAACGGCATCGTTGATGCCCTGGCTCGCAACAGTGGCCAGACGTATCGTCATCGACAATCGACGGCACCGCGACGTCCGGCCGCCGGAGGTCGGCGACGGGGCCCTGGAGAACATCCCGATGGCGGACGAGATGGACGGCCTTCTGCACAAGGTGGTCGTGGCCGAGGCGTTGAACGCGCTGTCGCCGGCACATCGCGAGGTCCTGACCGAGACGGTCCTCCGCGACCGGACGGTCAACCAGGCCGCACAGGCACTCGGAATTCCCGTAGGGACGGTCAAGTCCCGAGTTTATTACGCACTTCGCGCATTGCGCGTCGCATTGGAAGAGAGGGGGGTGACGGCATGACTTCACAGGTCGAGCACACCGATGTCGGCGCCTACGCCCTGGGCCTTTTGGAAGAGGACGATCGAAGGGCCTTCGAGGCGCATCTCCGAGAATGCGAGCCATGCTCCGCGGAGCTCGCCGAAATGAGCGGAATGGCCGAGGCCCTCAGCGGCATCGGCCCTTTCAGTGATGCCCTCCAGGACGACGCGGCCAACGACGCCGCCCTTCCTCCGCCCGCCATGAAGCCCACCGCAGAGCCCACCCCAGAGCCCACCCCAGAGCCCATCACCGCGCCCACCACCGCGCCCGCCGCCGGCCCCACGACGGCGCCCGCCGACGCGGGGTCGGACGTGCCGCCGCCCGGGGTCATCGACATGCTCCAGCGCCGCCGCCTGGCCGACAGGCGCCGGCGGCGCGGCACGTACGTCATCGGCTCGGTGGCCGCCGCCGCGGTGCTCGCCGCCGGCGTCACCCTCGGCGCCGCCATCACCGGCGACGGCGGCGCCGGGGAGCCCGGCCACAACCACGGGCCCGCGCAGGCCCTGGTCATCTGGGGCGAGCGCCACAGCGGCAGCGACGCCAGGAGCGGCGCGTCCGGCGTGGTCGGCCTGGAGAACAAGGCCTGGGGCACGCACGTCGGCCTGGAACTGCGCAACGTGCGCGGTCCGTTGAAGTGTCGTCTGGAGGCGGTCTCCCGCACCGGCGAACGCACGGTCGTCACCGGCTGGCGGGTGCCCGACAAGGGCTACGGCGTGCCCGGCTCGCCGGCGCCGCTGATCACCCACGGCGGCACGTCGATCCCGCGCGCCGAGCTCGACCGCTTCGAGGTACGGATCGAGGGCGGCGGCACGCTGCTGACGATCCCGCTGTAGACCCGACGGGCGACCGTCGCACCTGAAAGCCGCCCGGCGAATTGATCGCCGGGCGGCTTTCGCGTGTCCAGGAAAAGACGCCGATTGATAAGCACGTCACATCGGAATGATAAGAGAAGAAATCCGCAACCTATTGAACCCCGGTCGCCGGCCGTCCCGTGCTTTGGAGTGAACGGCAAATAAAGAAATGCCCTCCCAGGAGACCAGGGGTTCTTCATGTCCATTCGTAAGATCGCGCTGCCCGCGTTCGCCGCCACCGCGATTCTCGCCTCCGGGGCGGGCGTCGCCGCCGCGACGGGGGTGACCGCCGGGCTCACGGCCCCGGCCCCGGCCGACCAGGGCGGCGAGATCACCTACCTGGCGGCGAGCCTGCTCGGCCGCAACGAGGTCCCCGCCGCCGACGGCAAGGCCGTGGGCGACCGCGACGGCGCCGCCACCGCGGTGATCCGCATCCAGGGCGACCGGCTCTGGTACGCGCTGCGCTGGAGCGACGTCGCGCCGCCCACCGCCGGGCACATCCACCTCGGCACCAGGGGCGCGAACGGCGCGGTCAAGGTGCCGTTCTTCGCGGGGACCCTCCCCGCCACCTCCCGCGCGGTCGCCGGCGTCGTCCAGGTCGACCAGGCCACGCTGGAGCAGCTCAAGAACGACCCGAACGGCTTCTACGCCAACCTGCACACCGCCGAGTTCCCCGGCGGCGCCGTGCGCGGCCAGTTCCACAAGCTGGCCAAGCCCGCCGACCTCAACGGCGTGCTGACCGGCGCCGTCCCGGCGACGATCCAGTCCACCGCCGACGGCGCGCAGGAGATCCCGAGCGCCGAGGGCAAGAAGACCGGCGACCCCGACGGCCGGGGCACCGCGTTCGCCCGCCCGCACGGCGCCATGATCACGTGGGGCTTCACCTGGTCGGCCATCGCGCAGCCGACCGTCGGGCACATCCACAAGGCGCCGCGCGGCGCCAACGGCCCGGTCGCCGCCGACCTGTTCGCCGCGCCGAACGGCCTGCCCGCCGGCGTGACCGGCCTGGCCGGGATGACGCCGGTGCCGGGCGCCGTCGCCGACCGGATCATGCGCAACCCGGAGAACCACTACTCCAACCTGCACACCGCCGAGTTCCCGGGCGGCGCGATCCGCGGCCAGTTCGCGCCGGTCACCGGACGCCAGGCGCGGACGTTCACCAAGCCGGTCATCGCGGGCGCGCAGATCTACCGCTGCACCAAGCAGGCCGATGGATCGTTCGCCTACACGCAGGAGGGCGTGACCGCGGTCCTGGCGGGTGGCATCGCGCACTCGTTCGCCAACCCCGGCCCGCAGGGCCCGCCGCAGTGGGTCGCCCCTGACGGCAGCGCGGTCCAGGGCAGGGCCGTCGTGCGGACGCCGAACGGCGACGGCAACATCCCCGAGCTCGTGCTCGACGCCACCCAGAGCGGTGCCGGCCGCGGCCTGCTCGCGGACACGACCGCGATCCTGCGTCTCAACACCATCGGCGGCGTCGCCCCCGCCGGCGCCTGCGCCGAGGGCTCGCCGGCCAAGGTCCCCTACCGGGCCGACTACGTGTTCCTGGGCTGATCCCCGACCGTGACGACCTCGTCCACGTGACGCAGCACGGGGTCGGCACCCGGAATCGCCGCACGGTGGCTGACGAGCAGCACCGTGCGGCTTCCGGCCGCCCGGAGCAGGTCGGTCAGCACGGTGGTGGCGGTGGCGTCGTCGAGGTGGGCGTCCGGCTCGTCCAGGACCAGGATCCGCACGTCCGCCAGGAGCGCCCGCGCCAGCGCGATCCGCTGGCGTTCGCCGCCGGAGACGGCGGTGCCGTGCTCGCCGACCCGGACGCCGAGCCCGAGGTGCCCGGCCCCCGCCCGCCGCAGCGCGTCCGCCACCTCGTCGTCGGACGCCTCCGGCCTGGCCAGCCGCACGTTCTCGGCCACGGTCGTGTCGAAGAGGTGGGCGTCCTGCCCGCACAGGCCGATCACCGAACGTACGTCGTCGGCCGCCAGGTCCCGGAGCTCGGTGCCGCCGAGCGTCACCGAGCCGCGGTAGTCCAGGAAGCGCGCCAGCACGGCCGCGAGCGTCGACTTCCCCGACCCGCTGCGTCCCATGACCACGACGCGGCGTCCCGGCGCCAGATCCAGGTCCGGCGCCACCAGAGAGTCGTCCGCCGCGCCCGGCCAGCGGGCTCGCAGGCCCCGCACGGTCAGCCGGTGACCGTCCGGCAGCGGCCGCGCCTCCGCGGGCTCGGTCGACGGAACGGGCGCGTCCAGCACCTCGCGCACGTGCGCCGCGTCCTCCCGTGCGCGCAGCAGCCGCTGGGCGGCCTCCGACAGCGCGCCGAGCGCCTCGAACGCGGCCAGCGGGGTCAGCACGATCACCGCGAGCAGCACGGCGTCGAGCCGCCCGTCCCGCACGGCGGGAACGCCGGCGGCCAGCGCCCCCAGCACCGCGCTGCCCCCGGCGAGCGTCGTCAGCCCCGCCCCCAGGCCCGCGGTCCAGGCCGACCGCCCGGCGGCCGCCACGACGGCCGCGTCCGCCCGCCGCAGTTGCTCCAGCCGTCCCGGCAACGCCCCGTAGGCCACCAGCTCGGGCAGCCCGTCCAGCGTCTCGGCCGTACGCGCCGACAGGGCCGCGCGTCCCTCGGCCCCGCGCGCCTCCGCCCGCCGGGCGCCCCGCCACGCGACCACCGGCGCCAGCACTCCCCCGGCGAGCACCGCGCCCAGCAGGACGGCCCCCGCGGCCGGCAGGATCCACCACTCCAGGACGACCGCCGTCGCCGCCGCGATCCCCGCCGCCACCATCGGCAGGACGCCGCGCAGCCAGCGGTCCGCGACGCCCTCGGCGTTGCCGACGACCGCCCCCAGCGAACCCGGCCGCGTCGCGGGCGCCAGCTCCGCCAGCCGTACGAAGATCCTGACCCGGGTCCGGGCCAGCAGCCGCAGCGCCGCGTCGTGCGCCACGACCCGTTCGGCGTAACGCAGCACGCCGCGCCCGAGCCCGAACGCCCGCACCGCCACGATCGCGACCATCAGGTAGAGCACGGGCGGATGGTGCGACGCCCGCGAGATCAGCCACGCGGACGTCGCCATCAACCCGACGCCGCACACCAACGCCGCGGCCCCCGCCGAAGCCGCCAGGCCCAGCCGCGCATGGACGGCGCCCGGCCCTCTGCGCGGCGCGGCGCTCACACCGTCACCGCCCGGTCCGGCTCGCTACCCAGCTCGGCGTCCCGGCGGACGCTCAGTTCGACGACCCGGTCGGCTCGTTCCAGGAGGGCTCGGCGGTGGGTGGCCACCAGGGCCGTCCGGCCGCGCAGCAGGTCCGTCAGGGCCTCGGCCACCGCGACCTCGGTCAGGACGTCCAGGTGGGCGGTGGGCTCGTCCAGCAGCACGAGCCAGGTGTCGAGCAGGTCGCAGCGCAGGGCGGCGCGGGCGAGGGCGACCCGGTGGCGCTGGCCCGCCGACAACCCTTCGCCGCCCACCCCGAGGCGGGTGTCCAGCGTGGTGAACGTGCAGACCCCGACCGCCTCGGCGGCGCGCGAGACCGCCGTGCCCGGGGCCTCCGGCACCGCGATCGCGATGTTCTCCGCGACCGTTCCCTCGAACAGGAACGGGCGCTGCGGCACCCAGGCGATGCCCCTGCGCCACGCGTCGTCCGCCACGACCTGGACGCCGCCCGACAGGATCCGGCCCGACACCGGCGTCACCAGCCCCGCCAGCGCGCCGATGAGGCTCGACTTCCCGGCCCCGGAGGGGCCGGTCAGCGCGGTGATCGCCCGTTCCGGCACGTCCAGCGAGAACGGCCCCACCGCTTCGCGCGGCGCGAGCGCCTCCACCCGCAGATCCCCGCGCGACGGCGAGGAGACGGGGCGTGGGGCGGGCACGGGCTCGTCCAGCAGGCCCAGGATGCGGTCGGCGGCGGCGAGGCCCTCCTGCCCCGCGTGGAACTGGGCCGCGGCCTGCCGCAGCGGCAGGTACGCCTCCGGCGCGAGGATCAGGACGAAGAGCGCCGTCTCGAACGAGATCGACCCGCCGACCAGGCGGAGCCCGACCGACACCGCGACGAGCGCGACGGCCAGGGTCGCGGCCAGCTCCAGCACGAGCGCCGAGCAGAAGGCGATCCTCAGCGTCGCCAGCGTGGCCCTCCGGTGGTCGCCGGTGACCCGTTCGATGTGGCGCGCCTGGGCGCGGGCCCGGCCGAACGCCTTGAGCGCCGGCAGCCCGGCGACGACGTCGGCGAAGTGCCCGGCGAGCACCTCCAGCGTGCGCCACTGCCGCCGCGTCCGGGACGCCGCGTACGTGCCGATGAGCACGCCGAAGACCGGGATCAGCGGCAGGGTCGCGGCCACGATCGCGGCGGCGGCCGGGTCGGCGGCGGCCAGCGCCGCCAGGACCGTCACGGGGACCAGCAGCGCGAGCACCAGCTGCGGCAGGTACCGCGAGAAGTAGGGGTCCAGCGCGTCCACGCCGCGCGTCACCAGCGCGGTCAGCTCGCCGGACCGCGCTCCGGGACGGTCGGCGGTCACCCTGGCCAGCAGCCCGGCCCGCAGCTGCGACGTCACCCCGGCCGCCGCGCGGTGCGCCACGACCTCCTGGCCCCACACCAGCAGCGCGCGCAGCGCGATCACGGCCGCGAGCGCGGCGGGGAAGGCCGGCGCCGCGACGGCGTGGGCCAGCAGCGCCGCCTGCGCGAGCACGCAGCCCGCGCCGAGCGCGCCCAGCAGGACGCAGGCCAGGAGGTACGGGGCCGTGGAACGTGCGTGGCGGGCCAGCCGCCGGTCGAAGGGGGTCGGCATCGTGGTCGCCCTAGTGGGCCGGGATGCTCTGGAGCCCGATGCGCTTGCGGAACACCCAGTAGGTCCAGCCCTGGTAGATGAGGACCACGGGCAGGAAGATGACGGCGACCCAGGTCATGATGCCGAGGGTCTTGGGCGTGGCGGCGGCGTTCTCCACCGTCAGGCTGTTGGCCGCGCTGACGGTGGACGGCATCACGTCCGGGTAGAGCGCGACGAACAGCGTGATCGCGGCGAACGCGAGCGCGCCCCCCGACAGCCCGAACGTCCAGCCGTCCCGGCCGCCCGTCCGGTTGAGCAGGTACGAGGCGACCAGGGCGGCGGCGGCCACGATCCCGGTGACGGCGGTGGCGGCCGACCCGTGCTGCGTCTGCGTCCAGATGAGGAAGACGGCGGCGGCGACGATGGTGGCGACGCCGACCTGCCCGGCCAGCCTGATCGCGCGTTCGCGGACGTCGCCGGCCGTCTTCAGCGCCGTGAACACCGCGCCGTGGTAGAGGAACAGCAGCAGCGTGGTGACGCCGCCGATCAGCGAGTAGATGGTGAGCAGGTCCCAGAACGTGCCGACGTACTCGTGCCGCTCGTCCAGCTTCACGCCGCGCACGATGTTGGCGAACGCGACGCCCCACAGGAACGCCGGGACCAGCGACCCGAAGAAGATGCACAGGTCCCACCCGCCGCGCCACCGCTCGCTGTCGCGCTTGCCGCGGTACTCGAACGCCACGCCGCGCAGGATGAGCGCGACGAGGATCAGCAGCAGCGGCAGGTAGAAGCCGCTGAAGAGCGTCGCGTACCACTCGGGGAACGCGGCGAACGTCGCGCCGCCCGCCGTGAGCAGCCAGACCTCGTTGCCGTCCCAGACCGGGCCGATCGTGTTGATCAGCACCCGCCGTTCGCGGTCGTCCCGGGCGAGCGCCCGGGTGAGGATGCCGACGCCGTAGTCGAAGCCCTCCAGGAAGAAGAAGCCCACCCACAACGTCGCGATGGCGACGAACCACAGGTCGTGCAGTTCCACGGAATTCCCCAGATCAGGTCAGTAGGCGAAGGCGAGCGGCTTGTCCTCGTCGGAGTCCCCGGACCCGGACGGGTCGCCGGAGGACCCGCCGGCGGGCTCCTCGGGCGGGTCCTTGCGGGCCCAGCGCAGCATGAGCCCGAGCTCGACGACCGCGAGCGCGCCGTACAGCGCGGTGAAGACGATCAGCGAGGTGAGCACGGTCCCGGCCGGCACGGTCGGCGACACCCCCGCCCTGGTCTCCATCAGGCCGAAGACCACCCACGGCTGCCGCGCCATCTCGGTGAAGATCCAGCCGAACGAGTGCGCGACGAACGGCAGCACCACGCTCCAGATCGCGATCCCCCAGACCCAGCGGTTCTTCGGCAGCCGGCCGCCGCGGGTGAGCCAGAGCCCGGCCAGCGCCACCAGCGCGGCCAGCGAGCCCGCGCCGATCATGATGCGGAAGCCCCAGTAGGCGATCGGGATGTACGGCCGGTAGTCGCCGGGCCCGTACTTCTGCTGGTACTCGGCGTTCAGGTCGTTGATCCCCTGGACCTCGCCGTCGAAGCTGCCGGTGGCGAGGAACGACAGCAGGCCCGGGATCTCGATCTGGGTGACGGGCCGGGTGCCGTCGAGCGTGCCGATGGTGAAGAGGGAGAACGAGGCGGGCTGCTGGGTCTCGTACAGCGCCTCGGCCGCGGCCATCTTCATCGGCTGGGTCTCGGTCATCACCTTGCCGAGCAGGTCGCCCGACACCAGCACGCCGCCGAACCCGACGAGCGTGGCGACGAGGCCGAGGCGCAGCGACGGCCGGAAGACGTCGAGGTTGCGGCCCCGCTTCAGATGCCAGGCGGCGACGGCGGTGAGGAACACCCCGGCGGTCACCCAGCAGCCGAAGATCGTGTGCGGGAAGGTGGCGAGCAGCACCTTGTTGGTGAGCACCGCGCCGAAGTCGGTGAGCTCGGCCCGCCCGGCCTCGGGGTTGTACCGGTAGCCGACCGGGTTCTGCATGAACGAGTTGGCGGCCAGGATGAAGTACGCCGACAGCACGGTGCCGATCGCGACCAGCCAGATGCAGAGCAGATGGACGCCGCGCGACAGCCGGTCCCAGCCGAAGATCCACAATCCGAGGAACGTGGACTCCAGGAAGAACGCCAGCAGCGCCTCGATGGCCAGCGGCGCCCCGAAGATGTCGCCGACGAAGCGGGAGTACGAGCTCCAGTTCATGCCGAACTGGAACTCCTGCACGATCCCGGTGACCAGCCCCATGGCGAAGTTGATCAGGAAGAGCTTGCCCCAGAACTTGGTGGCCCGCCTGTAGTGCTCCCTGCCCGTCCGCGCCCACGCGGTCTGCAGGATGGCGACGGCGAGCGACAACCCGATCGTGACCGGCACGAACAGGAAGTGGTAGACCGTGGTGATGCCGAACTGCAGGCGTGCGAACAGCAACTCGTCCACGGCGCCTCCCCCCGAAGCCGCGTGCCGAAAGACCGGCTCACCGTAGAGGTGGAAGGTCGTCCGTTCCGGGCGACATCTGGGGGATCTACGGAGGGTTTTCCGTTCCTTGTCATGATCTTGCCTGCCCGATGGCGGCCCCATAGTGGTCCGCGCGCCCGGGGCGGGTCCCGATAACCTTGGGACATGTCCTCTCCGCACTGGTCCGCCCCGGTGGCCCATGCCCCGGTCGACGCCACCGTGGCGATCCCGGGCTCCAAGTCGATGACCAACCGTGCGCTGATCCTGGCCGCGCTGGCCGGGTCCCCCGCGACCGTCACCCGCCCCCTGCGCAGCCGCGACACCGAGCTGATGGCGGGGGCGCTGCGCTCCCTGGGGGTCGGCGTCGGCGAGGACTTCGACGACTGGCAGGTGCTGCCGGGCGAGCTGACCGGCCCCGCCCGCATCGACTGCGGCCTGGCCGGCACGGTGATGCGGTTCGTCCCGCCGGTCGCGGCCCTGGCCGACGGCGAGGTCGTGGTGGACGGCGACCCGTACGCGCGCCGGCGGCCGATGGGCCCGCTCATCACGGCGCTGCGCGAGCTGGGCGCGGACATCGACGACGGGGGGCGGGGCGCGCTCCCGTTCACGATCCGCGGCCGCGGCACGGTCGAGGGCGGCACCGTAACCATCGACGCGTCCGGCTCCTCGCAGCTGGTGTCCGGCCTGCTGCTGGCGGCGCCGCGGTTCGAGAAGGGCGTGGAGGTCCGGCACGTGGGCCCGCCCGTGCCGTCCGCGCCGCACCTGGCGATGACCGTGGAGATGTTGCGCGAGCGCGGCGCCGCCGTCGAGGTCGAGGACGACGTCTGGCGGGTCGCGCCGGGCCCGCTGCGCGGCGGCGAGACCGTCATCGAGCCCGACCTGTCCAACGCGGCGCAGTTCCTGGGCGCCGCGCTGGTGACCGGCGGCCGGGTGACCGTGCCCGGCTGGCCCGAGCGCACCACCCAGCCCGGCGACGCGCTGCGCGGCCTGCTCGCCGCGATGGGCGCCGAGGTGACGTCCGGGCCGGACGGCCTCACCGTCCGCGGCTCCGGCACGTTCGAGGGCCTGGAGGCCGACCTGCACGAGGTCGGCGAGCTGACCCCCGTCCTGGCGGCGCTCGCGGCGCTCGCCTCGTCGCCGTCCCGGCTGACCGGCATCGCGCACCTGCGCGGCCACGAGACCGACCGGCTGGCCGCGCTCGTCAACGAGATCAACGCCCTCGGCGGCGACGCGACGGAGCTGCCGGACGGCATCGCGATCAACCCGCGCCCGCTGCGCGGCGGCGTCTTCCACACCTACGACGACCACCGGATGGTCATGGCCGCGGCGGTGCTCGGCCTGGCGGTCCCGGGCGTCGAGGTGGAGAACGTCGCCACCGTGGGCAAGACCCTTCCCGACTTCACCGAGCTGTGGGGCTCGATGGTGACCGCGTAGCCGGGCACCGCACAGAAAGGCACGGACACTGGCACGACGAACACGCGACTACGACGAGGACGACGTCCGGGTACGCCCGAGCCGTCGCGGCTCCAAGCCGCGCACCCGGCGCCGGCCGGCGCACGAGGACGCGGTCGCGGGCTTCGTGACGGCCGTCGACCGCGGCCGCTACCAGGTCCTGGTCGGCGAGGGCACCGGTGACGCCCGCAACGTCGTCGCGATGCGGGCCCGCGAGCTGGGCCGCAAGGGCGTCGTGGTGGGCGACCGGGTCGCGCTGGTCGGCGACGTGTCCGGCGAGCCCGACACGCTGGCCCGGATCGTCCGGGTCGAGCCGCGCACGTCGTCGCTGCGCCGCACGGCCGACGACACCGACCCGTTCGAGCGGATCATCGTCGCCAACGCCGGCCAGCTGGTGATCGTGACCGCGCTGGCCGATCCCGAGCCGCGGCCCCGCATGATCGACCGGCAGCTCGTCGCCGCCTACGACGCGGGCATGGAGCCACTGCTCTGCCTCACCAAGGCCGACCTCGGCGACGCGGACGCGCTGGTCGCCGAATACGCGCCCCTCGGCGTCCGGTACGTCGTCACCACGCGCGGCCAGGAGGCCGCGGGGCAGGTCGGCGAGCTGTACGGGCACCTGGCCGGGCGGATGAGCGTGCTCGTCGGGCACTCGGGTGTCGGCAAGTCGACATTGGTCAACGCGCTCGTGCCGGACGCCGAGCGTGCGGTCAGCCACGTCAACGCGGTCACCGGACGCGGCCGGCACACCTCGTCGTCGGCGGTCGCGCTGGAGCTCCCGGACGGCGACGGCTGGATCATCGACACCCCGGGCGTGCGCAGCTTCGGCCTGGCCCACGTCAAGCCCGAGAACGTCATCAACGCGTTCGAGGACCTCGCCGAGGGCGCCGCCGAACGGTGCCCGCCGCTCTGCGACCACCTTCAGGACGACTGCGGCCTCGACGAGTGGGTCGCCGAGGGGCGCGCCTCGCGGGCGCGCCTCGACTCGCTGCGCCGCCTGCTGGCCAGCCGCGAGGGCGAAGCCGAGTAACCCTGCCGGGCGGCGCCGCCGGGCGGCGCCACGAAGCCCGCTTCAGAGGGCGCGAGAGGTCGGTATCGTCCTTCTATGCCCCAGGTCATCGCGGAGCGCTACGAGCTCGTGGAACTGCTCGGCAGCGGTGGAATGGGCGCCGTCTGGCGGGCCCGCGACCGCATGCTCGACCGCGAGGTCGCGGTCAAGGAGGTGTCGCTCCCGCCGGGCATCGACGACGTCCAGCGTGAGCGGACGTACGCCCGCACGTTCCGCGAGGCGCGGTCGGCCGCGCGGCTGGACCACCCCGGGATCGTCACGGTCTTCGACGTGATCGAGCACGACCGCCGCCCCTGGATCGTGATGCGGCTGGTCCGCGCGCCCGCGCTCGACAAGGTCATCTCGCGGGAGGGGCCGCTGCCCCCGGCACGGGTGGCGGCGATCGGCGCCGGCCTGCTGGAGGCGCTCCGGGCCGCGCACGCGGCCGGGGTCGTGCACCGCGACGTGAAGCCGGGCAACGTCCTGATGCAGCACGACCGGGCCGTCCTCACCGACTTCGGCATCGCCACGGTCGCGGGCGACGAGACCCTCACCCAGGCGGGCGCGGTCGTCGGCTCGCCCGCCTACCTCGCGCCCGAGGTCGCCCGCCGCCAGAAGGCCTCCCCCGCCTCCGACCTGTGGTCGCTCGGGGCGACGCTGTACGCCGCGGTGGAGGGCCGTCCGCCGTACCAGCGCGATGACGTGTGGGGCGTGATGGCCGCGGTGCTGAGCGACGATCCCGACCCGATGCGGCGGGCCGGCCCGCTGGCGCCGGTGATCGAGGGCCTCCTCCACAAGGACCCGGACCAGCGGACCCGTCCCGAGGATGCGCTCCAGCGGCTCCGCCAGATCGCCCAGGGCGCCGAGGGCGCCCCGTTCCAGGCCGGCGGGACCGGCTGGGCACCGCCGCACCCGCCGCATCCACCGCACCCGGTCACGGTGGACGGCGGGCCGGCCCGCGACATGACGTTGCCGCCGCCTCCCCCGCCGGGCACGCTGGAGCCGCCGCCGCGCCGGTCCCGGTCCCCGCGCTGGGCGCTGATCGTCCCCGCGGGCGTGCTCGCCGTGATCCTGGCGGCCTCGGTACTGATCGTCCTGGTCTTCGTCAACGGCGAGGACGACGACCCCGGCGTGACGTCCTCCTCCAGCGGCTCTCCGGGGGCGCGAACGAGCGTCTCGGGGTCCCCGGCGGGATTCGACACCTACCAGGGGTCGTTCGTCACGCTCGTTCCGCGGGGCTGGAAGCAAGAGCAGACCGGCCGCAACGTGTCGTTCACCGACCCGGACGCCGGCGCCACCCGCGGCATCTTCTTCCAGCACCTCGCCGACACCCCGGGCGGTGAGGCCCGGCAGCTCAACCAGGCCGCGCAGAGCTTCCAGAACGACTCCGGCTACGCCGACTACCAGCAGGTGGCCTGGAACGAGAACATCCCCTTCCAGGACGGCAAGGCCGCCGAGTTCCAGTTCACGTTCAAGAAGGACGGCAAGAACGGGCGCTGCCGGGTGCGGGTCTTCTCCTACAACGGCGGGCTGCAGATGGCGTTCCTGGTGTCCGGCCAGCACAACTGGCAGGACAGCAACGCCAAGTTCGACACGTTCCTCACGAAGTTCCGTCGCCCCTAGGCCGGGTCTCGTCGCTCCTGGGGCGGCCGGGCTGCGGGCGGTGCGGCAGCAGCAGCGGCGCGCGGGGCGCCGGCACCTGCTGGTCCCGGTACGCCGACCGGACCGCGCCCCGGGACGGCTCGGGCGGGACGCGGGTCGCCTGGCGCGCCTCGTCGATCAGCTCGGCCTCGGTGGGGGCCAGCGAGACGATCACGAGCAGGATGGTGGCCAGGAGGCCGAGGCCCACGATCAGGGGCAGCAGGAAGTCGCCCGCCGAGGCGCCGGCGGGTGCGTGCGAGTCCGAGGAGTGCAGGGTCACCCGCATGGCGGCCATGCCGGTGTAGTGCATGCCGCAGACCGCGACGCCCATGATGAGGGCCGCGCCGAACGTGGCGCGCCGGCCCCGGACGCGGACGGTGAACCACAGGGCCGCGGTCGCCGCGCCCACCGCGATCACCACCGACGCCACGACGAGGACCGCGTCGTAACTGAGGTGCCCGGACATGTTCATGGCGGCCATGCCGGTGTAGTGCATGCTGGCCACGCCGAGGCCGGTGACCACCCCGCCGATCAGCAGCGGCGCCAGCCGGGCCCCGCCGAAGCCGACCGTGAACAGCCCGACGCCGACGACGCCGACCGCGATGAGCGCGCTCACCAGGGTGAGCGGCACGTTGTAGCGCAGGTGGGCGCCCGACACCTTGAAGCCGAGCATCGCGATGAAGTGCATGGCCCAGATGCCGGTGCCGCCGATCGCGACCGCGGCCAGGCCCAGCCAGCCGGCGCGCCGGGTGCCCTCCGTCGCGCGGGCGCGCGAGGTGCACATCAGCCCCAGCATCGACCCGATCACCGACAGTGTGTAGGCGATCGCGGGCGTGCTGATCCCGTAGGCAAAGTGATGAGTTTCGGCCGTCACGAACATCCCCCGTGGTCCACCCCAATAGTGATCGCATGCTAACGACCACGACCTGCTCCAAACAGGAAGAAATATGGCCCATTCCGGCCATGACCTGCAACGATCTTCAGAGAGGCTTCAGCGGACGTTCAGCTTGGCCTTCAAGATCGTTGCGAAACGCGTGAAATCCGTCGGCCAATGGCGAGAATGGCCGCATGGAACGACGCACGTTCCTCGCGGCGACCGCACTCGGCGGGCTGGGCTCTTTCACCGCGTCCGGCTGCTCGCCGGACGGCGACCGTGGAGGCGCCGGCCCGAAGGCGACCACGCCCCGGGCGTCCCGCCCGGCGCCGACCGGGCCCGCCGACTGGAACGCGCTCGAACGCGGACTGGAGGGCCGGCTGATCCGCCCCGGCGACGCCGCCTACGACCAGGCGAAGCGCCTCTACATCCCCCGGTACGACCGCGTCCGCCCCGCCGGGATCGCCTACTGCGAGATCCCGCAGGACGTGGCGGAGTGCGTGGCGTTCGCGACCCGGCGGCGGCTGCCGGTGGCGGTCCGCTCCGGCGGTCACAACTACGCGGGCTGGTCGACCGGCTCCGGCCTGGTCGTCGACGTGTCCGCGATGGACGCGGTGGAGCACGACGGCGGGCGCGCGACGGTCGGCGCCGGCACGCGGCTCATCGACCTGTACGACCGGCTGTCCCGCGCCGGCGCGGGCGTGCCGGCGGGCACCTGCCCGACCGTCGGCATCGCCGGGCTGGCCCTCGGCGGCGGGCTCGGCGTCCTCTCTCGCGCGTACGGCCTGACCTGCGACGTCCTGGAGTCGGTGCGGGTGGTGACCGCCGACGGCCGCGTCCGCACCTGCGACGCCGCCCGCGAGCCCGAGCTGTACTGGGCGTGCCGCGGCGGGGGCGGCGGCAACTTCGGCGTCGCGGTCGAGTTCACGTTCCGCACGCACGAGGCCGGCGACCTGACGACGTTCGACCTGCGCTGGCCCTGGTCGCGCGCGGCGGCGGTGCTCCGCGGCTGGCAGCGCTGGCTGCCGTCCGCCTCCGACGGCGTGTGGACGAGCGTGCAGATCAACACCTCCCCCGGGGCGGGCGCCCCGACCATCGACATCACCGGGGTCGCCGCCGAGTCCCCCGAGCGGGACCTCGACCGGCTCACCGCGGCCGTCGGCGACGAGCCGGACGGGCCCGGCCTCGTGCGCCGCTCCTATCTCGCCACCATGCAGCGGGTCGGTGGTTGTGCCGGGCAGTCGATCGACGCGTGCCACGGCCAGGGCACGCTGCCGGGCCGCCGCCCCGGCGGGCGTTTTCCGCGGACGGACTACGCGGGCAAGTCGCACGTCGTCACGCGCCCGCTGACGGACACGGGCATCGAGGCGCTGCTCGCGCGGTTCGCCCGGGGCAACGAGGTGTCCGGGCGGTCGGTGCTGATCGACGCGCTCGGCGGCGCGATCGGCCGGGTGAAGCCGGGCGACACCGCGTTCCCGCACCGCGGCGCCCTCTTCTGCGCGCAGTACCTGGCGGACGGCGACGACCGCGACTGGCTGCGGGCCACGCACCGCGCGATGGAGCCGCACGCGGGCGGCGCCGCGTACGTCAACTACATCGATCCCGAACTGGCCGGCTGGGCGCGGGCCTACTACGGCCCCAACCTCGAACGGCTGCGCAGGGCGAAGGCGGCCTACGACCCGGCCCGGCTCTTCCGCTTCCCCCAGTCCGTGGGCTGACGCCTCCGGGCCGCGAGGTGACGCGACCCGGGCCGCGAGCCGATCAGCCGTTGCCGATCTCGTCGTAGAGGGAGTTGGCGCGCTCCTCCGCCTCGTTCAGGACCTTGACGTGGTCGGGCGCCAGGTCCTCGACGCAGCGGGTCATCGCGGTCGTGACATGGCTGAACGCGGTCTCCTCCGCTCCGCGCAACGCCGCCCGGACCGTCGCCGAACGGGCGCCGAGCGCGGCCCACTCCAGCTCGAGCCTGGCCACCGCCTCGTCGAAGGCGCGGGAGGTCTCGGCGCCCGCCTCCTTCATCTCGTCGGGGACCGGCCCGCGCCCCGCCTTGCGCGCCGCGCTCGACAGGGCGGAGATCCGGCTGGCGAGGTTGAGCCCCTCGCGGGCCAGCGGCAGCACGTCGTGGATCAGGTCGGTGACCGCCTTGGCGAGCTCCTCGACCCGGGTGAGCAACGTCTGGGTCGCCTCCTCCAGGGCGGTCGACGTGCGCGCCGCGACCTGGGTGGCGACCTCCTGCTGCTGCCGGGTGAGCACCGGCACCACGTCGCTCTCCAGTCGCCGGCGCAGCTCCTGCGCCCGCGCCGTGTCGGGCTCGGCCGCGCCGCCGCCGCGTTCGACCCATTCGGCCCAGATCTTCTCGATCCGGCTCTCACCGGACGCCCCGATCTCGGCCGCGATCTCGTCGAGCGCCTCGGCGGCGCGGCTCTTCAGCCGGTCGACCCGGCCGTAGAGGGCCTCCCGCCGGAACGGGTCGTTGAGCTCGTTGAGCAGGGTCTGCAACCGCCGGGAAACGTCGATCGCGTGCTCGGCGAGCGGAACGAGCCTGTCGGCAAGCTCCTCGAGCGTCTGCGCCCGGCGTGGGTCGGTCAGCTCGGCCACCCACCCGGGAAGGTCGTGCGCCATTCGACCATGCTCCCATCAACGGGCCCCGCTAGCCGGGCACAACGCTCTTCCACCCGGTAAGAGTGTCGGCGCACGCCGTGATCGCGGTAGCGTTGCACGCCGTGGCAGGCTATTCCGATGACCTGCGTCTCGCCCACGTGCTGGCGGACGCGGCCGACGACATCACGACCAAGAGGTTCAAGGCACTCGATCTGAGCATCGAGACCAAGCCGGACCTGACCCCGGTCAGTGACGCCGACCGCAGCGTCGAGGAGCAGATCCGCGGCACCCTCAAGCGCGCCCGCCCCCGGGACGCGGTCGTGGGCGAGGAGTACGGCAAGACCGGCTACGGCGCCCGCTGCTGGGTCATCGACCCGATCGACGCCACCAAGAACTTCGTCCGCGGCGTTCCCGTCTGGGCCACCCTGATCGCGCTGATGGAGGCGGACGAGGTGGTCGTCGGGCTGGTGTCGGCGCCCGCGCTCAACCGCCGCTGGTGGGCCGCCCGGGGCGGCGGCTCCTGGACCGGCCGCAGCCTCGCCCGCGCCTCCCGCCTCCAGGTCTCGTCCGTCGCCGAGTTGGCGGACGCGTCCCTGTCGTTCTCCAGTCTCAGCGGCTGGGAGCAGCAGGGCAGGCTGGAACGTTTCCTCGACCTCAACCGCTCGGTGTGGCGCACCCGCGCGTTCGGCGACTTCTGGTCGCACATGATGGTCGCCGAGGGCGCCGTCGACGTCTCCGCCGAGCCCGAGGTCTCGCTCTGGGACCTCGCCGCCCTCCAGGTGATCGTCGAGGAGGCGGGCGGCATGTTCACCGACCTGTCCGGGGTCCCGGGGCCGGACGGCGGCAGCGTCGTCTGCACCAACGGCCTGCTGCACGCCGAGGTGCTGCGCACCCTCGGCGGAGGTCAACTCTCCCTCCGCATCTGACCCGCATCTGACCCGCATCTGACCCGTATCCGAGCCGCCACGCAACGTGATCTTTGGACGGCCGCCCACTCGCGACATATCGTGGGAGCCAAGCGGAACTGGCGGCCCTGTCACGTCCGTTTACCCAGTGGGCGGCCGTACGGAGGTTTGGGACATGACCACCAAGAGCAAAGTCATCATCGGCGGAGTCGCCGTCGGCTTTCTGACCCTGTTCATCTTCCCGTGGTGGCTGAGCGCGCTGATCATCCTCGGCGTCGTCGGGGCACCGCTGGTCGGCTACCTCATGCTCGACCCGTCGCAGCGCAAGCGCGTCCGCGCTCAGAGCCGCAAGCGCCTCGGCAGCTGACCGCCGGAGGTCGGCCCGCCGCGCCGTTCGGCGTGACCTGAGCCGGTCGGCCCGTTCGGGGTCTCCGGTCGGGCAGGACGTGGCGGGCCGGGACGAGCACGGGGGATCATCGGGTGACCGCAGAACGACGGCTGGGGCTGGCCATCGCCCAGTACGGCCCGCACGCGACCGCCGACGCGGTCCACACGGTCGCCGCCGCGGCCGAGGAGATCGGCTTCGACAGCCTGTGGGTGGGCGACCGGCTGCTGCGGCCGGTCGAGCCGACGGAGCTGTACGGGGGCCTGCTGCCGTGGCCCGAGGGTTTCGGCACGTTCCTCGACCCGCTGGTCACGCTCACCGCCGCCGCGGCGCGCACCGAACGGATCAGGCTGGGCACGAACGTGCTGATCGCGCCGCTGCACGTGCCGGTGCGGCTCGCGCGCGAGCTGGCGTCGCTGGACGTGCTGAGCGGCGGGCGGCTGATGGTGGGCCTGGGCGTGGGGTGGTCGCGGCAAGAGTACGCGGCGGCCGGGGTGCCGTGGGCCGAACGCGGCGCCCGGCTGGAGGAGACCCTCGACGTCCTGGAGGCCGTCTGGGCCGGGTCACCGGTGTCGCATCAGGGGCATTTCTGGCACATCGATCCGGCGCGGATCGATCCCAGGCCGCCGCGCCGCCCGCCGCTCTATCTCGCGGGCCGCGCGCCCGCCGCGCTCGACCGCGTCGCGCGTCGCGCCGACGGCTGGCTTCCGGCGGGCGTCCCGTTCCCGGTCATGGCGGAGACGTGGGAGCGGCTGCGCGCCAAGAACGGCTCGCTGGAGCTGATCGTGCGCGGCAACGTGTTCCTCACCGGGGACGCGGTGTCCGTCGCCCGAGGCGGGACGCCGGGTGAGCGCTTCCCGTTCGTCGGCTCCCGTGACCAGGTCGTCGAGGACGTGCTGACCTGCTTCCGGCTGGGCGCGCACGAGGTCCTCCTCGACCTCCAGCAGACCTGTGACGATCCGCGGCGGATGCTGGCCGAGGCCGCCCTGATCCACGAACGGGTGCGGTGTGCGAGCATCGGCGGGTGACTCGTATCGGCGTGGTGGGCGCGGGGATCCTCGGCCTGGCGGTGGCCCGGCGGCTGGGCGAGCTGCGCCCTGACGCGGCGGTCACCGTCCTCGACAAGGAGGACCGTGTCGCCGCGCACCAGACCGGCCACAACAGCGGGGTGGCGCACGCGGGCCTCTACTACACGCCCGGCTCGCTCAAGGCGACGCTCTGCCGGCGCGGGATCGGCCTGCTCAAGGACTACTGCGCCGACCGCGGCCTGCCCTACGACGAGTGCGGCAAGGTCGTGGTCGCGAGGTCGGCGGCCGAGCTGGACGCGCTCGCCGAGATCGAGCGCCGCGCCACCGCCAACGGCGTGCCCGGCCTGCGGCGGCTGGCCTCGCGCGAGGAGATCCGCGAGATCGAGCCGCACGCGGCGGGCGTGGCGGGCCTGCACTCCCCCACCACCGCGATCGTCGACTTCCCCGCGGTGACCCGCGCGTACGCCGACGACGTCGCCAAGGCGGGCGGCGAGGTGCGCCTCGGCTTCGAGGTGGCCCGGCTGCGCCGCGCGGGCGACCGGGTCGTGGTCGTCTCGGCCGGCGGCGAGGAGCTGGCGTTCGACCGGCTGGTGGTGTGCGCCGGGCTCCAGTCCGACCGGGTCGCGCGGCTGGCGGGTGACTCCGCCGGGCCCGCGATCGTGCCGTTCCGCGGCGAGTACTACCGGCTCGTGCCGTCCCGCACCGACCTGGTGCGCGGGCTGATCTACCCGGTGCCCGACCCGCGCTACCCGTTCCTCGGCGTGCACTTCACGCGGCGGGTGGACGGCGGCGTGGACATCGGGCCCAACGCCGTGCTGGCGCTGGCGCGCGAGGGATACCGGCGGCGTGACGTCCGCCCGGCCGACGTGTGGGAGACGCTGCGCTGGCCCGGTTTCCGGCGCCTGGCGGCGCGGCACTGGAAGACCGGCGTGAAGGAGATGTACGGCTCGGCGGTCAAGCGCGCGTTCCTCGCCGAGGCCCGGGCGTTCGTGCCCGAGCTGGCCGCCGCCGACATGGTGCCCGCGCCCGCCGGGGTCCGGGCCCAGGCCGTGGACCCCGACGGTGCGCTCGTGGACGACTTCCGCATCGGCTCGATCGGGCCGGTCACCACCGTCCGCAACGCGCCCTCCCCCGCGGCGACCTCGTCGCTCGCCATCGCCGAGCACGTCGCGGCCACGGTCCTGGACGAGTAGCCGCGGCGGACGGGCGCCGCGCAGGGCGGCCGGCAGGCGGGCGGATCAGCCCTTCAGGCCGATCGAGGTGTCGATGAACTCGTTGGTCACGATGTCCTCGGGCTTCAGCCCGGCCGGGATCGTGTCGCCGCGCGCGGTGAAGATCGGCGTGACGGCGGCGATGGCGCGGGCGGTGCGCTTGAGGTCGAAGTCGCCGAGGGTCGCGTTCGGGCCGTTCCCGACGATCTTCTGCTCCTTCATGACGCGGACGGAGTCGGTGTTGCCCGGCAGGGTGATCGGCGGGCCGTCCGGGATCGTCTCGGCGATGCGGACGAGGGCCTGGTTGATCGGGCCCGGGTTCTGGACGTAGTCGACCTGGGCCTTCTGGAGCATCGGCACGAGCTTGGCGAGGCAGGCGCGGTTCTTCTCCAGCTCGCCGGCGCGCACGGACCAGCCGTGCTGGTAGATCTCATAGCCCGCCTCGTGGATGAGCAGCGACTTCACCGGCTTCTTCCAGCCCTGCACGTCGTTCTGCCAGCGGTACGGCTCGTTGCTGATGTAGCCCTGCTGCATCGATTTGCCCTTGTCGGCGACGAAGCGGCTGGGCGTCCCGTCGAACGAGGCGTCCGCCTGCTCCTTGGTCACCAGGCCCTTGGCGATGAGGAAGTCCATGTAGGCCTTGCCCTCGCTGTAGACGACCTTCGCCTTGGTGGCGGGGACGTCCTTCCAGGTGCGCACGTCCGGGTAGGTCGCCGGGTCGAACATGATGATCTGCGGGTTGATGTCGAGCGACGAGAAGACGGCCTTGACCGGGAACTTCTCCGCCGAGCGCACCGCGTCGTCGGTGGGCACGAAGCCGAGCGTGATCGACTTGTCCTGGTACATCTGCGCCGGGATCGGCTGGCCGCCGAGGAACGGCCCGCCGAGCCGTACCTCGACGTTGACCCCGGTGTCGCCGAGCGGGCCCGCGTACGCGCCCTTGCGGGTGTCGACCTTCCCGTCGGGGCCGACGAGCTGGTAGGCGGCGGCCCGTTCCGGCGTCGCGTACCAGTCGGTCTGGATGACGACGGTGGCCGGGCAGATGCCCGACAGCGGGCCCTTGCCGGTCGGCGCGGACACGTTCCCGGCGTCGGCGCCGCCGCAGGCGGTGAGGAGGGCGCCGGCGGCGGCGAGCGCCACGGCCGAACGGGTCGCGGGGAGGGGCTTCATGCGCATGGTGGACTCTCAGCTCTTGGTCGTGGTGGTGGCGGCGCGGCCGGAACGGCGCCGGTCGATGTGGTCGCCCAGAAGGTCGAAGGCCCAGAACACGATCAGGCCGACGAGGGAGGAGAGGATCAGGCAGGTCAGCAGCTGCTCGGTGGCCAGCCGCTGCCGGTAGACGTCGATCATCCGGCCGATGCCGGGCTCGCCCTGGCGGAAGAAGAAGTCCGCCACGATCGAGCCGATGATGGCCATGCCACCGGAGATCTTGAAGCCGGTGACCATGGCGGGCAGCGCGGCGGGCAGTTGCAGGCGCACCAGCCGTTGCAGGCGGGTGGCGCCGTGCAGGGTGAACAGGTCGTGCAGGCCGGGCTCGACGGACTTGAGGCCGAAGAGCGTGTTGGTGATGGTCGGGAACAGCGCGACCATCACGCAGACGATGACGCGGCTGGTGAACTCGTAGCCGAACCAGAACCCGAACATCGGCACGACGGCCAGGATCGGGATCGTCTGGAGCACCACCGCGTACGGGTAGAGCGAGAACTCCGCCCACCGCGCCTGGCTCATCACGACCGCCAGCAGCACGCCGAGCACGATGGCCAGCGCGAGGCCGGTGAGCGCGATCTGCGTCGTCGACCAGAGCGCGTCGAGGATCTCGGCGCGGTTGGCCGCGTCGAACAGCCCGACCTTGATCACGTCGTACGGCGCGGGCAGCAGGAAGCGCGAGTCCTCCGCCAGCACGGACTCGCTGACGAACGTCCAGGCGCCCATCACCAGGACGAAGACCGCGATCGGCGCGATGACGCGCAGCCGGGAGCCCGGCCGGCCGCCGCCGCCGGAGGAGGAGCGTCGCCGTTCCTTCGGCGGGGCGGCGGCCCCGGACGCGGCGGGGGCGGTGGGGGTGGTCACCGAGGTCATGCGGCTGCCTCCTCGTCATCGGCCGTGCCGGGGTTCTCGTGCTCGCTCTCGGCGCCCTGCTCGTGCTCCACGGAGCGCAGCGCCTCCGAGACGCGCGCCGCGACGGCGGCGAACTCGGGGCTGTAACGCAGCTCAGGCGGGCGCGGGTAGCCGAACGGCACCTCGATGTCGGCGACGATCCGCCCCGGCCGCCCGGAGAGCACGACCACGCGGGTCGACATGAACACCGACTCGGGAACGGAGTGGGTGACGAACAGGCCCGCGAACGGGTCGGACACGAAGAGCGCGCCGACCTCCTCGTTCAGCCGTTCCCTGGTCATCTCGTCGAGCGCGCCGAACGGCTCGTCGAAGAGGAAGAGCTTCGGCTGGAGCGTGAGGGCGCGGGCGATGGAGACGCGCATGCGCATGCCGCCCGACAGTTGCGCGGGCCGGTGCTTCTCGAAGCCGTCGAGCCCCACGCGGCGGATGGCGTCCATCGCGCGTTCGCGGCGTTCCGCCGGGCCGGCGCCGGACAGCTGGCCCGGCAGCTCGACGTTGCGCAGCACGGTCCGCCACGGCAGCAACGTCGCGTCCTGGAACACGTAGCCCAGCGCCTCGCCGCCGGTGCGGACCGCGCCCGACGTCGGCCGCTCGAACCCGGCGGCCAGCCGGAGCAGCGTCGACTTGCCGCAGCCCGACGGGCCCACCAGCGACACGAACTCCCCGCGCCGCACGGTCAGCGAGACGCCCGACAGCGCCCGCGTCCCGTTGGGGAAGGTGAGCGAGACGTCCTCGAAGCGGATGTCGTCCATGGTTCCTCCGTTCACACCAGTTCGCCGTCGCGGGCCACGACCCGGCCGGACTTGAGCACCAGCGACCGCGCCGGGTGGGACATGACGATCTCCGCCGGGGCCTGGCCCGGGACGACGCAGAGGTCGGCGGGCGCGCCCGGCACGAGCCCGTACGAGGGGAGGCCGAGCGCGCGGGCCCCGCCGTAGGTGGCGGCCAGCAACGCCAGCTCGATGTCCTCGTCGCGGAAGAAGACGCTGCGGGCGGCGATCTGCATCGCCAGCCGGACCATGTCGCCGTCGCCGTAGGGCGTCCACAGGTCGCGGACGCCGTCGTTGCCCGCCGCCACGTTCGCGCCCGCCTCGTGCATCAGGCGCAGCGGCGGTACGGGGTCGTCGCGGTTGGCGCAGGTCGCCAGGGAGACCCCGGCCTCGGCCAGGCCCTCGATGATCGGCTCCTGGAGGGCCCGTTCGATCTCGCCCATCGCGTACGCGTGGCTGACGGTGACCAGCCCCTGCATCCCGGTGGCCCGGGTGCGTTCGATGATGAGCTCGATCTCCCAGGCGCCGAGCCGCCCGCCGTCGTGCAGGTGGACGTCCACCTTGGCGCCGTGCCGCTCGGCCATCCCGAACACCGCGTCCAGGTGGCCCACGGCGTCGCCGTCGACGCCCGCCGGGTCCAGGCCGCCGACGACGCCCACGCCGCCGCTCTTCAGGGCCTCCTCCATCAGCTCGGCGGTGCCGGGCCGGGTGAGCAGGCCGCCCTGCGGGAACGCGACCAGCTCGACGTCCACCCGGCCGTCGTGCGCGGCCGACGCCTCGCACACGGCGTCGACCCCGTCCAGGCCGACCTCGGGGTCGATGTCGACGTGCGAGCGGACGTGCGCGGTGCCGAGCGTGACCATGTGCCCGAGCAGCGCGCTCGCGTAGTCGGAGCTGGGCAGGCCGAACTCGGCGCGGCGCCCCTCACCGTTCGCGATCTTGCCCGCCAGGCCGGGCGCGGCCGAGTGCGGCACCCAGGGGCCGCCCCACAACGTCTTGTCCAGGTGGCTGTGCGCGTCGACCAGCCCCGGCAGGACGAAGAGCCCGCCGAGCTCGATCACCTCGGCGTCCGGCCCGGCGGTCAGGCCGGGGCCGATCTCGGCGATCCGCCCGTTCCGGACGAGGAGGTCGGCGCGCTGGGCCGGACCTTCGGGCGTCCACGGACGACCGCCGCGCAGCAGCAGTTCGTTCGGCTCGGTCAAAGGAGGGCTTCCCTTCGGATGAGGAGGTCGGTCGTACGGGCGGTCCGGGCCACGACGCGGCCGCGCTTGAGCACGTAGCAGCGGTCGGGCCGGTCCAGGAGCACGTCGGCGACGCGGTGGGTGCCGAGCACGACCAGGTCGGCGTCGGCGCCGGGCCGCAGCCCGTGGCGGTCGGCGACGCCGATCACCCGGGCGGCCTGGCCGGTGGCCATGTCGAGCACCTTCGCCAGGTCCGCGCCCGACATCCGGAACGTCTGGGCCACGAACAGCCCGACGTCGAGCGGGTCGGCGTTGCCGAACGGCGTGAAGGCGTTGCGGACGTTGTTGGAGGAGTACGCGGCGGTCACCCCGGCGGCCCAGAGCTCGCGGATCGGGGCGACGCACCCGTTCAGGTGCGTGTCGGTGAAGGGCAGCGGCACCACGGCGACGCCGGCGGCGGCCAGCCGCTCGATCACGGCGGCGTGCTCGGGGCGTCCGGCGAGGGAGTTGACGTGGCCGAGCGCGACCCGGCCGCCCATGCCGGCGGCTTCGGTTAGCCCGGCGATGTATTCGGCCAATGCGAAGCGCGGGTCGCCGCCGTCCGCCGCCATGTCGGCGTGCAGGTCGGCGGGGACGCCGAACTCGGCGGCGAGGTCGAAGACCAGGTCCACGTGGCGGCGGCAGGTGTCCAGGTCCGGCTCGTTGTAGGCGCAGCCGCCGACGGCGTCCGCGCCGCGGCGCAGGGCCTCGCGCAGGAGTTCCTCGGTGCCGGGCGCCTGGAAGATGCCCTCCTGCGGGAACGCCACGATCTGCAGGTCCAGCGCGTCGCGGTACTCCTCGCGGAGGTCGAGCATGACCTCGAACGCCAGGAGACCGACGACGGGGTCGATGTCGGGGTGCGCCCGGACGTGGGTCGTGCCGTGGGCGACGGCCTGGTCGAGGACGCGGCGGGCACGGGCGCGCACGGACTCGTGGGTGAACGCCCGCTTGAGCTCGCCGGTGACCTCGATGGCGCCGGCCAGGGTCCCGTCGGGGTTGGGGCGCTCCCGGTCGAGCAGGGCCTTGTCGAGGTGCAGGTGCGGCTCGATGAGGCCGGGGATCACCACGCGCCCGGCGCAGTCGATCTCCTCGGCCGCCGGGGCGGCGCTCCCGGCGGGAACGAGGGCGGAGACACGGCCGTCCGCGATCACGATGTCGACGAGGCCGCCGTCGTCGACGACCCGCGCCGCACGGAGAACGAGGTCCGGCGGTCTTGGTTCGAAACTCACGGACAGTTGTATACGATCCGCCTGTTTCGATCTCTCACCCGGCGTGTGTCGCCCTCGTTACGAACCGCTCACCAGCATCCTGATCCCGATGACCAGGCCGAACACCGTGACCGCCACCCGGAGCGCGGTCGGATGCAATCGCCGCGACAGGCGTCCGCCCAGGTTGCCGCCGAGCAGGCAGGCCGGGCCGAGCACGAGCACCGACACCCAGTGCACCGGCCCGAAGGCCGCGAACCCGATCGTCGCGACCGTGCTCACCAGTAGCTGGAGCACCGTCTTCGCCCCCTGCTGGAACTGCATCTCCGCGCTGGTGGTGAGCAGCAGGACGGTGAGCAGGATGATCCCGAGGCCGCCCGCGAAGTACGCCCCGTACAGCCCGGCCAGGAACACCCCCGCGAGCAGCGGAAAGGACCGGCCGGCCCACTCCGGCGCGACGGCGCCCTCCTTCGCGTCGGTGGAGGTCGTTGCCACGCCGCCACCGACCTGCACGGTCTCGGGGACGGCGGGCTCCCGCCTGGCCGCGGCCTTGGCCAGGAGGCGGTTGATCCGCGGCTGGGCGGCGAAGAGCGTGGTGGCACCGAGGACGAGGTAGGGCACGACCGCCTGGAAGACGGCCGCGGGCAGGACGAGCAGCAGCAGCGTCCCGCCGATGGCGCCGAGGGCCGCCGCCGCCATCACCGCGCGCAACCTGCGGCCGTGCCCCTTCAGGCGGCCGCGGTAGGCGAAGGCGCCGCCCAGGTAACCGGGCCAGACACCGAGCGCGTTGGTGACGTTGGCGGTGACCGGGGGCAGCCCGGTGGCCAGCAGCGCGGGGAAGCTGATCAGGCTGCCGCCGCCGGCGACGGCGTTGCAGATCCCGGCGAGAAAGCCCGCTCCGGCGAGCAGCGCGACATCGTGGGGGGTCATGCGGGCAGATCGTATACGAGCCCTCAGGGGGCTTCGGTCACCGCTCCGGTCCCGGCGTCCGTGCCCGCCTCCGTACCCGCGCCCGTACCCGCGCCCGTACCCGTGTCCGTGTCCGTGTCCGCGTCTCCGCCGGCGGCCGAGCCGGTGCCCCGGTCACGGAAGAGGTAGGCGGCCTCGGCATGCGAGATGTGCCGCGTGACCGCCGCGTGCGCCCGTTCGGGATCGCCCGCCTCCAGGGCCGCGCAGATCTCCACGTGCTCCTGCCACGAGTCGTGGGCGCGGCGCGGCAGCTCGACCGAGTAGACCCAGGCGATCTTCTGGCTCAGCTGGTCGATGAGCTGGCTGAGCAGCGTGCTGCCGGAGGCCTCGGCCAGCACCTCGTGGAACCGGCTGTTGAGCCGCGCCAGCTCCTCCAGGCGGCCGTCCGCCACCGCGTCGAGGCCGAGCGCCACCAGTTCCTTGAGCCGGCCGAGCTGCTCGGGCGTGCGCCGGGCGGCGGCCCGGCTCGCGCACAGCGGCTCCAGCAGCCCGCGGATCTCCAGCAGGTCGGCGGCCTCGGTCTCGGACAACTCGGCGACGAAGGTGCCCACGTACTTGCGGGAGTGCACGAAGCCCTCCGCCTCCAGCGTGCGCAGCGCCTCGCGCACCGGCACCCGCGACACCCCGTACCGCGCGGCCAGCGACTCCTCGGTCAGCCGCCTCCCCGGCTCGAACACCCGCCGGATGATGTCGTCGCGGATGGCCTTGCAGACCTGCTGCGGCGACATGCGCGCGTTGTCCATGGATGCCCCCGGGTTTACTCGGACCGCGTCGAGATGGTTGTATACGAGCGTACTCCCACCCCGAGTCCGGTACCGCCCCATGCCAGGAATCGGGTGTTCGCATGCAGTTGCTCCAGCCCCGCGAGGGCACCGTCCACGGTGACGCCTACCTGCCCGCCGACCTGGACTCGATCGCCTGGGGCCTGCTCCCCAACGCGACGAGCCGCCCGGTGACCAAGGTCGCCTCCGGCTCCACGATCACCATCGACACCGTCAGCCACGAGGGCATTCTCGAGGACCAGGGCCGCGACCCCGCCGCGTTCTTCGCCGCGTCCGGCATCCCGGCCGTCCTCGCGGACGCGGCGGCGGTCGCCCGCGACGCCGTCCACGACCCCGCGGCGCAGGGACCGCATGTGGTCACCGGCCCGATCGCGGTCGCCGGCGCCCAGCCCGGCGACGTCCTCGAAGTGGAGATCCTCGCCCTCGACCGCCGCGCCCCCTACGGCGTGATCAGCAACCGGCACGGCAAGGGCGCCCTCCCCGGCGAGTACCCGGCCACGCCCGGGACCGTCTCCCTCGTCGCCACCGTCGAGGACGGCCGGGGGGTCCTCCCGGTCGGCGACGGCCGGTCCCTGCGCTTCCCGCTCGCCCCGTTCCTGGGGATCATGGGCGTCGCCGCCGCCACCGACCAGCCGGTGCACTCGGTGCCGCCCGGCCCGCACGGCGGCAACATCGACGTCTCGATGCTCGGCCTCGGCGCCAGCCTCTACCTCCCGGTCCAGGTGCCGGGCGCGCTCTTCTACACCGGCGACCCGCACTTCGCGATGGGCGACGGCGAGGTGGCGCTCACCGCCTTCGAGGCGCCGCTGCGCGCGACCGTCCGCCTCACCGTCCACGCCGACCCGGCGATCCGCGCGCTGGCCGCGGCCCTGGCCACCCCGTTCGCGGAGACCGCCACCGACCACCTGGTCCTCGGCCTCGACCGCGACCTGGACGAGGCGGTGAAGCAGGCCACCCGCAACGCCCTCACGTTCCTGAACGAACGGCACGGCGTCCCGCCCCAGGTCGGGCTCGCCTATCTCAGCGCCGCCGCCGACTTCCGCATCTCGCAGGTGGTCGACATCGTGAAGGGCGTGCACTGCTGCATCAGGAAAGCGGACCTGCCTTGACCGGCGCCTTCGTCCCGTGGATCCCGGTCACCGAGCGCGCGCCCACCGCCGGCGGCCCGCTCGCCGGGCTTCGCCTGGCGGTCAAGGACGTCATCGACGTGGCCGGGCTCCCGACCGGCGCCGGCCACCCCCGCTGGCTGGCCACCCACCCGCCTGCCGAACGGGACGCCCCGGCCGTGGCCCGCCTCCGTGCGGCCGGGGCCGTCCTCGTCGGCAAGACGCACACCGACGAGCTCGCGTACAGCCTCGCGGGCACCAACGCGCACTACGGCACCCCGCCCAACCCCGCCGCCCCCGGTCATGTCCCCGGCGGCTCGTCCAGCGGCACGGCCTCCGCCGTCGCGGCGGGCCTCGCCGACATCGGCCTGGGCACCGACACCGCGGGCTCCATCCGCGTGCCCGCCTCCTACACCGGCCTCTACGGCCTCCGCCCCACCCATGCCCGCGTCTCGCGGGAAGGCGTCGTCCCCCTGGCCCCGTCCTTCGACGCCCCCGGCCTGCTGACCCGGGACCTCGCGACGCTCCGCGCCTCGGCCGCCGCCCTCCTCACCGGCTCGCCCTCGCCCGCTCCCCCGGCCCGTCTCCTGGCCCCCGCCGACCTCTGGACGTCCACCCCCGAACTCGCGGACGCCCTCGCCACCGTCAGCGCGCACCTCCCCGTCGAGCGCGCCCCGCTCTTCGCCGACGACCGCGAACGGGACCGCCTTCGCGCCGCGTTCTCCACCGTGCAGGCGGCCCAGATGTGGGAGTCCCACGGCGGCTGGATCACCCGGGAGTCCCCCGCGTTCGGCCCCGGCGTCGCCGCCCGCGTCCGGCTCGCGGCCGATGTCACCGGCGCCGAACGCGCCGAGGCCGAACACGTCCTCCAGGCGTTCCGCGAACGTGTGCGCGGCGTCCTGGTGATTCCCAGCACTCCCGCGCCCGCCCCCAGGCTGGGCGAGACCGGCGACCGGACGGCGACCCTGCGCCTCACCTGCCTCGCCCCCGTCCTCGGCGCCCCCGCGATCAGCGTCCCCGCGGCCACCCGCGACGGCCTTCCCCTCGGCCTGTCACTGGTGGGCGAACCGGGCCGGGACGAATCCCTCCTCGACCTCTGCGCGATGATCGCTCAGCGATAGGTGAGGATCGCGCCCGCCTCGCCGGCCCCGAAGATCTCGTCGCGGCGGCGACCGCCGTCCTGGCCGCGGGCCCGGCCACGGGCCGCTGGTGCCGCCCCTGAGGCGGGTCAAGGCCGCTACTCCATGGTCAGGGCGATGATGCGGGCGGTGCGTTCGGGGGTCGTCACCGCGCTGAGGCTCTCCTCCGAATAGACGAGCTCGGCGTCCATCGCGAAGACCAGGAAGTCGCCGGCGACGTCGAACGGCCAGTCCAGCTCGTTCAGCCGCCGGCACACCTCGTTCAGGATCGTCTGGAGCCGGTCGTCGGCCAGGCGGTTCTGGTCGAGGTAGCCGGCGAGCTCGTACAGCTCGGGCGCGTCCTCCTCGTTGATCCAGACCTCGTGCGCCTCGTGCTGGGTGAGGAGTCGGGCGATCCCCTCGTCCCCCTCGCCGGTGGGGAGGGCGACGAGCGGCGGCAGGACGTGGAACTGGCCGGGCGTGTACAGCAGGACCAGGCCGGCGGGCACGGTGGGAGGCGGCGAGGCGGCGACGGCGGCCGGGACAGCCTCCACCATCCGCTCGACGAAGGTCCGTTCGACGTCCGCCATGCTCGTCCCGGCAGGCAGGGCGCGGTAGGCGACCGCCGATCCGCGGGTGACCAGGCTGATCTCGCCCCGCTCGTCGTACTCGACGCGGACCCGGAGGAACGGCGCGAGCTCGCCGAGGCTCGGCCCGTTCTCGTCGTCCACGCGGACGAGCCGGCCGGCCTCGTAGCCGAACGTCGACCGGCCGCAGCCGCCGGTCGCCTGGTATTCGGCGGTGGCGAGCCGCCCGGCCTCGTAGGTGAACACCTCGTGCCGGATGGCCGCCTTGTCCGGCGAGTACGTGAACAGGGCGAGCTCCACAGGCCCTGCCGGGCCGTGGATGAAAAACGTCTCGTACGTCTGCCCGGCGAACGAGGTCCCCTGGCGTTCGACCCACACCCGGCCCTCGTCGTCCTCCCCGTACCAGTACGCCGCCCCGTCCCCGTCCCCACCTTCGCCTTCGCCCTCGCCGAGCCGCTCGCCGACCGGCATGCGGTTGGCCAGGAAGTAGGTCGGGTCGACCGCGTACACCGCGTCGGTGCAGGGCACCCACCGCGTGACGCGGGCCTCCGCCGCCGCCTTACGTTCCGCGTACTGGGCACCCAACCAGGACATGTCGGCCATCGGCCGATCTTGTCATGGACTGCGGCGCGCCCTGACGACGGAGTCGTGGATGGTGATCTCGTTGCCGTCGTGGTCCTGGGTCGACCGCGAGCGGGCCTCGGCGGTCACCACGTCCCAGCCGTCCACGGGCAGCCGTTCCAGGATGTCCTCCGGCGTGTAGAGCAGGTCGGGCACGGCCGGCCGGCCGGCCGAGGTGTCCAGGTCGGACGGGTGGTGGCCGACGATCAGCAGCGTTCCGCCCGGGGCGACCATGCCGGCCAGCCGGGCGAACAGCTCGGCGCGGGAGTCGGCCGGCGGGTGGGTGTAGTGCGATGTGACCAGGTCGAACGGCTCGTCCGGCGCCCAGGTGGCGAGGTCGGCGCGCAACCAGTGCACCCGTCCGCCGGGGTCGTGCGCGGCGGCGCGTTCGAGCGCGGTGGCGGACCAGTCGATCGCGGTGGCGTCCCAGCCCTGCTCGGCGAGCCAGACGGCGTCGGCGCCCTCGCCGCAGCCGATGTCCAGCGCCCGGCCCGGAGGCAGGCCGGCCGCCTCGGTCACCAGGGTGGCGTTGGGCCGGCCGCTCCACACGTGCTGGTGGGAGCCGCTGTAGCGCTCCTCCCAGAACTCCTCGGTGAACTCGGGCGCGGTCTCGTGATCGTGCGCGTGCCCGGCGGGCGTGTGCCCGGCGTGTGCGTGCCCGGCGGGCGTGTGCTCAGCGTGCATCGGCGAAGTCCTCCTCGACCAGGTCGGCGTTGATGCGGGCGCCGGCCATCAGGCCGGCGGAGGCGGAGCCGATGACCTGGGCCATCGGGTCGGTGACGTTGCCCGCGACGTACACCCCGGGGATCTCGGTGACGCCGCCCATCTCGGACGGGATGTGGCTGGCGACCACGTGCCCGTTCACCTCCATGTCGACCGGCTTCAGGCCGAGCGAGGCGAGCAGTCCGGAACGGGCGGTGAAACGCGGCGAGACCACGAGGGCCTGGCGCGGCACGACCTCGCCGGAGGCGAGCCGCACGCCGGTGAGCCGGTCGTCCTGGACCTCCACCCCGGCGACCTCACCCTCGACGATCTTCACGCCGCGCCGTCCGAGCAGCTCGCGTTCGTCCTGCGACGGCGCCGGCGCGGTGTGGACGAACAGGGTCACGTCGTCGCTCAGCTGCCGGAACAGTTTGACCTGGTGGACGGCCATCGGGCCGGTGGCGAGCACGCCGATCGCCTGGTCGCGCACCTCCCAGCCGTGGCAGTACGGGCAGTGCAGGACGTCCTTGCCCCACCGCTCGGCGAGCCCCGGCACGTCCGGCAGCTCGTCGACGAGACCGGTGGTGACCAGCAGCCGCCGTGCCTCGACCGGCGAGCCGCCGGCCGGTTCCACCCGGAAGCCGCGGCCGGCCCTCTCCACCGAGGTGACCGTCCCCTGGACGATCTCGCCACCGTACGAGGCGACCTCGTCCCGCCCGATCGCCAGCAGCTCGCGCGGCGGGACGCCCTCGCGGCCGAGGTAGTTGTGCGCGTGGGCGGCCGGAGCGTTGCGCGGCTCACCGGCGTCGATCACCAGGACCGAACGCCGGGAGCGCGCCAGTGCCAGGGCCCCGCTGAGCCCCGCCGGTCCGCCACCCACGATGACCACGTCATACGAGTTCTCGTTCATGCCGACACTGTGCGCTCAGGTGGGCCGAAACGACAAACTTCGTTGCGAAAACAGCAACTAGAAGCGGGCCAGGCTCGGCAGCAGCTTCTGCGCCGCCTCGATGATCTGGTCGGCCCCGGCCAGCGCCCGTTCGGTCTCGCGCTCTTCCGCGCCGTCGCCGGGATAGGCGGGGTATTCGAGCTCGTTCCGGCGGATGCGCAGCGTGCGGAACGGCCGGAAGACCTCGCCGAACTGCGCCCGCAGCGCCTCGTCCACCACCAGATGCCCGCCCCTGGTCGTGGGCCGCAGCCCCTGCTGGGCGAGCAGGGCGGTCCCGGCGAGCCGCGCGGCGTCATAGGCGAGCACGTACGCGCTGTCGGCGTCCGTCCCGGCCAGCACCGCCGCCGACCCGTACGTGCGCTGCGCCTTGGTCAGCCACGGCAGGCCGTCGGCCGCCGGGCCGGTGACCCGCTGCAACTCACCGTCGGCGATCATCCGCTCGATGACGGCCTCGCCCCGCGCCCACCGTGCCATGGCACCCCTCACCCGCTCGGAAGATCACCGTATGCCACCACGAACGGCGACGCCTTCACCTGCTGAACGAGCGGATCGTCCGTCGCGAGCCACCGGGCGGCGGGCCGGACGACCGGGTTGACCGGCAGTTCGAGCCGCTCCCGCGCTCGTTCGGCGGCGTCGTACACGTCCTCCCGCTCGACGTCGCCGAGCACCAGGACGTCCACGTCGTTCGGCGCCGATCCGGGCTCGCCCGCGTACCGCCGCGCCCACGAGCCGAAGATCAGCACCGCGTCCGCGCCCACGCCGGCGAACTCGTCCTCGACCACCACCTGGGGCCCGAACGTGACGGCGAGGAGCCTGCCCAGCGCGTCGGCGACGCGGTGCCGGGAGTTGGCGCGCAACAACCGCGACCGGCCCACCGGGCGTGCGGTGATGAGGCCCGCCTCCAGCAGCCGGCCGATCTCGCCGTGCAGCGTGGACATGGACACTTCGAGCCGCCGGGCCAGCTCGGCCAGCGTGTAGTCCTGCTCCGGATGCAGGAACAGGACGGTGAGCAGGTCCGCCTGATGCCGCGACCGGAAGATCGGCATCAGCGCCGGCGCCTCACTTCGCATAGTCCGAATATATCTCCGGGTTAACCGAAACAACTCATGCGAACGACATCTCCTCTTGCGCACACTGTTCCTTATGCATACAGTGTGCGCATAACGAGAACGGCATCCCCCAATCGAGAGGTTCTCCGATGGAACAGCGCGACCCACGCCGGTGGTGGATCCTCGTGGTCCTCTGCCTCAGCACCCTGGTGCTCGTCATCGACAACATGGTGCTGACGGTGGCGATCCCGCCGCTGGCGGAGGACATCGGCGCCACCGCCCAGGACGCGCAGTGGATCCTGGAGTCCTACATCCTGGTCTTCGCCGGGCTGCTGCTGACCGCCGGAAGCCTCTCCGACCGCTTCGGCCGCCGCCGAATAATGATCATCGGTCTGGTGCTCTTCGGTGCCGCGTCCCTGGTGGCGACGCTCGCGGCCAGCCCCGAACAGCTGATCGCCGCCCGCGTCGTCATGGGCGTCGGCGGCGCGCTGATCATGCCGAGCACGCTCTCGATCCTGATCACGGTCTTCGACGACGAGGAACGCCGCAAGGCCATGAGCGCCTGGTCGGCCGTCGCGATGGTCGGCCTGGTCGGCGGCCCCGTCCTGGGCGGCGCGCTGATCAAGTGGTTCTGGTGGGGCGCGGTCTTCCTGATCAACGTGCCGATCGCCGTCGCCGCCGTCATCGCCGCCGTCGTCCTCATGCCCGAGTCCAGGGGCCCCTGGCAGAAGCCCGACCCGCTCGGCACGATCCTCTCCGCGGTCGGGATGACCTCCCTGGTCTGGGGCATCATCGAGCTTCCCAAGCACGGCCTCACCGGCGCACCGACCCTCACCGCGTTCGCCGTGGCCGCCGCCGCCCTGATCACGTTCGTCGGCTGGGAGATCCGCACCGAGTCCCCGATGGTCCCGCTCGGCCTGTTCCGCGACCGCAACTTCTCCGGCGGCAGCCTCTCCCTGACCCTGGTCCAGGTCGGGAACGGCGGCCTCCTGCTGGTCCTCACCCAGTACCTGCAGTTCGTCCTGGACTACTCCCCGACCGAGGCCGGGCTCGCGTTCCTGCCCATGGCCGTCTCGTCCCTGCTCTTCAACGGGCTCGGCGCCGCCCTCGGCGCCAGGATCGGCAACCGCGCGGCCGCCGTGTCCGGCCTCCTGATCATGGCCGCCGGCTTCGCCGCCCTCGCCTCCCTCTCCTCCGACTCCGGCTTCGCCCTGGTCGGGACCGCGCTGTTCGTGCTCGGCGCCGGCGGCGGCCTGGCGATGCCCGCCGCGATCGCGGCCCTCATGGGAGCCGTCCCCGCCGAGCACGCCGGCGTCGGCTCGGCGCTGAACGACACCATCCAGCAGGCCGGCGCCGCCCTCGGCATCGCCATCCTCGGCAGCATCGTGTCCAGCACGTTCACCGGCAACATGCCCGACTCCGCGCCCGAGCAGGCCCGCCGCAACATCGCCGACGCCCTGGCCACCGGCGACAACGCCCTGGTGAGCACCGCCCGCGACGCCTTCACCACCGCGATGTCCACCAGCTTCATCGCCGCCGCCTGCGGCGTCGTCGCCGCCGCGCTCCTGGCCCTGATCGTCCTGCGCGACAAGAAGCCCGCCAAGCCCTCGACCGAGCCCGCCCCCGAACCCGCCACCATCTGATCCCTGAACGTGCGGAGCGGCGGCCCTGGGCGGGGCCGCCGCTCCGCACGTTCAGAGCCCGGTCGCCCACGGGAACATTCGTACAAGACCAGCGCCCGCCTCCCCGGGCAGAGTCGCCTCCATGAGTGAGCACCCGCATTCCCTGCACGTCGTCCATGACGGCTCGCGGCAGGCACCGCCGCTGTTGCTCATCCACGGATCGGGAGCCTCGGGCGCCTCCTGGAGCCCGATGATCGCGGCACTCGCCGGCCATCACCACGTCATCCGCGTCGACCTTCCGGGCTGCGGCCAGTCTCCGCCCGCGCCCTCGTACGACGTGTCCGACCAGGCGGGCCGGGTCGCCGCGGTCCTCGACGGCCTCGGGCTCGGCCGCGTCACCGTGGCCGGGCACTCCAGCGGCGGCTACGCCGCCACCGCGCTCGCCGAACAACGCCCCGACCTGGTGGGGTCGCTCGCCCTGATCAGCACCGGCCCGAGCCCCGACGCCCTCCTGCCGCAGCCGTTCATCCTCCGGGCCCTGCTGGCCCCGCCCCTCGGCCCGATCCTCTGGGCCAGGCGTTCGGACTCGATGATCCGCCGCGGCATCCAGGCGACGGCCGCCCGCCCCGCCGACATCCCGGACGAACTGGTCACCGACGTCCGCGCCATCACGTACCGCACGATGAGGAAGGTCCTGTCCCGGTACACCGCTTACCTCGACGAACGGAGCGTGCCCGAACGCCTCACCGCCCTCGGCGTCCCCACGCTGGTGATCTTCGGCGGCGCCGACCCCCGCTGGGACCCCTCGTCCGCGCGCCAGTACGCCAAGGTGCCCGGCGCCCGGGTCGAGCTGCTGCCCGGCGTCGGCCACATGCCCCTGCTCGAGGCGCCCGAGGCGACCGCCGATCTCCTGCTCGCCTTCACCACCGACTCGTGATCCTCGCGTTTAGACTGGTCCCGTGCTCGCGGCCGGGACGCCACCCGACTGGGCGATGGTGGACATCTCCGTCCCGCGCCCGGCGGACCGGCTGCCGGGGATCTCCATGGCCGGGTTCGACAACCGCGCCCCCATGCGCGCCGACATCGCCATGGTCGCGCACCCGTCCGTCACCCTGCTCATCGACCTGAGCGAGGAAGCCGGCCTCGTCTACGACGCGCGAGGCCGCCGCGAGCACGGCAGCGTCGCCATCGGGCTCCTCCCCGGCGACCTGCGAGCGACCGGCCAGGGCATCGGCTCGTACCTCCAGATCCGCCTGCAACCCGTCGCCGCTGCCGCGATCCTCGGCGCGTCGGCCGAGCTCAGCGGAACGATCGCACCCCTCGCGGACGTCTGGGGCCCCGACGCCGAACAAGCCGAGGACCGGCTGCGCGCCGCCCCGTCCTGGGACGAACGTTTCTCGATCGCCTCGGAGCTCCTCGGCCGCCGCCTGGCCGCCCGTCCACCGGTCGATCCCGAGGTCGCCCACACCTGGCGCCGGACGTTCACCGACCGGGGCCGGATCCGCGTCGACGGCATGGCGGACGAGGTCGGCTGGAGCCGCAAGCGCCTGTGGTCCCGCTTCCGCGCCCAGCTCGGCCTCACCCCCAAACGCGCCGCCCAGCTGGTGCGCTTCGACCACGCCGCCCACCTCCTCGCCGCGGGCCACCCCGCCGCGGCCGTCGCCGCCGCGTCCGGCTACGTCGACCAGTCCCACCTCCACCGCGAGATCAAGGCGTTCGCCGGCCTGACCCCCACGGCCATAGCCGCCGCCCCCTGGCTGGCCATCGACGACAGGGCCTGGCCCGATGCGGTCCCGGCCCGGCGGTCTGCCGCCGCCCGCGACGACCTTCCCGACGGCGCCGCCGTGTGCTTCCCTTGAACGTGGCCAACGCCATTCACTCGCAGAGGGCGGTAACTCGAATTGAATCGTGATGGCTCCCCTTCACGTGGAGCTCTCCGTGCCACATCGCAGTTCGCCGCTCTGGAACCCATCTGGGCCGGCATCAGTTCGACCGTCCAACTGCGGGCCCTGCTGGTCTTCGGGGCCCTGTTCAACGAACGTGTCTACGTCCACGACACGCAGCTCGTCGACAATCCCCGGGTCGTGGCCGACTTCGGCAGAGCCGACCTGCGGGGCGACAGTTTCTACCGCCTCCTCAGAGACCTCATCGCCTCGGGCGTCGTCGCTGTCGGGCTCCGCGGGCACAACTACCTCCAACGCGAGGACAGGATCGACCCCTGCGAGTCCCTCGGCGACGTCCTCGACTTCTGGAAGAAGATCAGCCCGGACGGCAGGGGCTGGGTCGTCTCACCGATCTCCGACGCCCGCGGCAGGATGATCGAAGAACTCGACGGCGTCATGACCGACGACGGATCCGTCGTCGTCCGCTACGACTACATGCGCACCAAGGACGACTTCATGTGCCAGGTCCGCGCGGCGGCGAACTCGCCGGACTCGGTCCTGGCCGGGCTGCTGTCGCGGCAGCCGATCGAGCTCCGAAGGCTCTATGACGAGATCCTCGCCCGGCCCCGCTTCTCGCACACGCCGATCTTCGCGCTGCTGCACGACTCCGGCCTCCCCGTCAGCGACGAGCTGATCCAGATCCACGGCCTCTTCGACGAGACCGCGCACGCGAGGGCGTTCCACGCACGGGTCATGGGGTCGGACTGGGACTCCGGGCAGAGCGCGGGCCTGGCCGAGGCCGTCCTCGCCGACGAACGGGTGGAGCCGGGGGCGGACGTTCCCGCGCCCGACGCGGCGGAGCTGATGGCGGAGGCGTACCGCATGGTCGAGGGGCCGTCGCCCGAGTTGCTCGCCATGCTGCGCGCCGACGAGATCATGCACCTGCGCGAGCAGGCGCGGGAGCTCTTCGAGATCCAGTCGTACCTCGAAGTCTCCGACGTCCACGCCTCCGACGACGTCCTGGCCGCCGCGCTCGCCGACTGCTCGGCCGCCCACTGGCAGCGCGTCTGCGAGCACATCCGGGCCACCCGCCCGCATCTGACCGTCCAGTCCACCAAGCTCGGCATCTTCCTCCGCAGGAGGGTGCCACGGCTGTCGCAGCTGGCCGAACGGTTCGCGACGACCGGCCTGTCCACGCTCACCGAGGTGGCGGTGAGCGCGGTGCCCTTCGTGGGGGCCGGGCTGACCGACGAGTCGAAACGCGGGATGATGCGGCGCGTGAATCTGGAGTTCGTGTTCTTCACGGAGTCGTCACGCATGCGGGAGCTGCGGAGCTTCTACCCGCAACGCGGCTGGATCACCTCCGACACACGATCGATCGAAGGCCGGTGAGCACCACCCGGGGGGCCACGACGGCTTCTCTGATCCAGTACGACGGACTCAGCTGGGCGCTCAGGCCCGCCAGCGACGACCGCGTCGGCCCCGGACCCCACGAACAGGACATCTGGCGGCTCGCCGCGTCCTTCGCCACGCCCGGCTCCGCGTTCGTCGACGTCGGAGCGCACGTCGGCCACTACTCCCTCCGACTGTCCAGGGACTTCACGCGGGTCATCGCGGTCGAGCCCAACCCGGCCGCCCTCTACACGTTGCACCTGAACCTGCGGCTCAACGACATCACCAACGTCACCGTCCACCCGGTGGCGGCGCACGCATCCGCCGCACGGCTCAGGCTCTGGGACCCCTACAACGTGACCGCGGGAGCCTGCACCCGCACGCTCGCCCTGGACGAGCCCGCGATCCTGCCCGCCGACGGTACCGGCTCGGCTGCGCACACCGGCGTGTTCCTCGACGAGGTGGACGCCCGGCCGATCGACCTGATCGCAGCCAGCTCACCGGAACGGATCGCCCTCATCAAAATCGACATCGAGGGCCTCGAAGGAAGAGCACTGGCCGGCGCGGCCGACACCCTGCGCGCCCACCGACCGGCCCTTCTCATCGAGATGCACGACTCGATGTACGGCCACCACATCAAAACCGACGTGCTCGAACAGCTGTCCCGCCACAACTACACGTGGTGCGAGTTCTCGCTCTACCAGCGATCGAAGATGACGAGCTCGGACATGTGCCCGTACCTCTACGCCGAGCCGCCGGGCACCGGCCGCGCGCAGGAGTTCCTGGACTTCGCCGACCGGGTCAACGAGGACGCCCCCTCACGCTGGGTGACCGTGCTGTGAGACGGCCAGGACGATGATGCGCATCTCCTCGTCCCGCACCCAGCACAGCGCGTCGAAGTCGCCCATCTCCACCTTCACCAGGCCGGTCTCCTTGTCGACCGTCCGCACGTTCCCCGACTCCCGGTCCGTCGACAGGTATTCCAGCGAGTCGACGACATACCTGGCGACCATCGGATCAAAGGACCGGATCGCCCGCGAGGCATGCGCCGCGACAAGGATCTCGTAGTACCCCTTCATCGGGAGATCTCCCGACGCAGATCATCGAGCCGCACGGTCTCCATCCCGGCGTTCAGCTCCGCGATGAGCCTCGCCCCAAGCAAACGATCAGCGACATCCTCCGCCGCACTCAGCGCGTCCATGCCGGCGATGGCCACCTCGTACGGAACCACGGCCGCCGCCACGCGCCCCTCCTGCTCCAGCAGGACCACGTCACCCGCCGCCGCCTGATCAATAGCCTGCCCGACCTCGGCGGCACCAGCAGGCAACCGCAGCGTCCGGCTCTTCATCCCCAGACGCCTCCCCACAAACGGATCAGCAAGTCACCCGGCCCCTCCAAGGTAACCGACGACCAGGAGATACCTATGCGGGGTTCTCAAGAGAGGGCCGTCCCGTCGGCTTTTCCCAGGCAGACAGCCAGGGAGATGTGGGCGAAGACATGGCGACACTCCAAGCAGGAAAATCACTCTTCGTGATCAGATAACTGCGTCTAGTTCTTGCCACTCATGCCCGGAAACAACTCCCCACTGCTCCAGTGGGGCACGCGTACCGGCGCTGAGGGCCTCTGTGACCCATCGCCGCCCAACCCCGAACGCACAGGAGCGGCGGCCCACCACTGGGGGGCCGCCGCTCGAACGTGCCTACATCTACTCGCTGAACAGGTCTTCAACCTGGTCGATCACGAGCGCGCGGCGCATCCACTGCTCCAACTGACCGGTGTCCTCGCATTCCCTGATGCGCGCCTCCGACTTGGCGTCCACCTCGATCCCGCGACCGGCCAGGGCGACCAGGAGCATCCTCGCCTCGCCCAGCACCTTGCCCTCCTCGCGGCCCTCCTCGCGGCCCACTTCTCGGACGCCACGGACGTAGTCGCTGGCGTATTCGTACTGAGCGCTCACGAGAAATTCCTCCAGCCAGAGCTTCCCCGATTCACCGAGGGTGGCGGTGAGCAGGTCGAGATACAGTTTGGCCTTGTCGCCATCGACGGCGTCGAGTGCCTCGGTCACCACCTCAAGGATAGCCGCGCCGTCCTCGCCGTCCCCGTGGGCCAGGCAGGACTGTACGGCCAGTTCGATGTTGTCGAGAGCCTCCTCGACGGTCGTGATCTTCGGGATGGAGTCGGGCCCGATCACCAGAGGCCTCAGGACGAGGCCGGGGTGGCCGAGGTCGATCGGGGCGGCGCAGGCCTTGGCGGCCGTCGTGGTCGGGCAGATGACGATGAGAACCGCCGGGCAGTCATGCCTGAAGCGGGTCTGTGCGAGGTACATCGGCCAGGTCTTGTGTTTCTCCGGCTTGAACTTGAGCTGAACCTCGTAGACCACCGCGAACGTGGTCTTGTCGTCTTCGTCCACGAAGAAGACCGTGCGGTCCATGGTGAGCTGATGGACTTGGGTGGCGTCCTCCGAGGTGAGCCGCGGACGGGAGTTCGCGGGCACCGGGACGCCGAGCTGTGTGCAGAAGTGCCTGGCCAGCTCCGGGTTCTCCCGGACGAGTAAGGCCAGCGCCTCATGCTTGATCGAGGGCATGGCCAGGACTATAAGCAGCGGGTATGACTCTTTGGATTGGGAACGCTACTTAAAGTTCTTGCCACTCATGCCCGGAAATAACTCTCCTTGAGATGGGCCAGCAGGGCCGCGACGTCCGCGCGAGTGAAGGTCAGCACGCCGCCGTCAGGGTCCTTGGAGTCACGCATCCCGATCCGCCCCGCGCGCAGCGTCGCCAGCTCCACGCAGTTGCCATGATCACCGCCGCTGTGGCTACTCTTTCGCCAACGCGGTCGCTCAGAGGGGTTCACAGGGCCTCCCGTATCTCCTCGATGAGAAGTCGAGTCTGGTCGACAGGCAAAGCCACAGATCTGATCAGATCGTATGCCTCGTCCAGCCTCGCGACGAGATCTGGATCTACGACCATCCGGCCCGTCCCGCCGAGACCTTCTTGAAAGGCCGTATCACAGCCCTCTTTAAAGCTCATGAGGGTGACGTCACCGGCCAGCCCCGCATGGGCGGCAGTACGTCCGGGGACCACCTGGATCGTGATGTGCGGCTGACACAGGGATCGGTCCAGGTGCGCAAGCTGCTCTCGCAGGACTTCCGGACCCCCGATCGGCCGCCTGAGGGCTCCCTCTTCCACGATCGCCAGGAGTTTTGGAGGGGCTTTTCTCTCAAGGATCTGCTGCCTGCGCAGCCGTTCCGCCACAACTTCATCCGCGCGGTCGGCCGACAGACTGACCAGGGCCAACGTGCGCGCATAGGCCTCGATCTGAAGCAGGCCCGGCACGAGAGTAGGCACGTATACCCGAATCCGATCAGCCTCTGCTTCATGCTCGTAGAAGCTGCGGGCGGCTGCCGGGATCTGGTCTCGGGCGGCTAGTTCCCAGTGTTCGGTGAAGTAGTCGGTTTTGAAGGTGGCGTCGAGGAGGCGGGCTATCTGCTCGTCGGGGGACTTGTGGGCGTGCTCCAGCTTGCTCAGGTGGCCGGCGCTGCACGCCAGGCGTTCGGCGAGCTGCTCCAGGGACCAGCCCTTGGCCTCGCGGAGGGTGCGGATCTTCCAGCCGTAGTGCTCGGCGAACGAGCCGTTCGGGTCGAGCGGGTTCGAGGGGCGTCCCATTGTTGCCGCTTCCTTCCGGCACGAAAACGTGGTCACGACGCTACGCGGAGTGAGTGACGCTTGGGGCCCGGACCGGGACGAGGAGGCCGTGGAAGTGAGCGTCATGACGAGTGAACCGAAAGTGGACGACCCGTTCATCTTCACGCTGGCCCTCAGGCCCGTGCCGGAGGCGATCAAAGCGGCGCGCGATCTGGTGGCGGGGGCGTGGGCGCACTGGGGGTTGACCGATGACTATCCGGCGCGGCTCGTGGTCTCGGAGCTGGCGACCAACGCGATCAACGCGTCGACGGCGGGTCAGCACGTGGTGGTGCGGTGCTACCTCGGTGAACGCGGGGTCGCGGTGATCGAGGTGTGGGACGAGTCGCCGGAGCCGGTCGTCATGAGGCACGTCGGGACGCGGGACGAGAGCGGGAGGGGTGTCTACATCCTCGACCAGATCGCGCTCGACTGGCAGGTGCTCCGTACAGGCGAGGGCGGGAAGGTCGTCCGGGTCGAGATGGCCGCCGGGGATTGACAGGAGTTACTAGCAGACGTCAATGTCTGTTTGGAAAATCTCCCCCAGCAGAGAGCGGATCACATGTCACGAACAGCACGGGTGCTGACCATGCTCGGCCTGGCCGCGGGGTTCGTCGCGGTGAGCGGGACGCCCGCGCACGCCGCGATCCCCACGCTCGGGGGCGGGAGCGGGATCGTGTTCGACCAGGGCAAACCCGGTGCGCCGACCCCGGCCACAGGCCTCGGCTGCACGCTGACGGCGGTCGGGTACGACCGGTCGGACAACCTGGTCGCGCTGACCAACGCGCACTGCTTCACGGCGGCGGACGGCACGAAGCTGATCGGTGACGAGGTCTACCGCGACAAGTCGCCGGCGGGCACGAGCGTGAACTGGGCGACCAAGGTGGAGGCCGATCTGGACGCCGGGCCCCTCGGCACGGTCGCGTACGTGAGCGAGCAGAACAACCTGCTGAGCGGCGGGCCTCCCGGGCTCGACTTCGCGGTGATCAAGCTCGACCCGGCCAGGGTCGCGCCGACGAAGACCGTGGGCGGGGTGACCCTGACGTCGGTGGGGCCGCCGCCCGCCGCCGGCACCATCATGTGCAAGGAGGGCCACACGACCGGCCTGACCTGCGGGATGAAGCTCGGCACCAACGGCAAGTGGTTCACCCACACCGTCTGGACGTGGTCGGGCGACTCGGGCTCACCGGTGGCCGTGGGTCAGACGCTCGTCGGCAACGCCTGGGGCGCGCAGCACTCCTCGCCGATCCTCAGCATCATCGACGAGATGAACGCCAACGGCGGCGTCGGCGCCGGATTCCGCCTCGCGACCTAGTCGAACCGGCGGTGGACGGCCTCTGTGCGCCCGCGCCGAGTACGGAGTCGGCGAGCTCCGTGCTCGGCCCGGGAAGGGGCACGCCGATCGAGCCGCGGCCCAGGGGCGCTAGACCAGCCAGGCTTTGCGGTCGTCGCCTCGGGGGTCGTGGGCGACGTCGTTCGTGGTGCCGTCGAAGACCTTGACGGGGCGGGACGCGGTGTCGAAGCGGGGCCAGCCGGGGTCGCCGTGGACGGCGAAGTCGACCCAGGCCTTGTGCATGGCGTCCGCCAGGGCCTGGGGCGGGTTCTCGCCGGCCATGCCGAGGACGTCGGGCGAACGGAGGTTGTCGAAGACGAAACCGAGCTCCAGGGCGTGGCAGGCGCCGAGCTCGAGGTTCGGCGAGCACCAGGCGAACTCGTACATCCAGGTGGACGGATGGGTCTCGGCGATGCGGTTGGCCGGGAGGCGGAAGAAGCTGTCGGTGATCAGCAGCGCGAGGACCTCGCCCGCCGAGAGGTCGGGGTGGGCGTCGCGGTACGCGGAGGTGATCGCGGCGTCGATGCCGAAGCCGGTGGCGACGATGCTCACCAGGTCGGGGGTGAGCGCCGCGGCCAGGCCGTTCGGCATCAGGAAGAGGCGGAACTCCTCGGCCGTGTAGCCGAGGAGCAGGTCCACGTCGCGGCCGGCGCCGTCGGCGATCGCGTCCTCGGCGCGGCGGGTGTAGAGGTCGCCGTCCAGCACGGGCGTCAGCGACATGGCGGACGCGGCGGTGGTGCGGCCCCAGCGGCCCGGGTCGGGCAGGGCCGACACCTCGGCGGCGACCGCGGCCTGGACGGGGATGATCGCGGCCGGGTCGAGGGCGGCGAACCCCTCGGCGGTGGGCTCGACGCCGAGGCGGGACGCCATCTCCTTGGTGACGAGCAGGGCGTCCTCGGGCGCCTGGGCGATGCTGCCGGCGCCGCTCTGCGCGATGGCGCGGTGGAAGAGCCCCAGGTCGAGGGAGAGCAGGGTGGTGACGCTCATGGCGCCGGCGGACTCGCCGAACGCGGTGACGCGGCCGGGGTCGCCGCCGAACGCGGCGATGTTGTCGCGCACCCATTCCAGCGCGGCGATCTGGTCGCGCAGCCCCCGGTTGAGCGGCGCGCCGGGCAGGTTGGCGAAGCCCTCGACGCCGAGCCGGTAGTTGATCGTCACGCAGACCACGCCGTCGCGGGCGAAGTTGCGGCCGTTGTAGACGTCGACCGAGCCTGACCCGTTGCGGAACGCGCCGCCGTGGATCCACACCATGACCGGCAGCCGGGCGCCGGTGTCGGGCGTCCACACGTTCAGGTTGAGGCAGTCGTCGCCGGGGACGTCCGGGTCGGGCAGCAGCGTGTCGTACGGGCGCGGGTAGCCCGGCTTGGGCGCCGTGGACCCGTAGGCGGTGGCGTCGCGGACGCCGTCCCAGGGCTCGGGCGGCACCGGCGGCCGGAACCGGTTCGCACCGAACGGGGGCGCCGCGTAGGGGATGCCGAGGAAGGCGGCGATCCCGTCCTCCACGGTGCCCCTGACCTTGCCGTACGACGTCTGGACGACCGTTTCCATGCGCGCGCCTCCGCTAGAACGAAGCTCGATCAGCCGAAGCGTACGCCAAAACGCTCAGACCCTCCGAAGAGGGCCTGGGCGTCCATGTGGCGGGGACAGGATTCGAACCTGCATGACCCGGCTTATGAGACCGGTGGGCTTCCGAGTTGCCTCCACCCCGCATCGATGTCTCCAGGGTAGGGAGGCTTACGGGCCGGCTCAATCGAATAAATCAGAGGTGCGGCTCGACCTCGGCGAGGAGGCGGCGCTTGGGGCGCGCGCCCACGATCTGGTGGACGACCTCGCCGTCGCGGAAGAGCTTGAGCGTCGGGAAGCCCATCACCCCGTACCGGGCCGCGATCCCGGGCTCGTCGTCACCGTTGATCTTGACGATGGTGAGCCGGTCGCCGTACTCGGCGTCGATCTCATCGAGGATCGGCGCGATCATCTTGCACGGCGGGCACCACTCCGCCCAGAAGTCGACGAGGACCGGCCGGTCGCCGTTCAGCACCTGCTCGTCGAAGTTCTCGCTGGTCACCGTGATCATCATGCTCCCCGGGAAAGAAGGCGCAGCCCGGCCGGGCCCGCGCCAGCTGATCGGCCACCTCGGCCCTTCTCCGGATCAGGATGCGGATCTCCGCGTCGATCTCGGCGAGCTTGCGCCGGTAGACCGCGACCGACTCGGGGCACGCGTCCCCGGCCTCCTCGCCCGAACGCAGGCACTCCACGAACGGCCGGGCCTCCTCCAGCGAGAAGCCGGATGCCAGCAGCGCCCTGATCTCCTCGACCAGCCGGAGGTCGGACTCCTCGTACTCGCGGTACCCGTTGGCCCCGCGCCGCGCGGAGATCAGCCCCTGCTTCTCGTAGTAGCGCAGCGACCTCGTGCTCACGCCGGCACGGTCCGCCAGCTCGCCGATCCGCATCGCCGCACCTCCTGATCCGTCAGCGACGGTAGTCCTTGACACCGGCGCCAAGGTCAACCCCCGGGAGCGGGCGTTCATGCCCGGTCAGGGTGTGCGGCCGTGCCCGGTCAGGCGTGCAGCATGCGGGTGAGGTAGTCGCGGGCGAACGTGCGCATGGCCTGCTCGTCGTCCAGCGTCAGGCCGCCGCCGGGGAGGAGCAGCAGGGAGACGGCGACGCGCAGCAGGACCTCGGCGACGGTGGTGAAGTCCTGCGGGTCGTCGGGGCGGGCGCGGCGGAGCCGGTCGGCGAGGATGTCGCGGGCCGCGACCATGACGGCGCCGCCGTTCATGCTGAGCTGCGGGAGGAACGCCTCGGGCTCGCTCTCCAGCACGCGCCTCATCAGCGGGTGGCTGCGGGCGCCCTGCAGCCCGGCGACGAACCCCTCGACCACGGCGTCCTCGGGGGTGGGCAGCTCTTCGGTGGCGGCGGCGATGGCGGTCAGGAAGCGGCGGCACTCGCGCAGGATCACGGCCTGGAGGAGCTGCTCCTTGTTGGTGAACCGCCGGTAGATCGTGGTGCGGGCGACCCCGGCCCGCTTGGCGACGTCCTCGACGCTGACCCGGCGCAGCCCGTACGTCTCGAACTCCGCCAGCGCGGCGTCGAGGATACGGGTGTCCAGGTCATCGGTGTCGGGAGCCGCCGCCAGCAGCCCGGTGAGCGTCGCGTCCGTGGTCATGCTCCGCACTCTATTGCCACCCCCTGTCTCTCAGAACGATACATAGCTACAATCATCGTAGTTTTGTTGCGCAGACACGGACGGTGGAGATGACGGAGTCCAGCGAAGGGTCCGGCGAACGGCACCTCGAACGGTCCCCCGAACGGCCGCTCGGGCCGGAGTCGCTCACGTGGCGCTACTTCGGCGACACCCGGATGTTGCTGGTGGGGCCGCGCGCCGCGGTCCTGCAGAACATGCTCCCCGCGCTCGGCCAGGGCGTGCTCGACCACTCGGTGTTCTTCTCCGAGACGTTCGCGCGCCTCAAGCGCTCGGCCGGGCCGATCCTCGACACCGTGTACGGCGGTGCCCGCTCGCGCGAGACGGGCGAGAAGGTCCGCGACTACCACCGCGAGATCAAGGGCACGATGCCCGACGGCGGCCGGTACCACGCGCTCGATCCGGAGACCTACTTCTGGGCGCACGCGACGTTCCTCGACACCATGCTCTACTGCGTCGAGACGTTCATCAGGCCGCTCGGCGAGCGCGAGAAGCGGCGCGTCTACGAGGAGTCCAAGACCTGGTTCCGCATGTACGGGGTCAGCGACCGCGCGATGCCCGAGGACTGGGAGGCCTTCCAGGCGTACTGGAAGCGCATGCTCGAAGAGGAGATCGTCGCCCACAGGACCGCCCGCTACGGCGTCGGCTACGCCACCAAGGGGCTCCCCGCCCCGCCCAAGGTGCCCGCCGCGTTGTGGCGCCGCGTCTCCCCGCCGCTGAACGCGGTCGCCCGCTTCGTCACGGTCGGCGGCCTGCACCCGCGCATGCGCGAACTCCTCGACCTGCCCTGGAGCGCCGCCGACGAACGCCGTTACCGGCGCTTCGCCGCCACCGTCCGCCGCCTGAACGGCGTGTGGCCCCTGCTGCCCGAGGCCGTCCGCTACCTCCCGCAGGCCCGCAAGGCCTTCCGCCGCGACGGCCGTCCGCGCGGATCCCGCCCCTGACACGCGCGGAGCGCCGTGCCCCTCGCGGACGTTCACGAGGCGCACGGCGTTCCGCGACCAGCCGGACGGGTCAGCCGCGGATACGGGCGTCGTAGGACTTGCGGGCGTCCGCGTCGTACTCAAGGAAGATCTTGTCGAGCCCGTAGCGGCGGGAGATCGCCTGCTTGAACCGGTCCGGGAAGAGCGCGCCGAGCTTGGCCTGCCGGCCGAGCTTGCGCGGCACGGCGACCTGCGGCCGCGGCGTGCCGATGAGCTCGACGACGGCCGCCGCGATGTCCTCCGGCTCGCAGTTCTTCTGCCCCTTGGGGCTCTGCGTGCCCGCGATCAGCTCGGTGTTGGTGAACGTGGGCAGCACCGCCGACACGTGCACGCCGGTCGACTGGACCTCCAGCCGGGTCGCGTCGGTGAACAGGATGACGGCGGCCTTGCTGGCGTTGTAGAGCGCCAGCCCCGGGGTGGGCAGGACGCCGGCCAGCGACGCGATGTTGATGATGTGGCCCCGGCCGCGCGGCGTCATGCGGCCGAGGGCGAGCTTGGTGCCGAGCATCACGCCGTGCACGTTGATGTCGAGGCAGCGGCGGGCGTCGGCGTCGCTCTCCTCGGTGACGGGGCCGATCGGCATGATCCCCGCGTTGTTGACGAGCACGTCGAGCGGGCCCACCTCGGACTCGACGGCGTCGAGGAACGCGGTGAACGAGTCGCGCGAGGTGACGTCCACCGTGAACGCGGCGACGCCGAGCTTCTCGCCCGCCTCCTTGGCGGCGGTCTCGTCGATGTCGCCGATCGCGACGGTGGCGCCCTTGGCCTTGAGGGCGCGGGCGGTGGCGAAGCCGATGCCGCGCGCGGCGCCGGTGATGGCGATGACCTTGCTCACTGGGCAGACTCCAGTCGTTCGAGTTTCACGGGCAGCCCGTCCTTGGGCGAGGGCAGGGAAGTGGTGTCCAGCGGCCACTCGTAGCGTGCGGGCACGCTCCAGCGGTACGTCTGGACGAGCTGGTGGAGGATGCTCTTGACCTGCATTCCGGCGAAGTGCAGGCCGATGCACTTGTGCGCGCCGCCGCCGAACGGCTGCCACGCGTACTTGTGCGCCTTGTCCTCGCGGCGGCCGTCGGCGAACCGTTCCGGGTCGAAGCTCTTGGGCTCCGGCCACCATTCGGGCATGTGGTGGTTGGTCAGCGTCGGCACCACGACGGTCGTGCCGGCCGGGATGTGGAAGCCGAGGATGGAGGTGTCCTTGACGACCTTGCGCGGCAGCGCCGGGACGGGGGCGACCAGCCGGGTCGCCTCCTTCATCACCAGGTCGATCGACACGAGCGAGTCGAGGTCGTCGAACTCCAGCACCGGCTTGCCGAGGGCGAGCGACTCCTCCCGGACGCGCTCCTGCCACTCGGGGTGCTTGGCCAGGTAGTAGGCCATCGTCGTCAGCGTGATGGTGGTGGTGTCGTGCGCCGCCATCAGCGCGAAGATCATGTGGTTGACGACGTCGTCGTCGCCGAACCGGTGGCCGTCGTCGGTCTCGGCCTGGCAGAGCGCGGCGAACAGGTCGTCGCCGCCGTCGCGCCGCTTGGCGGGCAGGTGCTCGCGGAAGAACGCCTCCAGCACCTTCCGCGCCTTGAGCCCCTTGTGCCAGCGCAGGCCCGGCACGGGGAACCGCACGTACGCGGTGCCCGCGCGGACGGCGTCGATGAACGCGCCGTTGATCCGGTCGGCTTCGGCACGGTCCAATTCGACGCCCATGAAGACGTCGGTGGCCAGGTCGAGCGTCAGCTGCTTGAGGTGGTCGTAGACCTTGAAGTCGCGTCCGGGCTCCCAGGACTGGAGGCCCTCCTTGATCCCGGGCGCCATCGCGTCCATGTAGGCGCGCAACCGCGGCCTGTTGAACGCCTGCTGCATGATGCGCCGGTGGTGCAGGTGCTCCTCGAAGTCCAGGAGCATGATGCCGCGGTAGAAGAAGGGCCCGATGAAGTAGCTCCAGGCGGGCCCGTTGGCGAACGCCTTGTCCCTGTTGACCAGGACGGTCTCGGCCGCCTCCGGCCCCTGCACGGTGACGATCCGCTGCCCCAGCAGCCAGCCCCAGGTGACCGGGCCGAACTGCTCGTACCGCTTGCGGGCGACCTCGAATGGGTGCCGCATCGTCTGGATCGTGTTGCCGATGTAGGGGATGCCGGGCTCGCCGCGCACCGGCTTGAGCTCGCTGCCCTCCGGGGGTTCGGCGAGGATGCTGGTGGCCCGTTGGGAAAGAGGCATGGACCCTCCGGCCGAGGAACAGATGTGCGGAATGTGTAGCTTTGTTGTAACGCACCTGACGACCGGATGTCCAGGATCGCCGCCGGGCCAAAAATGACTCGCCGGTCACACCGGGTCCGTAAAGGTTCCGCCGCGGCGCCGCGTGCCCTGACCTGCCCGCCGATGCCGCCGCCTAGCCTCCACGCATGATCGCAGGCACCGCGCTCGCCGCCGCGAGCCTTCTGCTCCCGGCCGCCGCGCCCCTCGCGGCCGCCCCACCGGCACTCGCCCCGCCGGCGGCGCGCATCGCGGGCGCCACCGGCCCCGACATCCGGGATCTGCAGAAGCGCCTGAAAGAGCTGCACTACGACCCGGGCCCGGTCACCGGCACGTTCGACGAACGCACCCGGGTCGCGGTCTGGGCGTTCCAGAAGGCCAACCGCATCCAGCCCAGCGGCGCGATCAACGCCCGTACCCGCGGCGCGCTCGAGCACCCCCGCGCACCCCGCGCGCTCGTGACCGGGAAGGCGGCCCGCAACCGCGTCGAGATCAGCAAGCGCAGGCAGCTGCTGGTCGTCTACCGCAAGGGCAGGATCGCCCTCATCACGCACGTCTCGACGGGTTCCGGCCGGAGCTACTGCGGCCCGAACGGCTGCGGCGTCGCCCGTACCCCGAGCGGCGACTTCACCGTGTTCCGCCGCCTGGGCGGCTGGCACCGGTCAGCGCTCGGCTACATGTACCGCCCGCTCTACTTCCACGGCGGGTACGCCATACACGGCTCGCTCAGGGTCCCGCGCCGCCCGGCCTCGCACGGCTGCGTTCGCGTCCCCATGCACACCGCCGACCTGCTCCCCCGCCTGGTCCGCAACGGCACCCGCGTCCACGTCCGCTAACGGGCCTTCGCGGACGGGCCGCGGAAGAGGCGGCGGCGGGCGGTCTCGGTCAGCAGCCGATACGCGCCCGAACGGTCGCGGTAGTAGGCGCGCTTCTCGGACGGGGCGGGGATGCCCTCCTCGCGCAGCGGCGCGGTGCGCAGGCGGCGGCCCGCGGTGACCGGGATGTCGTCCACGACGCGGACGAGCGCGGGCCGCAGCCCGGGCTCGACGCGCAGCAGCGCCTCGGAGAGGTCCACCGGCTTGACCTCGGCGTCGCCGCGCAGGCTGACGGCCGCGACGGCCACCTCGGTGTCGCCCATCGGGATGCCGTAGACGGCGACGGCGTCGATGTAGGGCAGGTCGCCGAGCGCGTCGCGGATCGGGCCGGGCGGGACGATGCCCTCCGTCGTCCGGATGAGCTCGGCGTCCCGGCCGACCAGCCAGAAGTCGCCGTCGGAGTCCCGGCGGAAGAGGTCGCCGGTGACCGTCCAGGCGTCCTCGGGACGGAAGACGCCGCGCAGCACCCGGGCGTTGGCGCCGATCCGGCTCGGCTTGACCCGCGCGACCAGCATGCCGATCTCGCCCGGCTCGCACTCCTGCGCGAAGCCGTGCCGGTCCTCGACCAGCCGTCCGTTCTCCAGGTCGTAGCGGGCCAGCCGCACCTCGGCGCTGCCGGGCAGCGGGCGGCCCAGCGAGCCGGGCTTCTTCCCGCTCAGGTTGACCAGGATCGCCTCTCCCTCGGTCGCGGCATAGAACTCCAGGACGCGCGCGGGGGCGAACCGGTCCTCGACGCGGCGCCACAGGCCGCGCGGCATGCCCGACCCGATGAACAGCCGCACCGGATGGTGCCGCTCCCCCGGGTGCGGCGGCGCGTTGACCAGGTCGCGCAGCGACGTCCAGGTGTACGAGGCGACGGTGACGCCGTAGCGGCGCGTCTCGTCCCAGAACGTCTCCGGGTCGTACGCGCTGGCCAGGGCGAGCCGCGCGCCGCCCGCGACCGCGCCGCCCAGGCTCATGAGCAGCGCGGACGGGTGGTGCAGCGGCGTGATGCTGTAGACCGTGTCGGCCGGCGAGAGCGCCGCGGACGAGGCGGTGCCGAACGCCGACAACGCCCAGCGCCGGTTGGTGATCCGGGCGGCCCGCAGGTGCTCGCCGTCGCCGGTGAACAGGACGCACGCGACGTCGCCGGCGCGCCCCGGGTTGGGCCGGTACCAGCCGGGCGGCTCGACGCCGTCCGGGTCGATGCGTTCCATGTCGGTGAGGGGCAGGCCGATGTCGCGCTCGCCGCCGCCCCCGCCCAGCAGGTAGCAGGGGACGTCGCCGGACAGCTCGCAGGCGCGGGCCGCGTTCTCCGGATCGGCGACCACCCGCGTCACCCGCGCGAGCTGGATCTCCCGGGCCAGGTCCCCGTCCGTCCGGTGCAGCACCGCGACCGCGCCGAGCCTGCTCAGGGCCGCGACCAGCGCCAGCGCGCTGGGCCGCGTCTCCATCAGCACGCCCACCGCGTCGCCCTGCCGGACGCCGATGCTGATCAGGCCACGGACGACCGCGTCGATGCGCCCCTTGGCCGCCGCCTGCGTGTGGGCGCGCCCCTCGTACAGGAAGAAGACGCCCTCGGGCGTACGTTCCCACTGCTCGTCCAGCAGCAGCCCGAGCGACATGCGGGTGTCGGACTGGATGCGCTCGAGCCGGGCGAGCCGCGGCAGGTTCTGCGTGGCCTCGCCGACGAGCTGGCGGCCGCCGCGCACCGCGCGCGAGAACGTCACCGCGGCCGACCGCACCGCGCTCGCGCCCACGCCCGTCGCCAGCTGGACGCCGTAGCCGACCGTGCCGCCGGGCGGGCTCGGGGCCTGCGTGCCCTCGTCGCCCTTCACCGGCATGACGACCTCCGGAAGGTCGCCCTCACCGGACCGCCATCGGGCCCACTCGGCCACCGCCGGCCAGGTCTGTGCCATGGCGAGAGATCCCACCACCAGGCCGAAATGCCCGGCGCGCAACGACGCCTCGTACACCTGTGCCCGCGGCGCCGCCCGCCGGATGCCCCGCACCATCGGCGGCGGCGCGATCTCGTCGACCTCGCCGACGAACGTGAGCACCGGGCAGCTGATGTCGGCCAGCGTCACCAGCCGGTCGCCGATCACGAACCCGCCGGTCAGCATGCGGTTGTGCTGGATGAACTGGCGCAGGAACTCGGCCAGCGCCGGCCCCGGCCAGGCGACCCAGCCCTCACGTTCGAGGAAGCGCCGCTGACGCTCGCGCGGGGCGAGCCGTTCCCGGTCGTGCAGCTGCCGGATGAAGTCGACCCGGCTGCGCACCGACTTGACCGGGCTGAGCAGCTGGAAGCCGGTCCTGGTCACCCACCCCGGAACGGCGACGTTGCCCAGCAGCCAGTCCGGGATGCGCCCGGCCCCCTCGGAGGCCACCCAGCTGGGCAGCCCGAACGGCAACCCGACACTGATATCAGCCGGGCTGCCGAACGTGATCAGCGAGGCAATGCCCTTGCTCCTGCGATAAGCGGCGGCCTGGTAAACGAACATCCCACCCTGCGAGTACCCGGCCAGATGAACGTCCTGCCCCGTAGCCTCGCGGATCCGCTCGACGGCGTCGCTCACCGCCACCACATGGTCGGTGATCGTCCGCTCCAGCCCTCCCGGCTCCCGCTCGGGCGCGCCGAAGTCGACGACCCACGGGTCGACGCCCAGCTCGTGCAGGGTGGCCACCGCGCTCACCCGCGACGAGATGTCGTACACCTCGGCGGTGATCATCAACGGCGGCACCAGCAACATCGGCGGCCGCTTCTCCGAGCCGCCCGGGTAGTAGTGCTTCAGCCGGTAGACCCGTTGCTCCGTGACCACCTCGCTGGGCGACGCGTCCACGTCGGTGTCGAGGTCGAGCCCGCCGAACCGCGCCACCTCCAGCGCGTTCTGGGCGGTGGAGCCCAGGCGGGCGCCCAGGCGGAAGAGCGCTGTGGTCACTGGTGGCATCGTCGCCTCTCACGCAGGGTCAACGACATGTTGTCCGGTAAAGCCGGAATTATCAACAAGTGATCAGGCGAGTCGGCACCCGGGCGAGAGACCAGGTCAGGACACCACGCGCGCACCCGGCATCTCGCCGCCCTGCAAGCGCTCCCACATGTACCGCCGCCGCGGCTTGCCGCTGCTCGTCCGCTGGATGAGCCCGGTCCCGACCACGATGGTGACCTCGACCCCCTCGTCGCCCAGCCGCCGCCGCAACATCTCCCGCACGCCCGGCGCCCACGCGTCGTCCGCCGTCTCGGCGAACAACGCCAGCCCCTTCTGCCCGGCGCCGGGAACGGCCGTGACCACGATGCGCCCCTTGCCCAGCCCCGTGGTCTCGGCGATCTTGGCCTCGAGGTCCTCGACGTACACCGAACGGCCGCGCACCTTGATGCTGTCGCCCATCCGGCCGAGCACGAAGAGCTGCCCCTCATGGAAGAACCCGGCGTCCCCCGTAAAAACCTTCCCGCCGGCAAATCGCGTCGACTTACCCTCCGCACCCGCGTAATAGCCCGGACAGGCCGACTCGCCGCCCACCACGATCTCGCCGAGATGCCCCTCGGCCAGCTCACGCCCGTCGTCATCCACGATCGAGACCGGCACGTCCTCCTGCGGTGTCCCGCAGCCGACCACCCAGCCCGTCTTGGCGCCCACCGACCTGGGCCCCAGCCCGTGCTGCTCCAGGATGCGCACCGGCTGCCCGAACGCGAGCGACTCGTTGTCCGGCCGCACAGCGAGCGGATCGCGCGCCACCTCGTCGAGCGTGACCAGCAGAGTCGTCTCCGCCATGCCGAAGGCGGGCTTGAACGCCGTCCGCGAGAACCCGAACGGCTCCAGCAGCTCGGCGAAGACCTCCAGCGAGTGCGGGTCGATCGGCTCGGCCCCGATGATCGCCGTCTTCCACCCGGACAGGTCGACACCCTCAAGCTGCTCCGGCTTCACCCGCCGGGCCACGTACGAGTACGCGAACGGCGGCGCCGCGGTGTGCCGCGCCTCCGCGAAGCAGCGGATCCACCTGGCGGGATCGCGAATGAAGTGGTCCGGCCGCATGAGCAGCAGGTTCGCCTGCTGGGCGATCGGCGTCAGGAAACAGCCGATCAGGCCCATGTCGTGGTAGAGCGGCAGCCAGGAGGCGACGGTGTCGTCCTCGTCGAACCCCGCGCTGCGCGCGATCAGCTCGCTGTTGGCCTCCAGGTTGTCCCAGGTGACCATGACCCCCCGCGGCGCACCGCTGGAGCCCGAGGTGAACTGCAGCAACGCCAGCTCCCCCGCCTCCTGCACAGGCGTCTCGGTCTCGGCCTGCCGCGGCTCCCACGGCTCACCCGCCAGCCCCGCCTGCTCCATCGCCCGCGCCGCCAGCGGCGCCAGGTCGGCGGACGCGATCGTCAGCACCGGCTTCGCCTGCCGCAGGATCGCCGCGACATGCGCCACGTAGTCGTCGCCGTCCTGGAACAGCGGCGGAGTGATCAGGCAGACGGTGGCACCCGCCGCCCACACCCCGAAGTACGTCTCCATACACGTGAAGTCGGTCGGCAGGACCATGCAGACCACGTCACCCGGCCGCACCCCGGCCTCGATGAGCGCCCCACCCGTACGGCGGGCGGCGCCGGCCAGTTCGCCGTAGTCGCGGAACTCCCAACCCCCATCGTCGGTGGCCAGGCGCACTCCGCGGCGGTGGTTCGGCTTGTCCAGCCAGTCGCGCAGCGCTGATGTCATCGTGTCCCCTTCGCGTGCTGACCGTCACACACGTGACTCGTGGGTAACTTCACCAGGGCCGCCGTATCTGCGTCAACTACGACGATCACAAAGTGATCAGTTCTGCACCTGGTGACCTTCCCGGCGCCTGAGGACCGTCACCCGGGCCACCGCCCGCCACCCCACCAGAGTCGCCCCCGTGAACAGGGTCGCGACAACGACGAACGCCACCGCCGTCCCCTGTCCGGAAAGAGCCCGCAGCACCATCCCGGCCACCACGGTCGTCACCCAGATCCCGACCCCCACCGGCAGAACCCCAAACGGCTCACGCCACGCCCGAGTAACACCCCACCCAAGAGCAAGCCCCACCAAAAACGGCCAGAACGTGGTCAAGAACCCGCCCAGGCCGCCCGAATCATCATGATTGGCCCGCCCGATCAGGACGAACACCACCAAGCAACACAAGTCCAGCCCCCCGGCCGCCACCACTCTCCGCATACGTCAAGCCTACGAAACCCCCGCACCACCCAAGAGCCGGGGCAAGGGAGCCAAGCCACAGGAGGCAAGGGACGAAGCCCCAAAAAGGGGACAAGGGAGCGAAGCCACACAGGGGGGCAAGGGGCGAAGCCCCAAAGGGGGCGTGGGGGCGAAGCCACCACATCGGGGGTTCCAGGGGGTCGTCCCCCTGGGGGAAATGGCGAAAGGGCCAGCGGCTCACGCAAACGTGAGCACACTGACCCCAGGACCAGTAGCGGGGGCAGGATTTGAACCTGCGACCTCTGGGTTATGAGCCCAGCGAGCTACCGAACTGCTCCACCCCGCGGTGATGTCTTAACTCTATAGGGTCCGGCAGGTGAACGCGAACCGATTGCCGGAGCGTCGAGCGCCGCGGTGAGCATCTCCACGAGGTCGGCCACGAACGTTTCGTGCCCCAGCAGCGAGTCCTCCCTGCCGCTGCGGTCGGCGAGCGCCGCGGTGAGGAACGCGATGAACACCGAGATTCGTTCCAGCGCCAGCTCCTCGGGCAGGAACCCCCGGCAGATCTCCTCCAGCATTTCGAGCTGCCGGGCGATGGCCGTCCCCTGGATCACCAAGGGCACCGAGTGCGTCCGTACCCCCGCCTGCCCGGCCACCTGGACAACGATCCGCAGGAAATCGCGCCCGTCCTCACTCAGCAGCTCGTCCGCGATCGGCCCCACGATCGCACCGACGACCCCCCGCAGGTCACCGGCCTCGAGCGTCTCCAAAGCCGCAGCCCTGACCGGCTCCATCCGCTCGACCCCGGCCCGGAGGATCGCCTCCAGCAACCCGCGCCGCGACCCGAAGTGGTACGTGATGGCCGAGTCGTTGCCCTGCCCCGCGAGCGCCACGATGTCCCTGGTCCGCGCCGCGTCGACCCCGTCCCTGGCGAAGAGCCGGGCGCCGGCCCACAGCAGCCGTTCCTTGGTCGCCCTTGCGTCTCTCGGCACGCCGATGATACTAACAGGGGGCGTTAATAACGGGAGGCGTTAATGAAGTACGACCCGTTCGACCCGGCCTTCCAGCGTGACCCCTACCCCGCGTACGACCAGCTGCGCGACCACGACCCGGTGCACCGTCACGACGATCCGCCGTTCTGGGCGCTGTCCCGCTTCGATGACATCTGGGCGGCGGTCCGCGACGCGGAGACGTTCTCCTCCGCGCAGGGCCTCACCTTCTACCCCGACGAGATCGGCAAGCTGGGGCTGGCCCCCACCATGGTGATGCTGGACCCGCCCCGCCACACCGCGCTCCGCCGCCTCATCAGCCACGGCTTCACCCCCCGCCGCACGGCCGCGCTCGAAGACCTCCTGCGCGAGTTCGTCCGCGGCAACCTCGACGCCATGGAACGAAAGGCGGCCTCCGGCGAGCCGGTCGACCTGCACCGCGACTACTCCTCCCCGCTCCCCACGTTCGCGCTCGCCCACCTCCTGGGCGTCCCCGAAGCGGACCGCACCCTCTTCGATCCCTGGGTGTCGGCGCTGACCACACTCCAGGACGACGGATTCGACGCGAGCTCGCTCTCCCACGGAGACGCCGCCACCTCCGTAGCCGAGATGTTCGGCTACTTCTCCGACGTCGTCACGGCCCGCCGCGACAACCCCACCGACGACCTCATCAGCGCCCTGACCAGGGCCGAGATCGAGGACGAACGCCTCACCGACTGGGACATCCTGGGTTTCTGCTTCGTCATGGTCGCCGGCGGCAACGACACCACCGGCAACCTGATCTCGCACGCCGTCACCCTCCTGGACGAGAACCACGCCCAGCGCGAGCTCCTGACGGCGAACCCCGACCTCATCCCCAACGCCCTCCTGGAGTTCCTCCGCCTCGAAGGTTCCGTCCAAGCCCTGGGCCGGACCACCACCAGACCCGTCACCCTCCACGGCACGGAGATCCCCGCCGGCGAGAAGGTGATGATGCTCTACGGCGCCGCCAACCGCGACGAACGCGAGTTCGGCCCCACCGCCGCCGAGCTGGACATCACCCGCCGCATCCCCCGCCATCTGGGCTTCGCGACCGGCGTGCACTTCTGCATCGGCTCCCACCTGGCCAAACTCCAGGCACGGATAGCCCTTGAGGAGCTCTACAAGAAGCATCCCCACATCGGCGTCGACCTGGCCAACGCCCAGCGCATCTCGTCCCCGTTCACCCGCGGCTGGGTGAGCCTGCCCGCGACCGGCCTCTGACCGGCACCAGCGCGGCCCGCCGCCACCGCACGCCCCTGAACGTCTCCAGCCCCTCCAGGTGCCGGGCCGCGCCGACCACCACCGCCGAATGGGGCTCGTCCACGATCTGGACGGGCAGCTCGGTCTCCTTGCGCAGCAGATCGCTCAGCCCCGGCAGCAGCGAACCCCCGCCGGTCAGCGCGATCCCGCGATCCATCAGGTCACCGGCCAGCTCCGGCGGGCAGACCTCCAGCACGTCCAGGATCGCCGTCATGATCCCCCCGACCGCCTCCGACATCGCCTGGGCCACGGCCTCCGCGGGCAGCGCCAGCGTCCCCGGCAGCCCGCTCGCCGCGTACCGCCCGCTGATCTCCACCACCCCGCCGAGCCCGATCTTCGCCCGTTCCGCCGCCTGGTCCCCGACCAGCATCGCGTGCTCCGACCGCACATAGGACGCGATCGCCCGGTCCACCGCGTCCCCGCCGACCCGCGCCGTGTGCGAGACCACGACACCCCCCAGCGACATGATCGCTACCTCGGTCGTCCCCGCCCCGATGTCGACCACCATCGCCGCCGCCGCGTCCTCGACGTGCAACCCGCACCCCATGGCCGCCGCGATCGGCGCGTCGATCGGATGCACCGACCGGGCCCCCGCCCGGTACGCCGCGTCCTGCACGGCCCGCCGTTCCACCACGGTCGCGTTGGCCGACACCGCGACCGCGACCCGGGGCCGCAGCACTCTCCCCCAGCGCTGCACCTGCCCCATGAAGTGCCGCAACATCCGGTCGGCGAGCCCGAAGTCGGCGATCGCCCCGTGCCGCATCGGCCGCCCGATCGACACCCCCGCCGGCGCCTGCCCGATCATCCGCCGAGCCGCATGACCCGCCGCGACGACCTTGCCACCCTCCACCGCGACGACCGAGGGTTCGTCCAGCACGAGCCCCTGCCCTCGCACGTAGATCCGCGTGTTCGCGGTGCCCAGGTCAATCGCGGTGTCACCCATAAAAACGACCCTTTGCAGATACCGGTCCGACCGAAACACCGAACGACATACCCACAAGTTCGATCTTTCAGGGGAGGTATCGCGTCAAGAGCCCCCCAAGCCTCACCGCGCGGCCCGCCAAGGAAGATCGTTACCGGCCGCCGTCCCCCCGAAACCCGGCCGTCCCGAACGGGTTGTCGATGACATAGCGCCACCGCCCGTCCCGCCCCCGCCGAGCCACGTCCGTCGCCGTCCCCTCAACGTGCACCGGCCGCCCGTCACCCCCGATGACCCAGTCCACGATGAGCAACGCGATGTCGCCCGCCACATACACGTGCCGCGGCCGCACATCGATCGGCTCCCCCAGGCCCATGAACCGGGCGTTGGCCTCATGGGCCCGCTCCCCTGTCAAAGGCGAGCCCGGCTCGGGAACGAACACACCCCCACCCTCATAGACCTCCGCGACCGACTCGGCGTCACCACCGTTGAACCGTTCGGCGAAGACCGAGGGCACATCCTCAGGACGTTGAGCGAGCATCATCACTCCCTGCTGGTAGAAACTCCCGGAACGGAAGCTAGGAGGCGCCCTCGTGACTCACCAAACGGTTGGCCACCCTCCAGGCCTGCCCGACGACCCCCGCGCGCACGTCACCGAACCCACCCCGTCCTGCCCGGTCGAGATCACCCTCGAGGCCCTGCGCGGCCGCTGGACGACCTTGGTGATCCGCGAACTCCTGCAAGGCGAACGCACCTACACCGACCTCCGCCAAGCCCTCCCCGCCCTGTCCGACAAGGTTCTCAGCGACCGCCTCGCACACCTGGCCCGCTCCAACGTCGTCCACCGCGAACGCCACCCAGGCTGGCCGCCCCGAACCCACTACACCCTCACCCCCCAAGGCCACCGCCTCGCCCCAGTCCTCCAAGCCCTATGGGACTGGGCCTCCGACAACCACCAACCCCCTAATCCGCCGCACCGCACCGACCAGAGGACTTGAACGCGAATTCAGGGCGAGGGACACCCAAAGAGCAGCAAGGCGCAAACCCTGGCCCCAAAGCGCAGAAGCAGAGGCCCCCACCACCCGCACAACCAAAACCCCGCAGGGGCGAGGGGCCGAAGGCCACGAGGGGCGAAGCCCCGAGAGGGAGCGAGGGCCGAAGGCCACGAGGGGCGAAGCCCCGAGAGGGAGCGAGGGCCGCAGGCCACGAGGGGCGAAGCCCCGAGAGGGGGCAAGGGGCGAAGCCCCAAGGGGGCGTGGGGGCGAAGCCACCACATCGGGGGTTCCAGGGGGTCGTCCCCCTGGGAAAAGGCGAAGGGGTTAGCGGCTCGCGCTTTCCGCGAGCACACCAACCCCAAACCTCGTAGCGGGGACAGGATTTGAACCTGCGACCTCTGGGTTATGAGCCCAGCGAGCTACCGAACTGCTCCACCCCGCGGCGGTGTCTTCACTCTATGGCATCGGTGGGGGATGACCAAATCGGCGGCGCGCGGGGCGGGTGGGGCGGGTGGGTCAGCCGGCGCAGGTGGGGACCTGGCCCTTGCCGCTGTTGAGGGCGTCGATGGATTTGATGGTGCCGTCGAGGGTGTCGGCGCGGACGAGGCGGAGGCCGTCGGGGCGGGCGGACGCGGCGTCGGCGCAGTTGTCGGCGGGCGTCAGGAAGACGGTGGCGCCGGCCTCGCGGGCGGCGATCATCTTCTGCTGGATGCCGCCGATGGGGCCGACCTTGCCCTCGGGCGTGATGGTGCCGGTGCCGGCGATGAACTTGCCGCCGGTGAGCGGGCCGGGGGTGAGCTTGTCGACGATGGCGAGGGAGAACATCAGGCCGGCGCTGGGGCCGCCGACGTCGCCGACGCTGATGTCGACCTTGAACGGGAACTTGTACTGGTCGCCGAGGACGATGCCGACGACGGCGCGTTTGCCGTCGGGTGACGCGACGGTGGTGAGGGTGACCTTCTGCTCCTTGCCGGAGCGCTTGAGCGTGACGGTCACCGGGTCGCCGATCTTGCGCTTGGCCATCAGGTCGGTGACCTGGGCGACGCTGGTGACCTTGTTGTCGTCGACCGCGAGGAGCTCGTCGCCGGCCTTGATCTTGCCGTCGGCGGGCTTGCCCTTCTGGACGGAGTCGACGATCACCTGGGTGGAGATCGGGATCTTGAGCTGGTTGAGCGCGGCGGCCTCGGCGTTCTGCTGCGAGTCGCGCATCTGGCGGGTGTTCTCCTCGTCCACCTGCTGCTGCGTCTCGTTCTTGGGGAAGATCGTCTCTTCCGGGACGATCGCCACGTCGCCGTCGACCCAGCCGCGCAGCGCGGTGAACAGGTCGATGCGGGCGCCGGGGCCGCCGCGGTAGGTGACGGTGGTGAAGTTGAGGTGCCCGTTGTCCTGGTACGTCTGCCGCCCCTCGATCCTGACGAGCGGCTGGCCTTTCTCGTTCGTGCCGAGCGTGTTGCTCGTCGGGCCGGGCATGAGCGCCACGTAGGGCACCGGCATGAACGAGCCCACGAGGGCGAAGATGAGGACGATCACGCTCGCGAGGGTGAGCGTGGCGGCACGACGGGACATGTCGGAAACTCTATGCGGCACGGGGGCCTCAGCAGGCCCCGACCCACTCGTCGCCGCCGTCCTCGAACTCCTGGTGCTTCCAGATGGGCACCTGGGCCTTGAGGTCGTCGATGAGGCGGCGGCAGGCCTCGAAGGCCTCGCCGCGGTGCGGGCAGGACGCCGCGACCACCACGGCGAGGTCGCCGATCTCCAGGTCACCGACCCGGTGGACGGCCGCGACGGCCTTGACCGGGAAGTCGGCGACGATCTTCTCGACCACGCCGCGGAGTTCGCGTTCGACGGTCGGGTGGGCGCTGTAGGAGAGCCGGCGGACGGCGCGGGCGTGGTCGTTGTCGCGGACCGTGCCCACGAAGACGGTGGTGCCGCCCGCGCCGGGGTCGCCGACCGCGTTGAAGACCTCGTCGACCGACAGTGGGGTTTCGCGGACGCCGATCAGCCGGATGACGTTCCCGGACGGTATGACCTCGCTCACGTCAGGCAGGTTACCCGCCGGACGGCGCGCCTGTTTCGTCCGGCTCGTCGGGCTCGAACGTGGCGACGAGGGCGTCGGCGAGCGCGGGCACCAGGTCGGGGCCGACCAGGACCTCGTCGTCGGCGTCGTGCCGGCGCAGCCGCAGCGCCGAGTGGCGGGTGCCGTCGCGGAGCACCCCGACGATCATCCGGACGTCCTCGCGCTTGGGGTGCTCGGCGGCCCAGGTCACGGCCTCCCGCTCGTCCTCGGGGATCTCCTCCTCGGCGTCGGGCGGCAGCACCACCCGCTCGATGACCAGGGCACATCCGGCCACCGCCTCGGGCCACGCGATCGTCGCCAGCGCGTCCTCGACCGCGGACTGCTCGGGGAGCGCCGGCTGCTCCAGCGCGGCGAGCGTGTCGGTGTCGGCCGACAGTCCCAGTTCGTTCGCCAGCTCGGGCTCGGCCTGCCGGAGTTCGGCGCTCTGCACGAGCGCGTAGAGTTTCGGCGCGGCGTCCCATCCTTCCTGGGCGGAGTGGCGTTCGAGGTCCAGCACGACTTCTTCCAGAAGACTCACGGGGTCATCTTCCCCCCAATCCGATGAAGGAAATGCGGGAACCCCCGGCCAAGTCGGTAAGTTGCATAGACAGCACCGGTTCGGACGCCGGTGGGCATGACCAGGAACGGAGAGGCTCTTGACCTTCCGGACTCCCGGATTCGGGCGACGGCTCGGCACCGGCCGGACACGTCTGGTGTTGCCGGTGCTCATCGCATTGGCGATCCTGCTGGTCGCGTTCATGGTGTTCACGTCCGTCTGGACGAATCTGCTCTGGTACCGCTCGGTCAACTTCTCGTCGGTCTACACGACGCAGTTGTGGGCACGGGTGGGGCTCTTCCTCGGAGCGGGGCTGCTGATGGCGGCCGTGGTGGGCGCCAACATGGTGATCGCCTACAAGCTCCGCCCCGCGTACCGGCCGCTGTCGGTCGAACAGCAGGGGCTCGAGCGTTACCGCGCCGTGGTCGACCCGCACCGCAAGCTGATCGCGGGCGGCCTGCTCGGCCTGCTCGGCCTGCTCACCGGCTCGTCGGTGGCGGGTCAGTGGCCGGTGTTCCTGGCCTTCCTCAACCGCACGTCGTTCGGTGAGGAGGATCCGCAGTTCGGCAAGGACATCTCGTTCTACGTCTTCACGTACCCGTTCGTCCGGCTCGTGCTGGGCGTGGTCTTCGCGACGGTGATCCTGTCGATCCTGGCGTCGGTGGCGGTGCACTACCTGTACGGCGGGCTGCGTTTGCAGGGGCCCGGCGACAAGGCCAGCGGCCCGGCGCGCGCGCACCTGTCGGTGCTGGTCGGGCTGTTCGTGCTGCTGAAGGCGTTCGCCTACTGGTTCGACCGTTACGGGCTCGCGCATTCCGAACGCGGCGTGGTGACCGGCGCGCTCTATACCGACGTCAACGCGCTGTTGCCGGCCAAGACGATCCTGGCGGTCATCGCGCTGATCTGTGCCGCGCTGTTCTTCGTCAACATCACCCGGCGCGGCATGATGCTGCCCGGCGTGGGCTTCACGCTGCTGGTGGTGTCGGCGATCCTGGTCGGCGGCGTCTACCCGCTGCTGATCCAGCAGTTCCAGGTCAAGCCGGACGAGCTCGCCAAGGAGCGCCAGTTCATCCAGCGCAACATCGAGGCCACCCGCGCCGCCTACGGCGTCGGCAACGTCAAGCCGGAGGCCTACGGCGCGACGCCGGTCGGCGACCCCAAGCAGCTGAACCAGCAGTCGGGCCGGCTGCAGACCGACGGGGTGCGCCTGGTCGATCCGAACGTGGTCGGCGAGACGTTCCAGCGTCTCCAGCAGGGCCGCAACTTCTACAAGTTTCCGGACACGCTCGACGTGGACCGCTACAGGATCGACAACAAGACGATCGACACGATCGTGGCGATGCGCGAGGTCCCCGGTGCCCCCGCGGGCCAGCAGAGCTGGGTCAAGGACCGCATGGTCTACACGCACGGCTACGGGTTCGTGTCCGCCTACGGCGACCGCATCGCCGAGGGCGGCAACCCCGACTTCGTGACCAAGGACATGCCGGTCGACCCCAACGCCAAGATCAAGATCGACAAGCCGCAGATCTACTTCGGCGAGCGCTCGCCCGCGTACTCGGTGGTCGGCGGCCAGGGCCAGCAGGAGCTGGACTTCCCCGACGACAAGAGCCAGGGCGGCCAGGCCTACACGACCTACGAGGGCTCGCGCGGCGTGCCGATCGACTCGTTCTTCAACAAGCTGCTGTTCGCCACCAAGTTCCAGGAGAAGAACCTCCTGCTCTCGGGCGCGATCAACGACGGCGCGAAGATCCTCTACAACCGCAGCCCGCGCGAGATGGTGCAGCGCACCGCGCCCTGGCTGACGATCGACGGCGACCCCTACCCCGCCGTCGTGAACGGCCGGATCCTGTGGATCCTGGACGGCTACACCACGTCCAACGGCTACCCGTACTCCGAGCAGATGAGCCTCGGCGACGCCACCCGCGACACCGTCACCGACACCCGGTCGGCGGTCGCGCGGCAGGCCAACGACCGCATCAACTACATGCGCAACTCGGTCAAGGCCACCGTGGACGCCTACGACGGCACCATCCACCTCTACCAGTGGGACGACACCGACCCGGTGGTCAAGACCTGGATGAAGGTCTTCAAGAACACCGTGGAGCCCAAGAGCGCCATCGACAAGGTGCCCGGGCTCAAGGAGCACTTCCGCTACCCGCAGGACATGTTCAAGGTGCAGCGGCGCGTGCTGGCCAAGTACCACGTGACCGAGCCCGGCCCGTTCTTCAACGGCGAGGGTTTCTGGTCGGTGCCGGAGGACCCGGGAGCGAAGGGCCGCACCCAGCCGCCGTACTACCAGACCCTGCGGATGCCCGGCAGTGACGCGCCACAGTTCTCGCTGACCTCGGTGTTCACGCCTCGGGGCCGGGGCAACCTGGCGGCCTTCATGTCGGTCGACACCAGCAAGGATCCGGCGCAGATCCGCATCCTGGAGTTGCCGCGCAACTCGCTGGTGGACGGTCCCGAGCTCGTCCAGGGATCGTTCGGCAGCGATACCGCCGTGCAGAACCAGCTGCTGCCGCTGAAACAGTCGGGCACCACGCTGGTCTACGGCAACCTGCTCACCCTGCCGTTCGCCGACGGCATCCTCTATGTCGAACCGGTCTACGCGAAGGTCTCGGGCGGCACCGGCCAGCAGCCGTACCCGATCCTGCGCAAGGTGCTGGTGAGATGGGGTGAGAAGGCGGCCGCGGGCGACACCCTCGAAGCCGCGCTCAAGGAGGTCTTCGGCGGGACGACCGCGGTGACGCCGCCGACGACGGGCGGGCAACCCCCGGCGCAGGGCGGCGGGCAGCTGACCCCCGGGGTGCAGAACGCCATCGACGACCTCCAGACGGCGATCAACGCCTTCGAGGAGGCCCAGCGCAAGAACGACTACGCCGCGATGGGCAAGGCCTGGGCCGACATCAAGGCGGCGCGGGACGCGCTGGCCGCGGCCCGCCAGGCGGCCGCCAAGGCCGCCACGGCGTCGCCGTCGCCGAGCCCGAGCCCGTCGGTCACCCCGTCCGCGACCCCGACCGGATCACCCACGCCCACGAGCTGACGCTCCGCCGCCGCCGGGCCGTTCCCCCCACCGGGGACCGGCCCGGCGCCGTTTTCGGGGCCCCGGCCCGGCGAACCCTGAACGCGGGTCCGGCGGCGCCGGTGCGCCGCCGGACCTCCCGCCGGGCGGAGGCCGCCCAGGTCGGTGGCGCGGTCGGCGGCGCGGTCAGCGGCGGCGTTTGCGGGCGCGGCGGATGGCCGCGGCGGCGCCGAGCGCGGCCACGGTCGCACCGGCCGCGGTGGCCATGGTGGCCTCCTTGCCGCCGACGCGGCGGCCGACCACGGCGTGCCGCCCGGCGGTCTCGTCCATGAGCACCCGGAGCGCGGTGGCGTTGTCGTACGCCGGTTTCCAGCCCGCGGCCCGCAGCCGGGCGGTGTCGACCACCCAGGGGTACGTCACGTAGTGCAGGTCGGTGGCGGGCGCCGGGGTCATGCCGAGCCGGTGCAGGCGCTCGGCCATCCCGAACGTGACCGCGGCGGGCAGCTCGAAGCCCCGCTTGCCGGTGATCTCGGTGACCTCGTCCGGGCCGAGCCAGCCCTCGCAGCCCACCGTGACCGGGCCGGTGAGTCCCGCGACCACGACCACCTCCAGGGCGGACGCCAGGTCCTCGACGTGGCAGAACTGCCAGGCGGGCGCGCTGCCCTTGACCGACAGCAGCCGCGGCGCCTCGAAGTGGCGCGTCATCACGGTGTCGACGTCCGGGCCGACCAGGGCCGCCGGACGCACCACCGTGACCTCCAGACCCGGGTGGGAGGCCGGCGCGCCGGCGGCCAGATCCTCGATCTCCAGGAAGTCGCCCGCGATGCTGGCGTTGGCCTCGGCGAGCAGCGGCGCGTCCTCGTTCAGCGGCACCTCGTTGTCGGGGGACGCCCCGTACACCATCGCGCTGGTGACCAGGATCACCCTGCGGACCCGCGCGGCGGCCGCGGCGGTGACCACCGTCTGGGCGCCGCGCACGTTGTGGGTGCGCCGGTCGCGCGGATCGAGCTCGGGCGACCGCTGGACGTCGGCGTGCACGATCACGTCCACGTCCGACAGCCGGTTGGACAGCAGCGGATCGCGGACGTCCACCACCCGCCAGGTGACGCCCGGCACGTCGCCGCGGTGGCCGTCGATCGCCACCACCTTGCGCACCTGGTCTTTCCCGTCGGCGCCGCCGGTGCCCGCGGCCCTGTCGGCGAGCCGGGCGGCCAGCAGGCGCCCCGCACCGGAGGCGGCGCCGGTGACGGCGACGACCGGGCCCTTGCTACGCCGAGGGCGAACCTTGCCGGTTGCCACGGAGGTGCCCCCTTCCTTGTGTACGCGAGTTCGCCAGGACCGGCTAACGTGGCCGGTATGAGCCCATCATGCCCAGGGGCAAACCTATGAGTGACACACCGTTCGGCTTCAACCGTCCCGGAGACGGCGACGACGACAGGCCCCAGGACCCGTTCAAGGCCATGGGCGGCGACATGCAGCAGTTCGCCGACATGCTGCACCGCTTCGCCGACATGATCGGCGGCCAGGGCGCCGCCGGCGCCGGCGGCGGCCCGCTCAACTGGGACCTGGCCAAGAACATCGCGCGTCACTCCGTGGTCGAGCAGGGCGATCCCTCGATCGTGGACGCCGAGCGGCGCCAGGTCGAGGAGGCGCTGCGGCTGGCCGACCTGTGGCTGGACGAGGGCACCACGCTGCCCGCCGGCATCAAGAAGCCGCAGGCCTGGAGCCGGTCGGAGTGGATCGAGCAGACGCTGCCGGTGTGGGCGAAGGTCTGCGACCCGATCGCCACCCGCATGGTCGAGTCGATGGGCGGCGCGCTGGGCGGCGCCGGTGAGATGCCCGCCGAGATGCAGGCGATGGCCGGTCCGCTGATCGGCATGGTCAAGCAGATGGCCGGGGCCATGGTGGGCGGCCAGGCCGGGCAGGCGCTGGGCGCGCTGGCCCGCGAGGTCGTCGGCTCGGCCGACGTCGGCCTCCCGCTGGCCCCCGACGGCGTCGGGGCGCTGCTGCCCGCGGGCGTCGAGGCGTTCGGCTCGGGCCTCGAGGTCTCCGACGACGAGGTCCGGCTCTACCTGGCGCTGCGCGAGGCCGCGCACCAGCGCCTCTTCGCGCACGTGCCGTGGTTGCGGGCGCACCTCCTGAACGCGGTCGAGGACTACGCGCGCGGCATCACCGTCGACCTGTCCGGCATCGAGCAGGCGGTCCAGGGCCTGGACATCTCCAACCCGGAGGCGATCCAGGAGGCCCTCGGCGGCGAGATCAGCCTCCAGCCCGAGGAGACCCCGCAGCAGAAGGCGGCGCTGGCCCGCCTGGAGACCACGCTCGCCCTGGTCGAGGGCTGGGTCGACACCGTGGTCAACGAGGTCGCCGAGGGCCGCCTGCCCGGCGCGGTCAAGCTGGCCGAGGCCGTCCGGCGCCGCCGCGCGACCGGCGGCCCCGCCGAGCGTACGTTCGCCACGCTGGTGGGCCTGGAGCTGCGGCCGCGCCGCCTCCGCGAGGCCGCCACCCTGTGGCGGACGCTCACCGAGGCGCGCGGCGTCCAGGGGCGCGACGCGGTCTGGGAGCACCCGGACCTGCTGCCGACCACCGAGGACCTGGACGACCCCGAGGGCTTCGTGCACGGCAAGCCCGGGTTCGAGGGCCTGGACGACCTCGACATCTCGGCCCTCACCGACGAGGCGTCCGGCAAGCCCGGCGACGGCGAGGGCCCGGACGAGGGCTCGGACGGGGGCTCGGCCGGCGACGGCGACGACCCCAAAGCGGGCTCGTGAGGTATCACCGCCCCCGCGTCAACGGCTGCCTGATCGACCCGAAGGCCTCCTCGGCCGCGATCAGGCGGCGTACCGCGCGCGCCTCCCTGTGCTGGCAGCGTCCGACCGACCACGAGCGGCGCCGCCGCCACCCGGCCAACTCGCTCTACCCGCGCATCGGCCGGACGTGACCCCGCACACCGACCCGCACACCGACCCGCAGACCGACCTGCACGCCGACGCCGTTCGTGTGCTCGCGTCCTGGCAGGCGCCCGACGCCGGCCAGGACGCGCTCCGCCGCGACTTCCTGCGGCATCTGGAGGAGCACGCCGACGGCACCTGGCGGGAGTGCGTCCCGGGCCACATCACCGCCAGCACGCTGGTCGTGGACGCCACCGGCACCCGGGTCCTGCTGACGCTGCACAGCAAGATCAAGGCCTGGCTGCAGCTGGGCGGTCACTGCGAGCCCGGCGACCGGAGCCTGGCCTCCGCCGCCCTCCGCGAGGCGACCGAGGAGTCGGGGATCTCCGGCCTGGAGCTCTCCCCCGGGCCCGTCCAGCTCGACCGTCACGCGGTCCGCTGCCACCCCGGGGGATCGTGGCACCTGGACGTCCAGTACGTCGCGTACGCCCCGGACGACGCCCGCCACGTGATCAGCGACGAGTCGGACGATCTTCGCTGGTTCCCCGCCGACGGCCTCCCCACCCCCACCGACGACGCCCTCCGCCGCCTCGTCGACCGCTCCCGCGGCCTCGACTCCCTCGCCTAGGTGTACTGCCCAGGGACGTACATCTAGCGGCTCGGGAGCGCGCTCGCGCGCCGGCCGAGGTGGTGGTCAGCCGAAGCGACGCCCTTCGAGGAGGGCTCGGGTGTTGTCCCAGCCTTCGAGGCCCTGGTCGAGGAAGCCCAGGTCTCCGGGGGTGCGCAGGCGGTGCCAGGACGGGCCCTGTGGCACCTGGCCGGGGCGCGGGGCGGCGGCGCGCAGGCGTCCGAGGGCGTCGGGGACGTCGAGATCGGTGTCCTTGAGCGCGGTGTCCAGCCAGCCGGGCAGCGGGAGGCGGGCGGCGAGGGCGACCAGGCCGCCGCCGTCGGACTGGCAGGCGGCGGCCGGCGCGCTGCCGAGGGCGCGGAAGAGCTTGCCCAGGAGGAGCTGCGGCAGATCGGGGGCGTCCGGTGCGAGGAGCGCGGCCTCCTCGGCGCCGGCCGCGTGCAGGGCGGCGAACGCCCCGGGCAGCGTGCCCTCGCGGACGATCAAGGTGCCCGGCCAGGTGATCGCCTCGGCGTCGGGCTGGTCGGGCGGGCTCAGCACCAGCGCGGGCTGGACCAGTTCGAGACCCGCGACGACCTCGTAGGTGTCCTCCAGCAGGGCCAGCCGGAACTCGTCGGCGTCCAGCCCGGGCGGCGTGGGCCCGGACGGCCGTTCGGAGGGTCGTTCGGGCAGGACGGACAGGACCGCGGCGTAACGGACGGTCACCCGGCGACCCGATCACCGGGCAGGTCGTCCTCGTCCTCCAGCGGGAGGTGCTCGGCGGCGGCGACGCCCTCCAGGTAGCCCCGGGCCCGCTCGGTCTTGGGGTAGGTGCCCACCAGCGCCCAGAAATCCGCTCCGTGCCCGGGGATCAGCAGGTGGGCCAGCTCGTGCACCAGGACGTAGTCGACCACCCAGGACGGCATCCCGCGCAACCGGGTGGACAGCCTGATCGTGGCGTCGTCGGGCGTGCACGATCCCCAGCGGGTGCGCTGGTTGCCGACCCACCGGACGCTGACGGGCTCGGCCCGGCCACCGAGATAGCGCCGGGACAGGTCGCGGGCCCTCGCCTCGAGATCGGCGTCGCTCGGCCGGCGGCGGCGTTCACGCTCGGCGAGTCGCTCGAGGATGGTGGCGATCCACTGCTCCTCCTCGGCCTTGCTGAGCCGGGACGGAAGCATGACCACGACCTTGTCGCCGTCGCGGTAGGCGGACACGGTCCGCCGACGTCGGTTGCTGCGGCGGACCTCAACGTTGGGGGGCACCCAAGAACCGTACCCAAAAATTTGCCCCCTCCACAGGGGGTGTTGGACGTCGCCCCAGGTCAGCCCCGGTGTTTTTGACCATCCCCAGACTGTTTCCACAGGCTCTCCCCCGGTTGTCCACAGCAACACCCCGAGGCGTCCCCAGGGGCCTCCACACGCTGTCCACACCACCCCGTTGACGGCCCCGGGACCCCCTCCTACTGTCGGGGTCCGAGACGGCTCCGGCCGCCGGACGACCGCTTCGAAAGGGGAAGGGAAGCGGGCGGCCGGCGGCTGGGGCTTTTTCCGTGTTCCGGCTGGGTACGTACGGTGCAGTCGAAATTCGGGGGGCACTGTGAGCAGGCGTGACAAGGGATCCGACGAGGTCCTGGAGGGCGTTCCGCTGTCCGCGGAGGAGAGCGCGCAACGATCGGCGGCGGCCCGGGTGGGCGGCGGCCTCGTCGGGGTCGTCGCGGGCCGGGTCGCCGGACGGGCCCTGCGGCCGGTGGCCCGCAGGGTCGCCCACCGCGTCGGGCTTCCCGCGTCCTCCATCGAGCGGGTGATCGCCGTGGGCACGCCGGTGGTGGCGGCCGTGGTGGCCGGCCAGCTGGCCAAGTACCGGACCCGCAGGCGCGAGGAGCCGGGCACCTTCAAGGCCTCCCCCTCCGACCCGCCCGGCCCCGTCCCGCTGCGCCGCGACGGCACTCCCACGAGCTCCAAGCACCACTGACCGGCCGCGGACCACGGGCCGGGCTCAGGCCCACGCGTCCCTGACCGGGGGCTCAGGAGCGCGGGCAGGTGATCACTCGCCGGTGAAGTCGGGGCGGCGCCTCTCGCGCTGGGCCTTGATGCCCTCGACCATGTCCCGGGAGCTCATGGTGACCGGCTGGGCCAGGGACTCCCAGCGCAGGGCGGTCTCCATGTCGGCGTGCCCGCCGTTCGCCAGCGCGACCTTGGTGAGGCGGGTGGCGATGGGCGCCTGGGCGGCGATCTTCTCGGCGACCTGGAGGGCTTCGGCGAGCACGGATTCGCGCGGCACGGCCCGGTTGACCAGGCCGTACGCCTCGGCCTCGGTGCCCGTGACGGCGCGTCCGGTGAAGAGGAGCTCGCGGGCCAGCGGCAGCCCGGCGACCTCGGGCAGCAGCCAGGTGGTGGCCATGCCGGGGTGCAGGCCGAGGGCGGTGAACGGGACGAGCAGCTTGGCGTCCGCGGCCGCGTACCGGAGGTCGCAGGCCAGGGCGAGGGCGAATCCGGCGCCGACGGCGTGGCCGTTGATCGCGGCGATCGTGGGCACTTCGAGGTCCCTGATCGACAGCCAGGTCCGGTAGAACTCCAGCATCCGGTCGCGCAGCGGCGGCACGGCCACGGCGTTGGTGTCGGCCAGCCAGGACAGGTCGCCGCCCGAGGTGAACGCGCTGCCGGCGCCGGTCACCACGACGCAGCGGAGATCGCGGTCGGCCCGCAGCGCCGCGATGACGTCCTTCCATTCCGCGGTCATCTCGTCGGTCATGGCGTTGCGCCGGTCGGGATCGTTCAGGGTGAGGACGGTGATACCGCCGGGACGGCTTTCCTGCGAGAGCATGGCCCGCACGGTATCGCGGCCTTTGGCAAGCCCTTCGAGTGGAGGGTGAGAAAGCGCACACTTACAGTGTTCATGCAGGTCACCGCATTGTGACTGGAGACGCCCTCAGATACTTACCAGGGGCCTGTGGCGGGATCGAGCAACGATCACCGACAATGAATCTTGTGAGTGACCTTCCCCGCCGCGCGGTGACGCGGTCCGCAAAGCTGGCGTCCCTTCCGCTTGGTTTCGCCGGGCGCACCGCCCTGGGCGTCGGGAAACGCACGTTCGGCAAGCCCGCCGAGGCCGTGGCCATGGAGATCCAGCAGCGCACCGCCGAGCAGCTCTTCAAGGTGCTCGGCGAGCTCAAGGGCGGGGCGATGAAGCTCGGCCAGATGTTGTCGATCTTCGAGGCGGCGCTGCCGCCGGAGATCGCCGGGCCCTACCGTGCCACGCTCACCAAGCTCCAGGAGGCGGCGCCGCCGCTGCCCGCCGCGGCCGTGCACAAGGTGCTCGCCGAGGGGCTGGGCGAGGACTGGCGGGACGAGTTCGAGTCGTTCGAGGACAAGCCGTCCGCGGCCGCGTCGATCGGCCAGGTCCACAAGGCGGTCTGGAAGGACGGCCGCCAGGTCGCGGTCAAGGTCCAGTATCCGGGCGCGGGCAAGGCGCTGATCAGCGACTTCAACCAGCTCGCGCGGCTGGGCAAGCTCTTCGGGATCCTGATGCCGGGGCTCGACGTCAAGTCGATGCTCGCCGAGCTGAAGGAACGGGTGATCGAGGAGCTCGACTACACGATCGAGGCCGAGTCGCAGACCGCGATGCGCGCGGGCTTCCCGGCCGACGACCCCGACTTCTACGTTCCCGAGGTCGTCGCCCAGGCCGGGAACGTGCTGGTCACCGAGTGGATCGACGGCACCCCGCTCTCGAAGATCATCTCGGACGGGTCGCCGGACGAGCGCGACCATGCGGCGCTGCTCTACTGCCGGTTCCTGCTGTCGGGCCCGAAGCGGGCCGGCATGCTGCACGGCGACCCCCACCCCGGCAACTTCCGCCTCCTGGCGGACGGCCGGCTGGGCGTGCTCGACTTCGGCGCGGTCGACCGCATCCCGGAGGAGTTCCAGTACCGCATGGGCCGGCTGCTGCGGATCGGCACGCTGGAGGACATCGACGAGGTCGAGCAGGCCCTGCGCGACGAGGACTTCATCCGCGAGGGCGTCGAGATCGACGCCGAGTCGCTCCAGGTGTTCCTGGCCCCGATCACCGAGCCGTTCGTCAACGAGACGTTCAAGTTCAACCGCGAGTGGCTGCGCGACATGGCCGCCAAGGTCACCGACCTGCGGCCGACGAACGTGGTGCGCCAGCTCAACCTGCCGCCGGACTACGTGATCGTGCACCGGGTGCTGTCGGCCGGGACCGGCGTGTTGTGCCAGCTCGAATGCGAGATCCCGGCCCGCGCCGAGTCGCTCGCCTGGGTGCCGGGGTTCGCGGACGAGGACGAAGAGATCGCCGCCCTCGATGCCGCGCTCGATGCCGACCCCGCCGAGGACGACGAGCTCGCGGGCTGACCACCTCGCCGGAGGGACGTTCAGGGACGGCGAACGGGCCCCGCCGCACCGATGAAGTGCGGCGGGGCCCGTTCACGTGCGCGCCGAGGAGAGGTGGCGTAGGACCTCAGGCGCGCTCTGTCCACCGGGAGGCCACCGCCGCCAAACCATCCATGAAGGGCGGCGGCGGCCTGCTACCGGCGGACGGATCGGGGTGCCCGCCCAGTGGGACGGCGGGCCCCCTCCACGAAAGTTCTCCGGGATCCCGCCCGCGCACAACGCGGCGCGGGCGGGATCCATTCCCCCGAGGGACGTACGACCGCAAGCCGTACGAGCTGGTCACCGGGCTCGGCTTACCGGGCGGGCCGGCCGCCCAAGGGGCAGACCGGGCGACCGCGCGAGCGGCGGTGGTCAGCGGGTCAGCAGGATCCGGCGGACACGGGCCGCCCTCACCTGGGCCTCACGGCGCGCACGGCGGCGCGCCCTGACTCGTGCGGCCATCTGGGCCTGCGCGAGCTCATGCTCGAGGTCCCGTATTCGTACCCGGGACAGTTCCTGGCTGAGCAAGATCATTTTGTTCTCCCTGGCGGCCCGGGAGCGCAGCCCCTGCGCGGGGACTGCGCTCCCCAGCTCTGCACGGTCGAGTGTCGGCGTGGTCATGGGTGCCTCACACGGCCACTTCGTCCGGGCGCGGGTGCTTGCGCGGACGGCCACGCGGCCGCTTCCGAGCGACGATCACACCGCGGACGAACAGCTCGCCACCCCAGACACCCCAGGGCTCGGCGCGCTCGAGAGCGCCGGCGAGGCAGGCCTTGCGGAGCGGGCACTCGAGGCACATGGCCTTGGCCAGCTCGACGTCGGCGGGAGCCTCGGCGAAGAAGAGCTCGGGGTCGGTCCGGCACGGAAGGGTGAGGTCCTCCTCGCTCACGGCGAGAACCCCCTGCATCACAGTCACCCTTGGTCCTCTCGTTGGATCTCAACGGGTTGTGTCGTGGGTTGTCTGGGCAAATAAGAAGGCCGCGGATCCGATGTCCTGGATCCGCGGCCCTGGGGGCTTGCCGTGTCTTGTTAGACCGGTCGCCTCCAGGGGTACGGACCCAGTTCGCCACCCTTGACGGTGACTCCCACGTGGGCCGTGGCCGGAGCGAAGACGTTCATGGCTTCGATCTTGTGACCGAAGACATTCGTCTCCTGCTCGTCCTGGACTCGCTGCTTGCTCAGGCTCCCCAGGCGCTCCTGCGCCTGGATCTGCTGCCGCTGTAGCCGCGCGGAGCCCGCATCGCCGCCGCCGGGCCGCGGCATCGCGCCGCCGAGCGTGACGCTCAACGGCGAGAGGCCGGACGCACCGGCATAGGACGGCCAGGGGGACGAGAAGCCAAGGCAGACGTCAGCCCAGGTTGGCTGTGACGTGCAAATCATGCTGATCACCGGACTGAACACCACCTCTCTGGCTGCTCGGGGCCTGACCGCCGGTTTCATGATCCACCAACGGAGGTCGTCTGATTGCTCGCGTAGAGCCTACGGCGACTCTCTCAAATCAATCAAGGTATTTTTGACCTGCGGTTTTGTGGGCCAGTTCACCACGTTCGAGCGGAACCGATCTTGCTTCGCCGGCGTCGGAACTCGCGACGAGCGTCTGTCGTTCAGCCCTGAACGGGAGACCTGTCCCCCAGTCCCCGCACCACCCATGATCCCCCATGAAGGCCCATGATCAAAAGCCGTCGGGGTGGCAGATGACGGACAGTTTCGACGAATGTTCGGTGCCGTACGCGATTTTGGCCGCCAGGCTGCACGCCTTCCTGCGCCTGGCGATCGCCACGATCGAGACCCACCTCTACCTGGCGCCGGCCCTGGACGAGGACGCGCCCGCGCCGATCATCGAGCGTTCCCTCACGGTGGTGTACCGCAGGGCTCACGACCGGCGGCCGGCGCGCTTCCAGGATCTCGCCGGCCCGCTCGGGCTCATGCCGATCGTCCACGCGCTGGTCGGCATGGACCAGTCTCTGGCCAGAGCACTGCTCGCCCTGACCTCGCTGCACACCAGGACCGACGCCGACGAAAGCGACACGGGCGTTCGCCCCGGCGTTGAAGATGACCTGAGGCATGAGCCGCCGTCCTCCCCTGCCGAGCATGAGGGCTCGCCGGTCACGGCCGCACGCGACGTCGCGTGGGAGGACTTTGTGCGCGTGGTGACCGGCGTCGAGGAGAGCCTCCGGTTCGCGGAATCGGTGTACGGCAAGGCCGATCGGGAGATGCGGGCGGCCGAGGCCGACCAGCGGTGGCGCATCGCCCGCGAGGAGTTCGAGCGGTCGGCGGGGCGGTGGATCGACCTGCCCGTTCTCCACGATGAGCTGGAGGCCGCCCGGCAGGAGAGGCTGAGGATCGCGGAGGCGCTGCCGCCGCTGCGCGAGCTGGCCGCGAATCTGGCGGCGCGGGTGGCGGCCGTGCGGCCCGCCGACCAGATGCTGGTGCGCGGCGGCGACGTGTACGACGTGGTGATCGGCTCGGCGCTGGAGAAAGCCCTCGACGCCGCTCTCCAGGCCCTTCCGTCCACCGACCCGGAGGCGCCCGGTCGTGACTGGCGGGCCTTCGCGGCGGCGTTCGAGCGTTCGCTGGCTCGGGCCACCGAGGGCCCCGCGGACGTCGGGAAGGTCGATCCGGCGGAGCTCCGTGACACGGTCCACCGGCTTGCTCCGTCGATGGACGACCGCGTTCGGCGATGGGTCCGCACGGTCTCGGACCGGCTGGCGGACGAGACCGACCGCGCCACCGTCAGGTTGGCCGCGGCCTGCCTCGCCGCCGAGGTCGAACCGCATTCGGCGGAGCTCGCCGCGCGGCTGAGGGTTCTGACCCGGGGTTAGCCGCCTGCCAGGAGCCGCTCGAAGGGGATCGGGTCCTCGAACGGGTCGGCCCGCTCGGCGGTGACGGGTGCCCGGCCCGCGACCAGGCCGGCGAGCTCGGCGCCCGCGCGCTCGACGCGTTCGACCAGGTCACCGGACGCCTCGCCGGCGGCGCCCCAGTCGGCCGTCGCCGCGTACACCGCGGTCGGCGCCACGACCGACCGCAGGTAGGCGAACATCGGCCGCACCGCGAACTCCAGGGCGAGCGAGTGCCGCGCCGTGCCGCCGGTGGCGCCGATGAGCACCGGCCTGCCCTCCAGCGCGCCCGGCTCCAGGACGTCGAAGAACGTCTTGAACAGGCCGCTGTAGGAGGCGTTGAAGACCGGCGTCACCGCGATGAGGGCGTCGGCCCGTTCGACCCGCTCGATCGCCGACCGCAGGTCCCCGGCCGCGAAGCCGGTCAGCAGGTTGTTGGTGAGGTCGTGGGCGTGGTCGCGCAGCGGGACGTGCACGATCTCGGCGTCGCCGAGCGCGCGTGCCGTCGCGTCCGCCAGCCGGTCGGCCAGCAGGCGGGTGGACGACGGCTCGCGCAGCCCCGCCGAGACCACCGCCAGCGTGGTCATCGGGTCGCCTCCTTCTCTCCGCCCTTGGCCGCGACCAGCTCGAGGTGGCTCGGCGCGGCGGCCGGGACGTGGCCGGGGCGCAGCGCCTCGAACTCCTTGCGCAGCACCGGCACGACCTCCTCGCCGAGCAGGTCGAGCTGCTCCAGCACGGTCTTGAGCGGGAGCCCGGCGTGGTCGATCAGGAACAGCTGCCGCTGGTAGTCGCCGAAGTGGTCGCGGAACGTCAGGGTGCGCTCGATGACCTCCTGCGGGCTGCCCACGGTCAGCGGCGTCTCGCGGGTGAACTCCTCCAGCGACGGCCCGTGGCCGTACACCGGGGCGTTGTCGAAGTACGGGCGGAACTCCTTGACCGCGTCCTGGGAGTTCTTGCGCATGAAGACCTGGCCGCCGAGCCCGACGATCGCCTGGTCGGCGCTGCCGTGCCCGTAGTGCTCGTAGCGGCGGCGGTAGAGGTCGATGAGCCGCTGGAAGTGCTCCGTCGGCCAGAAGATGTGGTTGGCGAAGAAGCCGTCGCCGTAGAACGCGGCCTGCTCGGCGATCTCCGGGCTGCGGATCGAGCCGTGCCACACGAACGGCGGCGCCCCATCCAGCGGGCGCGGGGTCGAGGTGAAGCCCTGGAGCGGCGTGCGGAACTTGCCCTCCCAGTCGACGACGTCCTCGCGCCACAGGCGGTGCAGCAGGTGGTAGTTCTCGATCGCCAGCGGGATGCCCTGCCGGATGTCCTGGCCGAACCAGGGGTAGACCGGGCCGGTGTTGCCGCGGCCCATCATCAGGTCCACCCGGCCGTCCGCCAGGTGCTGGAGCATGGCGAAGTCCTCGGCGATCTTCACCGGGTCGTTCGTGGTGATCAGGGTGGTGGAGGTGGAGAGGATCAGCCGCTCGGTCCGCGCGGCGATGTAGCCCAGCATCGTCGTCGGGGACGACGGCACGAACGGCGGGTTGTGGTGCTCACCGGTCGCGAAGACGTCCAGCCCGACCTCCTCGGCCTTCCTGGCGATCGTCACCATGGCCTTGATCCGCTCGGCCTCGGTCGGCGTGCGCCCGTTGGTCGGGTCGGTGGTCACGTCCCCCACGGAGAAGATCCCGAACTGCATGACGCCCTCCACCTAGTAGAACTTTCAACTAACCTACCAAACCCGGACCCCGTCCCGCCTATTCCCCCGTCAGTCGAAGTCGGGTCCGGCTGGTGCGGCGCGGAGCCGTAGCCGCCTGCGCGATGATCGTTCCATGGCTTCGGTGACCGTGGTGGGGGCGGGGGTGATCGGGCTCAGCTGTGCCGTACGGCTGGCGGAGGCCGGTCACGAGGTGCGGGTCCTGGCCCGGGAGCGGCCGGAGGAGACGACCTCGGCGGTGGCGGCGGCGCTCTGGTACCCGTACCTGGCGTTCCCGGCCGAACGGGTCACGGCGTGGTCCACCACGGCCTACCGGGAGTTCGCCCGGCTCTCCGAGACGGCCGGGCCCGCCGCCGGGATCTCCGTCCGCGCGGGCACCGAGCTGTTGCGGGAGAGACAGCCGGACCCCTGGTGGAAGCCCGCGGTGCCGGACTTCGCCAGGCTGGCCGACCCGCCGCCGGGGTACGAGGACGGCTGGCGCTTCGCCGCGCCGGTGATCGACATGGCCGTCTACCTGCCCTGGCTGCGCGCACGGCTGGAGGAGCTCGGCGGCGGGCTCGGGCACGCCGAGCTGACCCGCCTGCCCGCGGACCCCCTGGTGGTCGACTGCGCCGGGCTGGGCGCCCGCGAGCTGGCCGCCGATCCCTCGGTGGCGCCCGTCCGCGGCCAGGTGATCGTCCTGGAGCAGGTCGGGCTGGACGAGTGGTGCATCGACGACGGCGACGCCGAGCGCCCCTGCTACGTCGTGCCGAGGACGAACGACATCGTCGTAGGCGGCACCGCCCAGCAGGGCGACTGGAACCGCGAACCCGACGCCGACACCGCCCGGACCATCCTCGACCGGGCCGAGGCGATGGTCCCCGCGATCAAGGGGGCGCGGGTGCTGCGCCACAAGGTGGGCCTGCGCCCGGCCCGTCCCACCGTACGGCTGGAGGCCGAGACGGCGGCCGGCGGCGGCCGGATCGTGCACTGCTACGGGCACGGCGGCGCCGGCGTCACCCTGTCCTGGGGCTGCGCCGACGAGGTCGCCGCGCTGGTCTCGTGAAATCTTTGAGGCGGGTGTCGATCCGGGTCGTGCTCGTTCGACGCAGGGGTGAGAGGCGGGGAAGGGTCCCGCCCGGACACGAGGAGAGAGCATGCCGCGGTTCCTGACGATGATCCGTCTCGAGGAGAACACCGTGAACGCGGAGGACCGGGACGAGGGCTTCGACGAGCGCATGGGCGCGCTGTACGAGGAGATCACCAAGGCCGGGGTGATGCTCGACACCGGCGGACTGCTGCCCACCGCGGAGGGCACCCGGCTGACCTGGTCCGGCGGCAAGATCGATTACACCGACGGGCCGTTCACCGAGACCAAGGAGGTCATCGCCGGCTACTCGATCAGCCAGTGCAAGGACAAGGCCGAGGCGCTGGAGTGGACCCGGCGTTTCCTCGAGGTGCACCCGGCCGGCTGGACCATCACCGCCGAGGTGCGGGAGATCGAGGAGGGCTGACCTGCTTGCCCGCGCCCCGCACGGCTGCTCTGATGTGTGGTCGTGACGACGCAGAGCACGGTCGAGGCGGTCTTCCGGATGGAGTCCGCGCGGATCATCGCCGGGGTCGCCCGCATCGTGCGGGACGTGGGCATCGCCGAGGAGCTGGCGCAGGACGCCCTGGTCGCGGCCCTGGAGCAGTGGCCGGAGTCAGGCATCCCGGACAAGCCGGGTGCCTGGCTCATGGCCACGGCCAAGCACCGCGCGATCGACCTCGTCCGGCGCAAGGAGACCTACGCGCGCAAGCTCGCCGAGGTCGGGCGGACGCTGGAGGACGCGCCGCCGCCGGAGCCCGCGGAGCCGGACGCCATCGACGACGACCTGCTGCGGCTGATCTTCACCGCCTGCCATCCGCTGCTGTCGGCCGAGGCCCGCGCCGCGCTCACGCTGCGGCTGCTGGGCGGGCTGACGACCGAGGAGATCGCGCGGGCCTTCCTGGTCGCCGAGAGCACCGTCGCGCAGCGCGTCGTGCGGGCGAAGCGGGCGCTGGCCAAGGCGGGCGTGCCGTTCGAGGTGCCGTACGGGGCCGACCGGGCCGAACGCCTGTCGTCGGTGCTCGAGGTCATCTACCTGATCTTCAATGAGGGCTACTCCGCGACGGCCGGCGACGACCTCGTCCGCCCTGCGCTCTGCGAGGACGCGCTGCGCCTCGCCCGCGTCCTGCAAGGCCTGATGCCCGGCGAGCCGGAGGTCCACGGGCTGGCCGCGCTGCTGGAGATCCAGGCGTCCCGCATGGCGACCCGTACCGGCCCGGACGGCGAGCCGGTGCTGCTCGCCGACCAGAACCGCGCCCGCTGGAACCGCGCCCTGATCCTGCGCGGCATGGGGGCGCTCAAGCGGGCGGGCACCGGACCGTACTCCGTCCAGGCCGCGATCGCCGCCTGCCACGCGCGGGCCGTCCGCTACGACGACACCGACTGGGCGACGATCGCCAAGCTGTACGGGCGGCTGCTGGCGCTGACCCCGTCGCCGGTGGTCGAGCTCAACCGGGCCGTCGCCGTCTCGATGGCGGACGGCCCGGCGGCGGGCCTCGACCTGGTGGACGCGCTGGCCGAGGCGCCCGGCATGGACGCCTACCACCTGCTCCCGAGCGTCCGCGGCGACCTGCTCGAACGGCTGGGCCGGACGGGCGAGGCACGCGCGGAGTACGAGCGCGCCGCCTCCCTCACCCGCAACGCCCGCGAACGCGCCCTCCTCCTCGAACGAGCCGCCCGCACCCGCGGCAGCTGACCCCAGCGCCCGCACACCTCCGCCCCGCACGCGCCCGCCCCACACACCTCCACCCCGCACACCTCCACCCCGCACGCCCCCGCCCCACACACCTCCACCCCGCGCGCCCCCGCCCCACACACCTCCATCCCACACACCTCCGCCCCGCACGCGCCCGCCCCACACACCTCCGCCCCGCGCGCCCCCGCTCCGCACGCCTCCGCCCTCGCGCCCCGCACAGCGGCGCGCGACATGCTCACCTCAGGCGGCGCTGAACGTGCTCCGGGGGGCGCCGACGGCGACCTGAAGGTCGCCCGCCGGAACCTGAAGGTATCCGTAAGGGTGCCCCGGCAGGCTCTAGGTCATGAGGAGGGCGGCACGGAGCCGCCGTTGAAGGACCTTGAGGAGCAGACGATGCGCAAGCTGATCGAGTCGACGTTCGTGTCCCTGGACGGGATCATCGACGACACCCGCCCGTCCACCGCCTCGCGGGCCGAGCCGCAGCACTGGGGCCAGCCGTACTGGGACGAGGACCACAACGGCTACGCCGCCAAGCTGTCGGCCGAGGCGGACGCCATGCTGCTCGGCCGGGTGACCTACGAGGGCTTCGCCGAGGCCTGGTCGGCACAGGAGGGCGAGGCCGCCGACCACATGAACAACATGCCGAAGTACGTGGCGTCGCGGACGCTGACCGAGGCCACCTGGAACGCCACCCTCATCAAGGGCGACGTGGCCGAGGAGGTCGCCAAGATCAAGGAGCAGCCGGGCCGGAACATCATCAAGTGGGGCACCGGTGAGCTCGACCGCACCCTGGTCGAGCACGGCCTGGTCGACGAGTTCCACTTCTGGTACTTCCCGGTCATCGTCGGCGCCGGCAAGCACCTCTTCGAGGGCGCCGGGTTCGACACCACCCACCTCAAGCTGGCGGACGTCAACCGGTTCGACTCGGGGATCGTCGTCCACATCTACGTCCCCAAGTAAACCCGCGCCGGGTAAGGCGATGTGTCTCCCGTTCAGGCCAGGTCCCCGTCCAGCAGGGACCTGGCCTCTTCGGGCGTGAGCTTGCCGCCGTACGCGAAGTGGTCGTGGAAGTCCGGCCCGGCGGCCCGGACGGCGACGGTGATGCGTTCGACCTCGTGACGGTCGGAGGCGGACAGGTTCCGCTCCTGCGCCGTCTCGGCCGCGCCGAGCAGGCGCGCGGCCAGGCTCGCGCGTCCGTCCAGCAGCAGCGCGGCGGCCATGCCCGTCAGTACCCAGGCCATGCCCTGGGTGGACTTCTGCTCGCGGTAGAGGTCGAACACCTCCCGTTGCAGGGCCAGCGCCTCGTCCGCGTCTCCCTGCCGCGCGGCCAGCAGGCCCAGCTCCGCCAGGACCATCGTCAGGTACGGCGGGTGGCCGCCGTCGGTCTGCTGCGACCGGGCGGTGGCCAGCAGCCAGCGCAGGTGCCGCGCGGCCGCCTCGAGGTCGCCGCCGCGGTGGGCGGCGAAGGCCAGGCTGATCGTGGCGAAGACCTCGCCCGTGCGCTCGCCCTGCTCGGCGGTCAGGCGCCGCGCCCGCTCCGCGTGCTCCCGCGCCTCCGCATGGTCGCCGTTCTGGAACGAGATCCAGGCGAGCCAGGACACCATCCCGGCGACGCTCGACCACAGGCCCAGCTCTTCGGCGATCCGCAGGCCCTCCCGGCTCAGCCGGGCCCCCTCCGCCCGGTCGCCGGTCATGTCCGCCAGCCCGACGAGCCACTCGGTGGCCTGGAGCACGCCCCAGTCGTCGCCCAGCGCGCCGAACAGCTCGGCGCCGCGGCGGGCGTCGCGTTCCAGCGCCTCCAGGTCGCCGCGCATGTGGCCGAGCATGGCCCGGGTGCTCAGGACCGCGGCCTCGCCCCACCGGTCACCGCTCCGCCGGAACGTGTCGAGGGCGCCGGTGAGCAGGGCGACCGTGGCGGTCTCGTCGCCGAAGTCGATGATCGCCGTGGCCAGGAACCACTCCGTTCGGGCCCGTTCGACCGGGTCGGCCGGCTCCGCGGAGCCGCGCAGCACCTCGGCCGCGTGTTCCGGCCCGGCCTGCCCCTGCCGGATCTCCAGGCCCGCGTGCCAGGCCTCGGCCATGCTCCGCAGCGCGGCCGGCGCGTGCCCCGGGACCGCGAGCGCCTCGGCCAGCGCCCGGCGCGCCTCGGTGAGCCGGCCGCGCAGCACCCGGTACCAGACCAGCGCGCAGGCCAGCCGCAGCGCCGGTTCGGCCGCCTCCTCCCGCCGGAACGTGTCGTGGGCGGCCCGCAGGTTCGCCGACTCGGCGTCCAGCCGGCGCAGCGCCTCCCGCTGCCCCGCGCCGCGCAGCCGCGGATCGGTCTCCTCCGCCAGGGCCAGATAGTGGCCGGCGTGACGGCGCCGCAGCTCCGCCTCCTCGCCCTCCTCGCGCAGCCGGTCGAGGCAGTACGCGAAGACCGACTCCAGCAGCCGGAACCGCGTTCCCTCGCCGCGCACCACCAGCGACCGGTCGACGAGCCCGGCCAGCAGGTCGAGGACGTCGTCACCGCCGCACACCGCCTCGGCCGCCGCCAGCGTGCAGCCGCCCGAGTGCACGGCCAGCCGCCGCAACACCGCGCGTTCGGGCTCGCTCAGCAGCCGCCAGCTCCAGTCGATCACCGCGGCCAGCGTGCGCTGCCGGGCGGGCGCGTCGCGCGGCCCGGTCCCCAGCAGCCCGAACCGGTCGCCGGGCACCCGCAACCGCGCGGCCAGCTCGGTCACGCCCAGAGCGGGGGCCCTGGTCGCGGCCAGCTCCAGCGCCAGCGGAATGCCGTCCAGCCGCCGGCACACCTCGGCGACCTCGCCGACGACACCCGGTTCGGCGGCGAGCCCGGCCCGTTCCAGGAACAGCCGTACGGCGGCGGACCGCGCCAGCCTGCCCGGATCGTCCGTCTCCGGAACGTCCAGCGGCGGCACGTCCCACCGGACCTCGCCCCGCAACCTCAGCGGCTCGCGGCTCGTGGCCAGCACCCGCAGGCCGGGCGCGACCGCCAGCAGCTCCCCCGCCAGCCCGGCGACCGGCTCGGCCACGTGCTCGCAGTTGTCCAGCACCAGCAACATCCGCCGTTCGCGGAGCACCGCGGCCAGCCGTTCCCCGGCCCGCTCCACCGCGCCGGGCGCCTCCGGTACGGCCAGGACGGCCAGCACCACGTCGGCCGGATCGCCGGTCCCGTCCCAGGTGGTCAGGTCGACGAGCCACACGCCGTCGGGGTACGTCTCGGCCAGTGACCGCGCGACCGCGAGGGCGACCGTCGTCTTGCCGACGCCGCCGGGCCCGGTGAGCGTCACCAGCCGCCCCGACTCCAGCAGCTCCCGCCCCCGCTGGACGGCGTGGTCGCGCCCGATCAGCTCGGTGACCGGCGCCGGCAGGTTGGTGACGGGCCGGAACCGCGCGGTCGCCTCCGGCGCCCCCTCCCCCGGGTCGCCGGACAGGATCGCCTGATGCAGCGCCGCCAGCTCGGGCCCCGGATCGAGCCCCGTCTCCTCGGCGAGGCTCCGCCGCAGCTCCTGGTAACTGTCGAGCGCCTCCCCCGTCCGTCCCGCCCGGTGCAGGGCCCGCATGTGAGCCGCCCGCAGCCGTTCCCGGTACGGGTGAGCGCTCACCCGCTCGCCGAGCTCACCGACCAGCTCGTGGTGCTCGCCCAGCTCCAGCCTGGCCTCGGCGTGCGCCTCGACCGCCGCCAGCCGCTGCTCCTCCCACCGCGCCACGGCCGGCCGCGCGAACTCCTCGTCCGCGAAGTCGGCCAGCGCGGGCCCGCGCCACAACCCCAGCGCCTCGGCCAGCAGCCCGGCCCTGGTCCGCGCGTCGCCCGCCGCCTGCGCCTGCCCGGCCAGCACGGCGAACCGTTCGGCGTCCACGTTCCCCGACGCCCGCAGCGCGTACCCCGGAGACTGCGACGCCACCAGATCCCGCCCGCCCGGCTCGGCCCCCTCCAGCGCCCGCCGCAGCTGCGACACCCGCACGTACAACGCCGCCGTGGGATCGGCGGGCGCCGCCTCGCCCCACAGATCCTCGACCAGCCGGTCCCCCGACACCGGGCTGCCCTCGTGCACGAGAAGGTCGGCCAGCAGCGCCCGCACCTTCCGCCCGGGAATCGTGACCGGCTCGCCCTGGTCCGTCCACACGGCCAGCGGCCCCAGCACCCCGAATCGCATGCCCCAAGGCTACGGTCCGTCGCGAAGATCCCCGAACGCCTGATCCCACCACTCCCGCGGCGCTTCCAGCCCCGACTCCCGGAACCTCCCCCGCGCCTCGGCCCGCACCTCCCGTGACAACCGCCCGGCATCCGCCGCGAGCCGCCGCAACACGCGCCGGTAGAAGAGATTCCTGGAGTCCGCGTCCTGTCGTGCTCCACCTTCGGGTCCATGGTCAGCGGCTCGAGCCCGTGCCACCGCCTCGCGGCTATCCGGGCAGCCGCCGTTCGAGCCCTTCCAGCAGGGCCTGGAGGCCGAACTCGAAGCCCTGCTCGGGCCCGGCGGCGTAGTCGGTCGCGGCGGGGGTCTCCAAACGTTCGCGCAGCCGCGGGTGTCCCATGGCGATCTCCTGCGCTCTCGCCATCGAGTCCTTGACCTGCTGTTCCGCGGACTCGTCCCCGTCAAGGCGCCGGGCCAGCGACGCACCGGCCGCGACGCCCGCCGCGTTCCCGAGCACGTACGTGAACACCGCCGCGGCGGCCTGGTCCGCCAGCGCGCCCTCGAAGCCCGCGGCCTCGTAGACGGCGAGCTGGTGGTCGTCGTGCCGGGCCTTGCCCTCTCCGTAGACCACATGACCGGCGAACACCTGCACCAGCCAGGGGTGCCGGGTGAACATCCCGTACAGGTCGGTGGCCATTCCGGTGGCCGCGGCCCGCCAGCCGACCGCGTCCGGGTCGGGCAGGGTGAGCTCGCCCCAGACCAGGTCGGTGGCCAGCAGGACCAGGTTGTCCTTGCTCTTCACGTGCCAGTAGACGGCGGTGGCGGCCGAGTCGAGCCGCTTGCCCAGGGCGCGCATGTTGAGGCCTTCGAGGCCCTCCTCGTCCAGGAGCTCGACGGCGGTCCGGACGATCTGGTCTCGGGTGAGGGTGTCGCGTGGCATGACCCCACCGTACGACCCCTCTTGCACAGTGTTCAAGAAGGCACTTGCACAGCGTTCAAGAAAGTACTTGCACAGCGTTCAAGTCGTGGGTTACCGTTCACGGCATCAGCCACTTGAACTAAGTGCAAGGCCGAAGGAGAACCGTCGTGAACACCCTCGCCGCCGTCATGCAGCTGCTGGTCGCCGCCGCCTTCGTCAGCATCCCGATCGTCCGCCACCGCTTCGGCCCCGCCGCCAAGGCCGCCGCGGTCGCCGAGCTCCGCCGCCAGAACGTCCGCCCCGAGGTGCTGGAGGAGAACAGGCTGCGCTTCGACGCCGGCGGCCACGAGACCGCCGCCCCCGCCGCCGTCGCCGCGATCATGATCGCCGTCGCCGCCCTCAACCTCGCCGGCGCCGGCCTGGCCCAACCGCTGACCTGGATCTTCTCCTCGCTCGTCATCCTGATGAACGTGGTGATCGTCTACAGCAACCTCACCGCGGTGAAGTCCGTCCAGGCCGCCTTCCGCCGCAAGGGCGACCCGGAGCTGGCCCGCGTCGAGGTCGCCCCTTTCCTCGAGGCCGCCGAGGGCGCCTTCCCCGGCTGGGTCCGCGCCCAGACCTACGTCCGCAACACCATCGTCTTCGCCGGCTCCGCCATCGCCCTCATCGCCGTCACCCTCACCTGACCCGCCACACCGGCCTCTCACGAGGATTGAGCCTCAGTCCTCATCCGGTCACCTGGAGACTGTCCGGGGTGCGGTGCACGGGGTATCTCAGCGAGGGCCGCCAAAGCCACCTCGGATCGCCATTGACCCGACTTCCCCTCGTCCAGGAGCACCTGAACGAGGGGGAATCCGCGAGGGTCAAGCCGTACGCAGGACGCCGATGCGAGAGGGGGCGGCGCGCCGGCTCACCGGCCGCGACGACAGGAAGGCGACCATGCCCACACCAACGACGAACTGCGGGACGGGCGAACCGCTCATCCGGCTCGGCGGCGGCGAAGCGCCGGTACTCAACTACAACCTCCCGCAGAGCGGCTGCTTCTCGGCACAGGGGTCCATCCCCCTGGGCGTCGACCCGTCCTGGTTCCGCGACGAAGTGACGGCGGAGCCGGAGGTCCACTGGTGGAAGGTGCCGGTGCCGAGCCCCGACGAGCTCGTCGACGACATCGTCAAGGGAACGCTCTCGCCGCAGCTCACGGCCCAGCTGCTCGACCCCCGCATCCCGGCGCTCCTCCAGGCGGCGGCGCCCCCCGACCAGATCGCGCGGGCGCCGCGCACCACCTCGGCCCGTCTCCCGCAACCGGCCGGGCCGGCCCGCGTCCCGGCCGCGACCAGTCCCTCGACGCGGCCCACTCGCCGCCGGGTCGCACCCAAGCCGACCTTCACGGCGTCGCACGTCGTGCGCGCCGTCGAGGACCGCCTGCGACCGATGGTCGCGACGGGCTTCAGCGGCGATCTGCAGATCAAGTTCCTGCCGCAGCCGGAGCGGCCGGTCGCCCGGCTCGCGGTGATCGAGTACTACCGCGTGTGCTCGTACCTCGGCGACTACGGCGCGGGCCGGACGTTGTCGACGACGTCGCTGTTCCCGGGCGAGTCCACGACGATCACGCTCGCCACCTACCGCGACGAGGAGACGACGGCCACGGAGTCCTCCAACATCCTCGACTCGTTCACCGAGTCCGCAGCCGACGAGATGGAGTCGCTGGTCGAGGAGCAGATCGGCACGACGATCGGAAGCACGACCTCGAACACGCAGTCGAGCACCACGGGGGGCGGTGTGAACTTCGGCGTGGGCATCGACCTCTTCGGCCTCGTCGAGCTCGGCTTCGGCGCCGAGCACAGCGGCTCGCAGACCGACGCCACGACCGTGGCGATGACGAGCGAGATCAACACCCAGGCGATCAACCACGCGCTCAGCTCGCACGTGGAGACCAGCAGCTCATCGCGGCAGGTCGAGGTCAACACGACCACGAGCGCCACCGTCAGCACCGGGGAATCGACGACCACCGTGCGCCAGATCGCGAACATCAACCACAGCCGGGTGCTGAACATCGTGTTCCGGCAGCTGCTTCAGGCCTACGACACCGTGACGTACCTCCACGACGTCAAAGTGCTGTTCTCCAACGGCTATCCGGAGTCCGTCCGGCTCATAGAGCTCGGGCAGCTCGACGACGTACTCCCGCAGCTCGTGTCCGCCAAGCACGTCGCCGCCGTGCGAAACCGGATCCTGCAGCCGTACTGCGCGGTGTTCAACTACGAGGGCCGGGCGATCCCCTTCCTCGAGAAGGTGGAGCGCGAGGCGCCGTGCGACCTGACCGGGCAGACCGAGCGCATCGTGTACATCCGCCGGCGGCCGGATCTGCGCGACGAGGTCGGGAACATCAGCGTGCCGGGCGTCATCAAGAACGTCGAGCGGTTCGTGCTGCCGACCCCGGCCGTGATCGCCGAGGCGCTGCTCGGCGGAGGCGAGGCGCTCGACTGTTACAACCAGGAGCTCCAGTCGACCACCGTCGACGCCGCCGAGCTGCAGAACCGCAAGCTCACGCAGGCGATCGGCATCGTCGGCGACATCGAGGACCCGCAGGCCCAGGCCGCCGCGTGGGCACGCATGCACAACCCGGCGCCCACCGTCGAGGAGCCGCCCGAGACCCAGCCACCGGCATGAACGGCGCCACGGGCGTGCTCGCCACGCCCGCGCTCGACACTCCGGCGGCCTCTTCCGCCGATGTGGTCCCGTCGCCGTTCGCAGCGGCGAGCGGAGGTCCGCCGCTGCTCGATCCGTCGGCGCTGCGGGCGGAGCCGACCAGCGCGGACGTGCAGGCCTGGTGGGACGCCCTCGTCGCCGCGGGGCTCGACGTCCGCCAGCCGGCGGCGCTGCTGACCCAGCTCGATGCGCTACTGGTCGCCGCCACGAGCCTCGACGGCCAGGACCTGCTCGACAATCTCGCCGCCCGCGCGGCGCTCGTCCGAGGGCTGGTCGACCACGCGCTGGTACAGCTCGGCCCCGCGCTCGAGCGGGCGGGCACCGTGGCCGGCGCCCTGCCGGTCACGTCGCCGATCGTCGACTACGTCGCCGGCCGGGAGAACCTCGTGAGCGCGGCGCTACAGTCGGCCGCCGACATCACCGTTCTCGTCCCGTTCCCGCTGTCGGCGGCCGTCTCGTCGAGCACGCGGCTGGCCGGGTTCCTGACGAGCGACGCGCCGGAGGCGCAGGCCGTCAAGGCCGCGGCGATCGAATTCGCACAGGGCGTCTACGACGGCTTCATGATGTCGGGCCTGGTCGACCCCTCCTTCGGGAACCGGTTCTACGAGCAGGCGGTCGCGAACGCGCGTGCCCTGCACGTCCTGCTGCCCACCGTCGTCGACGCCGGCCTGGCGTACGGGATCGTCATCCAGCCGCTGGTCGACGTGCTGGACCTCGTCAAGCTCGTCTTCGGTGACCTCATGGGCATAGTGAAGACGCTGCAGTTGCTGGGGTCCGCCGCGGTGGCCGATCCCACCGTCGCGCACGGCCTCGGGGTGCTGATCGGACAGCAGCAGGCGTCGTCGTTCGAGGCGTCCCTGTTCGAGGCCGGTCCGGCGACGTTCTACTTCACTCTGTCCACGGCGATCGGCGAGCTGCTCCAGAACACCGTGCTGAGCGCCACGGGTGCCGGTCTCGTCGTGGTGGTGGGCACGAAGGCGCTGCGCGCCACCAAGATCACGGCCGCGGCGGCGAAGCTGCTCGTCACCGTGGTCGAGCACCTGCCCGGCTCGGCGCCGGGACGCGAGCGACTGGTCGCCGCGCTGCGCGCCATGGCCGACGCGTTCGACAACCGCTGGCGGCTGTTGGAGGAGCTCGCCGGCGACTCGGAGGAGGTGCTCGCGGCGATCCGGCGCCTGCTGGCCCGCGATGATCTGCGCAAGCTGCTCTACGACCTCTCCGACCACGTTGAGGAGGCACGGGCCGACCTCGATCCGGCGCTTCCCGGCGGGCTCGACGCGAACCTGGCGGCCGAGATCACGGCGCGCGAGGCGCAGGTGCTCGCCGTCCTCACGCGTCTGGGAGGCATGACCGACGTCGAACTCGACGGCGTGTCGGCCTACCGCCGCATCTGGTCCGAGGACGGCCCGCCGCGCGGCATGACCAAGCCCTGGACGGACGCCCTCGGCTCGCCGGAGGGCGCCAAGGGCGGCAACCAGGACACGCGATGGTTCGACCTCCTCGACGAACCGGCCGACGGCATGCCCGGACCGCTCGAGCGGGTCGCGCCGGACCATCCTGTCGCCACGGGCCTCTGGGCGCTCCTCGGCGAGCTCGATCCCGTCACCAACGGCCGCGGCCTCTACGCCGTCCTCGTCGACTTCTGGGCCGGGGACTCCAAGACCGCCGGCGCGATCGGCAGCCTCTACGGCGCGCGAGACCTCTACCGCGAGCTCAGTCCCGGCCACCCCGACGTGCGGTTCGACTTCGAGATCACCTTCACCGGTCCCGAGGGGCGCCGCGACCTCGACGTCGTCGTCTTCCGCGGCGACGACTCCCCGCCGGATGGCGTGATGGGGTTCCTCCTGGTGGCCGAGATCAAGAACATCGTCGGCGGATTCATCAGCGATCGGCTCAAGAGCCAGATGGCACGCGACCTCGCACGGCACATCGGCGCGGGCGACGTCGATTTCGAGAAGCTGCGCTGGCTGGTGCCCGAGGACCAGCTCGCGATGCTCGAAGGGCCGCTCGGCGACGCGTTCCGCGCAGCGATCAACGACGACCGCGTCCAGGACGCCATCGCGACGTCGCCACACGACATGATCGACGTGATGACCCGGCTCGACACCGCGATCAGGAACGGCCGCCTGATCGGCTCCTTCGGCGTGAACGCGCCCTGAGCTTGCGATGTCCGCCGTGGCGGGCAGCGCTCGCACGAGGCTCCGGGGTCGCTTCTGGGCCGAGAAGACCCTGGTCAGGCGTCGGTGACGCGGACCAGGCCTTCTTGCATGACCGAGCAGACGAGGTCGCCCTCGCGGGTGAAGACCTGGCCTCTCGCAAGGCCTCGGGCGCCGCCGGCGAAAGGGGTGTCCTGGTAGTAGAGGAGCCAGTCGTCGGCACGGAAGGGGCGGTGGAACCACATCGCGTGGTCGAGGCTGGCGCCCATGGTGCGCTTGTCGCCCCAGGCCAGGCCGTGGTTGAGCAGGACCGTGTCGAGCAGCGTCATGTCGGAGGCGTACGTCATCAGGCAGACGTGCAGGGTGGGGTCGTCGGGGAGCTCGCCGTCGACCTTGAGCCAGACCTTGGACTCGGGGGTGGCCAGCGCGGGGTCCTTGGCGGCCTCCCAGGTGAGGGGGGTGGCGTGCCGGACGTCGAAGGGGCGGCGGTTGACGAACTCGGTGGCGAAACGTTCGCCGAACAGCGGGGTGAGCCGTTCGAGGGCGGGCGGCAGGCTCTCCGGGTCGGGGGTGTCGGGCATGGGGGCCTGGTGGACCGGGCCCTCCTCGACGATCTGGAACGAGGCGGAGAGGCTGAAGATGGCCTTGCCGTGCTGGATGGCCAGGACGCGGCGGGTGGTGAACGAGCGGCCGTCGCGGACCCGGTCGACCGTGTAGACGATCGGGACCGAGGGGTCGCCGGGCCGGATGAAGTAGGCGTGGAGGGAATGCACCGGCCGGTTGGGCGGCACCGTGCGGCCGGCGGCGACGAGGGCCTGGCCGGCGACCTGGCCGCCGAACACGCGCTGCTGGCGGTCTTCGGGGCTGCGCCCGCGGAAGATGTCGTTCTCGATCTGCTCGAGATCGAGGATGTCCAGCAGGTCCTTCAGCGATTCCTTCACGACGGTCAGTCTTGCAGGCCGGAGGGTGTGGCGAGGCTCTCACCCCCGCGGAACGGCGGGCCGGTCAGCCCCGGCACAGGGCCAGCACGGCCTCCCCGTACTTGTCGAGCTTGATCTTGCCCACGCCGGGGATCTGGGCGAGGTCCTCGAACGAGCCGGGATCGCGCTCGGCGATGGCCTGGAGCGTGGCGTCGGTGAAGACGACGTAGGCGGGCACGCGCTGCTCGGCGCTGACCTCGGCGCGCCAGTCCTTGAGGGCGAGGAGGAGTCCCTCGTTGAACTCGGCGGGGCAGTCTTCGCAGCGGCCCAGCTTGCGTTCGATGGCGGCGGTGAGCGGGCGGGCGCACACGCGGCAGGGTTGCGGGCCCTTGCGGCCGGTGCGCTTGGTGCGCTCGACGCGGGCCGGGGTGGGGGTCGCGGTCTTGGCCGTGAGGCCGTCGAGGAAGCGGGACGGGCGGCGGTTGCGGCGGCCGCCCGGCGACCGGGACAGGGCCCAGGAGAGCGACAGGTGCTCGCGGGCGCGGGTGACGCCGACGTAGAGGAGGCGGCGCTCCTCCTCGACCTGCTCCGGGGTCTCGGCGTAGATGATCGGAAGGGTGCCCTCGACCAGGCCGACCAGGAACACCGCGTCCCATTCGAGGCCCTTGGCGGAGTGGAGGGAGGCGAGGGTGACGCCTTCGAGGGTGGGGGCGTGCTGGGCGGCGGCGCGCTCCTCCAGCTCGGTGACGAACTCGGGCAGGCCGGCCCTCGGGTCGTCGGCCGCCATGTCCTCGGCGAGCTGGGCGAGGGCGGCGAGGGACTCCCACTTCTCGCGGGCGGCGCCGGTGCCCTCGGGCGCCTGCTCGGTGAAGCCGGCGCCCGCCAGGACGTGCCGCACCGTCAGTATCAAGCCGAGGCCGTCGGTCTCGGCGTCGGCGCCGGCACGGGCGGCGCCGCGCAGCCGGACGACCGCCTCGCGCACGGCGGGGCGGTCGAAGAAACGCTCTGCGCCGCGCAGGACGTAGGGCACGCCGGCCGCGGCGAGCGCGGACTCGTAGGTCTCGGACTGGGCGTTGATGCGGTAGAGGACGGCGATCTCGCTGGCGGGCACGCCCTCGTCGATGAGCTTGCGCGCCCGCCGCGCCATGTCGTCGGCCTCGGCGACCTCGTCGTCGTATTCGCTGAACAGCGGCTCGGGGCCGGCGCGGCGCTGGGCCACCAGCTCCAGCTTGTGGCGGCGCGCGGTCTCGCTGCGGGACTGGCCGATGACGCCGTTGGCCAGGGCGACCACCTGCGGGGTGGACCGGTAGTCGCGGACGAGCTTGACGACCTTGGCGCCGGGGTGGTCGCGGGTGAAGTCGAGCAGGTGGTCGGGGCTGGCACCGGTGAACGAGTAGATCGTCTGGTTGGGGTCGCCCACCACGCACAGGTCGTCGCGGTCGCCGAGCCAGGCGTCGAGCAGCAGCTTCTGCAGCGGGTTGACGTCCTGGAACTCGTCGACGACGAAGTAGCGGTATTGCTCGCGCACCTGGTTGGCGACGTCGCGGTTGTCGGTGAGGACGGCGACGGTCAGCTCCAGCATGCCCTCGAAGTCGAGCAGGTTGCGCTCGCGCCGCAGCTGCTCGTACATCGCGTAGACGCGGGCGACGTCGATCACGTCGGTGGGCGCCTTGCGGGCCGTGCGCGTGACGGCCGCGGCGTAGTCCTCCGGCCGGGTCTGGGTGACCTTGGCCCACTCGATCTCGGACGCGATGTCGCGCAGCTCGGTGCGGCCGAACGACAGCCGGCAGGCCCGCGCGGCGTCGGCGACCACCGGGATCTTGGACTCGATGATCTTGGGAGGCTCGCCGCCGATGACGCGCGGCCAGAAGTACGACAGCTGCCGCAGCGCCGCCGCGTGGAAGGTGCGCGCCTGCACGCCGGGCGCGCCGAGGGCGCGCAGCCGCCCGCGCAGCTCGCCCGCGGCGCGGGTGGTGAACGTCACGGCCAGCACGCGCTGCGGCGCGACGACGCCGGTCAGCGTGGCGTACGCGATGCGATGGGTGATCGCCCGGGTCTTGCCCGTGCCCGCGCCCGCCAGCACGCAGACCGGCCCCTGGACCGCCTCGGCGACGGCCCGCTGGTCCGGGTCGAGCCCCTCCAGAACCCCCTCAGCCTCCATGGCCCCATCCTTGCAGCAGCGGGCGACGGAATCGGCCCACCGCACCAACTGTGGATAACCTCTGGAATGCGACCGGGTGATCGAATGTTGTTCCGTTCGACCAGCCCCACCCGATCACGACGAGGAGACGACGCACCGATGGCGACGCCGACCACCGACCAGGCCAAGGGCCCGATCGGCCAGCTCACCATGTACACCACGACATGGTGCGGCTTCTGCCGTCGGCTCAAGAGCCAGCTGGCCCGTGACGGCATCGAGATGGCCGAGGTCGACATCGAGCGCGACCCGGCCGCGGCCGAGTTCGTGATGAGCGTCAACGGCGGCAACCAGACCGTGCCGACCGTGACCCTGGTCGACCCGACCGGTGAGAAGCACGTCCTCACCAACCCCAGCGCCAAGACCGTCAAGCGCCTCCTCGGCGTCTGACCCGCCGAGGCTCGCGGAGACCTGCAGAGGCTCGCGGAGACCTGTAGAGACTCGCGGAGACCTCAGAGACCTGCGACGGCCGTCAGAACGGCGGCATCGACGGCCGTCAGAACGGCGGCATGGAGGGCAGGTCCCCGCCGTACCACCGCATGATGAGCTGCGCCGCGATCGACAGCGGCCCGGGGGCGATGATCTCACCGGCCTCGATGGCGGCCGTCAGCTCGTCCCGGGTGAACCAGGCGGCGTCGAGGATCTCCTCCGGATCCGGCCGCAGCTCCAGGGACCCGTCGGCGCGGGCGAAGAAACCGATCATCAGGCTCTGCGGCAGCGGCCACGGCTGGCTGCCCAGGTAGCGCACGTCGCGCACGGCGAGCCCGACCTCTTCGAGCACCTCGCGCGCGACCGCCTGCTCCAGCGACTCCCCCGGCTCCACGAAGCCGGCCAGGATCGAGCGGCGGTTCTCCGGCCACTGCGGGCCGCGCGCCAGCAGGATGCGCTCGTCGTCGTCCTGGATCAGCATGATGACGGCCGGGTCGACGCGCGGGAAGTGCTCGGACCCGTCGGCCGGGCAGACGCGCATGTGCCCCGCCGCGGCGATCCGCGACGGGCCGCCGCAGCGCGGGCAGAAACGGTGCGTGGCGTGCCAGTGCTCCAGCGCGACCGCGTGCGTGAGCAGCCCGGAGCCGAGGTCGTCGAGCAGCGCCCCGACCCGGCGGATGCCCGCCTTCTCGGCGCCCTCGACCACCGGCAGTTGCCCGGCCACGGCGAAGTAGGCGACCTCGTCGTCGTCCACGCCCAGCAGGTAACGGTCGCCCTCGGGCGCCTCGCCGGGCGCGACCAGCAGCAGGCTCGGGTCGTCCAGGTGGACGAGCGCCCGCCCGCCCTCCACCACCAGCACCCGCGTCCGCGGGTCGGCCCACGCGGCCTCGATCCAGGCGTCGTCCTTTCGGCGCACGGCGGCCCGGTCGAGGGTGCCGCGCGCCAGCGCGAGCCACTGCAACGTCTCCGACATGGTGGCTCCTAACGCAGCGCGGTCGCGAACTCTTCCCACAGGTAGGCCGCGGACTCGGCGCCCTTGAGGAGCAGCGGCATCTCGACCTTCTCGTTGGGCGCGTGGATGCGGTCGTCGTTCAGCCCCACCGCCACGAAGACCAGCGGCGCCTCCAGGATCTCGGCCAGGTCGGCCTCGGGCCCGCTGCCGCCCTCGCGGGTGAACAGCACCTCCCGGCCGAACGCCCGCTCCATCGCGCGCTTGGCCGCCCGGACGCCCGCCGAGTCGATCGGCGAGAAGCAGGCCCGCACCCCGCCGCCCGGGATCCGCACCTGGCTCCGCACGCCCGGCGGGGTGTGCGCGGCGACGAACGCCTCGAACGCCTCGTGCACCGCGCCCGGCTCCTGCCCGGCCACCAGCCGGAACGAGATCTTCGCGTGCGCCTCGCGCGGGACGATCGTCTTGCCGCCGGGGCCGGTGTGGCCGCCCCACATGCCGTTGACCTCGGCGGTCGGCCGCGCCCAGATGCGCTCCAGCGTCGTGAAGCCCTTCTCGCCGTAGGCCGCGCCGCTGTTGCCCGCGGTCTTCAGCCAGGCGGCCTCGTCGAACGGCAGCCGCGCGAACAGTTCGCGCTCCTCGGCGGTCAGCGGCACCACGCCGTCGTAGAAGCCGGGCAGGGTCACGCGCCCGTCGGCGTCGTGCAGCCCGGCCAGCAGGGCCGCCATCGCGTGCAGCGGGTTGGGCACCGCGCCGCCGAACGAGCCGGAGTGCAGGTCGGTGTCCGACCCGTACAGCGAGATCTCGACCTCGGTCATGCCGCGCATGCCGGTGCACATCGACGGCACGTCGGCCGCCCACATCGTCGTGTCGCTGATGACGACCACGTCGCAGGCGAGCCGGTCGCGGCGTTCCCGCAGCAGCTCGGGGAAGTGGACCGAGCCCGACTCCTCCTCGCCCTCCACCAGCAGCTTGATCGTCACCGGCGGGGCGTCGGCGCCGGACACCGCGAGCCCGGCCCGGATGCCCAGCGTGTGGAAGAAGATCTGGCCCTTGTCGTCGGACGTGCCGCGGCCGTAGAGCCGGTCGCCCTTCTCCACCGGGGCGAACGGGTCGGTGTCCCACTCGGCGAGCGGCTCCACCGGCTGGACGTCGTGGTGCCCGTAGACGACGACCACCGGCGCGCCCGGGTCGGCGGCGGGCCACTCGGCGAAGACCGCGGGCAGCCCCGCCGTCTCCCACACCTCGACGGTCGGGAAGCCCTGCCCCTTCAGGTATCCGGCCAGCCAGTCCGCCGACCGCCGGACGTCGCCGTGGTGGGCCGGGTCTCCGGAGATCGAGGGGATCGCCAGCCATTCCTTGAGATCGGCGAAGAACCGCTCCCGGTTACCCTCGATATAAGCCGTGACGTCCACCCGTGCTCCTTTGCACATCGTTGCCCATGGCACTGTAGGGGAAGGCACCATCCAGCCCAGGAGCCCCACGTGATACTCATCGACCCCCCATTGTGGCCCGCGCGCGGGCGGGTGTGGTCTCACATGGTGAGCGATGTCTCGTATGACGAGCTGCACACGTTCGCCCGTGGCCTGGGCCTGCCGCCCCGCGCCTTCGAGCGCGACCACTACGACGTCCCGTCGCACCTCTATGACCAGGCCGTCGTCCTGGGCGCCGAGGCGGTCGGCTGCCAGGAGCTGGTCGCCCGGCTCATCCGCGCGGGCCTGCGGCACCGCAAGTTCACCGGCCCCGTCACGCCTCCGGCCGTCCACCCGGCGGCGCCGCGGGGCGTCAGGCCCTCAGGAGCATGAGCTCGGTCTCCAGGTTGAGCCGGGCCGCCGCCTCGTAGCGGTCGCGCGCCTCGGCGGTGTGGAAGAGGCGGGGCAGCTTCAGCAGCCCCGCGAGCACCTCGGCGCGTCCTGCGTTGAAGAACTCGTCGGGAACGAACGCGTACTCCTCGCGGACGGCGGCGGCGTAGGCCGCGTAGGCCTCCGGGCCCGCGCCCAGCACCGCGAGGTCGGCGTCGCACAACACCTGGCCGTTGCGGTCGGCGGCGTCGGGGGCGTGGGTCTCGGTGAGAACGACGAGCCGCATGACCTCGGCGACGCGTTCGGGGGTGAGGTCGGTGTCGGCGAGCATGCGTTCGGCGAGCCGGGCGCTGCGCTCCTCGTTGTCGGCGCGCTGCGGGTCGTAGACCGCGTCGTGGAACCAGGCCGCCAGCCGGACGGCGTCGGGGTCGGCGGCGTGCCCGGCCAGCTCGTCGACGAGGTCGAGCACGGCGGTCAGGTGCGCGCGGGTGTGGTAGCGGCGGTGCGGCTCGGCGTAGCGGGCGTCGAGCTCGGCGCCGATGTGGCGCGTCTGCGGCCCGGCCAGCGCGATCCAGCGGTCGGCGAGATCCATGGACCCATCCTGGCGGAACGCCGGACGCGGAGGGACACGCGGTGTCATCGTTCTTGCGCCCGCCATCGTGTCCGCGACGCTATGGTGGGCACTTCGAGTTAGGCAAGCCTTACCTTAAATACCGAAGGGGATGGGTGGCCGTGGCAGCCGCCTCGCTCTGTCTCGTGGCCGGCAAGGTCACCGACTCGGTGACGTACGGGTTCCTCCCGGCCGCGGCCCGGCTCGGTCTCGAGGTCACCCTCCTCACCGACCGTCCCGCCGATCATGCCGGGGTCTTCGACGGCGAGATCGTGGCCTGCGACGTCACCGACCACCGGGAGATCGTCGCACACGCCGGCCGGCCGCAGGCGATCTTCACCAACAGCGACTGGCTCCAGATGCCGGCGGCGCTGGCCGCCGACTACTTCGGGCTCCCGGGCAAGGACTGGCGCGCGGCCCTCCGCACCAAGAACAAGGCGCTCATGCGCCGCCACCTCGCCGCCCTCGACCCGGTCTTCGCGGCGGACGCCGACCTCACCGGCCTCGCCGGCCCGGACACCGTCCCCTACCCGCTGGTCCTCAAGCCGCGCGAGGGCGTGGCCAGCGAGGACGTCTTCCTGGTGCACGACGCGGACGAGCTGGCGGCCCGCCGGGCGGAGATCCGCGCGCGCCGGAGCGACCCCCTGGTCGTCGAGGAGTACCTCCCCGGCCAGCTGCACACCCTGGAGACGCTCGGCGACGGCGACGCGACGCGGGTGCTCGGGTCGTTCCGCACCCGGATCTCGCCGCCGCCCCACTTCGTCGAGGAACGCCTCGAATGGGCGCCGCCCCCGCCGGAGACCGGCCGGATCCTCGACCAGCTCGGCGCGCTGGGCGTGGGGTTCGGCGCCTGCCACACCGAGTTCGTGGTCCACGAGGGCCGGGCGCGCGTCATCGAGGTCAACTACCGGGTGATCGGCGACCACTGCGACTTCCTGATGGCCGACCTGCTGGGCGTTCCGCTGTACGAGCAGATCCTCCGCGTCCACCTGGGCGAGCCGCTCCCCCGCGAGGTGCCGCGGCCGCGCGGCTGCGCGGTCGCCGAGGTGGTGCTGGCCGACCGCGACGGGCGGCTGACCGAGGCCCCGGAGCCGACCGAGATCACCGACGGCGGCGTCCGGCTTGCCTATCGGCCGCAACGCGCCAAAGGTGACGATGTGGAGATCACTCACACCAACCGGGACTACCTCGGCACGATCCGCGCGATCGGGCCGGACGCGGCCCAGGTGGCCGCGGCCGTCGCGCGTTTCCGCGCCGCGCACACCTGGACGATCGCGTGAACGAGGGGCCGCTGGCGGCACGGGTCCTCGACACCCTGCTGCGCGAGGACTACGCGGGCATGCGGCGGTTCGTCGACACCGCCCACCGGACGCTCGACCTGCCCGGCGAGCCCGGCGCGGTGCGGCTGCGGGCCGGCGGTTTCCTCGCAGACCTGGTCGTGGACCCGGCGCAGGACCTGCGCCTCGACGACGTCTTCTCGGCCGTGCGCAGGATCGCCGACCCGCGCGACGACGTGACCGCGTTCGAGCGCGAGTGCCGGGAGGCGGCGGCGACGTTGCGGCTGCACGAGGACGCGCAGCGCGAGGTGCTGCGCCGCCTCGGGCAGGCGCCGGACGACGTGCGGCACGGGCCGGGGACGTTCTACGAGACGCTCGCCGCGTTCACCGACCACCCCGTCTATCCGACCGGGCGGTCCAGGGCCGGGCTCAGCGGCGCCGACCTGCGCCGGTACGCGCCGGAGTTCGGGCCCTCGTTCGAGCTGCGCTGGGCGGCGGTGCCGCGCCACCGGGTCACCGCGGCGGGCGTCCGGCCCGAGTGGTGGCCCCGGCCCGACGAGGTCGGCCTGACCGGAGACGACGCCGGCGACGACGGCTGCGACCTGTTCCCGGTGCACCCGCTCGCGGCGGCGGCGCTGCGCGCCGACCCGGACGTGCGCCTCGCCCCGGACCGGCACCTGCGCGTGCGGCCGACCCTGTCGATGCGGACGCTGGCGGTCACCTCGCTGACCCATCTCAAGGTGCCGCTGCCGACCAGCACGCTCGGCCTGCGCAACCGGCGCACGATCGTGCCGGGCACGCTGCCCGACGGCGCCCGCGTCGAACGCCTCCTGCACCGCGTGCTCGAACGGGAGCCGGCGCTGCCCGTCCTGCTGGCCGACGAGCAGACCTACGGGCACGCGGGCACCCCCTACCTGGGCCACCTCGTCCGGCGGTTCCCGGCCGAGACCGCCCGCGCGCACGTCGTGCCGGTCGCCGCGCTGCTGGCCGAGGACCCGGCCGGCGGGTACGTGATCGAGCGCTGGAACGTGCGGCAGGCCTTCGGCGACTACCTGGACGCCCTCCTGTCCTGGAACGTCGCCCTGTTCCGCTACGGCGTCGCGCTCGAGGCGCACCAGCAGAACGTGTCCCTCGTCCTCGACGAGCGGGAGCCGCTGAAGCTGCTGCTCAAGGACAACGACGGCGCCCTGATCGACCCGGCCCGGCTGGCCTCCGCGCTCGGCTCGACCGAGGAGCTGTGCGAGTTCAGCGACCGGCGCATGACGACGACCGACCGGGAGGCGCTCGCCCGGGTGTTCGTCACCATCACGCTGCATCTGTGCGCGGCGGCCCCGGCCTTCGGGCTGGCCGAACGCGGGCTGCTGCCGCTGCGCACCGGGCTGGCGATGATCCGGGACCGGCTCGACGCGATACTCACGCCGGCCGACGCGTTCCTGCGGGCCCGGACGCTGGACGCCGACCGGCTGCCGACCAAGGCGATGGTCACCGCCGGGACCCTGGTCGACAAGGCCCGCACCGGCGCCGCCGACATCAACAAGCACTACGGCCCGCTGGGGCCCAACTATCTCAGGGACGAACCTTGCTCCTGACAGGACGACCGCTCGGGGCCGGCGACGCCTCCGCCACCGCGCTGCTCAACTGCCTCGTCCGCGAGGTGTGCGCGCCCGAGCACCAGGTGTGGCAGGACGGTGCGCACCTGCTGGCCCGGCTCCCCCGGGTCGGCGTGATGTTGCGCGCGGCCCTCCTGCGCCCGCCCGCCGGGCCGACGTTCCGGATCGCGCCACCGTACGAGGAGCGCCGGGAGGACGCGTGGATCCCGGCGTCCTGGGACCGGCTCGCCGATCTCATCGCGGGCGAGCTGGAGCTGGCGACGGGCCGGGCCAACCCCGAGTTCCTCGGCCAGGTCACCGACGGGCACGCCGCGCTGGAGGCGATCCTGGCGGCGCGCGGCGGGGAGCCCGCGAACGGCGACCGCTACCTGGAGTCGGAGCAGTCGCTGGTGACCGGCCACCGGTTCCACCCGTCCCCCAAGGCCCGCCAGGGGGCGCCGGCCGACTGGCTGCCGTACGCGCCGGAGACGCGGTCGCGGTTCCAGCCGCGCTGGCTGGCCGTGCGCGAGGAGGTCCTGGCCGGGGAGGGCGACCCGGCGGCGTTCGCGCGGCTGGAGGCGTCCGGTCCGGCCGTGCCCGCCGGGTTCCGGCCGCTGCCGGTCCATCCCTGGCAGCTGCGCCTGCTCGCCGAGAGGCCGGCGCTGCGCCGCGCGTTCTCCCGCGACCTGGTCCGCGACCTCGGCACGGCCGGGGCGGAGGCGTTCCCGACGTCCTCGGTGCGCACCGCGTACGTGCCGGCGGCCGACACGTTCTGCAAGTTCAGCCTGGACGTGCGGATCACCAACTGCGTGCGCAAGAACGCGTGGTACGAGCTGACCGGCGCGGTCGTGCTCGACGGCCTGGTCGGCCAGGTCTTCGGGCGGCTCGACGCGACGTTCCTGGCCGAGCCCGCCTACCGCAGCGTGGCGCTGGCCGACCGGCGGCTCTACGAGGGCCTCGGCGTGATCCTGCGGCAGGGCGTGCGCGGGCTGCCCGGGACGCCACTGCTCACCGCGGCCCTGGCCGACCCGTACGGGTCGCTGCTGGGGAGCCTGCCCGCGCTCGCGACGCCGGAGGGCGCGCTGGCCTGGTGGGACGCCTACGTCCGCCATGTCGCGCCGCCCGTCCTGCACGCCTATCTGGACCACGGCGTCGTCCTCGAACCGCACCTGCAGAACGTGCTGATGTGCGTCGACGACGACGGGATGCCGGTGCACGCGGTGTTCCGCGACCTGGAGGGCACCAAGCTCGTCCAGGGCCGCCACCGGCACCTCGACGGGGTGCCGGCCCGCGTGCGTGAGGCCATGACCTACGACGCCGACCTGGGCTGGAACCGGGTCGTCTACTGCCTGCTGGTCAACCACCTCACCGAGGTCGCGGCGGCCGTCGCCGACCTGCACCCGGCCCTGGACTCGTCGTTGTGGCAGGCGGCGCGGCGGCATTTCGCCGTCGCCGACCGCCCGGAGGTGCGGGCGCTGCTGGCCGGGGTCCCGCTGCCGGCCAAGGCCAACCTGCGGGCGCGGTGGGCGCGCACGGCCGACCGCGCGTCGACCTACGTTCCGGTGCCCAACCCGTTCGCGCCGCCCGCGCCGCAGCTCAACTGATCGGCGGGCGGCGGGCCGCCGCGAGCTGCTCCAGCCGGGCGATGCGCTGCGCCATCGGCGGATGCGTGGAGAACAGGTTCGCCATGCCGCCGCCCCGGAACGGGTTGGCGATCATCAGCGAGCTGGTCGAGACGATGGAACTGTCCTGCGGGAGGGGCCGGGCCTGGGCGCCCGCCTCGATCTTCCGCAGGGCGCTCGCCAGCGCGAGCGGGTCCGAGGTGAGCTCGGCGCCGGACGCGTCCGCCTGGTACTCGCGCGTCCGCGAGATCGCCATCCGGATGATCGAGGCTGCCAGCGGCCCGAGGACCATCATCAGGACGGCGCCGAGCGGCCCGATCCCGCCGCGGTCGTTGCGGCCCCCGGCGAAGAACGCCATGTGCGCCACGTAGGTGATCACGGTCGCCAGCGCGGCGGCCACCGACGAGATCAGGATGTCGCGGTTGTAGACGTGCGACAGCTCGTGCCCGAGCACCGCGCGCAGCTCCCGCCGGTCGAGCAGCCGGAGGATGCCGCGCGTGCAGCACACCGCCGCGTTCCTGGGGTTGCGGCCGGTCGCGAACGCGTTGGGCGCCGCCGTCTCCGACACGTACAGGCGCGGCATCGGCTGACCCGCGAGCGACGCGAGCTCCCGCACCATCGCGTACAGGTCGGGCATCTCGGCCTCGTCGACCGGCCGTGCCCGCATCGACCGCAGCGCGAGCCGGTCGCTGAAGAAGTAGGCGATCCCGTTGGTGATCAGCGCGATGACGAGGGCGATGGTCAGCCCGGCGCGGCCCGCTATCAGCCACCCCAAAGCGAGCATCAGGGCGGAGAGCCCGGCGATGAGCAGCGTGGTCTTCAGCCCGTTGGCGTGCATAACCCTTTGGTCCCCACCGGGCGCGCCCCGATCGTCGGTACCGGGCCTTTCTTGACCAATCTTGTTCGACTACATATCTAGTTAAAGACCGGGTATGTCGCTGACTCGCCATGGCAACGAAGGGGAGCGGGCTGTGCTGGAACGGGTTCGAACGCTGGCTGGACTGGGAGTCCGGGCCACCAAGGCCGCGCGCGACCAGGGCATGCTGCGCCCGGTCCGCCCCGACCGGGCGGTGCGCCTGCCCTTCCCCTACCTGCGGTACGGCACGGCCCCGGCCACGGTCGGCGCGATGTCCGCGCTGCGCTTCCCCGGCCGGACGGCGATCATCGACGAGCGCGGGTCGCTGACCTTCGCCGAGTTGGAGGAGCAGGTCGCCGCGCTCGCGACCGCGCTGCGCGAACGGGTCGGCGAGGACGAGCGGGTGGGCGTGTTGTGCCGCAACCACCGGGGCTTCGTCACGGCGGTGCTCGCCGCGTCCCGGCTCGGCGGCGACGTCGTCCTGCTCAACACCGACTTCTCCGCGCCCCAGCTGGGCGAGGTGGCCGAACGCGAGGGCATCGCGCTGCTGATCCACGACCAGGAGTTCGACGGGGTCGTGGACGAGTCGCCGTACTTCGACAAGGGCACCGCGCGGCGCGTGCACGCCTGGGTCGACGACGAGGCCCGCGCCGGGCACCCGTCGATCGCGAGCCTGGTCGCCGGCACCGAGCCGGCGAAGGTCAGGCCCGGCTCCCCCAGCAAGGTCATCATCCTGACCTCGGGGACGACCGGTACGCCCAAGGGCGCCCGGCACGACCTCTCGGTCAGCACGATGATCCCGATCGCCCTGACCCATCTGGTGCGCGTCCCGCTGCGGTCCGGCGCGCCGATGGTGGTCGCGCCGCCGCTGTTCCACGTGCTGGGCTTCGCCTACATGTCGATCGCGCTCGGCATCGGCATGTCGCTGGTGCTCTCGCGCCGCTTCGATCCGGCCGGGACGCTCCGGCTCGTCGAGGAGCACGAGGCCGAGGCCCTGGTGGCCGTCCCGGTCATGCTCCAGCGTGTGCTGGACGCGCTGGACGGGCCGCCGCCCGCCGGGCTGAGGGCGGTGATCTGCGGCGGCTCGGCGCTGCACCCGCACCTGTCCGAGACGTTCATGGACCGGTTCGGCGACATCTTGATCAACATGTACGGCGCGACCGAGACCGGCTGGGCGACCATCGCCACCCCGGAGGACCTGCGGGCCGCGCCCGGCACCGTGGGGCGGCCGTCGTTCCGGGTCACCGTGCGGATCCTGGACGAGGACGGCGGCGAGCTGCCGGCCGGCGAGGTCGGCGAGATCTACACCGGCGGCGGGGTCCGCTTCGCCGGCTACACCGGGGGCGGCGGCAAGGAGGTCAGGGACGGGCTCACCGGCACCGGCGACCTCGGTCACCTCGACGACGAGGGCCGGCTGTTCGTCGACGGCCGTGCCGACGACATGATCGTCTCCGGTGGCGAGAACGTCTTCCCCGGCGAGGTCGAGGACCTGCTCGGCCGGCACCCCGCGGTCGCCGAGGTCGCCGTCACCGGCGCCGACGACGAGAAGTTCGGCCAGCGGCTCGTGGCCTACGTCGTCCGCGCGGAGGGCGAGGAGATCACCGAGGACGGGCTGAAGGACCACGTGAAACGGCAGCTGGCCCGCTACAAGGTCCCGCGCGACGTGCACTTCGTCGACGAGCTCCCCAGGACCAGCACCGGAAAGGTCAGGTCCCGCGCGCTACGAGGCTGACCGGATCGCCCGACCCTGCACCCCTCCGCGGGGTCGGGCCCGGTCCTGACTCCCCGGATGACGGACAGAAAAGAATCACTGCCTATACTTTTTCGGGAAATCGAGAAATCCAGTCGCCCAGCATTGTGTGCTCGCAGCCTTAATTGGAACGCACCAATTCAGCGGGAGCCGTCCTTGGTGAGCAAAGAGACGCCGCTCGACACCGATCTCCGGCTCGGCTCGCTCCCGCTGGTCGGGCGGGCGGCCGAGATCGCGCACATCGAACGCGCCGTCACCGCCCTGGCCGCCGGCACCGGCGGCGTGCTGGTCGTCGAGGCGGCGCGCGGGCTCGGCAAGAGCCGGCTCGTCGCGCACGCCGCCGCGATGGCGGCGCGGTCCGAGCTGACCACCGCCGTGCGCCGGGCGACCGAGCTCGACCACATGACGCCCATGTCCACCCTGCACCGCACCCTCAGCGGCTGCCGGGCCATCGCCCCGCGCCTGGGCCGGCTCGTGGAGGACGAGGAGGAGCGGCCGCTCCCCGACCGGCTGGCCGAACGGCTGGCCGCGCTCACCCCCGAACGCGGGCTGGTCGTCGGCATCGACGACGCGCACCTCGCCGACGAGATGACGGCGACCGTGCTGCGCACCGTGGTCCCGGCGCTGAAGGCCGAGCCGGTGTTGTGGATCCTGTCCACGCGCCCCGGCCCCGACCCCTCGTCCACGCCGGCGGCGTACGAGGCCGTCGAGGCGCTCGTGGCCGGCGGGGCCACCTGCCTCCAGCCGGGCCCCCTCGCCGACGACGACGTGGCGCGGTTGTGCGCCTCGGTGCTCGGCGCCCCCGTCTCGCCCGAGGTGATGGAGCTGGCCGCCCGTGCCGGGGGCAACCCGTTCCTCTGCAAGGAGCTGCTGACCTCGTTCAAGGACACCGGCCGGCTCAAGGTGGCGGGCGGTGTGCCGCACGTCGCCGGGGGCCTGGACGGGCGGGACGGCCCCGAGCTGCCAGGGCGGCTCCTCGCGGCCGTGAACGGATGGCTCGGCGGGCTCTCGGACCCGGCCAGCCGGCTGCTGGAGGCCGGGGCCATCCTCGGCCGGCCGTTCACCGTCCACGAGGTCGTGGGGCTGATCGGCCGGTCCGCGGTCGACCTCGTGCCCGCCGCCACCGAGGCGGTCACCGCGGGGATCCTCACCGGCACCGGCTCCGAGCTCGACTTCCAGCACGGGCTGATCCGCGACGCCGTCTACGCCCGGCTGAGCGAACCCGTCCGGCTCGCCCTGCACCGGGAGGCCGCGGTCGTCGTGGAGGCCGAGGGCCGCGACCTCGGCGAGATCACCGAGCACCTGCTGCGCAGCAGGCATCCGGCCGACGCCCGGGTGACGGGGGTGCTCAAGGACGCCGTCCGCGAGCAGGCCGCGCACTCGCCGGGCGACGCGGCCGACCTGGCCCTGCGGCTGCTCGACCAGCTCGACGAGCAGGACCACGCCACGACCGAGATCACGGTCGAGGCGATCCGGCTGCTGGCCCTGTCCGGACGTGCCCGCCAGGCCAAGGACCTGGCCGAACGCGCGCTGCACACCGCGCCCGACGTGGAGACCGAGACGACCCTGCTCGACGCCTACTCCGAGGTGCTCCGGCTGCTGGGCGACGACGCCGCCGTGGTCGAGCACACCCGCCGGATGCTGGCCCGGCCCGAGGTCACCGAGGCCGCGCGCGCCGAGCTGCTGGCGCTCCAGGCGTACGGGTCGGCCCAGGCGGGCGACGCCGAGACCGCGGAGCAGGTCGGGCTGGAGGCGGTCGAGCTGGCCGAGCTCTCCGGCCGCCGCGGGGCGCTCGTGCTGGGGTCGATCGCGCGCAGCGTCGCGGCGCGTTCGCGCAACGACTTCGGCCTGTCGCTGGAGATGGCCCGCCGCGCGGTCGAGACCGCCGACGGCGCCGGTCCCGGTGCGCCGCGGCAGCACCATCCGCGGTTGTGGCTGATCCCGTCGCTGATCGTGCTCGACCGTTTCGACGAGGCCGACGAGGTGCTGCGGCACTGCCGCAACGAGGCCGCGACGTACGGCACGGACTGGTCCACGCCCCTGTGGTACTCGCACAGCGCGCACCTGCACCTCACCGTCGGCCGTTTCGAGGAGGCGGCCGAGGACGCGCTCGCGGGGTTGCGGCTGGCCGAGGAGTCGTCGTCGGACGCGCTGGCCGTGCCGTTGCTGGCCAGCCTCAGCGAGTCCCAGGTGCGCAGGGACGATCTGAAGGCCGCCCGCGCGAGCCTGCGCCGCGCGCAGCGGCTGTCGCGGTGGCCGGGCGAGACGCGCCGCGGCCATCTCGCCTGGCGGCGGCTGCTCATCCAGCTGGCCGCCGGCCAGGACCGCGAGGCGCTGCGCACCGCCCGCGGGATCTGCGTCGCCTCACCGATCAGGGACACCCTCGTCGCGAGCTGCCCGCTCGTCGCCTCCACCCTGGTCCGCATGATGGTCGCGAACGACGACGCGCCGCGGGCCAGGTCGATGGCCGACTCGGTCCGGGCGATCTCCGCCGCCAATCCCGGGGTGCGATCGCTCGCCGCGGCGGCGGCCCACACCGACGGCCTGATCAGCGACGATCCCGCCCGCCTGGCCACGGCGGTCGAGCTCTACCGGTGGACCCCGCTCACGCCGGTGCGCGCGTCCGCGCTGGAGGACGCGGGACGCGCCGAGCTGCGGCGCGGCGACCGGGAGCACGCGATCGAGCTGCTGGAGGAGGCGCGGGAGACCTGGTACGCCTGCCGCGCGGTCCGCGACGTCGCCCGGGTGGGCAGGCTGCTCAAGCCGGAGGCGGACGGCACGGGCCTGCCCGGCCCGCCCGCCGCCTCCCCTTCCGCCGCCCCGCGCGCCCGCGTCGAGGTCGAGCAGGCGCCGGAGCTCGACCTGCTGACCCGGTCCGAGATGCGGGTCGTCCGGCTGGTCGCCCAGGGGCTGACCAACCGCGAGATCGCGGCCCGCCTGTCGGTCTCGCCCCACACGGTCGACTCCCATCTGCGCCGGAGCTTCCGCAAGTTCGACGTCACCAATCGTGTGGAGCTGACCCGCAAGGTCCTCGCCGCCATCAACGACACCGGCGACGCGGACGACACCGGCGGCGGGCCTCAGGCCGGCGCGAACGACTGATCGTCCAGCAGCCGGCCGCCGGCCAGCACCTCCACCGGGCCCGCGGCGGCGCCCGCCACGACCGCGACGGCCGAGCGCAGCAGGACGCGGCCGACCAGCGGCTCGATCGCGCGCGCCAGGTTGGCCACGCTCGTGCCGGCGTCGGCGCGGTAGGTGACCAGGCTGCCGGTGCTCGTGGGCTCGATGGTCCAGGCACCGGAGAACGCGGCGAAGTCGCCCTCGGTCTGCTCGAAGCCGATGCGGAACGTGTCCGCCGCCTCCTCGGCGCGGTCGTGCTGGGTCCAGCGGATCAGGCCGCCCCGGAAGCGCACCGCCCACCGGCTGGTGTCCCCCTCCACGGCGACCGCCGCCACGTCCTCGGCCCAGCCGGGGAACCGTTCGTAGTCGCGCAGTGCGGCGTACAGGTCCGCGGCCCGGTGCCGCACGGCCATCTCGATCGTGTACGTGGCCATGGTGTTCGCTGCTCCTCTCCCTGCTCCCTCGCTCAGCGTTCGGAGGCGGCCATCTCGGGCCGCACGATGCCCACTCCCTGGAGGTGCGACGTCCGCAACATCAGGTAGTTGGCCTCGCCGAAGACTCCGCCGGTGAGGCCCGTGCCGCCGTGGGTGGGCAGGAACGGGCGGAAACCCGAGTGCGAGTCGTTCACGTTGAGCACGCCGCAGCCGGTCACGCCGTCGACGAAGCGCTGGATCACCCGCTCGTCGTTCGACCAGACCGAGGTGCGCAGCCCGTACCGGTCCCCGGCCAGGAACGCGAGGACCGCGTCGAGGAGCCGATCGTCCGCCGCGCGGGCATCGGTCACGGCGCCGTCCGGGCCGCCGTCCGCCGCTTCGTCCGGCAGACCGTCCGTCAGGTCCGGGACGACGACGGGCAGCAGCGGCGAGAAGGTCTCGTTCCGCACGGCGCCCGTGCCCGCCGCCCGGCGCAGGCCGTCGACCCGCAGGATCGCCGGCTCCAGGAAGAGCCCGGTGTCGGACGGCGACCCGTCCACCTCCAGGCGCCGCCCGCCGTGGACGAGCTCGGCGCCGCCGGCCAGCGCCTCCTGGATGTCGGTGAAGTAGGAGTCCGCCATCAGGACCGGCGTCAGCACCACGCCGGGCTCGTCGGGGAACCCCGGCCTGGTCTCCCGCGCCACGCGCACGAGGCGTTCCAGCAGCTCGCCGGCGATGGCGGGATGGGCGATGACCTGGTTGGGGATGTTGCAGATCTGCCCGGACTGGCGGAAGTTCTCCGCCAGGGAGCGCACCGCCCCGTCCAGGTCCGCGTCCCGCCAGACCACGCAGCAGTCGTTGCCGGCGAGCTCCAGGATCGGCTTCTTGCCCGCCGCCACCGCGGCGCGTTCGAACTCCAGGCCCTTCTCGCTGCCGCCGATGTAGACGATGTCGTCGACGTCGGGGCTGTCCAGCCAGGAGTCCATGGCCGCGGGGGCGCACAGGACGTTGAGGGTGCCCGGCGGCGCGCCGAACTCCTCCAGCACCGGGATCACGACCTCGTGCAGGGCGTACGTCGTCGCCAGCGGAACGCTGCGCGGCGCCCGCACGACGACGGTGTTGCCCGCCAGCAGCGCGGTGATCCCGAACAGCGCGTTCGGCGTCGCGGCGTTCTGCGGCGGGTTGACGCAGACCACCCCGTCCGGGACGCGCCTGACCAGCGACCGGCGGCACCCCTCGTCGCGCTCGTGGTACATCTGCTCGGCGCACCACTGCAACGTCTCGGGGCTGAAGTCGGCGAGCCAGTACTCGTCCAGGCACGGCCCGGCGAGCGACCGGGGCTGTCCCTCGGCGACGAGCACCTCGGCGATGTCGTCGCGGCGTTCGCGCAGCCGTTCGCCGATCCGGCAGCCGATCTCCACCCGGGTGCCGAGCGGGACCTTCGCCCACTCGGGGGCGGCGGCCGCGGCGGCGCGCAGCGCCCGCCGCATCATGTCGTCGTCGGCCAGGGCGCATCCGCCCGTGACGGCCGCGCCGGCGGCGGCCGGGTCCACCCGTCCCGCGTCGAGGTCCTTCTTCAGCCGCAGCGCGGCGAAGGTGTCCTCGAGGACCGAGCGGACCGGCACCGTGTAGACGTACCTCCCGTCCGGGGGTTCGACGTGCTCGCCCCCTATGTAGGCGGGGTACATCAGGGGCCCGTCCGTGAGACCTCCGGCGGTCCGGACGATCTGACCGGTCTGTTCCGTGCTCACCGTCGCACCTCGCTCTCCACGTCGCTGTCCGCGTCCCTGTCCGCGTCCCTGTCCGCGTCCCTGTCCGCGTCGCTTGCGCGCCGGACGTCGACGACCACCCCGTCCGGCTCGATCGCGAAGTTGACCGACGACAGGTCCGGTACGTGCACGTCCGCCCCGATCCCGCCGTTCGCGGCGGTGGGGCCGACGCCGACCGTCGCGCAGCCGGCGGCACGGGCGGAGGAGACGCCGGTCGCCGAGTCCTCGACGACCAGGCAGCGTCCCGGGTCCACGCCGAGCCGGGCGGCGCCCTCCAGGTAGGGGTCGGGGGCGGGCTTCCCGCGTTCGAGGTCGTCGGCCGTGACCACGACGCCGGGCTCGGGCAGGCCGCTCGCCTCCATGCGCGCGGTCGTCACGGGCCTGGTGCAGGAGGTGACGATCGCCAGCCGTTCGCCGACCGAGGAGAGCGCCTCGCCCGCTCCGGGCAGGACGACGACGCCGGTCAGGTCGCGGGTGGCGAAGTCCTCGTACTCGGCCAGCGCCTCGTCGATCCGGTCGGGCGGGACCAGGCCGGCCACGATCTCGCGGGCCGGCCGGCCCTGGGCGCGGGCGGGCAGGTCGGGGTCGAGGCCCTCCTGCTCGGCCCACCGCCGCCACGCCCGCCGCACCGAGTCGGTGGAGTCGATGAGCGTGCCGTCCATGTCGAAGAGAATCGCGTCGAACCGGCGTTCGGAGAACATCTCTCCCTCCTCTGTCGTGCTGGTTTCCGCGGCTCGGGTGGATCGGGTGACCAGAAGGCCGACCAGCGCCAGTGCGAGCAGCGCCAGCGTGGCGCCCAGGATCGCGACGGCGTTCAGCCCGCCGTTGTCGAGGGCGAGGCCGCCCAGCCCGGCGCCGCCGACGATGCCCACGTTGAACGCGGAGACGGCGAAGGAGACCGCCAGGTCGCCGCCGGGTCCGGCCGCCTGGTAGAGGCCGGCCTGCACGGCGGGCACGAACGACCACGCCGCGAGCTGCCAGACCGCGACCAGGGCGATCGCCCCGGCCGGTGTACTGGTGGCCGGCAGGACGAGCAGCAGGGCCGCCGCCGTGATGGCCGCGGTGACCAGCAGCGTGGCCCGCGGCCGCGCGTCCGCGCCGCGCCCGCCGAGCAGGTTGCCGAAGACGGCGCCGAGCCCGGCCAGGAACAGCACGGCCGTCACCGGGGCGCCGTTCAGGCCGGCCCGGGTCTCCAGCAGCGGCACCAGGTAGGTGTAGACGGTGAACGAGCCGCCCCAGAACAGCACGATCGCGCCGAGGCCGATCAAGACCGGGCGCGCGGCCAGCGCGGCCAGACGGGTGCGCAGCGCGGGGCCGTCGTCGGCGCCGGAGCCGGGCACCGCCGCGGCGACCAGGAACAGGCCGGCGAGCGCCAGCCCCGCCACACCGAGGATCGGCAGCCGCCAGCCGCTGTTCTGGCCGAGCAGCGTGGAGACGGGCACGCCCAGTGCCGTGGCGGTGCTGACCCCCGCGACGATCGTGGCCATGGCCCGCGCGCGTCCCTCTGGCGGCGCGAGCTTCGCGGCCACCGCGATCGCCGTGGCCAGGTAGAGGCCCATCATGGCGCCGGTGAACACGCGGGAGGCCAGCAGCACCGCGTAGTTCGGCGCCAGGCCCGCCATCACGTGGCCGGCGATGAACAGGCCCAGCGTGCCGAGCAGCACCCGGCGCCGGTCGACCTTGGCGAAGAGGGCCGCCAGCAGGGGCGCCCCCACCGCGAAGGCGAGCGCGTTCATCGTGACGAGCTGCCCGGCGGTCGCCTCCGAGACCTCCATGGAGCGGGCGATCTGGGGCAGCAGGCCCACCGGGATGAACTCGGTGCAGGAGACGGCGAAGGCGCCGACGAACAGAGCGACGTTCCAGAAACGTCCCGCTCTTTCGGCCCTGGCCATGAGATTCCCTTCGTAGGTCGGGTGCGCGGTAGGTCGGGTGCGCGGTAGGTCGGGTGCGCGGTAGGTCGGGTGCGCGGTAGGTCGGGTGCGCGGTAGGTCGGGTGCGCGGTAGGTCGGGTGCGCGTACG